>DKIT01000042.1 GCA_002454415.1 Sphingobacterium sp. UBA6711
TAATCTCGTTGGGATTGGTTTCAGATGTCTTTTTGATTAATTTAAATAGGGAAGTAGGTTGTTCTTCGCCATCAATGATAAAGGTACCATTGAAAATTTTGTGTCTACAGTGTTCAGAATTCGCCTGCGAAAAAGCAAACACTTCAGAGTCTGTCAACCGGCGGCCCAATTTGGTCGATAGGTTATTGAGATAGTCGACTTCTTCTGGATTTAGCGCCAGCCCTTCAGATTTATTGTAAGCATCGATGTCTTCGATTTCCAATATCGGTTCAGGTGTGATGTTGACAGTATACATGTCCTGTGTCAACATACTGAACTTTTGCGAAATCATTGGATCGAAGTCATTGAAATCTGCTGGTACCGGTTGAAATTCTTCGATGCGAACAATTCCCTGGATGCCCATATTTTGCNNAGTTTTTTGGCGTTGCCGAATAGCCAGTTGAGTTTAGTAATGTCTTCTTGTGATAAAGAGTTTACGCTTTGAACACCATATACAGTGTTCGATGGGTTCTCAAAGAAATGAATCATTATAAGTGTTTGTTTTGAACGTTCTTCAAATTTAAAGCACAAAGTTACATATTATTTTTATGGAAATGATTGAATTTTGATTAAAAAAAAGACCAGTCCGAGCGCGTTAAAAATGAGTAAAATCGTGTTTGCTTATGAATAAATAGGAACAAATCTTGGGAAGGGTTATTATACCGGTGCAGTCATACGCCCAGTAATGGCAACTCACACAACGCTTCGATTAGCGAAGGTTTAGCGCTATCTTTTTTATCAGAGAGTATCCAAAGCTATAAATTGAGATAGAACGCAATTATAATTGCATAGAAAAGCAAATTTATCTAAGTTTGTGCATCAAATCAAATTCGAGATGAATATTTCATATAATTGGTTAAAACAACACGTTAATATAGATTCGACGCCAGAAGAACTCTCTTTGATTCTGACAAATACAGGATTGGAAGTAGAGGCTTTGGACGTTGTACAGAGTATCCCAGGGGGATTAGATGGCTTGGTTGTCGGTGAGGTGAAAACTTGTGAACAACACCCGAATGCAGATAAATTGAGAGTAACTACCGTTGATGTAGGCGGTCCGGAGCTCTTACATATCGTATGTGGCGCACCAAATTGCCGTACAGGTTTAAAGGTCATTGTGGCCACTGTTGGTACGACTTGTCATCCGATGACAGGGGAGCCTTTTAAAATCACAAAATCTAAAATCCGTGGCGAGGTTTCCGAAGGTATGTTATGTGGCGAAGACGAAATTGGTTTGGGTACTTCACATGCCGGCATTGTTGAGTTGCCGGCCGATGTTGCGGTAGGTACACTGGTTAAAGATCATTATAATATTCAGGATGATTACCGTTACGAGATCGGTTTAACCCCTAATCGTGCGGATGCAGCTTCCCATTTAGGCGTTGCAAGAGATATTGCGGCACATTCTCGCACACAACTGCGGAAAGCAGATGTTTCGGCATTCAAGGCAGGTGCTGCAGAAGGAACAGCGGTGGTTGTCGACAATGCGCAGGCGAGCCCACGTTACAGCGGTATCAATATCAGTGGCGTTCAGGTTGGTAAATCTCCAGACTGGTTAAAAGAAAAATTAAATGTGATCGGCGTTCGTCCGATCAATAATATCGTAGACGTTACGAATTACATTTTGCATGATTTGGGACAGCCGCTTCATGCTTTTGACGCCGATAAAATTGCCGGCAATAAAGTCGTTGTTCGCTTAGCTGGCGAAGGCGAAAAATTTATCACGTTAGATGGTGTTGAACGTACCTTGTCAGCAGAGGATCTTGTCATCGCGGATGCGGAGAAACCGATGTGTATTGCTGGTGTTTTTGGTGGTGCATTTTCCGGTGTTTCTGCAGAAACAACAAATGTATTTTTGGAATCGGCTTATTTCAATGCTGTTTCGGTTCGTAAAACCTCCAAAAGACATGGACTAAAAACGGATGCATCTTTCCGTTTCGAACGTGGTACTGATCCTAATATCACGGTTGAAGCGCTAAAACGTGCGGCATTATTGATTCAGGAAATCGCTGGTGGAACGATTTCATCGACTTTAAAAGATGANNTATGCCAATGTGGTTCGTCTCATTGGGCAGGCTATTCCAAATGATGAAATCAAATCGATTATCGTAGCCTTGGGTATTGAAGTTGCTGCTGAAACCGAAGCGGGACTTGATGTTTTGGTACCCGCTTATCGCGTAGATGTCACACGTGAAGTGGATGTGGTAGAAGAGGTATTGCGGATTTATGGTTACAACAATATCGAGTTGAAATCACAAATTAGAGCCTCTTTAAATACGGTGGAAAAGCCAGATAAGGAAGTTGTCTTAAATCAATTGGCTGATCTGCTTATTGCAAATGGATTTCGTGAAATCCTATCCAACTCACTAACAAAACTGGATTATGCTGATGAGCCCGAAACAGCCGTTAAGTTGTTTAATCCCTTAAGCTCCGATTTGGATACGATGCGTCAAAATATGGTTTTTTCCGTCTTGAATGCGATTGAATATAACCAAAAAAGAAGAAATTTTGACTTGAAGTTCTTTGAATTTGGTAAGACCTATGCTGTGGATGGTGAGGGGTATAAAGAAACGCAGCATCTTGTTTTTGCGATGACTGGCAAAAACGAAGCTGAGCAGTGGAACAGTAAGAAAGATGGGGTTAATTTCTACAACCTCAAAGCGGCGGTAGATACCATTGTTAGGCGTTTGAAAATCGATGGAATCCAAATCCAGGATGCCACGAGTCCGCATTTTGCTTATGGTTTAGCCTATTTGAAAGGCCAGAAATGTCTGGTTTCTTTTGGAGCCGTTGCCAATGCTGATCTGAAGAAAGCAGATGTAGAAGGTCAGGTTTTCTTTGCGGACTTCGATTGGGATGTTTTGATGAAAATCATTCGTAAAAATAGCATCCAATATAAAGAAGTGTCCAAATTCCCTGCTGTAAGAAGAGATTTGTCGCTTTTAATTGATGAAAATGTAAGCTTTGATAAGTTGCAATTTACAGCGCAAAAGACCGAACGTAAGCTTTTGAAGGAGATAAATGTGTTTGATGTGTATAAAGGTGATAAAATTCCTGAAGGGAAAAAGTCTTATGCTCTGAGCTTTATATTGCAAGATGAAGAAAAAACACTTACTGATAAGCAAATTGATGCGATAGTTCAAAAATTAATTGTTAATTTTGAGAAGGAACTAGGCGCGGAAGTGCGTGGTTAACGAGAGATACAACATTAATTGGTAATATTCAATTTATAATATGGCAACATTGTCTTCACAAATGAATCTGATCGTTGAGAAAACGAAAAATTTAATTCAATTGTGCGAAGTCTTGCAAGAAGAAAATGATTTGCTTAAATTAGAGGTACAATCCTTAAAAGTGGCTTTCGATGCGAGCAACGATAAAAGCAAGCAGTTGGAAGAGAAGGTCAAAGCGTTGGCAGTTGCCCGTACGTTAGATTCTGAAGCGGATAAGGAAGCAATTAATGAAAAAATACTTGACACAAAACAAAAAATTAACGATTTTGTGCGGGAAATAGACAAGTGTATTAGTTTGTTGAAATAGTTGGAATGTGTGTTGTCAGATTCAAACTAATACAACGTTAAAAAGCTCAAAGAAATGGGAGAGATTTCCATAAAAATAAATATCGCAGATCGCGTCTATCCCCTGAGGGTACAAAGCGCGGAAGAAGAAGTAATTCGACATGCTGCGAAATTGATAAATGAAAAAGTAAAGGAATTGCAGGAAAACTATACTGTGAGAGATAAGCAGGATTTGTTGTCCATGTGTGTATTACAATTTGCGACACGTATGCTCAATGCAGAGCGACAGTCCCAAAATCACGAAGTGGGCTTGGAAAATTCAGTACAGGAGCTTGATCAGTTGTTGACGGATTTCTTTAAAAAATAAATTTACGTTCTTTATATTTAGAGCTTAAACGACGAATTTGCCGCAATTAAATTCGGGTTGTCACTATTTTAAACTTAACGCTTCAATATTACAGGCGCAAAAAGATATAGGCCATTTTGCGAAAGCCATCTGGGTCATAATCTAAGCCTAATTATGTAATCACGAAGTTTAATAATACATGAGACCTGTTTAATTTAATTGCGGTTTTTTTTTGTTATGAAACCACTGCGTTCTTCACTGTTTCGCATAGGATTTCAATCTCAGACGATTCGAATCTCTTTTATACCTGAAGTGATTTCTTCAGTGGACAGTGAACCGTAATCAATAAACCAGCATTGGGTTCAGAACATCAGGGAGCTATTTATGCTATTGAAATTTAGTAATTAATAAAAACAAACATATATAATACATTTATACATTCATGGACATCGCAATTTATATCATAATTTCTCTGATTGTTGGTGTTGCTATAGGTCGTTATCTATTGGTTCTATTATTTAAAAAACAAGAACAGGAAGCCAAAGNNTTAGCATACTGAAAGATGCAGAGCAAGAAGGGGAACACATTAAAAAGAAACGTCTGTTAGAGGCTAAAGAGAAGTTCCTTCGATTAAAATCCGAACACGAAAAGGAAGTCAATCAACGTAACAATACCATCAACCAAAAGGAAAATACGTTGAGACAAAAAGAGCAATCAATTAACCAAAAACTAGAAAACATCAATCGCGATAAGCAGGAGGTTGACACCAAGAAGAAGCAACTGGATAAGTTGGTTGAACTGAATGAAAAGAAATCCGAAGAAGTTGAAACGTTAAAATTACAACAGATAAAACAATTGGAAAGCATTGCCGGCGTTACCGCGGATGAGGCAAAAAATCAATTGGTGGATTCATTGCGCGAGGAAGCACGCTCCCAAGCTATGATTCAGATCAAAGATATCGTGGATGAAGCAAAATTAACGGCAACCAAAGAAGCGAAGAAAGTCGTTATCCAAACGATTCAGCGTACTGCTACAGAGTCGGCAATTGAAAATACAGTTTCTATTTTCAATATCGAAAATGACGAAATCAAAGGTCGTATCATCGGTCGTGAGGGACGTAATATTCGCGCGCTGGAAGCTGCTACTGGTGTAGAGATCATCGTAGACGATACGCCGGAAGCTATTATCCTATCTGGTTTTGATCCTGTGCGCCGGGAAATCGCACGTTTAGCTTTACACCGTTTGGTGACTGACGGACGTATTCACCCTGCACGTATTGAAGAAGTTGTAGCGAAGACACGTACGCAGATTGAAGATGAGATCGTTGAAATTGGTGAACGAACCGCGATTGACTTAGGAATTCATGGATTACATCCTGAATTAATTCGTATGGTGGGGCGTATGCGTTACCGTTCTTCTTATGGACAGAATCTTTTGCAACACTCGCGCGAGGTTGCCAATTTTGCTGCAACGATGGCCGCAGAGCTTGGCTTGAACGTTAAACACGCAAAACGTGCTGGATTGTTACACGATATCGGTAAAGTGCCTGTTGATAATCCAGAATTGCCACATGCCATTTTAGGAATGCAGCTAGCGGAGAAATACAAGGAACATCCCGACGTATGTAACGCAATTGGTGCTCACCACGATGAGATCGAAATGACGGCTTTGATATCTCCTGTGGTTCAGGCTTGTGATGCTATTTCTGGCGCACGTCCTGGCGCACGCCGTGAGGTCGTAGAAAGCTACATCAAACGTTTGAAAGAATTGGAAGATTTGGCATTATCTTATCCAGGTGTCGAAAAGACCTTCGCTATTCAGGCTGGCCGTGAGCTACGTGTTATCGTGGAAAGCGAGAAGGTATCTGATGCACAGTCAGAAATTTTGGCCGCAGATATTTCCAACCGTATCCAAACAGAAATGACTTATCCGGGACAAATTAAAGTGACTGTAATCCGCGAGACTAGGTCCGTGTCTTACGCGAAATAGATCTGTCGAGGCCGGCAATAATAAAAAGCTCCAATCAATTGATTGGAGC
>DKIT01000030.1 GCA_002454415.1 Sphingobacterium sp. UBA6711
ACCACAAATAATATCACATCGGTCGTAAAACCGATCATCGAAGATGGGGAGAACATTTCGGTGCAGACAGACGTGAACCTCAGATCAGCGTCATACTATGGACTATACCTCGTTGCTCCTTTTAAAGTGTTAACCTGGTGGGATCTGAATACAAATCTCAACTTTTATTATGGCTCCTATACAGGGAATATATCCGAAACACAAATCAATAAGAAAGGGAACTTTAATATTGATTTAAATACCGTGAGTACCTATAAATTAGGTAATAATTATTCGGCCGAGCTCGCAGCAAATTATAAGTCGGCCGAAGTCTACGCTTTCGCTCATATCTCACCACTCTGGTCAGTAAATATTGGTGCCCAGAAAAAATTCCGAAATAACAGTACGTTGAAACTCTCTTTTACAGATATCTTCTGGACCAACTATTATAAGGGATTGACGGTCTATGCTAATTACAGGGAGAATTTTAGTTCGAAAAGGGATACAAAGGTGATGATGCTCTCTTATAGCTACAATTTCGGAGATGGAAAACCCACACAAAACCGAAAAACCGGGGGAGCTGAAGATCTCAAACATAGGGCCGAATAGTCCAATTCATACAGGGTTAATCACCGTTATTGTAAGCTAATTACTTTTTAAATCTATAGAAATATTAAAGAAAGCACATCCTATATTGGCGTGATCCTCAATCAAAATCGTTACGGCATAGGGCCTAGATTTTATTAAACCACAGATTTATTGCATTTTTAAAAAAAATAACTTCCGTAATGAAAAGCAAAAGGTTTATCCGATACCTACTGGCTGTATTAACCTTATTTCCACTGCTACTCACAGCAAAGGAGATCTCTTTCAGCCGTATAACCGAAGGCTTAGCATCCAACTTTGTAACCTGCGTGACGCAAACGGAGGACGGATTTATTTGGGTCGGAACCAAAAATGGCTTGCAGCGCTACGACGGTATGCGTTTTCGTCGGCTACTGAGTTTGGGCCTCCCGGGATTACCCGTTGACCAATTGCTCATCGCGCAAAAGTCTAAATCGCTTCTTGTGCGAATGGAACATAAATTTTTTCTACTAAATACCCACACGAATAAAACGCAGGAAATCGCGATAGACAAATACAGCAAGGACTTTCAGAATTATCAGATCCGTCTCGTCCAACAAGGACAGCACATCTTTCTCATACTCCATGGAGTAGATATTTTGCTATTAAACGAATCGACAAATAAGTTCGAATCCAGCAAAAGTATTATAGATTTTCCATCAAACTGGGAGCCAACCTGGCTACAATATGACCAAAAAGGTATTTTTTGGATTTCAGGAAAACAAGGGATGGGGTATTTTGACACGAAAAGAAGATCATTTTTTACAAATAGTAATCTAAATTCACTTAAAAACATAAGCCGCTTTTTCATCGATTCCAAATCCCGTTTTTATATTCAAACCAAAACACGCCACGCGAACGGCCAGATCTATCTTACCGATGCTAATTTTCAACGTAAGAAGATTATACCATCTGCGCCGAATACAGACAGCAACTATCACGACTTTTATGATTGCTTCGAATATGATCATACTGTATGGACTTATGGTGTGGATATCTTCAACCTTTTTGACGAAGATAGAAAGGAGAATATCCAATTCTATGATCGAAAAAATATGGATTATGGGATACAGATTACTACAGTTTCGCAGGTTTTTAAAGACCGCGACAACAACCTCTGGGTAGCGACAGACAATGGGTTATACATTATGTCCGTCATAGGAGATCATGTACGAAACATCGTTACGTCCGCAATATTTCATAAAGCGGCTATCACCGCCCTAACTTCTTTCGGTTCAGATCGTATCTTGGTAAGTTCCTGGGGGGAAAAACTGACTGCTTTTAAATATGACACGGCACTACATATAAACCATGAATCTGCGATAAATAGCTTGATATTTAAAGGAGAACCACCTCAAGATCGCAATTTTAAGCACATCTGGGCTATGGAATACGATTCAAAGCGAGAAAATATTTGGGTTGGGTGCAAAGACGGAAGATTGATTCTTTTTAATACAAAAACCAAAAAATCCCAGTTTTTGGTACCTAAAGTTTTTGAAGGACAATCCATCCGGCATATTACCATTGACAACGGTGGTCAGCTATGGTTTGGGACAGATAATGGCAAAATAGTTAGGACAAGTAACAGCGGGTTTGCCTTACTCGCCGATTTAAAATCTGCCATTTCCTGCATTCGGCCCGGTGAAGGTAATAAGGTATGGATAGGTACACGTGGCTCGGGGGTATTTGAGCTGGATGGTGGTTCCGGAAAAATTTTAAAAAACTACACATCCGGAAACCATGGTCTTAGCACTTCAAAAATTCAGGATATTGAATTTATTGGAAATAGGTTCCTCGCGATAGCAGGATATTCTGGTCTAGATATCTTAAACCTTTCCAATGGTCATATTATGCAATATAATATTAATAATGGATTGCCGCAGAATATGATCACGGCCTTGGTCACCGATAATGAAGGTCTACTCTGGATGAGCACAACTGCTGGTATTTGCCGTTTTGACCCCAACAAAAAAGAATTCCATTCCTTCAATAAGCAGCATGGTCTAATCAATACCTCAAATATCGTTAATCTGCCAATGCGAGGCATCAAGCTTGAAAGTGGAAAAATCGCTTTCAGCAGTGACAAAGTTATCCTTATCTTCGATCCCTCAAAATTTAACAATAGCAACGCAGCACCTAAAAAGCTACATATTACCGATTTCAAGCTTTTTGACAATTACTTATCTGTTGATTCTTTAATCAAAGTGGGTGGTGTCACGCTAGAGAACTGGCAGAATTATTTTTCCATCTTTTATTCACCGCTATNNAATTTTCATTTTACACCGTTATCGGTTAAGGAGATTGTTGGAAGTACACCGGCTACGCGAAAAGGTCGCGCGGGACCTGCATGATGATGTTGGATCTACGCTCACTTCTATCCATATTCTGAGTGAAGTAGCAAAAAAAGATCTTTCGGACGAATATCATGTCGTCCAGTCCTATCTTGACCGGATCGGAGCAAACAGTTCGCAGATGATGCAGGCAATGGACGATATTGTCTGGAGTATCAAACCGGATAATGACCTTCTGCAGAAAATTGTAGCGCGTATGCGCGAACATGCTGCCTTGATCTTGGATCCACTGAAAATACAGTATATTTTTAAAGCCGATGACAGCATACGGAATATTAAATTAGATATGGAACAACGCCGCAATCTCTTTCTGATCTATAAAGAAGCACTGAACAATATTTCCAAATACGCCGAAGCCACCCTCGTAGATATCCATATCGGTGCAGGAGCATCGCATATTGAACTAATTATCAAAGATAATGGCAAAGGTTTTGACCCCAATAAACAACAATCCGGTAACGGTTTATTCAATATGAATCAACGAAGTGAAGCCTTAGGGGCTGAGCTTAAGATTTCGCCATCCACGGGCGCAGGAACCAGTATTTCACTGATCATGAAAATCTGAGAAAAAACAATTCACATCAATATGCGATTGGTCTTTCTTTAAATTTTTCATAAAATTGTAGCATAGATTATGACAAAGATCCTCATATACGAAGATAACAGCCAATTGAGAGAGGTGTTGTCTATCCTGATTAATAGTGATCCAAAATACCTGGTACAGGCTGCTTATGGCCATTGCGCCAATGCTATTGAAGATATCCGAAAGCATGTACCCGATCTCGTTCTCATGGATATAGACATGCCTTTTATAAATGGTATCTCCGGATTAAAGCTATTAAGGGATTCAGGGTTTAAGGGCAAAATTATCATGCTTACCGTCTTTGATGACAATGTCAATGTTCTCGAAGCTATAAAGGCTGGTGCCAACGGCTATATTTTAAAAAAAACACCACCGGTAAAAATTCTTGAGTAAATCGAAGATGC
>DKIT01000142.1 GCA_002454415.1 Sphingobacterium sp. UBA6711
TTGCCTTGTCCTTTTCGCCGTATTTTTTAAAGAGGAACAAGCGATTCCAGATATGAAAGACAGGTAAATGCCGGCTTTGATTAGGTAAACACAGGAGGGCAAAAAACACATGGAGCATCTTTGATGGGTGGATACTCCATGTCATGAACATACCTATGATATCATATTAAACCATTCCTGGTATTTTTCGCCGATAAACGGAAGTGGTTTTTGTGCTCCGGAGAATGCTGACATCAATCCGAGGACAATAGCAATAAATAGGAGTAATCCAACGATNNATCCACCAATACCCGGAACAAAACGTAACAGGCCCAAGGCCAGTCCAGTTACCGATATGCCTATACTTTGTCGGATATGGAATTGCCCTAGAGCAGTCTTTTCCTTATTGTTCATCATTAGGGCTGCGATAAGGCCGATGATAGTTAGGTAAGAAATAATAGCAACAGTTTTTCCGTCGTTTGACGTAGCTTTTTGAATTGGGGTTCTCTCCATGATCCTTTAGNNAAAATTTGACTTATATAATTAAGGCAAATTTAGGAGAGATATCCCTTGCATCCTTTAGCTGAATTCAGGGATATTTAACTTATCCCTCTACGCTTTCTAATAGTTGTTTTTCGTGTAATTCAAAATATTCGCCTCTTTTCTCCATCAATTCAAAATGCGTACCCTGTTCCACAATTTCTCCTTGATCCATAACGAGTATATGGTCGGCATTTTTTATGGTCGATATTCGATGCGCAATGAAAATACAGGTTTTGCCTTTCATGATTCGGCTCAACGATCGAAGTATTGTTTCTTCTGTTTTAGTATCTACGGCTGAAAGACAGTCATCGAAAATTAGCACCTTAGGTTCTTTTATCAATGCTCTTGCGATCGATACTCGTTGTTTTTGTCCTCCGGAGAGGGTGATACCACGTTCCCCACCGGCCGTTTCGAATCCATCTTCAAAGGCGATGATATTATCGTACACAGCGGCATCCTTAGCGGCCTGTTCCACCTGTTCCTGTGTAAAGTGATCCAAACCGAAGCCTATATTATTGGCTATAGTATCCGAAAATAAGAAAACATCCTGTGGAACGAAGCCGATTTGTTGACGTAAACTTTTGAAATTAAGTTCTTCGATTCCAACACGGTCATAATGGATGGTTCCTCTACNNGGCGAGCGTTTTTCCAATCGGGATTTGGAAGGATACATTTTTTATTGCATGTATACCAGTTTCAGGGTAAGTGAAAGAAATGTTTTGGACAGTAATTTCGCCGGCGATCTCTTTGTCAATACTACCATTTATGATCGGTGACTCGGTCTCCAAAAATTCGTTGATTCGTTTTTGAGAAGCTGCGGCACGTTGTACCAATGAAGTTACCCAAGCGAGGGACATGGCAGGGAAAGATAGCTGATTGACATAGATGATAAATTCGGCGATATTTCCTGCTGTAACAGTACCTTTTGCCACTTCAATTCCGCCTATATAAATAGTGATCACTGTACTTAGTCCGATAAGCAAGAGAATAAGCGGGAAGAAAACAGCCTGTACCTTGACGAGGTCAAGAGCCGTATTACGGTATATGGTGCTCTCCTTTTCAAATTCGTCCATTTTGTTGTGTTCTCTCGTANNATACCTGCAAAAGTTTCCTGTACAAAAGAAGAGAGATTTGCCAATTGCTTCTGTATTTTTAAGCTACGCTTATTGATAATTTTATTAACAAATAAAATGATGATGGACAGGATCGGTATAGGGGCCAATGCATAGGTAGCCAATCTTCCGTTCACACTGTACATGGCATAGATGACCATAATGGACAATACGACGGTATTGATCGCATACATGATGGCGGGACCCAAATAGTTCCGCACCTGATTGACATCTTCGGTGGCACGGCTCATCAGGTCGCCCGTGTTATTTTTACGGAAGAAGCCGAAGTTTAGTTCTTGATAATGATTGTAAATCTCGTTCTTCAGGTCATATTCGATGTAACGGGAGGTCAAAATGATCGTTTGCCGCATAAAGAATAGGAAAATCCCACGTAGTAGAGAAAGTAGGAGCACGACAAAACCAAAGAATAGTAGGCTGGTGCCAAACACTTGATAGATGAGATCCTGTCTTTCGAAACCATCAAAAAGACGATATAGATAGATGTTTTCCTGTACCAAGTCAAATGCTTCGCGTATAACCTTCGCCGGTAATACGCCAAAGTAATTGGAAATGATAACAAAAATAACCCCCGGAACAAGTTTCCAGCGGTATTTATAAAAGTACTTATTTAAGTAGGCGAGATCCTTCATATTATGGATACAAAAGTAGGACTAATTCATCAAAATGCGCTAGGATTGGAGTGAATTTACTGTCATTCGGAAATCAAATGTTAAGTCTTGGATAAAAAAAGTTGATATGGACAACGAATAATTTTCCTACTTTTGCATCAAGTACCTTAAAAATTTAAAACAAATTAGAGTAGTACATTCTATGTCAACATCTCAAAATTCTATTTTTGAATTGATGAGCCGGTCTGGCCATCAAAACTTATTTTTCTGTAATGACGAATTGGTGGGCTTAAAAGCTATCGTTGCGATCCATGATACAACCTTAGGGCCAGCGATAGGAGGGGTTCGTATGTTACCATACGAAAGTACAGAAGAAGCTATTGAGGATGCTTTACGTCTATCCAAGGCGATTACTTATAAGTCTGCCATCACTGGATTGAATTTAGGTGGCGGAAGTGCCGTTATTATCGGTAATAGCCGCTTGGACAAATCAGAGGTTTTATTGCGTCGCTTGGGCCAGTTTATTGAAGGATTGAATGGTAATTTCATTGCTTCTTTGGATGTTGGTACCACACAACGTGATTTGGAACATATCTATACAGAGACTGACCATGTTGCAGGTTTACCAAAAGCAATTCACGGTAGTGGCGTGGGAGATCCTTCGATCTTCGCTGCTCAAGGTGTTTATTTTGGAATCAAAGCTTGTTTGAAAGAGCTTTACGGATCAGAAAGTGTTGCGGGTAAAAAAGTCATTGTTCATGGCGTAGGCAGCGTTGGCGAGCGCTTAATCGCCATGTTGCGTGAAGAGAATGCACGTGTTTATGTCAGTGACATTACCGAGGAGAAAATGTTGAAGATAGCCGCTAAATATAAAGCAGAGCCAATACCTTATGCAGATGTATTTGATCATGATTTTGATGTCTATTCTCCTTGCGCTTTAGGCGGTACTGTAAATCCTGAGTCAGCACAAAAAATGCAATGTAAAATTATAGCTGGATCGGCCAATAATCAGTTAAAAGATGAGGTTTTGACAAGTGCTATTCTTCATGAAAGAGGAATATTATATGCCCCAGATTATTTAATAAATGCCGGAGCATTGATCGGTTGTTACTCGGAGATTCAGAATTACGGTGTGGATCATACCGAGTTTGTGATCAAAAATATCTATAATGCGACTAGAGACGTGTTGACNNTTTTGAAGCGGCCAATCGCATTGCGGAGAAGCGTATCCATGATATTAAAAAAATCAAAAGATAGGGTTCTTCCCAAATTCGTTCTTATTTATTAGTTTATAAAAAATCGTTCTTTAAAATTACTATGTTAAACAGGAGACACCTGAGGGTAAAAGTAGTGCAAACGCTTTATGCGTACAGTCTTACAGAAGACAAAGACATCAAAACATTTGAAAAGGCACTATTAAAAAATGTGGATGAAGTCTACGAGATGTATATCTGGACACTGAATCTGTTGGATGAAGTATCCGACTATGTGTTGATCGATGCGGAAGGCAGAGCCAACAAGTTTTTGCCAACTGAAAAAGACTTATCTCTAACGACCAAGTTAAGTACAAACACTTTTATTGAGTCATTAAGACAAAATCCGCAATATGCCGAAGGAGTCAAAAAATATAAGATTTCATGGAGCTTTGACCCAGAAATCGTGCGTACAGTATTTTTGCAATTAAAAGATTCCGAAGCTTATTTGGAATATTTGCAACAAGAAGATCGTTCGATTGGTACGGAAAAAGATATTATTAAACATATCTTTAAAAAGATCATCTTGAAATCACCAGTTATTGAGCAGGTTTTTGAGGAAAGGTTTATTAACTGGCCTGTGGATAAAGAAGTATTGCAAGCCTTGATTGCAAAAACCTTTAAAAACTTTAGTTCGGAAGATCCCCGGAAAAATAAACTTGCGGAGATTACACAAAATTGGAACGATGATAGTGATTACGTTATCGCATTGTTAGGAAAAACGATCCGAAATACAAATGAGTACCAAAAACTTATTTCTGAAAAGACTAAAAATTGGGAATCAGATCGTATCGCGCTGATGGATACCTTATTGATGCGTATGGCTATATGCGAATTGGTTAATTTTCCATCAATTCCTGTGAAAGTGACAATAAATGAGTATATTGAAATTTCTAAGGTATTTAGTACATTGAAAAGTAATACATTTATCAATGGTATCTTGGACAAAATTTTAAACGACCTGAATCAACAAGGAAGAATTCAGAAAGCGGGTCGTGGTTTAAGAGATTAAATATCAAACTCTTATAAATAATTTATACGAATGAAAAACATCGGGAAATATTCGGTTTTAGCGTTATCGGCAGTACTTTTCTTTTCTTGTGGAAATGCACAAAAGGAAAAACAAGAAGGAACTAAGACTGGTACGGATACAGCAGCTGTAGATAGCCTTTCCAAGGCTGCAGCACAATTGGGGAAAGTGGAGTTCGAAGAGTCTGCATTTGATTGTGGTCAGGTNAAGGAGGGGGCACAGGTAAAACATACTTTCGTGCTTAAAAATACGGGCGATGCACCTGTTATATTATCGAAGGTCACTGCTTCATGCGGCTGTACGCAACCTGAATTTTCAAAAAGTCCAGTTTTGCCGGGAGCAACATCGGAAGTACATGTTACTTTCAACAGTGAGGGCCAAGTTGGTAAGCAGCAAAAGATTATCACGATCCAGTCCAATGCATCCAATGGCTTGACAACGGTACAGTTAAAAGGTGAAGTATTAGCAAAATAACAAATTATTAAACGATATAAAAGAAGATGAACACAGTATTATTACAAGCAGCGGGTGGCAATATGATGAGTTTTTTACCAATGGTTTTGATTATCGTGGTATTTTATTTCTTCATGATCAGACCACAGATGAAGAAACAAAAAGATCACAAAAAATATATTGAAGAACTTGGTGTAAACTCTAAGATTGTTACAACAGCTGGTATTCACGGACGCATTGTCGAAGTATCGGACACTACTTTCTTAGTGGATGTAGGTTCAGGTGTAAGAATCCGTTTCGATAAATCAGCAATTGCTTTAGATGCTTCAAAAGCTGCGAATGCTACTGAGAAAAGTGCTTCATAAGTATTTTCTTAAAAGAAATGAAAGCCAGTTTTCTACGAAAACTGGCTTTTTTTATGTACTGATCAAACCTTTATCTTACCCAGGTGCAGACTGTCTGTATTATCTTCACCATAGCGCTCCACA
>DKIT01000032.1 GCA_002454415.1 Sphingobacterium sp. UBA6711
GAATGGCTGTTTAAAGGATACTTATCAGGATTTGCGCTTTTGAAGATAACGATATTAAAAACACCGGGGAAGTAGCCTGGCCAGCGATACTCCTCAAACTGATGAAAAAGAATTGCAACAAAACTCAGCCATAAAATCACTTGGAGTTCTCGCATGTATTGATGTTGATAAAACAAAACAAGACATACTCCCACCCCCACAACACCACCAATATCTTGCCAATAACGCCTTAAATAATTCATAACCTCNNTTTCAACTAACCATTCATTAATTTTATCAGCAACGGGAATAATCTCTTTTTTTATTTCTGCCCCCTGTTTTGTTAGATAAATTAATGACGAACGCTTGTCAACCTTGCTTTCTTCCTTAAAAATAAAACCATTTTCTGCTAATTTGTCAATAAGTCTTGTTGTATATGGTTTATCTCTAAGTGATACTAAAGATAAATCAGTTGGTGAAATTCCCTCTTTTTCCGAAAGTTGAGCAAGTAAGACCCATTGCTCAAGAGTAATCCCATATTTCCTCAATTTTTTAAGAAATAAATTTTTCATTCTAGAATATGTTCTACTAATAATAAAACTAATGGCATCATTTAGAATATACATCGTTTTCCCCTTCAATTTAATTGTCATTGACAACTAAATATTATATTAAATTAGTTTAAAAGTCAATAATCTATTTCGACTTGTACATTCTCCGATAACCAAATTATACCATTTATAATTGCTGCGTTGACATTTAGAATTCTAACTGTTAGAATAAATTCATCAATTCATTTTGGATTATCATCCACATTAGAAAGGAACTGAAAAATGGCAGATAACAACTCTTGGGCAAATCAACCTTTTTCGTATCTACTNNAATTCGGCTTAAATTCTCAACAAGGGCATACCCTCGGTTACATTAATTCCAATGAAGGAATTATACAGAAGGAGTTAGCCGATTTTTTTAAGAAACGAGACGCCAGTATAACTAGCATGCTTCAAGGCCTTGAAAAAAAAGGGTTTATTGAAAGAAGAATTCCTAAGGATAATGAAAGAGAAAAAAAAGTTTATCTTTTGCCAAAAGGGAAAGAATTAATTGAAGACTTCGATAAAAAATTTCAAGAAATTGAAAATGATATTACCAAATGTCTAACTGATGATGAGATTCAAACCTTGCTTCGCCTTTTAACAAAGATTAACAGTAACCTAGAGTAAAAATCACCTTACAATTTCCATCTAATTTTTTAGTCTTATTGTTAGAATTCTAACTATTAGTTGTCAATGTTTTAGAAGACTAAGCAATTCTCTTATCATTCAACAATTTTATATTTATACGGAGGGGATAAAGATGAAGAATAATAAATGGCTGGCTCTGACGGTCATTATATTAGGTACTTTTATGACTATGCTGGATACAAGTATTGTGAATATAGCAATCCCAAAACTCATGGATATATTCCATGTTGACCTAAGCAATGTAAAGTGGGTATTAAGTGCGTATTCCCTAGCACTAGCAGCAGTAATTCCCTTGACGGGCTTTTTGATCGACACTTTTGGAACGAAAAGAGTATTCATTTTCGCTTTATCCATGTTTACATTGGGGTCGATGTTGTGCGGATTATCATGGAGTAATAGTTCGTTGGTCATGTTCAGAATCATTCAGGCAATCGGTGGCGGTATGATTATGCCGGTTGCAGTCACTATTATCTTTACTGTCTTCCCCCATGAAGAACGGGGGGCAGCAATGGGATACTGGGGAATTGTAGGAATGTTTGGTCCGGCTCTGGGGCCAACTATCGGTGGATATATTATTGCAAACATGGATTGGGGAATGATGTTTCTTGTAAACGTTCCTCTTGGCATCTTAGGCATAGCAATAGCAAGCTATTCATTGGAAAATTCTCCGACCAAGCCATTCAAGCGTTTTGACATCGTCGGATTTATTTCTTCCGTGATCGGTATTGTGAGCTTACTCTATGTTCTTAGCGAAGGCGCCTCGATAGACTGGGATAATACAACAAACTTGATACTGCTTGCTGTTGGAATCATCAGTACAGTGGTTTTCATTGTAAATGAACTAACCGTCAAAGAGCCCTTGCTTGATTTACGCGTTTTTAAAATCTACAACTATACAGTGAGCCAGATCGTTCAGACTTTACACGGACTTGCCTTTATGGGAGGCGTGCTTATCCTTCCTTTGTACTTGCAGGAAGTAAGAGGGTTTAGTGCACTAGACACAGGGTTATTACTTTTTCCTTCCGCAATAGCCGCTGGGGTTACATCAGCCATAAGCGGCAGATTACTAGTCAAGGTTGGACTCAGAAAACTGACAGTACCTGGTCTTTTCATTGTCGCAGTTACCACTTATCAACTAAGTATTCTAGATCTGAATACTTCTGTTCAAACCATTTTATTGCTATCCACATTAAGGGGACTTGGGATGGGATTTTGTATGCAGCCGGTTGGAACTGCCGGGATATACGCTGTTCCCAGTCATCTCGTAAGCAGAGCCTCAGCACTGCAAAATACCATAAAACAGATCAATCAGGCACTATGTATAACCGTTTTAACAACACAAATCCAAAACCACCGCTTGCTTGAGCAAGCAAGTGGTATTTTGCAGCAGCAGGCTTATAATGCAGCCTTGAATTACGCGATGATGCTAACCCTAATTACAATACTCTTATCCATTATCGCGGTCGCGTTTATGAAAGATCAAAAAATAATAAAAGCTCAAAAAGCATAAAAAAGGAGTGAGTGATATGACAAGATATACAAATGATTTAAAGGGACTAAATAAAGAATCTTTATCAGTTGCAGGTGGCAAGGGTGCAAATCTAGGGGTGATAATCCAAGCAGGGCTTCCCGTTCCTCCCGGATTCGTAATCACAGTAGCAGCTTATCGAAAGCACCTGGAAGCTGCAAATCTGAAAGAGCTGATAAAAGCTAAACTGGAAAACATTGCTGAGAATGATATTGCTGCTATAACTGAGGCTAGTCAATGCATTTCTGCCTGGATTGAAGAGTCTCCTATGCCTAACGAGGTGCAGGAAGACGTAAAAAGGGCATACGCTAGTTTTTCTAAAGAACTGCGCAGCCAATCCGATTTAATGGTTGCAGTCCGTTCGAGCGCTACAGCTGAAGATTTACCCTCTGCATCTTTTGCGGGACAGCATGAAACCTATCTCGGTATTTGCGGAATCGATGAGATTATTAGGCATATAAAAAAGTGTTGGGCCAGTCTCTGGTCGTCGCAGGCCATATCCTATCGCATTAGCATGGGATTTGAACATCTCAAGGTAGACTTGGCTGCTGTTGTCCAATTAATGATTGATGCTGAGGCTGCTGGAGTCATGTTCACGGCAAATCCGGTCAATGGCAGACGGGATGAAATGCTGATTAGCGCTGGATACGGCTTGGGAGAATCGATTGTAAGCGGACAAATAACGCNNAGTTATCCGCCCCTGAAGATACGGATATTTTAGGCCCTGATGATCAAATCATTTTCCAGGGTAAAAAAGCTCCTTGGGGCTTGCAAAGCGCTATGGAACATTGTTCGGAACCTCCGACACCGTTGGATTTCGCTTACATTTGTTTCTGTTTTCAAGGCTTTGCT
>DKIT01000171.1 GCA_002454415.1 Sphingobacterium sp. UBA6711
GTGACAGGCAGAAATGTTCCTATCACCGCCAGTAAAATCGCAATTATTTCTCTGGTTCTTGGCATATTTCTATTGCGTACCGCTAAATAAACTGCTATCATGACAGGACCTGAATATTGAAGTACAGTAGCGGTGGCGGCAGTGGAATTTTTAATTGCTGCGAAGTACGTATATTGAACAGCAAGCATGCCAAAGATGCTGAAGATCAGAAGCTGAGATATATCTTTGTAGTTTTTCCAGATGAAAAATATACTTGACTTCTGCATAAACCAGGCGTATACTAAGAGTATCACTCCAGAAATTAATAATCTCACCGTGATTAGCCATTCGACATTAATATACCTGCTTTCAAAAAGATATTGACCACTGGTTCCTGAAATGCCCCAAAGTACCGCCGCAGCTGATGCCAGGAACATACCTATAAAAAATTTTGAGCCCATAAACTAAATCGTATTTATTTGATGTTGCAAATTTCACCCAAATTCTCTGTATAATTTCTTTAAATTTGAGTACAAATCTGCAATTTTGTTTNNTTGTTTCGTTTAAACTATGGATAAATTCGATATCGCTATTCTGAATATTTTACAGGAAAATAACCTTACTCCACAAAGAGATATTGGAGACATTGTCGGTCTATCGGCTGCCGCAGTTCAGCGCAGAATCAAGCGGATGAGACTTGACGGAGTCATCAGAAGTGATGCCTCTGTACTGAATATTCAGAATTTCGGCAATCCAATAACACTATTGGTTGAGGTATATTTGGAAAGTGAAAGAATAGAATTGATTGATGAGACAAAAAAGTTATTCATAGAGACTCCCGAAGTTCAGCAGTGCTTTTACATTACCGGGGAATCAGATTTCTTTTTAATCATAGTTATCCCATCAATGCACGACTACGAACAACTTACACGCCGGATATTTTTTGGTTGTAAGAACGTTAAAAGTTTTAGAACGATAGTCGTATTGTCAAACGATAAGCAAAGTCTGAAAATCCCACTTTCATTTTGTTAATGGATTTAATCGAGTAGCAGGCGTGGCGGAATATGCAATCTGATCTCACATAAGATAAAGGAAAATTGCAGGTGCTAGCGTAATTGGTATCCCATACGGCATTCAAAAAGCCGGACAGTAGCTCCAATCATTCGATTTATATCTGTCGAATGAAAAAGAATGGAGGATGGGATAGACTTGAGGAAGCAAAACTTAAAAACTTAAGCGATTTGATTTCATACTCTTATAATATCCTCGAGCAACGGTATCGTTACGAATATATATCTATAAGAATAGGCCGCTGAACGATTATGTTATACAACATTACGGAATGGATGACACCATATTGCTTAATGAATTTTGTATAGGACAATCTATTGCTGCTACCGAATTGGTCAATGGAACCAATAAAGTTATTTCTAGATCTTATTATCAACCACAAATTGGTAGGATAAGGGATTACGATGATTACGAGCGGATAGCCTATATTGTTAATTGCTTAAGGAATTATCGAGATTCTGCAACTTACATTCATAATTTTATGGCTAATCCTAATTATATTGAATAGCGGATCTTTCACATTATTTTTGATTGGCTATTTATAATTGCAGGTATTTTGGGAGGAATCATTAGCCTAGCCGGATGGTTATCGCCACACCTTAGAAAAATTGAATAATGAAGGTTCATTTTTAACGAAAAAAAGAATGGAAAACAGTTTCATAATGAACGTTTTCCATCTTTCGTTATTATAAACCGTTATTGGAAGATTAATTCTCTAGAATCTTTTTATACGCTTTATCAGCAGCAACTATTGCTCCCTCCATATACCCTGGATATTGCTCCGAAGTTTCTGTGGAAGCAAATATAACCCTATCGTTCATATAACTTTGCTGTAATAGGTAATGACCGTTATTTTGATGTGGGCGTTGAATTATGGGATTCCCTTCCAAAATAAATTCATCAGTCCAAACTTTATCAGAATAGGAGATGCGGCCTTCTGCACCTTCTCCAAATAGCTCAACTAACTGTTTAATTACAAATTCTTCTCTAATTTCACTTGGATAGGAAGAAGCCCCTCCGTTTAGAAAACCTGTAAACCCAAACTTGTTTCCTTCATAGTTTGTATGATCATACATTTCAGAAATAATCCCTGCATGGCTATAAAGCATACCAGAATATCCCAGGTCCCTCCAAAACGATGAACTGTATTCAATTACAAATTTTATTGCACCAGCCATCCAGGTTTGGACATTTGGTAGAAGATCAATTAATTCGCCAGGGAGATTTGGACTAAAATTGATCGTTTTTGAAATAAGCTGTGGTGGGATACAGATTACAACCTTGTCAGCAATAAATACCCGTCCATCTTTTGTCTCAACTTGTATTGCATCACTTACTTCTTTAACGGAAACAACCTTAGTTTTTAAATAGATATTTTCTTCCGGCAATTTTGATAATAAGCTTTCAATGAGAATTTGCGTTCCACCCGCTAATCGGTAGGATGGGCTATCGGATTCGGGTACGTGAAATTTCTGAGCTGGCTCAAACGACTTGGTCTGAAAGAGAGAAACACCTTTAGAAAACTGAGGGTATATACTTATATTTAAATCTGATATCAGGTTTAGGAGATTAGGATGCACTTCAGAGAACCAGGTTGCTCCAAGCTCCAATGGAGTTTCCAAAGTACCTTTTATAGTATTTATCCTACCGCCAAGTCTTTCAGATGCTTCCAAAATTTGAGCATTAATATTGNNCAAGGCCTCCTCCGACAATAATTACACGTGGGTAATCTTTCATTCTGCGATTGCTTTTTGCAAATTTCTTTATTTATGGCTTTCTGTTAAGTGGAAAAATCGGAAAATATATGGTAATTATAAGCAATTGTAGGCAACATTATAAAGTTGCTTATGTACCAATTGAACAAAATAGTAATTTAGAAAAATTGGAAAATTTCAGTCAGAATCTAAAATGGGAAAAAGTAAGGAAAATATAATACATGAATATCATTTAAACAGGCATATGCCAGATAAACCGCAATTTGCATTACACGATTTAAATGATTATTTAAAAACGAACCAGTGCCAGGCGATAAAACCTCATATCCACAGTTTCTATCAAATTATATGGTTTAAAAAGGGAAGCGGAAATCATTCTGTGGATTTTAAAACGTATGATGTATTTGAGAATGCTATCTTTTTCATTGCGCCTAATCAAGTACATTACTTTGATGAACAGACGAACTACGAGGGCGTTTTATTGCATTTTAATCAACTCTTTTTAGTTCAGGATCAAAGTCCCTTGGACTTTTTGTTGAACTGTAATCTTTTTAATAACCCATTTCAAAAACCGTCCTGCTGTATTGGAAGTGGAATTGATAATATATTAGATAGTTACGTTGATCAAATGAAAAAGGAACTGGAAAGTAATGAAACATTTGGAAAAGAGTTGATCCTGGGAAATTATCTGAAAACTTTTCTTATTCAGATACAGCGGAGAAAGAACCATTTTGATAAAGTGTCTGATCCACTTTCACCAATATTTGATGAAAAAAGAATGATCCTTATGAAATTTGTTACGCTAATTGATGAGAACTATAAAAAAGGTTATTCCGTGGCTGAATACTCCCGACTGCTACATATTTCCACGCGAAGTTTATCTGATTTGACACAGAACCAAATTAATAAAACACCGTCTCAAATGATCCATGAACGTATTATTTTAGAGGCTCAGCGTTTACTATTATATTCTGACTTGAATATCAACCAGGTCGGATATAGATTAGGTTTTGATGATCCTTCATATTTTGTGAAGTATTTTAAAAAATACACCAGCTTATCGCCTTCAGAATTCAAAAAGTCGATTTCCTAAAAATACCATTTGTTCTCCCATTTGCACATTGTTTTAAGGTGTTTATAATTAGAAATTTGCATTAGTAATTAACATTTAAATTTAATACAATGGCAAAATCGTATTTAGAAATTACCTTAAAAGTGGATAATGCGGACAGAGCAAACGCTGCCGGTGTTTACAATCAATACAAAGCTCCTTTTTTAGAAAACATAAAAGGCGCAACATCGAAAGAACTATTGATTAGAGATGAAGACGTTCAGGTACTTCATGGATTTGAAAGTGCTGAAGATGCCCAGAATTATTTGTCGACTGATTTATTTAATAATGACGTAGTAACTGCTTTGAAACCTTACCTCAAAGACAATCCGGACGTTAGAATTTACACAGTAGCATAGAAATTCCTTCAATTAACTTATAGCCATATTTAAAATCAAAATATGGCTATTTTTTTTCTCTAAATTCTTATGACAACAAGAATAAAATGGAATAATGTTATCATACTTTCCATTGCCCAAGCACTATTTTTGACTTCCATTATTCTTATGATGACCCTTTCGGGTATGGTTGGTTTGAAACTCTCAACAAATAAAAGTCTTGCTACATTACCTGTTGCAATGATAGCAGTTGGTACTGCACTGATGCTTATTCCCGCATCTATGATAATAAAGAAAGTTGGTCAGCGGAATGGTTTTTTGATCGGTACTACAATAAGTCTAATGGCTGGTTTATTATCATTTTTTGGTATAATACAAAATTCCTTTACTATTTTTTTTATTGGCAACATGCTCTTAGGGTGCTATCAGGGTTTCGCCCAATACTTTAGGTTTGCAGCAGCAGATAGTGTGCCGGATGAATATAAGGGTAAAGCCATTTCCCTGGTATTGGCAGGAGGTGTTCTCGCTGCTTTTGCTGGCCCAAATTTGGCAAGGTACACTATAGATCTTGGACCTATTCCTTATGCATATTCTTATTTAAGCATTGCTTTATTGAGCATACTTAGTTTTGTAGTTATTTATTTTTTAAAACTGAAAACAAAGGAAGTAAACAATGAGCAACATTTTCAGCCCCGGTCCCTGAAAGTAATTATTGGTAAAAAAGCAACATTAAGTGCACTGATTGCGTCTTCGATTGGTTATGCCGTAATGATGATGATTATGACGGCAACGCCCTTGGCAATGCGACAGTGCGGCCATACTGCAGAAGATGCTACAACAGTTATTCAATGGCATGTATTGGGTATGTATGTACCTTCTTTTTTTACGGGAACTTTAATCCGCAAATTTGGAACATATAAAATTATAATTTCAGGCATTTTTATCTGCTTACTCCATATAATTCTCGCTATGACGGGGATAGATTTTTTTAATTTTATTTCTGGATTGATCCTTTTAGGAATTGGTTGGAATTTTATGTTTATAGGAGGCTCAACATTGCTGACGGGAGTATACAACTATTCAGAAAAGGAAAAAGTTCAGGCTTTTCATGATTTTTTAATATTTCTATCGGTTAGTTTATGCAGCTTCGCTGTTGGTGGCTTACTCAAGGTTTGGGGTTGGCAAGGTGTAAATTTAGCAGCTATTCCTTTACTGTTTTTTTCCCTTCTCTGGTTCATTTTGCTGGTTAAAAAGAGATATAAAAAGGGGAACTAATAACCTAAATGCAAATTATGGTTATTTAATCTGTATCCGAATGAAACAATTATTCGAATAATTCTCAAAAGTACCATTTGTTTTCTTGTATGACCATTGTCTAGGGAGGCTATTTGAAAGAACTTTGTTAAACAGCAGAAAAAATGTTATGGCAAAGGCATATTTAGATATAAAACTTACAATTGAAGGAATAGACAGGGCAGGAGTTACAGCTGTCTACAATTTATACAAAGATCCATTTTTGGAATCTGTAAAGGGGGCAATATCAAATGAGCTGTTAGTTCATGTTGAAGATGTACGAATCTTTCATGGTTTTGAATCTCTAGAAGATGCCCAGCTTTACTTACTTAGTAAATTTTTCAACATCGACTTCATCACTTCTTTAAAGCCTTATATAATTGGTAACCCAAATGTGAGAATTTATGAGGTTGCATAAATATAGATTGTATGATTCTTATTAATGGTTATGCTGCCATGGGCAGTGATTCAGAGTTGGTTCCCTATAAATTTGAACGAAAGGAGCCTAACGATAATGAAGTTTTAATTGATATTTTATATTGTGGTATTTGCCATGCGGATATCCACCAGTCCAAAAATGAATATGGAAACACAAAATATCCTTTTGTTCCGGGCCATGAGATCATTGGCCGTGTATTGGAAGTAGGTAAACTAGTCACAAAATTTAAAATTGGGGACCATGTTGGTGTTGGTTATTTTATCAATTCCTGCGGCCATTGTAAAAACTGTACCGGACATGAAGAACAATTTTGCGAAAACGGAATTACCCCTACTCAAAATGGCAAATTGGAAGATGGTTCTTTTACCAAAGGTGGTTATTCCGAAGTTATAGTTGTAAATGAAAATTATGTACTTCAAATACCGGAAAAGGTAAGACTCGAAAGTGCAGCACCGTTATTATGTGCAGGTATAACAACTTATACCGCTATAAAATACAATAAAATAGCTCCAGGCAATCGTGTTGGAGTTATAGGGCTGGGTGGATTAGGGCATATGGCAGTAAAATTCGCATCTTCTTTTGGAGCAGAGGTAACAGTTTTGAGCACTTCAGATTTTAAGGAGGAAAGCGCCCGCTCTTTAGGTGCCCACCACTTTATTAATACAAAAGATATAGTTCAATTAAAACAGGCTTACAATAAATTTGATTACATTATTGATACTGTTTCAGCTGCTCATGACATCAACCAGTATCTACAATTATTAAAAAAAGATGGCACCTTAATCTTATTGGGCGTACCACCTGAGAAGCTCGATTTTTCAGTAGGTATGCTTACCTCACTACGGAAAAAAATTACTGGATCCTTTATAGGTGGAATTGAGGATACTCAGCAAATGCTTGAGTATTGTGCAGAAAATAATATTTCTCCCGAGGTAGAAGTGATTTCCCCTAAGTACATCAATAAAGCCTTTGAAAGAGTGATTCAAAATGATGTTCATTATCGCTTCGTAATTGATATGAAAAAATAATTTATAATATGGAACAAGCATTAATTTTAGGTGGTTCAACCGGAATAGGAAAAGCTACAGCAATTCAACTTCTCAAAAAAGGTATTGAGGTTGTCATTGTTTCAAAAAATGAAAACAATTTAAGTGATGCCTTGAATGATTTAGGTTCAATAGGAAAAGTGTCTACCTATTTACTTGATCTTTCGAATTTTAAAGATGTAATAAGCTTTACTAATACAATTGCAAAAGATTTGCCGGGTCTTAAGTACCTTGTGAATGCTGCGGGTTATTTTAGCCCTAAATTGTTTATTGATCACACGGAGCAGGATTATGACACTTATCATAATTTCAATAAAGCTTTTTTCTTTATTACGCAGGCAGCCGCAAAAGTCATGAAATTAAATGGCGGTGGATCAGTAGTGAACGTAGGTTCTATGTGGGCAGAACAGGCTATAAAAGCCACACCTTCTTCCGCATATTCAATGGCTAAAGCTGGATTGCACAGTCTAACTCAACATCTGGCAATGGAACTGGCAGACGATAATATTCGGGTTAATGCAGTTGCCCCCGCTGTTGTAGAAACACCAATCTATGGCTCATTTATTGAAAAGGATTCAATTCATGACGCCTTGCAAAACTTTAATTCATTTCATCCAATTGGCAGAATTGGTACCGCTGAGGAGGTTGCTTTAACTATTGCTTTTTTACTTTCTGAGGAAACTAGCTGGGTAACTGGTGCCATCTGGGATATTGATGGCGGGGTTATGGCCGGCAGGAATTAACTGTGATCATTTATTGAATTAGTTCATAAAATACAATATAATTAAATATATGCAACCAACAATTACTTCAGAATATTTTGGTTCTGGAAAGTCCGCAATATTTTCACCTTTAAACCAGGAGCCTTTACAGGCGGATTCAGAAAACTTTAGACCAATAGATTTTTTGCATGGTTCCTATGGTACCTGTATGATGGGCATTATGGATAAAGTCGCCGTTCAAAATGGATTTAACCTTTCTGAAGCCAGGACTGAAATTAATTTTGAAATGCTTCCCGATAATAGCAGGATCGATTTTATAGATATCAAATGCTACATCAGTAAAGAAGATTACTCAAGCGAAGAAAAACAGATTTTAGAAAATGCAGCCACGAAAATATGTCCAGTCGGAAATAGCCTTCACCCGGATATAAAACGCCGCTATACATTTAATTATGGTAGTAAGTAGCTTCAAATAACATGTTAAATTATCTATCAAATTTCCCCTTAACGGGATATATTAAGATATCGTTTTCATTTTTTCTCATTTTTAAGGGAGTAACTGAAAACAATCTTACACTTTGTATTATCGGCATATTGTTTTTCTTAGTTGTTTTATTAAGCAAAGGAGCCTGTAATTCTATGACATGTAATACTCACAAAAGAAAGTAAATTTTTAATCAATATTTTATGGCAAATTCAGTAGAAACAATTTATAAAGGAAACTTTATTTCTAACACAAGTTCACCTTTAAACCAAGATCCCATAGCCACTGATGCGAGTAAATTTAGTCCTGTAGCATTATTAATTAGTGCTTATGGAAGTTGTCTTCTAGGCACAATGGATTATGCTGCACGTCAAAATCATTTTGAAGTCAATGGCGCTAAAACAAAGATTGATTTTGAAATGGATCAAAATCAAAATAAAGTAGCTAAAATTGATATCAAAGTTTTTTTCGAGAGTGTTTTCACTGATGAACAAAAACAAATACTTGAATTTGCAGCAAGGAATTACTGCCATGTTGGAAAGACTATTGACCCGCAGATTGAGCGCACTTTTGAATTTTCATTTGATCAACATTAGGTCAGCCTTTAGAATTAATAATTAAGTAAACTATAATGAACTTAGCAGATAAAATAAAATCAGATAAACCAACATTAGTGAATTTTTATGCCACTTGGTGTGGACCATGTGTCATGATGAAACCTAACGTTGAAGAAGCCGCAAAACAATTAGGAAGTAATATTCACTTTGACAGAATTGATATCGACCAGGAAGGGGATTTGGCAGAGCTATTTCAAATTCGCAGTGTTCCTACAACAATGATTTTCAAAAATGGTGAGGTTAAATGGAGGCAATCAGGAATATTTCCTTCTACTGCTTTAGTAGCTCTCGTGGAAGAGTTACTTTAGAATTTGAAATATAACCACCTGATTGCAAGCGAAAATGCTATAAAAAGACAATAAGGCTTCCAAAAAATCTGGAGGCCTTATGTCTTATTCTTAAAACAAAGTATTCGACTCCTATACTGGCTAATTAATTTGTTTGACTAAAATTAGTTTAACCTAGGTATTACAATTTTTTTATTGTTTTACATGTTAATAAAGCTTAAAATGGTATAGTTTATTTGCATGCAATATTAAATATTGCTACTTTTAAAAATTCATGAACAGAACAATTTTAAATATGTCGACAAATTTCAAGCGCTACTTCTTAGTATGTGCTGCGATTTTGTTGGTACTTTTAACTTCCTGTCCTGTTAAGTTAAGCATTAAAAATTGGGCTGGTATCCCCATTAAAACAGAAAGCGGAGTAACTAAGGGGCGCCAGAGTGTTTCAACAAGTTTGCTTGAAAAATGCCCTCAATATAATCTTGAGGACAATCAAATAGTTCACAAGCATTCAGTTGATTCCAACGATCTAATACCTGCCTTTATTCTTTCGCTGGCTTTTCTCTTCTATTTTGGTTTCCGTGCAATTACAAAGGAAATCAAGCACCCACTTTATAGTGGAAGTAACAGGATCAGAAGCACCATTCCGCTATTCCTGGAGTACCGAAAACTCATCATTCACTAATTTTACATTTCCTTTCTTTTACCTATTGAGTCAATCTTCTCAATGGGCTTAATTTCTATTGTTTTCATTTTAAGATAATTCAGGGTCGCGATTAACGACCTCTAAAAAATTCGTATAATAATATGATTAAACATATTATGGCGACCGCATTGTTGTGGTCAGCCATTGTTGCCGCGCACCCGTTAAAAGCACAGCAACAAATGAACAATACTTTGGGTGCACTCTGGTCCAAAGTTGAAAATAACTATGTGGGGGTAAATGTAAAATCTGCTGCGATAGATGCCGCAAGGTTTAATCAAAAGGCTGTAAAAAGTAATATGCTCCCCCAGGTCAACGCACAGGCACAGAATACCTACGGAACCTTTGAAGGGAGTGCAGGAGCATTCTTCCCCCAGGCTGGCTTTTTTAATGTAAGTGGTTCGGCTGCTCCATTGGAAGGCAGTTCGATGGCAGCCAATACCTTTGGTTCGGCGTTGGTACAATGGGAAGTATTTTCTTTCGGTAAACTTCAAACGCAAAATAAGGCTGCAGGCTCTTTATTCAACAAATCTGTCAGTGAAAAGGAGGCTTATTTGCTTAGCCTGAAAAAGTTATTGTCGGAAAGATATATCAGTCTTTTGTATAATAATGCAAAGCTCAGATGGACAGATAAGAATACAGAACGATTGGATGATATTCGAAAAATCACATCTGGCTTATCTGCATCAGGGCTAAGACCAGCCGCCGACAGTTTGCTCGCCTCCTCATCCTATGTTCAGGCTTTGGGCCAACAAGAAAAATGGACCGGTCAAAAAAATGCTGCCTATGTCAAACTATTGGAACTGTATGGAAATGATACGGTTAATTAT
The DNA here is from genome assembly GCA_002454415.1 of Sphingobacterium sp. UBA6711. GTDB lineage: Bacteria > Bacteroidota > Bacteroidia > Sphingobacteriales > Sphingobacteriaceae > Sphingobacterium. The sequence goes on from DKIT01000171.1 coordinate 10,636, forward strand.
GCGGCTTCAGCCGGCCGATTTGGCAATTATACTGAGATTGGATTAAACAAAGTCCGATCCGTTAATCCTGCACACCCTGTCCTTGACGCTTTGAATGAGCAGGCAGAATATTACGCTTTGAGCGGCCAGGCTCAAATGAAAGCTGCACTTCCTTCCTTCAATCTGTTAGGAGGTTATGCTTACCGTGGTACCGGGATTAGCGCAAACGGTGAAGTATCAGGGGCATGGCAGGATGGTTTTAATAATACAACCAACAATTTCCTTGTTGGAATCGGTATGACCTGGAACCTGACCAGCCTACATACGAACAAGATGAAAGCAGAAAAGCTTTTTAAAGACGCAGAGAGTACCAGATCACTCCAGACGCAATATGAACTTGCGATGCAGGCCGACCTTACTGCTTCCCAGTTGAATATATCCCAACAATACAAGCAGCTTCAGAAAACAGGCCTTGCGGTCAAGCAGAGCCAGGATGCATATGATATGTATCTGGCAAGATATAAGAGCGGACTGATCACACTCAGTGAATTGTTGCAGATACGCATTTTACTCGAACAGGCCGAAAACAATCACATTGAAGCATCTCGGGATTATTGGTTACTACTGGCTTACGAAGCCGAAATGACTGCCGATTTCGATTTTCTATTTAACAACCTCTAATGAATCGTATATGAACATCATAAGATTTGCGTTAAGAAAACCTATTGCGATTATGGTTGTCGTATTAGCAATAGTATTCTTTTCCTACAACNNCGAATTACCGGCAATGTATGTTGCAATGCCCTATGGAGGTCTTTCCCCAGCCTATATGGATGGTTTTATGGCCAACGAGTTCCAAAAAGTACTCCTATTTGTGAGCGGTGTAAAAAATATAGATTTTAAAAGTGTACAGGGTCTTACGCTGATGAAACTAACGTTCTATCCCGGTACAAATATGGCGCAGGCATCGGGCGAAGTTTCTGCTTCGGTATCCCGTGCGATGGGTTTCCTTCCGCCCGGTGCCGTCCCTCCAATGGTGGTCCGGTTCGATGGTAGTTCACTTCCGGTCGGCAATCTGGTATTTGAAAGCGATCAGCGGTCCGTGAATGAAATACAGACCCTGGCGCTAACTAAAATTAGACCGATGTTTGTGCAGATTCCAGGTATAACTTCTCCAGCACCTTTTGGCGGAAATACCCGGACTATTGTCATCAATATTGATCCGGAAGCCATGCAGGCCAATGGCCTGAATCCCGAAGATATTACCGTTGCGATAACTAAAAATAGTCTTCCGTCTCCTGCAGGAAATATTCGTATAGGTGATGAAAACCTGATGGCTCCGATCAATTCGATTGCTAAAGGACCTGAGGAACTTTTAAAGACTCCGGTTAAATCAAATAATAACCGTACCGTTTATGTGGGTGATGTCGCTCGCGTTGAGGATGGTGCGGATCAGACGGTTAGCTATGCTTTGATAAATGGTAAGCGTTCGGTTTACCTTCCGATCATTAAAAAAGCGGATGCTTCTACCTTGGAAGCTGTGGAGAACCTTAAAAATGCAATTCCCATGCTGAGGGAACAGCTGCCTGAAGATGTAAAGGTGAGCTATGAATTTGACCAGTCAGGTTATATTGAACGATCTCTTGATAACTTAATCCACGAAGGGATATTAGGAGCAGTATTTACGGGTTTAGTCATATTACTCTTCTTAGGAGATACCAGGGGGGCGATCATTGTTGTTCTGACTATTCCGATCGCTATTCTTTCAGCTGTAACAACACTTTACCTCTTCGGACAAACGATCAATATTATGACTTTGAGCGGTCTAGCTCTTTCCATCGGTATTCTTGTTGATGAAGCCACGGTTACCATAGAAAATATACATCAGCATATGGAAATGGGCAAAACCAAGCAACGTGCCATTATTGATGCTTTGCTTGAAATCTCAGTTGCTAAATTGCTGATTTTATTCTGTATCCTGGCCGTTTTGACTCCTGCGTTTATCATGACGGGTATTCCAAAGGATATGTTTATGCCATTGTCCATGGCGGTAGCATTTGCGATGGTTGCATCTTTTTTGGCTTCGCAAACTTTTGTCCCGATCCTGGCAAACTGGATGATGAAAAACAAGCACAACACTGTGGCCAACACCACGAGAAAACGTGCTTTTTTTGAAAAATTTCTTGTGAATTATTCTTATCGCATGCGTAAATGGACAACAAGGGCAATACCTCTTTTTGTTGTTTACGTTCTGGTAGCAACGGCTATTTCAGCTTTACTGTTGACTGTTGTTGGTACTGATGTCATGCCCGTTTCCAATAATGGGGATTTTCAGTTGCGCATACAGGCTCCGCAGGGTAGCAGACTGGAAAAAACAGAACGGATTGTCAAAGACATTACCGAAGACATTAAAACCGAACTTCCTGAAAATGGTTTGAATATCACCTCTGCTTTTGTGGGGATGCATCGCGCGGGATCACCTATCAATCCGATATTTCTTTTCAGTAATTCATCTCACGAAGCAGTCTTGCAGATTTCTGTAAACCAGAAGGTATTTAAAGGCTCAATGGAAGACTTTAAAGAGCACATCCGCAATAAGATCATAAAAAAGTATCCGGATGTGGCATTTAATTTCGAACCGATGGAGCTTACGGAAAAGATTATGGGACAGGGGGCCATGACACCCATAGAAGTAAAAGTAGGAGCAGGGCAGGTAAAAGGGGCATTTGCCCATGCTTCAAAGATTGAAGCCAATCTAAAAAAGATTCCTTATTTGCGTGATGTGCGGATTGCAGAACCTATCGCATATCCGAGCATGGACATTGAAGTAAATCGGAACCTCGCCGGGCAATTCGGTTTGACGATGCAGGATATTACCCGAAGTCTGGTAACTGCTACTTCCTCAACTCGTTTTACGGATAAAAATCTATGGATCGACCCCAAATCTGGTTTGGTGTTCCAGACTCAGGTACAGATTCCCGAAGGTATCATGTCTGAAGAAAGATTACGCTCCCTTCCCTTGAAAGCTGGAAGCCTTCGCGNNAGGATGTGGCTACCATTCGCAGGGTGACAGCACCGGCACAAGTAAACCGTAAAGGTCCTAACCGTTACGTGACCATAGTCGCCAATGTCTATGGTAAAGATCTGGGCACGGCTTCCAGTGCAGTCAAACAGGCCATTAAGGATGCAGGAGATCCGCCACGTGGTACGACAATATGGACCGAGGGAACGTTACAGTTACTGGATGATACATTAGGCAGCCTTATAGCTGGTTTAGGTGTTGCTATTATTGCCATATTCCTGATGCTTTCAGCATACTACCAGTCCTTTAAAGTGCCTTTGATTATTCTTTCTGTCTTGCCCGCTGTAATAGCAGGCAGTCTTATCATTCTTTTCCTGACAGGCAGTACGCTTAACCTGCAATCCTACATGGGGATTATTATGTCACTAGGGGTATCGGTGTCCAATGCTGTTTTATTGGTCAACCAGGCAGAATATTACCGAAGGAAACTGTTGCTAAAACCTTCGAACGCTTCAAGATTAGCAGCTTCATCCAGGTTGAGACCGGTTCTCATGACCGCTGCGGCGATGCTTGCCGGGATGTTGCCCATGGCACTGGGATTAGGCGATGGTGCCGAACAGGTCGCACCTTTAGGCCGGGCGGTTATTGGGGGTCTTATTGCCTCCACATTTACCATTCTGGTACTGGTCCCGCACTTTTTTTCTTCACTGATGTCAAGGACAAAGGTCATTAGCCCTTCTTTGGACCCTGATGATTCCGAGAGCAGATTCCACGAATTGCAACCGGGTAAATAGACGATATAGCAAACTTTTTAAATAGATACTTACAATGTACCATAACATTTCAATCAATAGAAAATTTTCAACTTTAGCAGTTTCCGCATTTGTATTGCTGTCACTGTCAGCTTGCTCTCAGCATGAGCAAAAGAAGGAACAGGTAAAGAGTGAGCATCCTAAAACCACAAATTACAAGACAGCTCCTATCAAGCACATCAACCCGGAATATGAGCTATCGATTCCTGCCGAGTTAAAACCATATGAGCAGGTAGCTATATATGCAAAAGTTACGGGATTTGTTCAGAAAATGTATGTAGATAGGGGGGATAGGGTGCGAAAAGGCCAGCTTTTGGCCGTTCTGGAAGCTCCTGAAATGCAACAGCAATATCTCTCCGATAAATCAACAGAGCAAAAGGTTCATAGTGATTTTCTCTACGCCAAACAGGCCTATGATAGGCTGATAACGGCTTCCAAGACCACAGGTGCAGTGGCAGAAATTGAACTCGATAGAGCTAAAAGTTCGATGGAAAGTGCACAGTCAGCCTACGAGGCTTCAAAAGCAGGTACAGCACATTCCTCTCAGCTCTCACAATACCTACGGATCACTGCACCATTCGATGGTATCATAACCCAGAGAAATGTTTCGGTAGGCGCATTGGCAGGCTCAGGGGGCAATACACCACTTTTTATGATGGCACAGAATAATAACTTGCGACTGACTTTATCTTTGCCTGAAAAACACACATCTTCCGTGCAGCAGGGGATGCCCGCAACATTTACCATCAGCTCGCAACCTGGCAAAATATTTCAGACTAAACTTACCCGGACATCAGGTTTGATCGATCAGCAGGACCGTTCGCTAACCTTAGAGTTTGAAGTCAACAATTCATCCGGTGGACTTCAGGGAGGGGATTATGCGCAGGTTATGCTTAAATTAAAGCGTAAAGCTCCAACGTTTTGGGTTAAAAACGGCAGTGTATTAAACACCCAGTCCGGAAATTACGTTCTTACCCTGAATGGGAATGAAGTTAAAAGAATTCCAGTCAAAGAAGGGATTCGGATAGACTCATTGACAGAGGTGTTTGGGAATTTAAATTCAGGAGACAATATCATTTTAAAACCCTCTGAAGAAATTAAAGAGGGGGCCGGCAAATAATAATGATCAATAATCAGTTAATAGGTTTTAAACAATATAATAAAATGGAAAAACAATATAAACGAATAAATTTCATTAAAACTATCCCAATGAAATCAGTTGTTGGGATCTGTATACTGTTAGTGGCCACCTTTTTCTTTACTGCCTGTGGAAATATAGATAGTAAAAATAAAAGTAATTCGGAGAGTGTTAAATCCGAAGTTAATGGAGATTCGATTAATGAGACACAAGACTTAACAGCAGGTATTTCATTTAAAGATAAGGATGGAAAAACGGTGATGCTTAGCTCACTGAAAGGGAAGGTAGTCTTCCTTAATTTTTGGGCACTATGGTGCCCACCCTGTATAGAAGAAATACCATCCATCCATAAACTCAAACAAACCTTTAAAGGTAATCAGGATATTGTCTTTTTGATGGTTGACGTAGATAATAAAATTGACAAATCCCTTTCTTACATGAAGAGAAATAATTTTGACCTTGATGTTTTTGTTCCCAATAGTGATATACCAGCCAATTATCTGGGCAATGCAATTCCAACCACAGTGATTCTGGATAAATCGGGAGATATGATTGAACATTTGGAAGGCGGAAGAGATTATTCACGTCCCGAAATGGTCAAATTATTAAAAAAATTGATTGATAGTAATTAACAGTTTAAAGGAGAAATAAATGGAAGATAATAGGAACAATCTCAAAGAGCATAGCCAATCGAAAATAGTATCCTGGTTAACGCGAAATGTTGTCAGCACCATATTGCTGTTAATAACAGCAATTTTGGTTTTAATTCCAGATGCCAAAACTTTTGTACTCCAGCAATTACTCAAAACTGGATTGTTTAACTCGAGCATTATTAAAAAAGATGCGGTTGACCNNATACTAAGGGGGAGGTCCGTAACACTTCATCCTTAAGGGGCAAAGTAATTTTTATTAATTTTTGGGCCCCTTGGTGCCCTCCCTGTAGGGCGGAATTTCCTTCCATAGAAATGCTGTATTCCAAATACAAAGATAATCCAGGCATTTTCTTTCTTCCGATCAATACCGATGCTGATCTCACAAAAGGAGAAGCCTATTTGGAAAAAGAAAAATTTTCATTTCCTATGTATCATTTAAAAGGCAGTGCCCCGGCAGAAATATTCTCCGGGTCATTGCCTACAACGGTTGTACTTGATAAGAAGGGCAAAATCAGGCTTTATCATACCGGATTTGGAAATTATTCGTCAGATAAATTTATTAGTCAAATACAAGAACTAATCGATGAAAAATAAATGAAGTGGAAGCTTTTATGCCAAGATAGTATTTTCAAGATATTAATTTTTTTGCCCTCTTTTTATTTCTAGTACAAATTAACGATTTGATTTGGGGATGGGTATTATCGATCTCATAATGAATTTCAGATGAGCTTGCTAAGCCAATTTATTATTCATGTGATTGGAATTTAGCAGGATTAGAAATGTACCATAAGATAAAACAAAAGCTAAAGAAAATGGGTGCAAATATAACGCATCTATATCCTGAACCTCAAAAGAGAATTAGTACTCTTGTCTTGTACAATAAAGATATTTTTTGCAGATCATTTTAACCGTCATAGGGCTTTTTTGGGTTGAGATCTCATTTTGGGCCTTTGGAAATAAAAAATATCTCATGGCTTGATAGAGGTCGAATTTTGGGAGGGGCAAAGAAATTTATAAAACTACATTAATANNTAGCTATTTTTAGGGGAGATTAAAATACGATAAATGTTATTAATGGTAAATGGAAAACTGCAATTATGTCCTCGTTATTCTTTGGGAAAAAACGTTATGTTGAAATTGAAAAGGACATTCCAAACATAAATTCCAGAATGCTATCTAAGGAATTAAGGGATTTGGAAGCCAATGGTATTGTCGTAAGAAAAGTTTATTATACTGTTCCGGTTACCATAGAGTACGAGCTCACAGAGTCAGGACAGGAATTTAGAAAAGTTCTGGACGTAATGCTTGAATGGGGCTTAAAACATCGCAAAACAACTATAGGATAATAAGGTTAATAATACACGAAACCTCCTGCAAAACACCCGCTAATCTAATGATTTATCATCTGGATTACATTTCCTATGATGTACACCCAATGCAATTCCAAATCCAACAAGTGAGCACCATATCGTGATGATATTCTCACGCCCATTTAATGCTGCGAATTTAAATGTTGGATGGGCGTGCATATAATCTGATATCGGCCATACTAATAAAGACAATACGAATATAACCACCATTGAAACCCAGAACTTTGGAAAAGCCAAGTTTATATTTGTAATAAGTGCAAATAGTATGGCAGCTAAAGCCGAACCAATATACATCGCATGCATTCCCATTGGAGAAAGAATAAATACAGTGATGCCAATCGTGATGATAAAGATAACAATACTCAAAAACCAATGTAGGAGTATGCCTATCAATTTCTTGGGAAAACTGATCCTATCAAAATTGCTTAATGATACGGCTAATGATATTAATGTCGGAATAAGGATAAATGACCAATCCCATTTTATGAA
>DKIT01000222.1:0-14470 GCA_002454415.1 Sphingobacterium sp. UBA6711
TTGGTCAACAAAAGCATATTTTAGACCAGCTTTGCTCTTTTCCTTGACAATCTCGGTAAAATTAATGCTACCAGTACCTACCTCGGTATATTTAATATCATTAAAGATTTGTTCAGTAGGTAATTTTCCATCTTTTGGCCATTCGATCGGAGTAGATTTTGTTTTGTCCATGTCTTTTACATGCCAAAGCTTAAAACGATTTGGGAATTTCTCAAAGATCGATATAGGATTCTTTCCGGCTTTCTCCACCCAGAAAAGGTCCAGTTCAAAATCCACTAAATCGGGCTCTGTAAATGCCAGCATGACTTCTTCACCCACCGTATTGTTGCCCAAATCTCTGAACTCCCAGAAATGATTGTGGTATGCAATTTTTAATCCTAGTTTTTTAGCTTGTTCTCCAGCTTTATTTAACTGCTCAGCGGCATAGAGGTAATCATCTTTTTTCAAGGCATTGATGTCAAACATGGGCGTTACAGGAGCGATGACATATTCTTGGCCAAGTTCTTTTGCCGCATCAAAATATACAGCTAGGTCCTCTTTGTCGGTATGTGACTTGCTCAGATATTTTGACATATCGTAATGTCCTGAATGGGTTTTAAGACCATTGTCGTCCAAGATTTTCTTCAATTCTTTGTAGGGCAACTTCCAAAATTGTTTGGCAGTGGGGTCAATACCATAGAGTTCAACATGCTTATATCCAATCTTCGCAATTTGTTCTAAAGAACCTTTCGGATCTTTATCCATTAAATCACGAATAGAATAAAGCTGTACACCTATATTCTGCAAAGGGTTGTCGCTGATTGCACCGGCTTTATTCTGACAAGAAATAAAGTTGGGCATCAGATAAGCTGCCGAAAGACCTATTCCAGCTTGCTTTAAAAATTGACGGCGAGAATTGTTCATCATATAATTGATTACTTGTTAGTGTACAATGTACAATTATTTGTTTAAAAATCAATAAATCGCGATGGAATATTTTTGGAGAGAATGAGCATGCATCGATTTTGGTCAGAAGGAAAGACAAGATACGAAGTTAACAGGTATAACCATGAACAAAAAAAGGTCTGAAAAATTTTTCAGACCTTTTTTTGTTCATGGACTAATTTTAAACAGTCATGATATCTTTTTCCTTCAGTTCAGCCAAATTGTCAACCTTAACAATGTAAGCATCAGTTAACTTTTGAACTTCACCTTCCGCAGTTTTGATTTCGTCTTCGGAGGCGCCATCATTTTTTAGTTTCTTGATGGATTCGTTCGTATCTTTACGGATATTGCGGATACCGATACGACCTCTTTCTGTCTCCTCTTTTACTTTTTTCACCAAGTCGCGTCTTCTCTCTTCTGTTAACGGTGGAACATTTAGACGAATGACAATACCGTCATTTTGTGGATTGATTCCAAGGTTTGCATCAGTGATTGATTTTTCAATTGCGTTGATGAGCGATTTTTCCCAAGGTTGGATAACGATAGTCCGCGCATCAGTTGTATTGATGTTAGCGACTTGTGAAAGTGGAGTTGCGCTACCATANNGTACTGAAATACCATCTAACATCGATGGAGAAGCTTTACCAGCACGAATTTTTGTTAATTCTGATTCGGTGTGAGCAACTGCTTTGGACATCTTGTCTTTACAATCGTCCAATTCAATTGAAATTAGTTCGTTCATATAAGATTACGTTTTTTACAGATTTAAATTATTTAACCACAGTTCCGACGTGTTCACCATTCGCAAGTTTCAATAAATTGCCAGGCTTGTTCATATCGAATACGATGATCGGTAATTTGTTTTCTTGACAAAGGGTAAAGGCAGTCATGTCCATTACATTTAACCCTTTCTCGTAAACCTCTGTGAATGAGATTTCTTCAAATTTTGTTGCACTAGGATCTTTTTCAGGATCAGCAGTGTAGATGCCGTCAACACGTGTACCTTTCAATACAGCATCTGCATTGATTTCGATGGCACGTAATGATGCGGCAGTATCAGTTGTAAAATATGGGTTTCCGGTACCAGCTCCGAAAATAACAATACGGCCTTTCTCCAAATGACGGACAGCTCTTCTGCGAATAAATGGTTCACAGATTTGCTCCATTTTGATCGCTGTTAGCAAACGTGTCTTTTTCCCAACTTTCTCAAGAGCATCTTGAAGTGCCATGCTATTGATGACTGTGGCAAGCATCCCCATATAGTCTGCTTGTACACGGTCCATGCCTGATTTTTCAGCGCTTAGACCCCGGTAGATATTACCACCACCGATAACAATTGCAATTTCTAAACCTTGATCGTGAATTTCTTTGATATCGTTTGCGTATTGTGATACACGGTTAATATCAATACCATAGCTTTGGTCACCCATTAAGGATTCACCGCTAAGTTTTAATAAGATACGTTTGTATTTCATAATTGTTTTTTTGGAAATTTTCCAAAGGTCAAAGATAAAATATTTTTTTTATCCCTTAAGCCTTAAAATGATATTTATTACGCTTTTATTGTTTGATTAATGACTTCCTGATAATAATGCTCGTATAGCGGCATGATATTCGAAAGCTGGAATTTTTTCGCATGGTTTAGAGCCGTATCCTTAAATTTCTCCAGTCGCTCGGCATCTTCTAATATAAAGATTGCGTTTTTTGCCATGTCATCAACATCGCCAACGCCACTCAAAAATCCTGTTACACCATTTTCATTCAATTCCGGTAGTCCTCCTGTATTGGAAGAAATAACCGGTACGCGGCAGGCCATCGCTTCAAGCGCAGCCAGACCAAAGCTTTCTGAGCTCGATGGCATAAGGAAAAGATCCGATACAGATAATATTTCTTCCACAGCATCCTGTTTGCCCAAAAAACGTACATCTTTGCATACATCTAGTTCACGTGACAGTTCTTCCGCATTTCGACGCTCAGGACCGTCACCCACCATCAACAGTTTGGATGGAATGACATCATGGACCTTCTTAAAAATTCGGATAACATCCTCTGTATTTTTTACTTTTCTGAAATTAGAAGTATGCACCAATATTCGTTCATTGCCAGGTGCAATTGCCTTTTTAAAATGAGAACGATCTTTTGTACTGAATCGGTCCAGGTCAATAAAATTTGGTATTACCTTAATATCTCTTGTAATATCAAAATATTGGAGCGTTTGGTCCTTCAGATTTTGAGATACTGCCGTAACTCCATCCGACTGGTTGATCGAAAAGGTGACTACAGGACTAAAGCTTTTGTCTTTTCCCACTAATGTAATATCAGTACCATGTAAAGTGGTTACTACCGGGATGTTTATACCGTAGGTGGTCAACAAGATCTGTTTAGCCATAAATGCGGCCGAAGCGTGTGGAATGGCATAATGAACATGGATCAGGTCCAACCTTTCAAATCGTACAACATCTACTAATTTACTTGCCAATGCGGACTCATAGGGAAGAAAATCAAATAATGGATATTGTGAAACGGCTACCTCATGGTAGTATAGATTCTCGGAGAAGAAATCGAGGCGTGCTGGCTGACGGTAGGTTATAAAATGGATCTCATGACCATTGGCGGCTAACGCCTTCCCTAGTTCCGTTGCAACGACACCACTGCCACCAAAGGTGGGATAACAAACAATTCCTATTTTCATCAGTATAATTCTGTTTGAGTGTATTTTTTCAACGGCATATAACAACGCGTTTTTGTGCTGCAAATTTCGACTATTTATGCGTAAAATAACAAAAACCAATTGCCATAGTTTTGTGAATTTTTTGATTGCTTAAAAAGCATTATCTTTAAATACATATTTAATCAATATATGGATAATTTTATCAGCGACATTTCAGGAAAGCAATTTCCTTTAGAACAACGTATTTCGGGCGCTTCTATTCGTCAACCGATCTTGAAACTTGTCAAAAAGGAATATCCAAACTTTGCTAATGACAAATATATAGCCGCATCAGAATTGATGAAATTTAAGGAAGCGTATATAATCGAGTTCTTGAAAGATGAATCTGGACAATTGAGTCAATTGGATCAACAGGTCATCGATAGTTTTAAAGAGAACAGGGTCATTAGTGCAAGTTTGGACGGAGATAATAAAGATACAGAAAGAATAGGGGACCGAATAGCAGATAAAGTCGCTGAGTTCGGTGGAAGTTGGACGTTCATTATATCTTTTGTCTTGTTTTTGTTGGTCTGGATTGTTTTTAATATCTATTGGTTAAACAATAAAGGTTTCGACCCTTATCCTTTTATTTTACTCAACCTGATCTTATCCTGTGTTGCAGCCTTACAGGCGCCGGTAATTATGATGAGCCAAAACAGACAGGAGGATAAAGATCGTGAACGCGCACGAAATGATTATATGGTAAACCTCAAGGCGGAACTTGAAATCAGAGAATTGCATGAAAAGATAGATCATCTCATTATTCGAAAGGAACAGGAACTTGCTAATGTACAGCGTGATCAAGTCGAGAAATTGAGCTATCTATTAAAAAAGATGGAAAAGATAGAAGAGGCATTTAATAGCAGATGAATATAGAACGTTTAATTGGAGAACTTACCTTTAAGTTTTCTAGATCGGGAGGAGCAGGAGGGCAACATGTAAATAAAATATCTTCCAAAGTGTTGTTGCAATGGGATGTCGAAAACTCATCGGTTTTCTCTCCAGAAGNNTATCAAATAGAATAAATAAGGAGGGGATACTACAATTAGAATGTGATATTGATCGTTCTCAGACACGTAATAAGGAAATCGCGATTGAACGTTTTGTTCATATACTGCGGGAGTCACTCGTTCCGGTAAAACCTCGTAAAAAAACCAAAACACCCTATTCAAGTATATTGAAAAGATTGGATAGGAAGAAGCAACAATCTCAGTTGAAAGCTTCCCGGAGAAAGAATTTTGACGAATAAATCGTTATAAAGTATTTTTTGTTTTAAAATTAAATATCTGATATATAGTTGTTTATGTGTATAACTAAAAAAATAGTTGTAAAACTATTTTTTTAGTTATACAATTGTATTGTAATCGATTACAACAGTACTGTTTTATTATTAAGGAGTTATGGAAGATTTTAAAGAACTGACTAAAGCGGAAGAACAAATCATGCAGGAGCTTTGGGAAATGGGACGTGGTTTTGTGAAAGATATCATTGATCAATTACCCGAGCCAAAACCTGCTTATAATACAGTTTCAACGATAGTGCGTATTCTCGAAACCAAGGGTTTTGTTTCGCACGAATCTTTTGGTAAAAGCCATCAATATTTACCAAGGATCACCAAAGAGGAATATAAAAAAGGAATCACAGGTAAGTTGTTAAATAATTATTTTGATAATTCTCCCAAAAGTATGCTTTCTTATTTTTTGGAAGAAAATAAACTGGATGTGAAGGAATTAGATGATATTCTTTCGATTATCCAACGCAATAAATAAAAACAACGACCTTTATAAACTTTTGATTATGATTTACTTATTGATTGTCAATGTCTCATTGATTGTATGTTTTATGCTCTATACGCTAATTTTTCGAAAACTTACCTTCTTTCAGTGGAATCGAATCTATTTGATAGGAATGATATTTTTTTCGCTGTTAGCACCTGTGGGCGTTTTTATCGAATTGCCGAAAAGTGATATGATGAGTTATTCAGTACCGATAGTAGATTTGAGTGTATATATGGATATTACTATTAGTAGCCCTAGACAGCAGCCGGTTTACCTCATGGACATCGTGGCTTACGTCTATTGGTTAGGTGTGACAATCTCTTGTATTTCCCTGCTCTATAGAGGAATATTGCTATGCCGCGCCTTAGGCCATGAACATGACTATCTCAGTTTTTCATTTTTTAATAAGATCATCATTGGAAGAGCTATTAAAGACAAAAACAGCATAGAATCGCATGAACGTGTTCATGTCGATCAAGGGCACACCTATGATTTACTTTTGATGGAACTGTTGAAAATTTTCAACTGGTTTAATCCGATTTTATATTTCTTTCAAAAAGAGTTAAAATTTCAGCACGAATGTATTGCCGATGAGCTCTGTTCAACAGATAAGGTCGCGTATGCAGAAATGTTGGTTGCTCATGCCCTGCAGGTAGATCATTTGACACTGACGCATGAGTTTTCGAATCATTCATTTTTAAAGAAAAGAATTATGATGTTATTCAAGAATAAATCAACCAAAAAACAACGGCTGTTATATACAAGTGTAATTCCTATGTTGCTCCTTGTAGCCGGCTCTACATTCGTATTTAATACGACACGAGCAAAAGATATGGTGTCAGATGTAGAAAATTCTATTAACCAAGTTGAGTTACCTGGAGTAAAAGAAACGGAGATGACTCCACCAATTCAATCGCCAGAGCTTCAGGTCTTTGGAACTACTCTAATAACTGAAAGACCTGACGGGTTAATTTTTAAGGATACAACAAACCCCGGTTTTAATGCAGTTTTCACTGCCGTTGAAGTTAATCCTGAACCAGTTGGAGGCATGCGGAATTTTATGACCTGGATTTCCAACAATTATGAATATCCAAAAGCTGCGTTGGAAAAATCTATAAATGGGATTATTGAGATTTCCTTTATTGTGGAAAAGAACGGTAGTTTGACAGATTTTAAGATCAAGAAAGAATTGGGATATGGTACCGGGGCGGCAGCCTTAGAGTTGATGAGAAAGGCTCAAAAGTGGAAACCCGGTATCCAAAATGGGAGACCTGTCCGAGTTGCATATACCTTGCCCATTCGTTTAAATTTGAGCCAAGGAGTATCCAAGCTTCCCAACAAGAAAGTCTTCGCTACACCAAAACTTGGTACTGAGGGATTAAGCAGTTGGTTTGCCCAAAATTTTAAAATGCCTCGGAAAATATCCATTAAAGATGTCGATCCCGTTATTGAAAATTATTTCATTATCAATCCTGACGGTACCATCAAATCGTTAATAGTGCGCTCGGATCTCGGCAGGAAGTTCATTGACCAAGCAACAAAATTATTGTCACAGTCAAAATGGGAACCAGCTACCGAAAATGGTATTCCAATTGAATCGCATGCTGCCTTTTACTTCAAATTTACGACCGACGGCAGTTATGAGCGAAATTATACGCGAGTAGACGTGTGCCCAGAACCTATTGGAGGAATGGGGGCTTATAAGGATTATATCGTGTCTAATTTTAATCCACATCAATTAGGAAGCAATGGTCATGTGACTGTTCGCTTTCATTTGGACAAAGAGGGAAGGCCTAATGATTTTAAAATCTTAGAAGAGCCCCAAAAGGGGGATGGCAATGAACTGATCGCTCTGATAGAGCAGAAAGGAAAATGGCGTCCGGGAATATTGGATGGAAGAACAATGGGTGGAATATACGAATTGACTATTGCTGTGGAAGATCATTCCACAAACAACGAAGGCAAATCTAGTTTTGTGGTCAATTGGAAAGGTATAAAATACCAAAAGCTTAAATCTTAATTTAATTTTTATGACAGAAAATAATTGGAAGAGAATCGGGTTTCTTGTTTCGGCATGCATTATGGTTTTATTTACTTTTTCCTGTAAGTCGTACCAAATGGCACCTAATGGTTACGCAGTGGAGGGGGATGAATATTTTATTAATGTCGATAAAAACCTTGCCGTATTTTTAGGAGATGATATTTTGAGGGAGGAAAATTGGCAATCACCCACTGGACCAATTAATGTCAGTAAAGTTGATGGAAAATATACCAAACTACTCAAGCATTTAAACTATCTTGATACAGCTTACAAGGTATTATTCTCAGGCCATTTGGAAGGGAAATATGCTTATGATATGCTTTCATTAGTGAATAATTATCCCAATGTTAANNGCGCTAAAAACCATTTATTGGATTTAACTACTTTCCAGCGCGATGGGAATAAGGAAGGTCGCTATTTCTATAAGTTAGATGAATTTAGAGAGCAGAAAGTATTGCATTTTGTCATTCCTGTAAACGATAAACTTTGGCAAGAAAAAATGGTTAGTATGATCTTTTTACTTCCTAAGGATTTTACTGATATAGCCTGGGCGAAAGATATTGTGATGTCAAATGTTGCCATGTACAATAATCGCTATGTTTTTACGCCAAGTCGTACGGAGATTTTATGCCCAGACGACGGAAGTCGTTCCCACCTTGATTATAAGATTCCTGAGGATAAGGTGAATAAGACAGGCTATATGTTGATGAAAGCCTATGGTCAAGTGAATGGAAAAAGGAAATTGGTCGTTTATCGATTGATGAATCCAAAGGACTTTTACGGTTCATTCGTTGCGTGCAAAGGCGACTACGAAATTCTTTATACTACATTAGAGGATAAAATTATTTGGCAAACCATCATCAATACTGAAGTAAATGTTGTATTTTAAGTAGGAAAGATAATATTTTGGAAGGCCTTGGATTAGTAGTCCAAGGCCTTTAGTTTATTTTTTAAAAGCAGAATCTCGTTTTGAAGACGTTCAACTTTATCCAATAAGTGGCTAGCAACCTGAATTCCCTGCGGATTTACTTCCAACTCGTAATAGAGATTTGAAAAACGTTCCAATTTCTTGAGTTCTTCTTCATCGATGTATTGCTCTTCCTGCTGGATCACGATGTGTATGAGTCCATATTCTTCCATGGTCTGTAGAAAAGTTGTTTCAACCTTTCTGGACTGGCAAAAGTCGATGACTTTAATAAGTGTCGTTTCCATAAGATTAGTGCTTTAAATCTTTCAATTGTTGAAACAATGCCTTTTCTTCAGCAGATAAATGATTTGGCATTTTTATATTCAACGTTACATAGAGATCTCCAAACTCACCCTCTTTTCGATACATCGGAAAGCCTTTTCCTTTGAGCCGCATTTTTGCCCCATTTTGACTTTCAGGCTGTATTTTTAATTTGATCTTACCTCCAAATGTTTCTAAGGTTGCTTCTCCGCCTAAAATTGCCGTGTAGAGATCTACATCAAGTGTAGTATAAAGATCACTATTTTGGCGTTTAAAACGAGTATCGGGGCTAATGTTGATCGTGATATAAAGATCGCCTTTCGGTCCTCCATTAATACCCTCACTTCCATAACCTTTTAGCTTGATTTTTTGACCGTCCTCAACACCCGCATGAATTGTTATGCGGATACTTTTTCCATTAATATTAAATGTTTGTTGATGAGTTGTATAGGCCTGTTGCAGGCTGAGAGTAAGTTCAGCATTAAAATCCTGGCCCCGAAATGTACTCTGGCGGCCGCCACCACGTCTACTGCCAAACATTTGTTCGAAGAAATCAGAGAACTGACCATCATCAAAGTTCCCTGTGTACTCGTAAGAACCGCCGGTATCACCAAAAGGATTGCCTCCGTTTCCGAATGGGTTGCCCCCGGCAGATTGTGACTGTCGATAATGTTGTTGTGCTTTTTCATATTCTTCCCCATGCTGCCAATGCTCCCCATATTGATCATATTTCTTACGCTTTTCTGGATCGGACAATACCTCGTTCGCCTCATTAATCTCCTGAAATCGTTGTTTAGCCTCATTATCATCGGGGTTGACATCAGGATGGTATTTACGGGCTAGTTTTCGATATGCTTTTTTGATGTCATCAGCTGAAGCTGTTTTATCAATGCCTAGCACTTTATAGTAATCTACAAAAGCCATAAATTATACTTGTTTTGTACTAAAGATAACAAAAATTGACTACAAAATGTTTAAGGTTAAGTCATTTTAGCCTGTATGAAAAAAGGCCAGGTAAATTGTATTTTACTTGGCCTTTTCCCATGTTGGATAAAACGATTGTTATTCTTTATTGCTATCTATAATTAGACGTTGCTCTCGATTAGCAATTTCCCAAGCGGTATAAAATGCAAGTTTTTCACGTTTGACCATCAATGGAAAATCAATTCTATCATAGGTATCCGCCGGTGTGTGGTAATCCGGGTGCAGGCCTGAAAAATAGAACACCGATGGTATGCCTTTTTTAGCGAAAATATAGTGGTCTGAACGGTAATAAAGGCGCATTTTATCCTTTGGATCGTCGTACATATAGTCAATCTCTAACTTCGTATGTTGCTGGTTCTCATTTTTATTTATTGCGTATAGTTCGGAACTCAATTTGTCTGAACCGATAGCGTGGATATAATCGTGATTCCCATTTAGGTGCTTATCATCCACGCGGCCGATCATATCAATATTTATGCATGCCACCGTATTTTTCAGTGGAAAGATGGGGTTCTCAGTGTAAAATTTGGAACCCAATAAGCCTTTTTCTTCCGCTGCATAGGTAATGAATAAAATACTTCGTCTTGGTCCTTTTCCTGCCGCTTTGGCACTTGAAAAGGCCCGAGCTAATTCAAGTACAGCTGTTGTACCTGATGCATTGTCATCCGCTCCGAAAAAGATATTTCCTTTGGAATCTTTCCCATCATGATCGTAGTGCCCGCCAATGACGATAATTTCATCTTTTTTATCTGTTCCTTCAAGATAGCCCAAAATATTGGGGTCTGTTAGTGGTGAAGCATTCGTCCCAAATTCTGCTTTAAAATTTGTTGGAATAACAAACGAATTGGGTTGGCCCGAACGATTGATCTTTGCGATAACTGCAGCTAGATTTGTTCTCGCCAGATTCAAGATATAATTTGCCGCATGATCTGTAATGTTGACCACTGGGATCATTGGTGATTTTTCTGGGGCAGGCTGGTCCACCGCTAAGTTATAACGTCCTTCTGTTGCGCGGTCGCCAGCTTCCTCCAGCAATTGGGATAATTGGCTATTGATGGCCAATATCATCTTTGGTTTATGTTTGAGGATTTCTTTGACTTTTTTATTCCTACTTGTGGCCCAGTCGGATGGTGATTTTTTTTGAGTAATCCAGGAATTGCCTTTATCATCAGTAGGTTCACTTTCATTGATCAATAAGACGATCTTGTTGTTTAAGTCAAGACCTGTTATGTCTGAATATTTTGGATCATCAATGCCATAGCCTATGAAAACGATTTCATTGCTTTCAAAAAATTTGTTTTCATTGTTGCCAATGACAAAAATATCTTTTCCGTTTAAGAATGGTCGATCATTGATACTAAACTGTTTGACTTTAAAACTATTGTGGATCAATTGTAGTGGTTGAAAGTAAGAACCGTTTACGGGAGCTGTCAGGCCATATTTTTTAAATTCGTTGGCGATGTATTCTGCCGCTAGACGGCCCCCTTTTTGTCCAGTTCCCCTTCCTTCGAAATCAACTGATGCTAAAGTACGTAAATGCTTTTGGGTAGTTTCTACTGTGATTTCATTTGCATATTTACTGTTAACATCCTGTGCTTGTGCACAGCCCATTAAAGAGAATGCAATCCAAATCAGGTTGTATATCTTTTTCATAGTTTATTCTTTCGTATTGTAAGCTTTTGCGATACATTGGAATATAACGTCAGCAAGCTATTCCATGCATCTAAATGTTCTTAATCGACTTCCATTACTGTCCCAGGTAAGGATAGTTTAGGGCCAATATAATTAAAAAAGCGGATAAAAGATATTGTTAACCCTTTATCCGCTTCTTAAATTATGTTAATTTATTAACAGCTACAAGCTATCTTATTTACACGGTTAGCATGACGCCCACCTTCAAAAGATGTATCTATAAATGTACTGACAATCTTTTTAGCAAGGTCAAGATCGATAAAACGTGCCGGAATACATACCACGTTCGCATCATTATGCTGACGTGCTAAAGCAGCGATTTCTTCCAACCAACAGATTGCGGCGCGGATATTTTGATGTTTGTTAGCCGTAATAGCAACTCCATTTGCACTTCCACAAATTAAAACTCCGGCATCAGCTTCTTTGTTTTCTACAGCTGATGCAACAGGATGTGCAAAATCAGGATAGTCAACAGAATCTGGAGAATTAGTTCCGAAGTCGGTGACTTCATACCCCAATTCGTTCAAAAAATTTACTAGGGCTGATTTATATTCAAAACCTGCATGGTCACTACCAATCGCTATTTTCTTTACACTGCTCATTTTATTCTTATTTTATTTTTCTTTAGCTAATTTTTTTCTTTTGACATCCGCCGAGACCATGATACTTACTTCGTATAGGATGAACATCGGCGCGGCAACGGTCAACATCGTAATAATATCTGCAGACGGTGTGATAACCGCTGCAATAACTAAGATAATAACTGTTGCATAACGGCGGCTTGCACGCATAAATTCTGGCGTCATGATCCCCAATTTGGAAAGAATGAATACCAAAATAGGTAATAAAAAGACGATTCCACAACCTAGAGTTAATGTCGAAATGGTCGATAGGTAATTATCAATCGTAATCTGATTGACAATTTCATCACTTAAAGATACGTTGGCCAAAAAGTTAATGGAGAGGGGAACGACGATAAAATATCCGAAAAGTGCTCCTAAAACAAATAATACAGTCGCGTAAAAAACGAACCCACGGGCAGAACGTCGCTCGACATCCGTTAGTGCAGGTTTTACAAATAACCAAATTTCGAAGAGCAAATAGGGGAATCCCATCATTAAGGCCATCAATAGACATGAATTGATTTGGAGCATAAACTGGCCAGCCAGCTCTGTATTAATAATATTGAATGGAATTTTCTTAACACAGAAATCTGCTAAGTTAAAGGCATCTGCTGCTTTGCACATCATGCGGTAGGTCCAAAAATCAAGATTTTTAGGTCCCATAATGATATCATTGAAAACGAAATCGTAAAAAGTGAAGGCAATACCCGCAAAGATACATATTGCAATTGCTGAACGAACCAGATGCCATCTTAAAACCTCGAGGTGGTCAAAAAAAGACATTTCCGCTTCTATATTCTTTCCCTTATCTTTAATAGCTTGTATAAGATCTTTCGAATTAGGTGTACTCATAAAAATTGTTTGGAAACAAAAATACCATTCTTATTGTAAAGAATGGTATTTTTTATGTATGTAAAGATAATTTTATTTAATCTTCTACAGGATATTCAGTTAGGTCAAAAGTTTCCATAAACTTTGTCGTGAAATTGCCCGCTCTAAAGTTTGGATCGCGCATCAATCTTAAATGCAAAGGAATGGTTGTTTTGATACCTTCGATTACGAATTCGCTCAGTGCACGTTCCATTGTACAGATAGCCTCTTCACGGGTTTGCGCAACAGTAATTAATTTTGCAATCATCGAATCGTAGTTAGGTGGAATTGAATAACCTGAATATACATGCGTATCTACACGTACACCATGACCCCCCGGTGAGTGAAAGTTGGTGATTTTACCTGGTGAAGGGCGGAAGTTATTGAATGGATCTTCTGCGTTGATACGACATTCAATGGCATGCATTTGTGGTTCGTAGTTTTTGCCGGAAATTGGAATTCCCGCTGCCACTTTAATCTGTTCTTTGATTAAATCGAAGTTGATGACTTCTTCCGTTACTGGATGTTCTACCTGAATACGTGTATTCATTTCCATAAAGTAGAAGTTACGATGCTTGTCAACTAGGAATTCAATTGTACCCGCACCTTCATAGTTGACGGCTTTAGCCCCTTTGATGGCAGCATCACCCATTTCAGCTCTCAATTCAGGAGTCATAAATGGAGAAGGAGACTCTTCGATCAATTTTTGGTGACGGCGTTGGATAGAACAATCACGTTCTGATAAGTGGCATACTGTTCCGAACTGATCTCCCACGATTTGAAACTCAATGTGACGCGGTTCTTCTACATATTTTTCGAGATAGATCCCATCATTGCCAAAGGCAGCAGCAGATTCAACACGTGCCGAATCCCAAGCTGGTTCAAATTCTTCGTCTTTCCAAATAATACGCATACCACGACCACCACCACCAGCAGTCGCTTTGATGATAACAGGGTAGCCTATTTCATTTGCTAAGGTAATACCTTCCTTTACACCGGAAATCAAACCTTCAGACCCCGGTACGGTAGGCACACCAGCCTGTTTCATCGTGTCCTTTGCGCGGGATTTGTCACCCATTTTTTCGATCTGCTCTGCTGTAGCACCAATAAATTTGATGCCGTATTCAGCACAAATTGCAGAAAAACGAGCATTTTCGGATAAGAAACCATATCCTGGGTGAATAGCATCTGCATTTGTTAATTCAGCAGCAGAAATAATATTCGGAATGTTTAAGTAAGAATCTCTACTTGGTGGAGGGCCGATACAAACTGCTTCGTCAGCAAATCTTACGTGTAAGCTATCTCTATCAGCAGTTGAATACACCGCAACACTTTTTATACCCATTTCACGGCAGGTACGAATAATGCGCAGGGCAATCTCGCCTCTATTTGCAATTAATATTTTTTTAAACATTTTCTTGAATTATGAAGTTTGCAAAAAATGTAGCCCTTTGGAGGCTACATGTATTCATTTACGTAATTGTAAATTACTTAGGCTCAACTAAGAATAATGGCTGATCATACTCAACAGGTTGAGCATCCTCTACCAAGATCTTAACGATTTTGCCCGAAACTTCAGATTCGATTTCGTTAAACAATTTCATTGCTTCAACGATACAT
>DKIT01000222.1:14485-19215 GCA_002454415.1 Sphingobacterium sp. UBA6711
CACGAATTTAATCAAGTCTTGAATTTGTTTGATATCCATACCCATAGTATTCTAGGTTTTGTTTGTTTCTAAAAAATTCTAACTGTCAAAAGTAATAAATTATACCATAAAATGGACAATTAATACGCCCATTTTAAGTAGATGGATCCCCAAGTGAAACCACCACCAAAAGCTGCTAGGATGAGGTTATCGCCTTTTTTCAATTGCGATTCCCATTCCCATAAGCATAAAGGGATTGTGCCACTGGTGGTATTACCATATTTTTGGATGTTAACCATGACTTTTTCCTCTGGAAGCCCTACACGTTCTGCTGTCGCATCAATGATCCGTTTATTAGCTTGATGCGGTACCAACCAAGCAATATCCTCTGATTTCAAATTGTTTTTTACCATGACTTCGTGAGCAACATCCGCCATATTTGTTACGGCAAATTTAAATACGGTACGGCCTTCTTGATAGGCGTAATGTAATCCCGCATCAACAGTCGCGTGTGAAGCTGGGTTTAAGGATCCACCACCTTTGATATTCAGGTACTGCCCGCCAGACCCGTCGGTTTTCAAAATAGCATCTTGAATACCTAATCCTTCTTCATTTGGTTCCAATAACACACATCCGCAACCATCACCGAAGAGTATACAGGTGTTACGATCTTGATAGTTAATGACCGAAGACATTTTATCAGCACCAACAACAATAACTTTTTTATGCGTCCCGGCTTTGATAAACTGTGTTCCTGTATTTAAACCGAATAGGAAACCTGAACAAGCAGCCTGAAGATCGAATCCCCAAGCGTTTGTCGCTCCAATCTTATCCGCCAAAATATTTGCTGTAGCTGGAAACAACATATCTGGTGTACTGGTACAGAAGATAATTAAATCGATATCAGTTGCTGCAATACCCCGTTTCTTCAATAAACCTTGAACAGCAGGTACAGCAAGATCTGAAGTAGCTAATCCTTCACCCTTTAAGATGCGTCGCTCTTTGATTCCCGTTCTCGAAACAATCCATTCGTCGTTGGTATCGACCATTGTTTCCAATTCTTTGTTAGTAAGGATGTAATCCGGAACGTAACCATTTACAGCCGTGATTGCGGCGTGAATCTTTGACATAAATATTCTAATTGAAAATAGATCTGATGCTGTCAATGAACTTCGACTCGATCATATCTCTTGAAAATAAAACCATATTTTTAATGGCCTCTGGTGTTGAAATACCATGACCAATAATGACAGGAGCATTCACTCCCAAGATTGGGCTACCGCCATATTGTTCGTAGTTGAATCTGTCAAAGAAATCATCTTTAAACCCTTTTTTCAGCGTCACTACATAAAATGATTCTGCAAGTTTTAGAACCACATTACCTGTAAATCCATCACAAACATAGACGTCTGCATGGTCACTAAACAGGTCACGGCCTTCAGCATTTCCGATAAAGTTAATCTTGTCGTTGGCTTTAAGTAGGGGGTAGGTAGAGGTTGTTAGGATGTTTCCCTTTTCTTCTTCTTCTCCGATATTCAATAATCCAACTTTGGGATTAGATACATTGAATACATGTTCGGCAAAGACACTGCCCAATATTGCAAATTGATTCAGCATCTCAGGTTTACAGTCCGCATTGGCGCCGACGTCCAACAAGATTCCGAAGCCTGATTTCAGTTTGGGAACAATAGATGCAATTGCGGGGCGTATTACGCCAGGAATTGCTTTTACGCTAAACATCGACCCAACAAGCATTGCACCAGTATTACCAGCGGAAGCGAATGAGTCGATTTCTTTATTTTTTAAATATTCAAATCCCTTCGCAATACTTGAGTTGGGTTTTTGAGTTATTGCTTTGGTTGGATGTTCACCCATTGCAATGACTTCTGGAGCTTCCACATATTCAAAGTCAGATGAATTTCCTCCGGCTTGATCGATTAATTGTTTAGTCTCTTCAGTTTTACCAAAGAGGACTATTTTTTGGTCTCCAGTAAGCTGTTTTTGTGCTTCAATAGCACCTGTTATCGTCGCTTTAGGAGCATAATCTCCTCCTAAAATATCTAAACCAATCTTCATCCGTTATTATTTAGTAAATCAATAATACGCAAAAAACATCCCAAAATGAAGCAAAATTTCTAAAATAGTGCTTGTTTGGGATGTTTTGGTGTTATGAAAGGTTTACCTTAGACAACAGCTGTATTTTCAATGATCAATTTACCGTTGTAGTACAAGTTTCCGTCTACAGTATATGCACGGTGAGGTAAATGAACTGCGCCAGTTTCTTTACATACTGTCAAGCTTGGAGCTTCAGCTTTATAATGTGTTCTTCTTTTGTCTCTTCTTGATTTAGAAGTCTTACGTTTTGGATGTGCCATCTCGTATTCTTGTTTTAGTTATTTTTAATATTTCTCAATGCTTCCCAACGTGGGTCGATAATTTCTTCTTCATTTTGCTCCTCTGAATCCGGCTCACTTGTAAATAAAGCCAGCATTTCAGGATCGCATTGTATGCCCTGTCCTTGCTCTTCACACTTCACGATATAGGGAACAGCTAAATTGATGTATTCGTACAATAATTCAGCTATGTCCAACTCATGGTCGCTTTTTGATAAAATCAATACTTCTTCTGTATTGTCTGTCCAATCTTCTTCCGGGAATTTGACTAATATCCGTTCTTGAATTGAAATAGGTGACATAAACTCTTTCAAGCAGGTATCACAAGTCAACTGAATCTCGCCTTGGATATCAAAATGCAAAATCAAAAGATTCTCTTGTTTTTGCAATTCAACTTCTGCTTTCAGATTGCCATCTTTTACAATCGAATGTTCGTAGCAGTCAAAGAACTTTTTATTAATGTCAAACTCAAAATTGTGCTTTCCAGCGTTGAGTCCCGAAAAGGGAATTCTGTATTGTTTTAGATGTTTCACAATCTTGCATTTGAGCCTGCAAAGGTATGTATAAAAACATTAGGATCGAAATATTTTTTTAAATATTCGGAACTAAAGCGCTACATATACCGATAGCATGACTTATTCATAATAATTTTTACCTAACTCTATCTTATCACGACCATTGGCCATACGCCATTTGTTGGTGTCGCGCAACGAATAAGCACAGCCGCAATACTCCTGCATGTAAAATTTCTCTTTTTTGGAAACCTCTAGCATGCGGGCCGAACCGCCTTTTTTTCGCCAGTTGAACGTCCAGTACTCCATCCCCTCATGGCGTGATGCCGCACGTAGACCACAGTCATTGATTTGTTCCATGTTTTTCCAACGTGAAATACCCAATGAGCTTGAAATTACATCAAAACCATGTGCCGCAGCGTATTCCGCAGTTTTCTCAAAGCGCATATCAAAACACATCGTGCAACGCACACCTCGCTCAGGTGCTTGTTCCATTCCTTTTGCCAATTCAAACCAATGATCTACATCGTAGTCTGCATCAATAAAAGGGATGTTGTGTTTTTCAGCAAACCGGATATTTTCATCTTTGCGCAGATCGTATTCCTTCCGGGGGTGAATGTTAGGGTTGTAAAAGTAAATTGTAAAATCAATAGCTGAAGCAATTAATGCTTCCATCACCTCGCCGGAACAAGGTGCACAACAGGAATGCAAAAGTAATTTTTTGCCTTCTCCTGGTAATGTCAACTTTTCCCGTACAAATTCCTTATTTTCCATAATTGTATGTGCTATCAAAAACTAGGCAATTTTAATCAAAAAGTAGCGAAATGACAAATATTTCCGTTTCATACACAATGGCAACATCACAAAAGAATCATATAAATTCATTAATATTCTGCATATATTAGTAGATTTGTATGTTTAACACGATACGTTATTTATAAAAAAAATATATGAAATTTTCATTTCAATCCTGTATTATTATCTTCTTTGTCAGTTTGATAGGATTTACGGCCTGTAAGAAACTGGATGATGAACCGAGCCGAACGGGTACAACATTGATTTCTAGATTATATGTTTCTTTTTTAGACTATGATCCCAATAACACTTCGGTGAAAAATATGATAATTATCGATCCTGCGGATACCACCGATCTCAGCAATATTTATGGATATGTTTCGCCTGCGAAAGGAGGGGGGGTAGTTCATTTTGATCCCAATGCTGGTGCTATCTTTCAGTCGAGTGTCATTGCACAAGATACTTTCATTACCCGTATTTCTTTTGCCAATGATATTTATGGTACTCCTGGCAATGCTGGATCTATTGGTTATACCGGCTTTTCAAACGTAAAAGGCCTAGGATTTTATACCTATTCTCAACAGAATGGAAACTCTGGATCCGTTAATTCACCATTTTTACTTGTAGCTACTGGAAGTACTGCGCGACCAATGCTGTATGCCATAAGTCGGCCCGAAGGTAAGGTAGGGCAAAAAGGTGGAGCTCCGATCATCGATAAACAAATCAGCCTTGGAAGTATTGTTCCAACTTCGCTTACACTGCTCGAAAGTAATACAGATAATACAAATAATAAATTGGTACTCATCGGCTTTAATTCCGATGGGACGGGAAAAGGTAGTGGATTTGCTGTGTACAATAATTTAGCAAGTGAATTAATACAACGAGCAAACGATACTATTGTTTCCGCTCCTTCATTTCCGCCCATCATGAAAGTTTATGTTGAAGGAAAGACAGGACTTGGCCCTGTAGCTTATGCACCCAAGAAAGGGATGTTGGCTGTCACTGCTGGCAAGGAAGTCCTATTTTTTAAAGATCCTAAGACTTTGTTTTC
>DKIT01000222.1:19226-22103 GCA_002454415.1 Sphingobacterium sp. UBA6711
TTAAGGCCCGTTTTATGATCGTCACATTGTCACAAGGATAGGTGAATTCCCTGTCCGGGTTGAGGTTCAATTGTTTCAGGAACGAATTGACATCGCTCTTTTGCATGACCTGCCCACGGTTAAATGCATTGATATAAAATAAGACATGTTCATTTCCTTCCTCATCCGTGTCCATATAAGCCAATATAAAATGTTTCGGCAAATTGATACCATAGATTGGAATGTCTAGTTTTTGTGCGATAATGCTATAGATACAAGAAAGGGTCAATGGATTGCCTTGTTTGGTGGCCAGAACCTGGCCGATATACGAGTTTTGTGGATGATGGTAGTCTTTTGTATTTCCCGCTAGGCCAAAGGAACCAAACAAAACATGATTCATTAAATTCACCTTTTCCAGTGGAGTCATATCATAATGTAATCCGCGCCATACCTCAGTTTTGAGGTCTTCTATGGCCAATACGATCTTGTGATCTTCATAAGAAGGATATTGATAGTTGTTCAGGATAATGAGTCCTTCCAAAAGATTGAAGGAATTACTTAGATTCCAGATCTGGAGTTCATTCTTGGTCTGATCAAATTGGATTTCATGGATGATATTCTCCAGTCGCCCTTGCACGCTCGGATCAAAACTAGATTCCCAAAATTTTTCCAAATAAGGAACGATCTCAGGACCTTGGCTTTTTAACTGATGCTCCACTTCCTGAATAATCTGTTGGTCCGTGTCGTCCAACAGGGATATTAACGATTTCAATTCTCTCTCATTCATCATAACGAAGTTAAAAAATTGATGCGAGAAATGAGACAAAAAAATCCCTACAGTAATATACTTACCCAGTAGGGATTATTCAGGTTAAATTGGCTTACAATTATTTGAGCTGACCGTCCAGCATATTCACAATTCTTTTGCCATATTCAGCGTTCTTTTCAGAATGGGTCACTTGTATGATCGTGACACCATCATCATTGAGCTGTTTAAATAGATCCATGATTTCTTCACCCTGTTTAGAATTCAAATTACCAGTGGGCTCATCGGCCAGCAGTAACTTGGGTGATCCCGCCAGTGCACGAGCAATACCGACAATCTGTTGTTGACCTCCGGATAACTGGGCCGGAAATAGATCCTTCTTGCCAACAATGCCAAAACGATCGAGCATATCAGCCACAATGGCCTTTCTTTCTTTGCTCGAAATATCTTTATAGATCAAGGGTGTTTCGATATTTTCGTAAACAGTCAATTCATCCAAGAGATGATAGGCTTGAAATACATAGCCAATATGGGATTGGTAAAGCTGCGTTCTTTTTTTCGCTTTCATTGCCAATACATTCTCGCCCATAAAAAAGTACTCACCCTCGTCAGGTTCATCAAGCATGCCGATAATATTCAGCAGGGTCGATTTGCCAGACCCTGATGGCCCCATGATGGAGATAAAATCGCCTTCAGCGATATCGAGACTTACATCTTTAAGGACGAATGAGCGTGTACCACCAACGTTGTACCACTTGAATAAATTTTTTAACTGTATCATTTTTTAGTATTGAGATCTTAAATATTCGTATTTATATTTTTTTTCAGTAGCCACAATTGGTATTCGATTGCAGCGTAAGAACCGTCATTGGTTCTATTCATTTTTACTACTCATCCCGCAGATTATCTACTGGATTTGTTTTTGCCGCTTTTAACGATTGGAAACTGATAGAAGCCAACATAAGTATGAATATGCAAAATATTGGGATCAAAAACGACCACCAGGGTAGCTGAACTTGATAAGCAAAATTGGAAAGCCATTTATTCATGAGCACGTAGGCTATTGGAAGGGCTATGCCAATCCCAATCAGAAAGAGCTTGAAAAATGGCTTATTCAGTTGAACAAAGAGCAATTGTACCGAGGCTCCAAATACTTTACGGATACTCATTTCTTTTTTTCGCAATGCCGCCTGATAAGCGGACATGCTGAACAATCCAAGAGCAGCTATCATGACAGAAAGGCTAGTAAAGCTGTTAAACGCAATCCGTAAATCTTGCTGTTTCTGGTGTTGTAGTGCATACTGCTGATCCATAAAAGAGTAATCAAGTGGCAGATCTTTTGCGGATGGGTTTTTCGCCCATTCTTGTTTGACCGTATTGATGGCCTGATCGACCATTCCTTGTTTTGTTTTGACCATGAGTGTTGTCTGCAAGCGCATAGTACCACATTCACTTTTAAAAGAATATATGGTCGGCTGAACTACATGCTCAAAGCCATAAGCTTTACTGTCTTTGACCAAACCAACAATTTCAAAGTTGACATCACAGCCTTTGATTTTTGCGCCTATGGGATTTGCAAGCCCTAAATTTTTGGCTGCAGATTCGTTGATAATGGCATAGTTGGAAAGAGAATCCCGGAGTAACTGAACCATTGACAGATTGATATTCCCCGCGAGATGAGGGATGTTTAACGTCTTGAAGTATCCAGGGTCAATGCCCACATGTGCAAATGAAACGGTTTTTTGGGCATAGGAAAAATCCATTTTTGGAGGCTGTTCGCCTTCCCCTGGGATATTTGTGGCCGATGCGACTGAGGCAATACTTGGATCATTCTCTAACCGACGCTTTAGTTGTTGATAGGAACCATCAATTTTGGAATCATAATACATGCCTATTCCTTTGAAATTGACAATCTGCGCAGGCTCAAAGCCTTTATCCGCCTGCTGCATATAATTTAGCTGTGCTCTAATAACTAGCATGCCCGAGATAAACAGGATGGCGATACTGATCTGGAATGTTAGCAGAGCGTTCCGGAATGTGCCCTTTTTGAGAGTAGAAGTCAGGCTACCTTTTAGGAGATTGACGGATTTGAAGCCAGAGAGGACAATAGCAGGGTATATGGCCGATAGAAT
>DKIT01000117.1 GCA_002454415.1 Sphingobacterium sp. UBA6711
GGATGAACGTATTGTTGCACTGAAGACCAAAGAGCTTGTTTTACTGCTTATTCAGTATAATCCTGCACTTAGAAATGTGTTGTTTGACTTTACAGAGCCGGGTAAGATAGACCTTGAGGCCTTTATGAACAGTCATTACAGGTATAATGTACCGATGGACCGCTTTGCTTTTCTTACCGGCCGCAGCCTTTCCGGTTTTAAGCGCGATTTTGAAAAAAAATTTCATACCAGCCCAGGCAAATGGCTATTGCGGAAGCGTCTGGATGCCGCCCGCTTCATGATCGAACAGCGAAAAGAAAAACCATCCGATGTGTACCTGGATCTAGGTTTTGAGGACCTCTCCCATTTTTCCTTTGCCTACAAAAAGGAATTTGGTTATGCACCAAATAAAAAATATTCATAGTAAAAATTTATTAAAATGGACATAAAATTAAAGGGCAAACGAGCCCTGGTAACCGGATCTAGTTCCGGATTAGGCGAAGCTATGGCTAAAATGCTCGCAAATGAGGGTGCCATGGTTATTATACATGGGCGTAACATGGAACGTGCCGAAGCCGTAGTAGCAGAAATTAAAGCTTCTGGCGGATCTGCTGCAGTAGCGATAGGAGACCTTAGTACAGATGAAGGTGCCGATGCGGTAGCAGCGGCGGCACTTTCACACGGACCGGTAGATATATTGATTAATAATGCCGGTGCTACTTCCCACAAATCATGGAGCGAGGCAAGTGCCGAAGACTGGCTTGAGCTTTACAATACCAATGTGGTTTCTTATGTACGTATGATACAACGCATCGTTCCGCAGATGAAGGAACTCGGCTGGGGAAGAGTTATACATATCGGTGGAGGATTGGGCATACAACCCATAAAGGAACAGCCGCATTATAATGCCACCCTTGCCGCTCGGCACAACATGTCCGTTTCACTGGCCAGACAACTTAAAGAAACGGGAATCACTTCTAACATCGTGTCGCCGGGAGCTATCATAAACCCTNNCGTCAACTATGATTGGGGAAGCCAAATGGATGAGATTAAGTACAAAGCTGTGCAGGAACTGATCCCAAATGATATCGGCAGGTTCGGTGCCCCCGAAGAAATTGCGGGTGCCGTAGCATACCTCTGTAGTCGTTTTGCGGACTATATCAGTGGTTCTGTACTACGGGTCGACGGGGGTACGATTCGTTGCCTGTAAATCTGACAGACAGAATGCAACAGCACAGAAACCTGTACTAGAAGTGTCTTCCTATTCAAGTCTCCTAAAATAATACAAGTTTTAATCTAAAAAGCGTAACATATCCATTCCTCTCATTTTGATCTTTGCTTTTCACATAAGCGTGATACATGATGAATGAAAATATCTTGATAATTGGCGGTTATGGTACCGTTGGCAGTGTAATAAGTAGGCATTTATCGGAATTATTTCCAAACAAAATTATTGTTGCCGGAAGGGACTTTCCTAAAGCTGAAAGATTAGCAAAAGAATTAAATGGTCGGGTTTCACCGGTAAAGTTCGATGTGTTAACCGAAAAAAATAGTATGATACTAGCGCACATAAGGCTAGTAATAATGTGTGTTGACCAGAAGGACACCACGTTCATAGAAAATTGTATTTCCAAAGGGATACATTATATCGATATTACCGCTGAAAACGACTTTTTCAAAAAAGTACAACTTCTGCATGAAAAAGCTCTTTTAAATAATGCGAAGGTTTTACTTAGTGTTGGCCTAGCTCCGGGCATTAGTAATTTGTTGGCACAAAATGTTATAAACAGGTCACCAAATTGTACGGAAGTTGATTTATACGTTTTATTAGGATTGGGCGAAAAGCACGGGGACGCGGCCTACAAATGGACTTTTGGTAATATTCACAGCTGTTACACGGTATCAACTGGTCCACATAGTGAACAAATAAAAAGTTTTCGTAGACCACAGACAACTGATCTCTCGGGCAAGCGTACTTTTTTTTCTTTTAATTTTTCAGATCAGCATATTTTATCCAAAACCACCAAAGTAAAAAAAGTTATGACCAGATTGGCTTTTGATTCACGATTTCTAACAAATTTCATTGCAGCGCTAAGAATGATTGGGATAACCAAAATTTTTAATAATACCGTTATCCAAAAGGCCCTACTCTTTGTTTTTAAAAACATTTCGTTTGGCAGCAACGTATTTGCAGTGAAAGCTGTCGCAACGACTTCTGAGAGGAAAATTAGAGAAAGTGTTTTAATAGGTCATAACGAAAGCTTGATGACCGCTTACATGACAGTCCTAAGTGTAAGCGAGCTGTTAGATAGTCCGTCTAAAGGCGGTATTTTTCATATCCATGAATTGGTATCTGACATACCACTTTTCTTAGAGAAATTGAAGGAATACGATTCCTCAGTTACAATTAAGCTTTAATATAATGTTATAAACGCAAGAGGTAGTAAGCCATTATTATGGATTTGAAAAAGGTAGAAAAAACTAAGTTAGAGCACCTACTGAGGGATTAAATACCGATAAAATTTTCAGGTTATGCAATTTGCTTTCAGCCTTTTGACCATTAATTAGTATAGATCTTTATCCGAAAATTTCATATCCTGTATTTTTGGTAAGGGGCGTATCAAAACTCTTTTTTTTCTTACGTCCAACACTTTTGCTGAACCGAGTTTGTCCCTGGTATCCGTCCTTAGCCCCGTAACCAGGTCAAATTTAGTTTCTGTAAATATGGTATTTTCATCGACATAAGATTTGGTGGCATTGTTTGTCAGCTTTTCAACNNGATACGTAATATTCCCCCCTTTAATCTCGCTCCACATTTTTAAAATTCCTTTTTCAATAATAAAATCAGGAATTTGATAACCGCTATATTTTCCTAGTTTTTCAGCTGGATACTGCGGCTCGATGATTTTATCTGAGCATACAGCCAAAGATAGCTTTCCGGTAGGCTGAGACAGAAATATTTCCAGTCCTAATGGGTTTGTTTCATCTACAGTATCCATTTTCACAGTTAACTTATCCGTCTTGCCATCACGATTTAAATCGCCGAATTCTTCCCGGACCTGATAAGTATAATTGTTTTTATTTTTTAAAAGACTCGTATCTGTTTTTTGAACATAACTCTCCCTATATGCATGAGTATTTTTTACTTTTTCAAACAATTTACTTTTTTCAAAGTCAGTTTTATTTTGTCCCAGTAACGAAAAACCGAATAAGAAGGATATGGCAGAGAGTACAATATAATTTTTCATT
The DNA here is from genome assembly GCA_002454415.1 of Sphingobacterium sp. UBA6711. GTDB lineage: Bacteria > Bacteroidota > Bacteroidia > Sphingobacteriales > Sphingobacteriaceae > Sphingobacterium. Next base: position 3,229 of record DKIT01000117.1, read on the forward strand.
TTTCTATTTGACTTTTGTTATAGGGCCTATACTGTTTAGTATTTGCCAAATGCAATACTAATAAATATATAAATATACTGCTGCTTTTGGGATATATAAGACTGGTTTATGATTCGTTCAGTCATATTTATCATTCGCCTTCATTTGACAAATATCCGCAATAAGAAAAAAATAGGCTATCAGCGTTCTTTCTATATGTCGTATATTTTCAAGGCATGCTATTTTTATTTTTCGTCTATTTGATTAATTTATTATCTTTAAATATCGTATTTTCTAATTAAAAATAATCACCATGACACTTAAAACATTAGCGTTAAACCTCCTCCTACTAGTCAGTATGGGTGCTTTTTCACAAAATAGCGCAGGCCTAAAAGCACTTATCGATAAGAATTCGACATTTATTTTTCCACAAACCGCAACAAATATTGAAACTGCACTGCAAACCAAGACAATTTATTACGAAGATGCCAACGAAGAAAAATATGCCAAATGGCTCACCAAATCTGGCTTGGAGCTTTACGCAAGCCTTGGAGAAAATAACAGCATCAATGAAATATTTTTTGATATTCCGGAAGACAAACCTCTTTTCGTCGAAGGCTTACCCTTTAATCTTGCCCTAAATAAGAGCACCTTGAAAGAAAGCCAGACTAAGTTCAGTAAATACGGGGCTAAAACGCAAAAAATGAACGAAGGCAGTACCTTTCCAAATGGCTCAAAACTTACCTTTAAACTGGATAAACATTATGCCACACTAATTTTTGACAGTAATAATCTGTTGAAATTTTTGGGACTTACAACTGAACTTATTGAGCCTGGAGTCAACTAAATCGCTCACGAAAGAAAATCCCGATCTTTCTGCCTGATCAAGGGGGTAGATAAATCTTCTAGTCCTTTAAACATTATATTAATAGCTTCAATCCAAGGGAAATATTGCGTCCCGCAAGGGGCGCTAAATATTTGAGTATCGAATTTTGAGGTCGTGCTTCTACATTCAGTAAATTATTTCCTGAAATAAAATAGACTAATTCATATCTTTTTATGCTCATCTTGTAACCGATTTGCCCAGCCAGCAACGAGTACGCTGGCATCGCAGGTTCCATATTGATATTTTTACCTAAATAGCGTTGTCTTAGGTATCGGTCAAAGTCTGCACTTCCAAAAAACTTTTTGAATTGCAGCGCAACAGCTATCCCATACCTACTAGTTGGTAAGTTGGGCATATAATCTCCCTCAGCCCATTTACGCATGCTTTCATCCGATGTATTTATATTTTTGACCAGATCCGCAAACGCATTTAACGTGACATAACAATTTACGGCCCAGTCATACCTATACCCTCCTTCCAACTCCCAGCCCTGAATCTCCGTGTCTGATGCACGCCATTCTTTGACCAAAAATCCGCCAGAACGGGAAATACCTGTATGCGCTAAATAGAGATAGTTTTTAAAAAAGCTGCGATAACGAGTTGCAGATAATTTTAACCCATCATGTTTTATTCCGACGGAGAGCTCATAAGAATCTGACCTTTCTTTGTTAAGCCGATCATCTCCATTTCCTTCTACTAACATAGCAAAATGGACATTTCCTGCGTAGAGTTCATTGACTCCCGGAGCACGTTCTGCATGGGAAAATATAGCTTGTAAATAGGCAATGTCAAAAATTGAATATCGGATATCTCCCGAAAAATGCTGTAAACTAAAATCCCGTGCTGTAAGATGGCCTCCGGCCAACCCCCGACTCCGTTGATAGGTGGGGTCGCTCAGTGTACGCCGCGCAACCCAATCATGCCGGTATCCTAAATGAACAGCAATTGGATTAAGATCAATGGAATGCAAAGTAAATAAACCTCCTTCACGACTTAAATTATTAGGAATATACCGCCGGTCTCCCTCTCCATTTAATCTTAAAAATGAAAAATCAAACCCGCTCGTACCAGACCAAAAACTGCTAAACTCTTGCACTATTTCAGACCGGATTGCATGACGATGACTATCAAATTTATTGACACGATATCTTCCTAAAGTCTCGCGGTCGTCGGATAGTTCACCTCTATAATTAAATTTGATCTCCGAGATCAATCCTGTTTTAGGTTTTAAAGTAGATTCCAGTTGCCAGGCATGAGCATAGGACCGTGTATTGATCGCTTCGTATACAGGCGTCCAAACCCCAGTATGGCTATGGACAGGCTTGTTACGTTGGGCATATCCAGGGATGCCATAATAGCCCTCAAGCGCATATAACCCCAAACCTATTTGAAAATTATCCCTGATATAGCTCGCTCCTGCATGCACAGAACGTCTTTCTGCATGACTATTAGGCATGATCCCACGTCTAACAGGGACATAATCGGTAATGCCGTGCACAACTTCGGTATACAGCGGAATGTTGGGATCCTGCCTTNNACTTTGACACCATTGATAAATGAATAATTTTCAAAAGTGTATAGATCAGCCTCTGACAGATCCCACTTTGGATTCCCCATATTATCGAGTACAAACTGACTCAAATAAGGATATAGCGTCAGGTTCCGAACCGTTTCACGATCTACATTTACCTGAGCCATAGCGGCTGTCAAATGATCAATTTTTGGATCGTAGGCAATCGGTGCTTTTGCATTACCTGGAATTTTGAGGTCTCCATGCATGAGCCTCATGCCGCCAATATGTCCTACCCAATATTTTCCTATGTTTGTATTAACAGAAAGCGATTGATTATTGCCCATATTTGTCCCAACCTCAGCAACCGCCTGACCTGTCATTTTTTTCTGTAAACGGGCTACAGGTATGGTATTATCTTTGAGATTCACAGCACCGCCAATCGCTTTCCCTCCAAATAATACGCTCGCTGCACCTTTAAAAAGTTCTATTTCGCGTAGATTTTCCATATCAACATTGGGATTCAGGTTTGGGCTGATTCCCGATAAATCATTGACCGAAACGCCGTTGGACAGCAAACTCACCCTGCTACCACTTAAACTACGTATCATTGGCATTCCAGAATTGGGCCCAAAAGATGCGTTTTGTACTCCGGAAATATGACGCAGCTTTTCCCCAATTGTCTGTGCCTGTATACGATCGAGCTGATTACGGTCTAGCTTTGTCTTGCCCCATTGACCCGCGACATGCCCAGTCGTTACTGCCATGGGAAGCTTAATGCTTCGCAACGTGTCCCCTGCCGATTTGTTCTGTGCATATGCAGATCTTGCTGTAAACAACATCATCAGAGATGCTAATAATACTTCTTTCTGATACCGTACCATATGTGATCTATTTCTATTGAGCTGCAAAAATAAAAAAGAAAACACCAAATGCAATACTGTTGCATTAATAATATACAATCATTACCTTCGCCAAAATTTTACACAACATGAAATACATCAACAGACAAATTGCGATCGCAGGGGCGCTGATGCTAATGCTCGGTGCCACATCATCCTGTAAAAAGGAGACAGAAGCTACAACGACTGAAATTCAGCTGTCATTACCTTCGCAGATCAGCCTTCGCTATGGCGAAACGCAAGAGATTAAACTACCAAAAGACCTTGCTGNNTGCTGCAAACACTGGACTGACATTCAGCTTTGACTTTTCCCAGACCCAAGAAGTCAACCTGGGTAACGGCAGCAAACTAAGCGACAAGTTGAATCAGGCTATTAAATTCGATAGCGAAAAACAAAGTATACAGATCAACAGTTCCTTACTTTACCCGAATAATGCCCGATCCAGCAATGCTCGTATTCCTGATAATTATATCATTACTTTGATAGCCAAAGAACCTCATGACGCGATAGTAGGAAAAGAAAGTTTTTCGTTAAAAATAACTGCTGGCTCAATTGGCATCAAAGGCCTTAAAAACGACGATGGCCTGCCCTATTCTTATGTACTATACAGTGACCAAACTACTGATTTTGAAATCGATCCTCTCCAGTTACCCACAGCTGGTACGAGCTTTCATTTGACAACGAAGATCGGAGAAGAAAATATTGCTTCGATAGTAGGCAGTCACATCCGACTATCAAAAGATGCAGGCGATCCAGCAAAAAAAACTGAACAGTCATTTGAGTTGACGCCGGAGCTCAGAAAAGATGGTTTTCCTATCGCCGCAAAGACTTTTAGAATTATCTTAGTTCCACAAATCAAATTTTTATTCGGGCGATATTATCCAGATCTTAACCTCACCATCGACTTCAGTCTGATCCATATTGGCCTTTCAAACGGTTATGTGTCGCAAGCACCCACATTATATCCGGAGAAATATAAATCGACGTTCGAACTGGTATCGATTCAAAAAGATGGGAATGCATATGCCGATACCGAAAAGCTATTTAGCATAAATGCACAAACTGGCGTCGTTACAGTCAAAAAAAGTGAAAACCTAAAAGCTGGAAGTTATAAAGTAACCGTTAAGGCGCTGACAACGACTGGACTTGAATTTGTGACTCCACTCACACTAGCAATGTCCGAGGGCTAAAAAATTCTACCTACTAGCGATTGAATAATTGCTGGTAGGTTGATTATTCGCATCAATCTGCATGATCCGGTTTATGGATATAGTCTCTTCCCCTGCATCATTTTAATTCGATCTCAAATCGTAAACCAGCGATCTTTAACCCGCAGTTTTTGTTATGATGGTATATGCTGTAACCTACTGCACTTAAAATGAACCTATTTCTTTTTTTATTGTTTTAGGGCTACTTTTCATAATTGCCTGGTATGAAGATGTAAAAGCCGATAGACTTTTATAGCCTACCATGAAAGCTATTTCTGTAAGCGTATATTTACCTTGTCCGATCATTTCAATGCTTTTTAATATTCTAATAAGCTGATGATATTTTTGAACCGTGATTCCTGTTTCGGCCTTAAAAATACGCTGCAAACTGCGGGAAGAAATTGCGATCTGATTAGCTAGGACGTCTATATCAATGCCATATTTGAAGTTTTTATTGATATACTCACAAATGGGAATCAATCGCTCATTGGCTGGAACGGGGATCTGAAGATTAGGGTTTTCTGAACAAAAGTGAGAAAGACTATTTAATATTGCCTGGAGAAAGCTATTTTGTTCATTGTCCTCCACGAGATTTTGACTCCACTTTGATGCATACCAAAGCATCTCGCGAAGCACCGGAGGAACGGCGAAAACGTGAACCGTCTCAAAGAAATCAATTTTGGGAACCTCCTTGTAAAGCACAACCATCAAGTCTGTATTTTCGGCCTCAGAACGGCATTTATGCCTGAGACCGGATGGAATCCAGATGACATGATTCTGGGGAACCAGATATATCTTGTTGTGAATGTAGAAATATTGATAACCTTGCGCTATAAAACTCAGTTGCGAACGCTGATGCACATGCTCATAATCGTCATGTTTCCAGTTTTTCTCGTACCACACATAAGCATTCAGATCAATAAAGTCTGTGTACTCCCCTTTCTTTCCCTCACTAAGGCCGCATTTGATGTTGTCGTTCTGCATATACTTATTGGCAAACTTAATAAAAAACCAAACTATAACTTTGCATTATCATTTTTTTTTTAAATACAAAACCATGAATAAAGGAATTCTAGCAATTACATTGTTCCTCACATTATTTTTAACCAACACTATTATGGCACAACAAAAACGCGCCAATGTCCTTGTACTCATACATTCGGATCAAGGAGGTACATATGAGATGGCCAAGGAGGTCGCAAAAGGAATTGAATGCGAAGGAAAAGCCATTGCTGTTATCAAAAAAGTCAAAGTAACAGACAATCCAAAGCTGGCTCATATTCCTCTTGCAGATGCTTCCGATCTTTCCTCTTATGACGGAATTGCTTTTGGATCGCCTGTCTATTTTGGCAATATAAGTACAGCCATGAGCGATTTCTTTGCCCAGACAATACCACTTTGGTCAGAGCATGCCCTAGAAGGAATGCCAGCAATGGTATTTATGTCAGCGGGAAGCGGAGCCGGAAAGGAACTGGCCTTACAATCATTTTTGAATACATTGGCCGTACATGGTATGGTTCTGGTTACAAATGGTATTAGAGGAAATGAATGTATCGACAAAAGCATACCGCAAGGGAATACTGTACTGGGGACAGCGAGCCTCGCTTCTCTCCAAAATATTGATCGCCCCTCGGAAAGTGAACGGTTTCTCATGGTAGAACAGGCTAAACATTTTGGGAAGGTTGCTCTTGCCTTAAAAGGAACTTTTGGAAAAAAAACCAAAGCGGAACCGATTGCGGAAACAAGAGATGTAAATTTAGTATTAAAAGAAAGAAAGATTACACTACCAAAGGTACCAGCTCCAGCTGGAAACTATCAGCCATTTGTGCGAAGCGGCAACCTTGTATTTATTAATCAATATGCATTGAAAGACGGTAAAATAATTCATCCCGGAAAAGTTGGAATAGATGTAACGGAAGAACAAGTTAAGGAAGCCACAAGAATAACCATGCTGAATATATTGGCGGTATTAAAAGAAGCTGTGGACGGAGATTTGAATAAGGTAAAAAAATGTGTTCAGCTAAATGGAATATTCAATGCTCCTGCACAATATACGGATCATGCAAAATTAATGAATGCTGCTTCAGACCTTACTGTTGAGATATTTGGTGAACAAGGAAAACATGCCCGGTCTACACTAGGCGCTGCATCCGTACCCGGAAATTCTGTTGTAGAAATACAGGCTATATTTGAAGTGGAGTAGCCGGTGATCCAAATCTAAAAATAGTTTCTCTGTATAAAACTTCACAGCATCATAAAGCGTAAGTTTTTTTCAACTGAAGGATTTTCGAAATTCCAAAGGTGAGGTATTCGTCTTTGCCTTAAATAATTTATTGAACGATTGTGAATGTTCAAACCCTAGTTCATAAGCGATCTCACTAACAGAAAGTTCCGTTGTTGATAGTTTTTCCTTGGCTTTCGCAATCAATTTTTCGTGGATGACCTGTTGCGTAGTTTGCCCTGTCAGCGATTTGAGCAGCCCCCGCATATACTGTGGAGACATATGCATTTCTTCGGCAATGAACTGGACAGTAGGCAGACCATTTTGTATGATTTTTTCGCCTACAAAATAATTGTTGAGAAA
>DKIT01000202.1 GCA_002454415.1 Sphingobacterium sp. UBA6711
GGCCAAATGTCGTAGAAAGAATGATAATATCCCGTTCGTCACCCTGAATGTTTTCAAGATTTTTAACAAAGAATGAATCTCCTGCCTGCGCCATGAAGCTGTCAAATACAATATCATGCTGGCGAGCTGCACTTAGTTCCTCCAAGATCAAATTGCGTTGATAGATATTGAAAGTAGCGACACCCACGCTTGGAATACGATCTTTAGTATCCTTCATGATCTGTTGTAATAATTCGACCACTTTCAATGCCTCTTGCTTATTGACTTGTCCCTCATATAATCCATCAATCTGTAAATATTCGATAGGAGTGTAGTGCTCCTTCGCCGGAACGGGCATCAACCTATTTCCATAAAACGCATGATTGGAGAAGTCGATAAGATAAGGATGTTTTGAGCGATAGTGGACTTTTAAATAAGATTCAACGAAGCCTTTGTCTACAGCATAGCCGAGCAAGGATTCGCTATCTGCAAGATTAAGCTGAGCAGCTTGTAGCACAGTCCGATCTGAAAATTCATCTTCCGAATCTTCTGTCTCATCATCAATCGGATCAAGTAGCGCTCCACTTCCTTCGAAGTAAGAGGAGGGGGCCATCTGGTGCTTATCACCGGAAACAATCTTAGCTTTTCCCCGGATCAAGGCCGCGTAAGTATCTTCGAGACGCAGCTGACTGGCCTCATCGAATATGACCACATCAAAAATTCCTTCCTGTAGTGGTAGGATAGAACTACAAACCGAAGGATTGACCAACAATACTGGGAAAAAATCAGTAAATAGTTCAAATTCTCTGTTCACAATAGTGCGGAGTGAATTGCGACGCATTCCCTTAGCTCCCTTTTTGTTAAACAAACTATTTATGTTTTGCCCTCTGGCTTTAAAATCTCCGACGGCGTCCGCCTGTTTTTCCGTCCATAAGGCAATAATGCTATTCAGCTGCGNNTGCGCTTGATTAAACTCTTGTTTATGCTGTTGATACTGTTGTAGTGGGTAATCGCTTTTTGGCAATTCTAATGGCTCATTTGTCGTGAGTATCCAATACAGATACCAGCATTCAAATGCATCAGCCCAATGGTCTTTAAGATGTATACTGATCCTAGTAATAAGCTTCTGTTGCGCTTCGTCTACTGAAAGGAAAAATGATTTCCACTCATGATAGATACGGAAATCACTCATATATTCATTGAACGTTGCAATAGTATGCTGAATCTTATAACATAATTCCCGTGCCGTTTGAAGATTTATATACGGCAAAAATACACCATTCGTTATATTTCCCGTTAATTGGTTACTTTCAATATCGTCGAACGAGTCCTGTAGACTTCGATAGGCATCAGAGCGTGCCGCGTAATAGTCACGAAAATTATTAAAATACCTTAATTGAAAAGTTACTCTTTCAGTTAGATAGGGTACTGCCTCAATCAACCCGTTGATATCGGTAACAGGAATCGTTGGAACAATATTGTAATCAGCGATTAGCATGTGCTCTATGCTATCCATTTTTTGAAGTAGAGGAGCTATTTGCGCTTTTAGTTCACTCAGTTCAGCATGAAAATGATGGTCATTAATATTAGACAGATAGTTACTGATCGTATGTGGGTATTGCGCTCTCCAAGCAGCTACCTTTTGTCTGAGTTCCTCGATATTGTTTATATAAATGGATAAATCAGTCGTTTCCAAATGATCGTTATATTGATGTTCAATATAATTTTTCTGAACATGGGCTGATCTTACCAGCGCGATGCGATTCTTTAATTCGATCCTCGTTTGCTTTATCTGTTTATGCTTTCCCGAGAATATACTTAATAAAGCTGTTTTAAATTTTGCACCACTACTATTATTTAATAAGCTATTACCATATTGAGCAATGCTTGATTCAGCGTAGGCAAGATAAGTTGATATTGCATTGCTTAGCGATGAATGATAGCTGCTGTAATGCTTTTGCAAAGTATCTTCATATTGCTTGAAAAGTTGTTGCGCTTTAATCCGTACGGTTTGTAATCCTAAGACAATTTCATTTATTCGCTGTTCCTGAGGAAAAGTGGATGGTAATACCTCTTCTTGAACTGAATCTCCAATACAAAACGCCAAATAGGACTTAAAATCCTGCTGCATTATCGCGGGGAGACCACTCAAAAAAACATCAGCCCACTGCTTTCCACTCACTTGAAGTTCAGTAATAACCTGTTCAATAGTTGGTATCTGTTTATGAGCGTATGCAATAAAATCTTCAATTCTTACACGTGATAGCCCAACCTGCGTATATTTCGTTCATAGATCATGTTTTAATTCATATAGAGAATAGGGACAGCTTTTTTGTTTTGGCACATCACCGGAAATAGAAAGATGATTTTTATGAAGAGTTTATCTTTTGAACGTTTTCATTATCAACGTAATATTGATTAAAAACATTTTCCAGTTGATGATATCCANNAGTGTAAGGATTGAAAGAAAATTCTAGATAATTTTTTTACTGGCATGCATTTCAGTAATTTTGATCTATAACATAAACTTTAAGTAAGAATGGAAAAATATAATTACGGGGTCGTTGGTCTGGGTGTAATGGGAAGAAATCTGCTTTACAATATTGCCGATAACGGTTTTTCTACCGTAGGATTCGATTTAGATGAAGAAAAGGTAATCGAACTTCGTAAAGGGGTGGCTTCAGGTACAAAGGTTGTTGGAGCTGTTTCTCTAGAGGAATTTGTGTCAAGTTTAGACAGTCCGCGAAAAATTATTTTAATGGTTCCTGCAGGCAAGCCAGTTGATGCTGTTCTTGAAAGCCTAACGCCACTTCTGAGTCCAAAAGATGTTGTAATTGATGCGGGCAATTCTTATTTCAAAGATACCGAGAGACGTAGAGCTGATTTAGCTTCTAAAAACCTTCATTTTATGGGAATGGGTGTTTCGGGAGGAGAGCAGGGCGCAAGAAGAGGACCGAGTATTATGCCAGGTGGAGACTTGGAAGTTTTCAATTTGGTGAAGCCTATGCTGGAAGTTATTTCGGCAAAAGTAAATGGGGAGCCTTGCACCGCTTATATGGGGAAAGGAGCTGCAGGAAATTATGTTAAAATGGTTCACAACGGAATTGAATATGCCATCATGCAATTAATCAGTGAAGCATACGATTTACTGAGAAAAGGAGCTAATCTTACCAATGAACAACTGTATGAAGTCTTCAAAAGATGGAATGAAGGCGAGATGAATTCTTTCCTTATCGAAATAACAAGAGATATCTTCCAACAAAAAGATGATGTAACAGACGGTTTTCTTGTCGACAAGATTTTAGATAAAGCAGGAGCAAAAGGAACCGGAAAATGGACTTCCGAGGAGGCTATGGAAATCGGTGTGTCTATTCCAACTATCGATATTGCAGTAACATCAAGAATTTTATCCGCATACAAAGATGAGCGAGTGAAGGCATCTCAGCTATATGCTAAAGAAGAAGTAAAAACTCCTGAAGATACAGAATTATTCATCAAAGAGGTGGGGGATGCTTTGTATTTAGCTACTTTAATCAGTTATGCTCAAGGTTTGGCATTATTGGTAAAAGCTTCTGAAGAATATCAGTTTGAAATTCCGTTAAAAGATGTTGTTAAAATCTGGAGGGGTGGATGTATCATCCGTTCTGGTTTATTGGGAAAATTTTATCAGGCTTATTCAAAATACGAGAACTTATCTAATATTTTATTGGATCAGGAAATTTCAGAAATTGTAAAAGATAAAATTTCGTCATTAAGAAAAACAGCTGCTTTTGCTGTATCAAACGGAATTCCAAGCTTAGGAATTCAGTCGGCTCTAGGCTATTTTGAAGCGTACACCACTGCATCTTTACCTGTAAACCTGCTTCAGGCCCAACGTGATTATTTTGGTGCGCACACTTACCAGAGAACTGACAGAGAAGGAGTTTTTCATACTTCATGGCAAAATCCAAATAACTAAATCCTGACAATGAGTGACAATACAATCCTGCATCCAACAACCATCGTTATTTTTGGTGCAACAGGGGATTTGGCAAAAAGAAAGCTTTTTCCTGCCTTTTACAATTTATATATCGATGGCAGAATGCCAAAAGGTTTTAATATTTTAGCTTTAGGGAGAGCCGAAAATACGGATGAAAAATTCAGCGCTTATATTAAAGAGAATCTGGAGAGATTTTCCAGGAAGACTGTAATTAAGGAAGACTGGGCTGGTTTTCAAGCCCACATCAGCTATTTTCAGCATCAGCTCGATGAAGAGAGCTCCTATCAGAATTTATATCAGAAACTGGAAAATTTCGATAAAGTGTACGGAATGAGAGGAAATAGGCTTTTCTATTTATCCATTGCACCAAACTTTGTATCGGTAATTTCAAATCATCTTAAAAATACGTCAATAGCATCTGATCCTGCAACAGACCGAATTATTATCGAAAAACCCTTTGGTCACAATAAAGAATCTGCCATTGAGCTGAATAATCTTCTTTCACAAACTTTTCGGGAAGAACAAATTTATCGTATCGATCATTATTTAGGTAAAGAAACAGTTCAGAATATTTTGGCCTTCAGGTTCGGAAATTCAATTTTTGAACCCCTTTGGAACCACAGACATATAGAGTCGGTGCAGATTACGGTTGCCGAAGAAGTAGGAGTGGAAACAAGAGCCGGTTTTTATGAGCAGACGGGAGCTTTGCGCGATATGATTCAGAACCATCTTTTGCAAATCCTTTGCATGGTTGCTATGGAACCTCCGGCCTCACTCGAATCAGGTGAGATCAGGGATCGTAAAGTTGATGTTTTAAAATCCATCCGTAGGATTTCTCCCGAAAAGGTAGAACATTATGCGGTAAGAGGACAGTACGGACGAGGCAAAGTAAATGGACTAAAAGTAAATGGCTATCGCCAGGAAGAGGGAATTGCTCCTGATTCCAATACGGAAACATTTGTCGCTATTAAGTTTTATCTGGATAATGAAAGATGGGAGGATGTTCCTTTTTATGTTCGTACCGGTAAGAAGATGAAAGAAAAGCATTCTTATATAACAATTCAGTTTAAGCCACTTCCAAATTCTACGTTTTCCGAAAGCACCTCACTTCTGTCGGCAAACCGATTGGTAATTAATATCCAGCCACAGATGGACATCAGATTGCAGTTTATGTCTAAAAAGCCAGGCTTGTCTTTAGAACTTAANNGATTTTCGATAATTTTGCTTGTCAGACCGATACTCCCGAAGCTTATGAAACTCTTTTATTGGAAGCACTTGTGGGAGACCTTACATTGTTTATGCGCTCTGACCAGGTAGAAGAAGCCTGGGATGTGATAAAAACGATTCAGGAGGCCTGGGAAACAACTAAAGACCCATCTTTCCCAAATTATGCTTCAGGCAACTGGGGACCTGATGACAGTGATGCATTGGTAGAGCGGCAGGGACATCAGTGGGTTTAAAATCTAATGAAAAGAAAATGAATATTACAATATTTAATAATCTGGATACGTTGTACAAAAAAGCAGCAGATACATTTGTTGAGCTTTCGGAAAAAGCAATCCAGAAGCATGATAAATTTGTGGTTGCGCTGAGCGGTGGCTCTTCACCGAAAGCCATCTTTAGTTTATTAGCTACTCCCGAATATGCAGATAAAATAGTTTGGAACAAAATCCAGTTTTTTTGGGTAGATGAAAGATGGGTTTCTCTTGATGATGAGAAAAGTAATTTTAAGATGACTTTGGAAGTCCTTTTGAATAAAGTTCCAGTCAATGAAAATCAGATTTTCCCCATGTATAAAGGCGGAATTGAGCCTGAAAATTATGCGAAAGAATACGAAGCTCAAATCAGAAATGTTTTGGGAGCTGAGGGTATTTTTGATTTTATCCTTTTAGGAATGGGCGATGATGGCCACACAGCTTCTTTGTTTCCGGGTGAAAAGATTTTACAAGAAAAAGAAAAATGGGTTGATGCCTACTATCTAAAGCCACAGGAAATGTTCAGAATTACGTTGACTGAACCTATCATCAATAAAGCTGAAAATATTCTGATTGTGACATTNNCCTGATAAGCGGGGAAGCTGTTTTCTTTGACAGCTCTATTTTTTACTGTTATAAATAGTAACTTTTCGGTATCGACAACACATCATTTAGACCGTTAGCTGCAGCAATGTACCACGCAAAATGCCAAAGTAATAAATTCATTGTATCAAAGGGCGACTAGTGATACCGGTTAGCCAAAGTTAAGGCATAGAATTGAACCGCTCATCTTGGCTGGACAG
>DKIT01000227.1:0-19438 GCA_002454415.1 Sphingobacterium sp. UBA6711
GGCCGCGGACCATTCATCAACCGGTAGGTTATAAATCTCAAGTTCGTTCCTGATTTCGGCAAATTGAGCGGCATTGGTTAGTTTGGGTATTACCGTAGGTTGGGAATACCCCTGATTAAAAGTATAGGAAAATTGTGGCTTCCCAGTCTTTCCTCTCTTTGTCGTCACCAGAATAACTCCGTTTGCCGCTCGTGCCCCATAGATAGCCGCCGAAGCATCTTTAAGGACAGATATATTTTCTATATCGCGAGGATTAAGCCGCTCAATCCCTCCTTCACGGACTGGAACACCATTAATGACCACTAATGGACTGCTGTTTCNNATTTTTATTGTAGAGCCATCATAGCCCGGCTCAGCACTTCCGTTGGTAGCTGTAACACCTGGAACACGGCCCGTCAGGGCATTCGAGATGTTCAATGCTGGAGATTTGGCCAGATCAGTGCCTTTTACTGTTGCCACGGATCCTGTTACTGTTTCTTTTTTCTGCTTTCCGTACCCTACTACAACGACCTCTTCCAGACTGGACTGTGAATTGAGCAATATAATATCAACAACACGTCTCCCCTTTACAGCTTCATCCATAGATTGCTTACCAACCATGCGGTAATTTAAAGTACCGGCGCTTGGAACTTTATCCAATTTATATTTACCTTCATTGTCCGTCTTGGTCGCTAAGTTACTTCCACTTACTGAAACAGTAACCCCTGGGATAGGCATCCCACTTTCATCGGTTACTGTACCTGAAACACTTACCTCCTGTTGAAAGAGAATTCTGTAGCTTGCAAATGTTGCAGCGTCAACGATTTGGGGACTCAATGTGATCAAAGAACACAATGATCCAGTCCAAAACGCCCTCTTCCATTGATTTGAGAAATAATGGCAGTTGATCATAAAAACTGTTTAATTGTTTAAATTGTATTTATAATAGTTATTTTTTTTGCCATCATAAGATTTATCGGTTTAGGATCTTACGTCGGCGGTTTATAATTGATACCTATTATGAAATTACAAAAATTAAAATGAAATTTGAGTGATATTTTTACACTATTTAACACTTATTTTATAAACAGCTATAAATAAGGATTTTATAAATATCAAAATCTATACTATTGTACAGGATAGCTTGATTGAATAGCTTTGTAACGCGGAAACGAAAAACCTCACCATATTGGGTTGGAAGCAATTTATTTAAGAAAACGCCCTTATATTAGCGAAAGTATATTATCATATATAAAAACAAAAATAGTTTTTTTGTTCCTTCTAATTAGATCTATAATTCATTGTATAGAAACATCGAAATTTATTTACAAACTCACAAATAAATATCTATTTATTAATGTGTAAGAAAAAAATCAGCTGGATTATGAATTAGAAGACACGCAACAAAGGCGAAAAAGCATCTATTAAGTGAGAACAACTCGAATCCTTCAAGATTAGTGTTTACAACAACTGTATTAACGCGTTGCTCTCAGGTTATAGCTGGTTGCTCGCTCCAATATATCGAATGACTTAATATTAGAAGTCTTGCAATACGTTCTAGAATAAACTCGCAATTAGTATTTAATCGGATAATCTTGCATAAATTCAAATTGGTAACCTTCATTTTTCAGCGCGTCAATTAATGAAGATAGCTCCTGTTGTCCTTTCTTAGTTTGAAACATATCATCATGCATCAAGAAGACCACATTGTTAGGTACCATCGAGCTTTTATTGTTCATATAATTCCGAATATGGGATAAGGTAGACTCCTGGCTATGGATAGCTATACCTGTTATGCTGTTTAGCCGCCATTCCACATCCCAGCCATATATGGTGTAGCCGTTTTTGTGAAGCAGGTCGGCGGTGCTAGATCCATTCTTCAAATCTATTTTACGAACATCGTCATAAATCCATATATTTCTGCCAGGCAACCTAACTATTTTGTGTAATAAATTGAGGTCTTTTTCATTCTTTTCAAAATCAGCAAATGCTTTTTGCGGATTATTGTAAAACCTTGAATACTGATTATTTGCATGAGTATAGCTATGGTTATAACAGGCTACCAATGGATTTGATCTATATCGTTCGAGATCACGCCTTCTGCCTATGCTCATATTGGCGTGCTTGCCTATCAGAAATACACTCACTTTAATATTTTTCTCCTTCGCAATCGAATCAATAAATGCGCTGCCAATTAATGGCCCATCATCAAAAGTCAAATAGATGTGTTTGGGATGTGTATCAAAAGCTTTGCGCAACGAATCTTTGAGTTCACGCCTTTGTTGTTTGACAGATACAGGATGCAAACTATCAACAGTAAACTGGATCTGATTTTTTTGAAGTGAATCCCACCGATTGAACAAATGTGGCACCTTTTCCTTAACNNGTCTAATGGTCTTAATTTTTCAATCTAAATCCTACAATAGAAACAATCGTGCCACTTTTGCCATGTTCTACGCAAAGCCTGCTCTTACTTCTTTTTGAAAAATAGCGCTTTGTTATACTCAAAATTCATCCGTGCGATATTCAAAACTGATATCCCTTGTGGACACTCTACTTCGCAGGCTTCTGTATTCGAACAATGACCAAAGGATTCATCATCCATTTGTTTGACCATATTTAAAACCCGTTGGCTGCGTTCTTCCTTTCCTTGGGGCAATAGCGCCATATGGGTAATCTTTGCGGCAGTAAATAGAGCAGCACTACCATTTTTACAAGTTGCTACGCAAGCACCACAGCCAATACACGCTGCAGAGTCAAATNNAGGCCTGTATTAATGGAGACAAATCCCCCTGATGAGATAATACGATCAAATGCCGACCGATCCACTTTCAAATCTTTTTTTACCTGAAATGCTGCTGAACGAAAAGGCTCAATGGTAATAGTATCTTTATCCTTAAATGAACGTAAATGCAACTGACAAGTCGTTGTATGTTTAAGGGGGCCGTGTGCCATGCCATTGATCATCATTCCGCACTGTCCGCAAATTCCTTCGCGACAATCATGATCAAACTCCACAGGATCTTCTCCATGTGTGATAAGCTGCTCATTTAAAGTATCCAGCATTTCCAAAAATGACATATGCGAATTGAGATCCGTTAACGTATAAGTTTCTAATTTTCCTGCCGCATTGCGATCTTTTTGCCGCCATATTTTAAGATGTAAATCCATAATCGTTCCTTTTATTTGTAGCTCCTGACAGTTGGTTGTATCTCCTCGAAAGTCAATGGCTCTCGAATTAGTTCAGGTTCTTCATTTTCGCCCCTCCAGGACCATGCAGATATAAATTGATATTCTGCGTCATTTCTTAAAGCCTCCCCGTCCGCAGTTTGATACTCTTCGCGGAAATGTGCTCCACATGATTAATTCCGTGTTAATGCGTTATAACACATCAATTCTCCAATTTCAAAATANNCTGACAATAACCTCTTTAAAAAATTCTTGTTTGAGTCTTTTAATCTCACCAATAGCATAGCGAAGCCCTTTCTCGTTCCGTGCGAGACCGCAATAATCGTAAAGTAGCTTACCCAGTGTTTTATGAAAATAATCGACAGTTTTGCTGCCTTTAATATTCAGCAACACTTCAATCTGTTTTCTAACCTGTTCTTCTGCACGGTCAAACTCGATATGATCGGTTGAAATTTTACCCGTGTGAATTTCATTTGCCAAATAATTGGCAATGGTGTAAGGAGCAATAAAATAACCATCTACAGATGCCTGAAGCAACGAATTTGCACCGAGCCTATTAGCACCATGATCTGCAAAATTAGCCTCCCCTAAAGCAAATAAACCGGGTAGGCTGGTCATCAGTTCATAGTCCACCCATAGACCACCCATGGAGAAATGCGCAGACGGCGAAATCATCATCGGCTCCTTGTAAGCATCATATCCAGTTATCTTTTCATACATATCGAATAGATTACCATACTTCTCTTGTATTTTTTGTTTCCCTTGCTCCCGAATAGCTTTCGCAAAATCAAGATAGACTGCATTTTTAAGTGGACCAATGCCAAAGCCGGCGTCAATCCGTTCCTTAGCTGCCCGCGATGAAATATCCCTCGGAGCCAAATTGCCAAATGCAGGATAGCGCCGTTCTAAATAGTAATCCCTTTCTTCTTCTGGAATAGCATTGGGTTCTCTTGATTCATCTTTTTTTAAGGGTACCCAAATTCTTCCATCATTACGCAAAGACTCTGACATTAATGTCAATTTGGACTGATAATCGCCAGATAGCGGCAGCGAAGTTGGATGAACTTGGATCCAGCTGGGAGAAGCCATTAATGCACCCTTCTTATGTGCCCGCCAGATTGCGGAACCGTTACATCCCATCGCCAGGGTCGATAGATAATATATCTTACCATATCCTCCTGTCGCTAATATGACTGTGTGGGCGGCATGTCGTTCAATTTCACCAGTATCTAAATTACGTACGATAACTCCACGTGTTTTTCCGTCTATAACAACAATATCCAGCATCTCGTGCCGGGCAAAAAGTTCTACCGCACCTTTACCTACCTGACGCATAAGCGCCTGATACGCTCCCAAAAGAAGCTGTTGTCCAGTTTGACCTCTTGCATAGAAGGTACGACTGACCTGTACTCCACCAAAAGAGCGATTGTTTAAATAGCCCCCATATTCTCGTCCAAATGGAACACCCTGGGCCACGGCTTGGTCTATCAAATTTAGTGAGCATTCTGCCATACGGTATACATTTGCTTCCCGGGCACGAAAATCTCCCCCATTCAAGGTATCAACAAACATCCGATAGACACTGTCACCATCATTCTTGTAGTTCTTTGCAGCATTTACCCCTCCTTGAGCAGCAACGGAATGTGCTCGTCTCGGACTGTCCTGAAAACAAAAGGATTTAACTTGATACCCCATCTCCCCAAGGGAAGCTGCAATAGAGCTACCGGCCAATCCGGTACCGATGACAATAACATCCAATTTTTTTCGGTTGGCAGGATTAACTAATTTGGCAGTCTTCTTATAGCGTGTCCATTTTTCATCCAATGGTCCTTCCGGTATTTTCGAATTTAAAATCATGATTTCTCTCCCTTATTTTATTGTAAAGAATATGTATATAGGCATCATTGCAAATCCAACTTNNCGTAAATAAGGACATACCACCATTGCTGAAAAACTGCGATCACCAGCATATATAAATCTTTGTTACCCCGCTCGTCAAGCGGTGGAGCACCAAATTTGTATACATACCAGAAATTCTGAAAATGGATGACCAAAAAGATAAGAATCAGGGTTCCCAAAATTCCCATATTTCGCGAATACCATTTGCTCGCTCTTCCCCGATGATCCGATTCATAGACAGCGCCTGACATTCTATTTTTTAAGGTAATAACAAGGCCGTCTAACGCATGGAGAATGATGCTGGCATAAAGTACATAGGAGATGATTTTAATCAAGATATTACCAGCTAAAAAATGTGAGTAGGCATTGAACTGTAAATGTGCCTGCTCCTGCGGCAAGAATAACTGTAAGTTCCCTAGAAAATGGATGAGTAGGAAGAACGCCAGAAATAATCCCGTTAGACACATAAGCATCTTTTTTGACAAAGTAGATAACATAATAAAGTCCTGATTTTAATAATAGCCAATAACATTCATCCACAGTCCGCCCACACCCATATAAATCACCAACAAAACGATACCAATTTCCAGTCCACGTAGCCACCAGGATTTTAAATCCACATAGCCACTTCCGAAAAACACAGGCGCAGGACCGTGGCCATAATGGGTCAAAACACCGTAAATAGAACCTAGGAATCCTAGCATCATAGCCAGCAGCATTGGCGGAATCCCTAGAGAAACCCCTACCCCCAATAAAGCCGCATACATAGCCGCCACATGTGCAGTAGCGCTGGCGAAAATATAGTGGCTAAAGAAATAAACAAAAATAATTACAGGAAAGGCAATTTGCCAACTTAAATCGCCGATCTGTACTTTGATCAGATCGCTAAACCAACCAATAAACCCCAGTTCGTTTAAAGAGCTAGCCATCATAACCAATACAGCAAACCACACAATGGTGTCCCAAGCACCTTTTTCAGCTTTAACATCTTCCCAGGTCAATACAGAAGTCAGCAAAAGCAAAGTCAAGCCTATAAAAGCTGTAGTTGTAGCATCAATGGAAAACGATCCGCCAAAAATCCATAGTGCCAACAAAATAAAGAATGCCAGCAACATTAACCACTCATTTCTGGAAATTGGTCCCATCTCTTTTAATTTCTGGGCAGCCATCTTTGGTGCATCTCCTGTTTTTTTCAATTCAGGTGGATATAATTTATAAAGTACAAGTGGAACCACAAAAAACGCAACAAGACCCGGTACAAATCCAGCAATTGCCCAAGACATCCAGGTAATATCAATCCCGAGATTTGCGGCAAACTTTTGACACATTGGATTGCTGGCTGTTCCGGTCAGAAACATCGAAGAAGCAATTAGATTCATATAATAGCTATTTAAAGTTAGATAAGATCCTAGCTTCCGATGTGTTTCTGGCTTATCGGGAATGGAATCAAAACTGATAGCCATGGATTTCATGATTGGATAGATAATTCCACCTCCACGAGCCGTGTTACTGGGGATTGCCGGAGCTAGACAAACGTCGGCAAGCCCCAACCCATAGGCTAGTCCCAAGGAACTCTTTCCAAAAACACGAATAAAAAGAAAAGCGATTCTATTTCCCAAGCCAGTTTTAATGAAACCTCGCGCAATAAAAAATGAAATACCAATCAACCAGATCACTTTGTCTCCAAAACCGGTCAGTGCTTTGCTGATAGATTTACCTGCATCTCCTGGCGCTAAAACTTGTGTCAACGCTGTAAATGCAATCGCCATCATACACATCGTACCCATTGGAGCCGCTTTTAAAATAATCCCAAGAATGGTCGCCGCAAAAATTGCAAATAAATGCCAAGCCTCGGGACTGACACCTTTAGGTACTGGAATAAACCATAAAATGAGTGCTACGACAAAAGTGATAGCTACATTTTTAATATTGATTTCTTTCATAATAAACGTGGTTTAGTGGATTAGAATCGACTCTGTACTTGAACAATAAATAAGTTCTTATTGAATTCAGTGGTATTAACTGTTTGTTTTTTATAACGGTCTAATTGGAGGCCAAGCTGTATCCTTGCACCATAATTTTTCAAAAACTCCAACCCAAACATAGGGGTATATGTTTGACGTGCATTCGCATGAAGTTTATAATTCGGGTCGATATATTCGTACCGACAAGATAGTTCAAAAGCGCTCAGATTAAAATAGTTTACTTCATACCGTAAGTTGGGTAGAAAATAAATGCCGCGGACGAGGTAATCGCTCAATTTAGAGGTACGTGCACTTTCCTCCAAAGAATAATAAAGGTTATGATTTATGGCCTGCTTTGCTTCCAATTGCATATCGAGATTCCATCGTCTGCCAAAACTCACATTACCTGTTAAATCAACACCCAATGCATGGACCTGTTTCTTCATGACTTCACCAATCCCACCATTGAGACCCAAATTAACACCATATTTCTTTGAAAAGCCGAATACAAGACGCGTGGCGTATTGCTTTCCGTTATCATTATCGACAACCTGGTTCTTTCCATTTCCANNAATCTCGCCAAGCGTAGTCTCCCCTGTCGCAGCTACGCCGATCTGAAAACTTGCCCAACCTAGTTTCCCAAATTCAAGGTACTGATTCGACCAATCCAATGATTTGATGATGTCGATTGGATAGGTTTCTTCGATACCAAACCAAGGACGAAATTGACCAACGGTAATAGCCAATTTAGGACTAAACGTATACTTGAGATAGGCATTTTCAAGAACCTTTGTTTTAGGATCGCTTTTGAAATCAGCCAGGTTTGCCAATACGGCCACCTCAGTTCTTTTGCTAATTTGCGCGCGCATCTGGACGCGCATATACTTTACCATAAAGTTGTTGTCAGTACCAGAACCATCACTGTGATGCTGGCCATTGACATCGACATCCTTCGTGCCACTGACAAGATACCTGGCCTGAAACAACCCCTTCACCTGAAGCTTGGGATAAGTCGTGTCATCTGCGGTTTTTTGAATAGAATCTGCTTTACTTTGTTGTGATGCTCCAATTTCCTGCCCTCTAAGCAAGGGGTGTAATAGAAAACAAGCAACAAAAATTAAAATATGGAGTTTCTTCATATCAAAACAATTTATCCATAGCCAGTAGCCCGGCTCACTTTTCACTGTCAATAACTGTACTCTTTCATGGAGTCTTATTCCTACAACGAATAACATTAGAAAATGTTTTGTTATTTTAATAAAAAATAATAACTGTTAGAATATCACACCGATTCCAATTGAAAGCGATATAAATTCCATGTTTTTATGTATTTTCACCGACGAACTTCAAACTAATCAAATGTTCAAATTCACAGGGTAGAACTTTCAAGAGTCATCGGACTCTTTGGAAATTTATAAGTGAATTCTGCGATAAAAATTTTTAGAATCGATAAATATTATGAAAAAATTAATTAAGTATTATTTTATTAGCTTACTGCTTCTCTTGATTCATGGTTTCTCTATATCCAGAACGTATTCCGCCGAAAAAGAAAGGACTGCGATGTTTTGGACCTGGCTAGATTACAATGCCCAAACAAACTTTGATTCTATTTGCCGTGAGATGAATTATTTAGGAATTGATGGTGTCATGTTGAACGCCGCTAGTCCCGATGAGTACCGTGTAGCAATTCCGATTGCAAAAAAGTATGGCATTCAGGTTATCGCATGGCTTTGGACGATGAATTTAGAGCACGACCGCGACAAGATACTCCAAGAACATCCCGATTGGTTCAGTGTTAATCGAAATGGAAAGAGTCTTGCAGATACCACCGCATATGTTGGTTATTATAAATTCCTGTCACCCGTAGTTCCTGCTGTAAAAGAGTATATCAGCAAAAAAATCGAATCGTATTGTGAAATTGAGGGATTGGAGGGGATTTCTATTGACTATAATCGTTATGTGGATGTTGTCCTCCCTACAACCCTTTGGCCTAAATACAATATTGTACAGGACCGCGAATATCCGGCTTGGGATTACGGTTACCACACAATAGCCATAGAGAAGTTCAAAAACCAATACGGCTACGACCCAAGGACACAGAAAGATCCCTCGAAAGATCTTAAA
The DNA here is from genome assembly GCA_002454415.1 of Sphingobacterium sp. UBA6711. GTDB lineage: Bacteria > Bacteroidota > Bacteroidia > Sphingobacteriales > Sphingobacteriaceae > Sphingobacterium. The sequence goes on from DKIT01000227.1 coordinate 9,156, forward strand.
TGGCGACAATTTCGATGTGATCAAATAACCGATATCGCCAATATGATTGCGGAGATTGTTCATTCTCATGGGAAAACAATGGCTGCATCCCCATTCCCGACACCTAAAATGGCTTCCCGGATGGTTCGCCAAGATTGGGGGAAATGGAACTTGGATGTCGTTTTTNNTACAGCAATTTCTATACAGAAGACCCTAGTTTTATTAGTGATTGTACCTTGGAAAACGTGCGGGATAAAGGTGCAAATACCACCTTATATTGTGGATTGATGGCGAAAAATAATGAAGAAATGTTTATCGATATGGATCACGCGTTAAGTAACGGTGCACAAGGCATATCTATTTTTACCATCCATAGCTTAAAAGATCCTCAGATTAGGGAAAAATTCAGAACCTATACGGCTGCCGCAAAAGCAAGAAAAGCTCAAAATAACGGAATGTTAACGCGTACTGCACATACAAAAATTGAAAATGATCCTTTTAAAAAGGAAGGTATTATGAAATTAATAACTCAAAAGATACAATTTTTGGTGCAGGCGGAGAACCCCGCGGCAAGCCCGATAGAATTGTCAAAGTATAAAAAAATAGACAGCTACGATGTGACAAGAAAATACCTTGTGACTGACAAGCTTAGTAAAAAGAACTTCTATGTTACTTTCTTTTTCTATGGCGGTATTCTCTCTGGATGGAATGTTGACCCCGCACCGCCTACTGTTTAAATAACGACCTGCTGAGGTGCTAAAAATTTCACCTATTTAGCACCTCATTTAAGTTTTTAATAGGCTGTTCCCTATCTTTGGGACAAACAAATAAATTAAAAAATGAGAAAATATGCGAGGTTAGCAGCCTGTATTATGGGACTTATATATTGTGGAGGATTCCAGCAATCCTTTGCTCAAGGAAACATGCAAAAGCAGGTGCGTACTAAGGCAACTACAGTAGATAAAACGTTATTAAATAAAATATTAGCTAAAAACAAGTTAGCTTTTAAAGAAGGTAAAGTAGCGGACTACATCCCAGAATTAAGTAAAGCGAATGCTGCATCCATTGCACTTTCAGTTGTAAATAGCGACGGAACGATAGTGAGTGTAGGCGATATACAGCAAAGGTTTACAATCCAGAGTATTTCAAAAATTGTCGCATTGATGGTTGCTGTATTGGAAAACGGCGAACAAAAAGTTTTTGATAAAATGGGATACTTTGGTACCGACAAACCGTTCAATCACTATGGAAATCTAGAGACGACAGGCAAGCCACTCAATCCAATGATGAACGCAGGAGCGATCCTAACGACTTCACTCATTAAAGGAACAGGTGAAGAACCGTTTATTAAAATATTGAATATGATTCGCTTTATAACGAACAATGAAAATATAAATTATAGTAAAGCCGTATTCAATTCAGAACGCGAGACTGGGAATCGAAACAGAGGGATGTTCTATCTAATGCGTAACAATGGACTCATTGATGGTGAAGGAGAGGATAAACTCAATAATTATTTTAAACAATGCTCAATCGAAATAACAGCTGAAGATCTCGCTAAAATCGGCTTCTTTTTTGCAAATCATTGCATACGCTATGATGGAAATAAGCAATACAATAATCCAAGTCTATCCCAGCTAGTTCAATCACAGATGCTCATTGCAGGGATGTACGAATTTAGTGGCGAATACGCCAGAACTGTGGGACTTCCTAGCAAATCGGGTGTTGGCGGTGGAATCGCGGTAAGTGTACCGAATAAAATGGGTATAGGGGCCTATAGCCCAGCTTTGGATCAACATGGTAACTCCGTGGGGGCGTATCGCATGATAGTAGACTTGGTCAATGAGAAATCGCTCAGTCTCTTTTATTAAAATTAGACACCAAAGATCATATGGTAAGAACAGAACCAATAATTGCGGTAGAAAACGTTCCTAAAAGCTCAATTTTCTATCAACGCCTTTTCGGCTGTAACAGCCAGCATGGAGGAGAAACATTTGAAATTCTAACGGACAAGGACATTGTAATTCTCTGTTTACACAAATGGGGCGAGCACGACCACCCTACCATGCTAGATCAAAAAAATGCGGGAAATGGACTTATACTTTTTTTCAGGGTAGATAATCTGCAGCAAATTTTCGAGAATGCCATCTTGTTAAATGCTGTTATTGAAAAAGAAATACATTACAATGAAAACTCACTGAAAGATCAGTTTATTCTTCGTGACCTCGATAACTATTATGTGATTGTGTCAGCTTAGCATGACCTATCTGGATATCTGTATCATTTGTTAAACGATATGAAAGAAGCACCTATCTCCATTCTTAAACCAGTTTAACTTTTTTGTTGGCTGATTGTTGCAACTTTGTCTTATCAAATTTTAATACGATGACTACACGATTGAATATTGCAAAAGTAGATGCAACAGCCTACAAAGCGATGATGGGATTGGAAACATATCTTAACGATATTTTTTTGACACCNNCCGCATTTTGCTTAGACATGCACACAAAGGATGCACTGAAATATGGTGAAACTCCGCAATGAATATTTCTTTTGAATGCCTGGCGAGAAACGGACTTATTTACTCCAGAAGAACAGCTTTTGTTAGAGATGACCGAGGAAATCACGTTAATACATCAAAAAGGATTGACGGAAGAAACCTTCCAAAAAGTGAAGCAACTTTTCAACGAAAAGCTNNCAAAATAAATTCCGCCTATTGCCCTGTTTAATACCAATTTCCTTTATCTTTATACGGAAAACCAATATAAAACATGATTATGAAAATCATAAAAAAAATCCTAATTATTCTAGTGATCCTTATCGCCATCCCCCTAATTGTGGCACTGTTCATCAGCAAGGATTTCTCAGCTCAAAGTGAGGTCACGATTGACAAACCAAAACGGGAGGTATTCAACTATGTGAAAATGCTTAAAAACCAAGACCATTTTGGCGTATGGCAATTGTCGGATCCTCAAATGAAAAAAAAAGAACAGGGAATCGATGGTCAGGTCGGATATAAATACAGCTGGGACGGTGAAAAAGTGGGGAAAGGATCCCAGACCATTACGAAAATAGTCGACGGCGAAACGATAGAAACATCCCTCGACTTCGGTATGGGAGAACCTGCTAAAGGCTATTTTATACTGAAAGAAATCTCTCCCACCCAAACGTCGCTAACTTGGGGAATCTCTGGAAAATCGCCTTATCCATGGAACTTGATGAACCTATTTATGAATATGAATAAGGATTTCGATCAAGGCCTAAAAAATTTAAAAAATATATTGAAGTAGGGACTCTATAACCTTGTAAAACTATCGTCTGCGCATCAAGATGCGTAAGATATACCAAAACAAAAGCATAATTGATGAGAACAGCTGTAAGGCAGCTCCAACATATTGTTCGTTTCCATAGTTGTATTTAAGATTTTGGGTTTGATAGAGTATGCTCCCTGAGGCAAGAGCGATCATCGCTACAGAGAACCACAACCCAAGTTCAAAACCAAATATGGCACCAGCCACATTGGCACCTAAGGACAGAAATCCTCCTATCACCAATATGTTCCGAAGAAATGAAAAATCTTTGTTGGAGACAAATGCGATTACTGTAAGCCCGGTAAACAATGCCAAAGTCATTATACTAGCCTGGTAGATCACGCTAATCCCTTCAGTCATAAATACCGCCATAAAAATCATGGGCAAGAAAATGATTGCCTCTAATACGATATAGAAAGCCAATCCCAGGTACTGGGTCTGTCTGCTTTGCGAAAGCGTCCATCTCGAGGATAGTGTTGAACCCAGCCAAAAACATCCCAATAGAAACAACCAGATAAATTTTCCACTGACCATCCAAACCATAAAATCATATGGAATTAATTTGATCAGCAACGTCTCCAAAACAATAAAAGCCAAAATGGAAAGCGCAACGTGAAGATAGGTTTTTTTATAANNCACTCCCCTTTCCGCATCATCTTGGATAAGAACATACTCTTGTGATTCCATAAAATAAATAGATTTGATTAAATAAAAATTAAAAATAAGCATTAATTCTATTTTCACAAGAAAGAAGTTTACATAAGCTTGTAAAAGAGAACCCCGCCTGGCGGGGTCCATTCAAACAAACAACTTATTTCCAGCCTCCTCCCAAATCTTTATAGATATTGACAACAGCATTGAGCTGCTGCTTTTTCGTTTCTATCAATTCAAGTTTTGAATCCAACACATCGCGTTGCGTCATTAAAACCTCCATATAATCAGCCCTCGCTGATTTAAAAAGATCATTTGATACAGTGACGGAATTATTTAAAACCTCAACTTCTTTTGTTTTGAAATCATAGCTGCGGCCAAGGTTTTCAATATTTGAAAGTTGTGTAGAGACCTCTAAGTAGGCATTGAGAATTGTCTTCTCGTAATTATAGACCGCCTGTATCTGTTTGGCATTCGCTGTATTAAATTCAGCTTTAAGCCCATTTTTATTAATTAATGGCGCTGCAAGCTCGCCTATTAAATTATATAAAACAGATTCCGGCATCTTAAACAGATAGGACGGTTTAAATGCTTGCAAACCCAAAGCTGCAGAAATTTCCAACGAAGGATAAAATTCTTTCCTTGCTATTTGTACATCCAGTTTGGCCGCCGCGAGTTCATATTCTGCCTCGCGGATGTCAGGTCTGTTGCTCAGCAACTGACTTGGTAAACCTGTCTGAACTTTTGAAGGTATCAGATCGACAAAATTACTTTTGTCACGTTTGATCTCTTGGGGAAAACGTCCCAATAGAAAATTAATGCGGTTTTCAGTTTCTTTGATTTGCTGGCGTGTTTCAAACTCCATGCCTTTGGTTTTCAATACCTCGGCTTCAAACTTCTGAACAGCCAGTTCAGTTACACGAGCAGCCTGCTTTTGTAGTCGGATGACGGCAAGTGCATTATCCTGTAGCTCAATATTCTGTTTAATGATGGTCAACTGATTGTCCAGTGCCAACAATTCGTAATACGATCGGGCAACTTCAGCGATAAGACTGCTCAAGACAAAATTTTTCCCTTCCACAGTAGCAAGGTAGCGATTGAGCGCTGCTTGTTCGGAGTCTTTTAACTTTTTCCAAACGTCAATTTCCCAACTTGCATAAGCTCCAATCGTCAAATCTCCAAGTGGATCAGGCATTTCTTTTCCCGGAGCAATCTCTGTACTTGCGTCACCGGCTCCTTGACTCGTATACCGTCCCACTTTTTCAACACCGCCTCCTGCACGTAGTCCAACGGTAGGTTTTAAAGCACCTTTTCTTAACAGGATATCGTTCTTTGCGATCGCTAACTCCTGTAAAGTAACATTCAGTTCCTGATTATTTTTTAAAGCTGTATCTATTAGTCCAACTAGATTTGGATCCGTAAAAAACTCACGCCACTTGACCGATGCCGAATTTATTGAATCAGATTTAACTACATCCGTAAATTGTTGGGGAACAAATTTGTTTTCCTGTATTTGTGTCGCTTTCGGAACTTTACATCCCGTCACTGCAGCTGAAAGCGAAAATGCAATGACCCATTGTATTTTTCTGCTATTAGTCATGATTATNNTGAAAACTGTCCCAAACAACATCCCTCCTGCTGCCGCTGTGCCGATGGTTCGATTTCCGATAGCTCCTGGCCCCGAAGCCATAACCAAAGGAATCAATCCCGCAATGAAAGCAAAAGAAGTCATCAAAATTGGCCTAAACCTCACTTTTGCTCCCTCCAAGGCAGCTTCGATAATGCTCAATCCCTGTGAATGTCGTTGAGCGGCAAATTCAACAATCAAAACAGCGTTTTTACCCAATAGGCCGATGAGCATGACCAAGGCAACCTGGGCATAGATATTATTTTCCAATCCCAATAACTTCAATAATAGAAATGCTCCAAAGATTCCAATTGGCAAGGAAAGCAAGACAGCAAATGGCATAATAAAACTTTCGTATTGAGCGGAAAGAATTAAGTAAACGAAAACAAGACAAATCAAAAAGATATAGATCGCCTGATTTCCACGGCCTACCTGATCCTTGGAAATACCCGCCCAGTCAATACCATACCCTCTAGGCAATGTTTTAGCCGCGACTTCATTAATAACCTGAATGGCTTCACCACTACTGTAACCAGAAGCCGCAGAACCTGAAATCTCCGATGCCAGATACATATTGTGCCGGGTAATTTCAGAAAGGCCGTAGACTTTTTCCATATGCATAAATGCTGAAAAGGGTACCATTTCATCTTTTTCATTCTTCACATAGAGCTTTAAAATATCTTCTGGCAAAGCCCTATACTGTGGCAAAGCCTGAACCATAACTTTATATTGGCGGTCATACTTAATGAAATTCGTTTCATAGTTACTACCCACCAAAGTCGAAAGCGTATTCAGTGCATTATCAATGGTAACACCCTTCTGTTGGGCCAAGTCATTGTCGATGTGTAACATATACTGCGGAAAACTCGCACTATAGAAGGTGAATACGGACGATAATTCGGGTCTTTTGTTCAATTCACGCACAAAATCCTTACTTACCGTTTCCATTTTCTTGTAGTCGCCTGAACCAGCTTTGTCCAAAAGACGAAGCTCAAATCCGCCCGCAGCGCCATAGCCCGGTACGGCTGGTGGTTGGAAAAACTCGATAGACGCCCCCGGAATGTTTTTGGCTGCTGCCTCAAGTTGCTCTATAATTTCTTGTGACGATTCTTTACGTTCTTCCCAGCTTTTCAAGTTGATCAAACATGTACCCGTATTGGCCCCGGTTCCTTCGGTCAGGATTTCATAACCCGCCAATGAAGAAACAGATTGGACACCATCAATATCTTCAGCTTCTTTTTGTAATGTCTGGGCAGCAAGATTGGTACGTTCCAAGGTTGATCCTGGAGGTGTCTGAATAATCGCATAAATCATCCCCTGATCTTCATTAGGTATAAAACCTGCTGGAACAGAATTGTTCAAGAAATATGCGCCAATACAAAAGCCTATTAAAACCACGAATGTAAAAACCCGCTTATCCACGATGCCTTTCAGCAAGTAAACGTACTTGTTGGACATCTTGTCAAATAATCTATTAAAGGAATCGAGAAATTTATCAATAATGGATTTCTTTCTCGCTTTGCCATGATTATTCTTCAGCATAATCGCACATAACGCAGGAGTTAAAGTCAGTGCAACGACACCTGATAAAATAATCGAAGTTGCCATGGTAATAGAAAACTGCCGATAGAATATCCCGACAGGTCCCGACATAAAGGCCACCGGAATAAACACCGCTGCCATGAGGAATGTAATGGCAACGATGGCTCCGCTGATTTCATGCATTGCTTTTTTAGTTGCTTTATACGCTGAAATATGGAGTTCCTCCATCTTGGCATGCACTGCTTCAATGACCACAATCGCATCATCAACAACGACCCCGATGGCAAGCACTAATGCAAACAGTGTGATCAAGTTGATGGTAATTCCAAAAAACTGCATGAACAAAAACGATCCCACCAATGAAACCGGCACTGCAATGGTTGGAATCAACGTCGAGCGCCAATCTCCTAAGAATAGAAAAACAACAATAGCAACAAGCACAAATGCTTCCAATAAAGTATGAACTACCTTTTCCATGGATGCATCCAAAAATTTTGAAACGTCATAGCTAATTTCGTAATCCAGCCCTTTAGGAAACGATGCCTTCAATTCCTTCATTTTGCTTTTAACGTCTTGGATTACCTGTGAAGCATTACTTCCATAGGATTGTTTTAAAACAATTGCTGCTGATGGTTTTCCGTTCAGTGTAGAATAGATATCGTACATCGCTGAGCCGAACTTGATATCGGCTACATCTTTTAAACGCAACATTTCACCATTTTCACCGGCACGTAAAACGATATTGCCATATCCTTCAGTTGTCGTAAAACGCCCTGGATATTTTAACACGTATTCGAAGGACTGCGAAGTCATCCCGGACGACTCGCCCGCTTTACCTGGTGAAGCCTCCAAGCTCGGCTCGGATAAGGCTTTCATCACCTCTTCTGCAGAAATTTTGTAGGCAGTCATACGATCTGGCTTCAACCAAATACGCATCGCTAATTCACGAGTACCCAAAATATTAGCCACCCCAACACCGTCTACGCGACGTAATTCGGAGACAATATTCATGTCCGCATAGTTATACATAAAGTTTCCATCAAGCTCCTTGTCTTTACTATAGAGATTGATATACATTAACATATTGGATTCTTCACGTGTAATCTTAACCCCCTCCCGTACCACAATTGGCGGAAGCTTATTAACCACAGAGGCCACGCGATTCTGCACATTTAAAGAAGCCTGATTGGGGTCTGTTCCCAGGTTAAATACCACTTGGATACTTGCTTCCCCGTCGTTACCGGCATCAGAAGCCATGTATTTCATGCCCGGAACCCCATTTATCGCCCGCTCTAGCGGAATGATAACTGATTTTATCATCAACTCACCATTTGCTCCAGGATACTCGGCAGTGATATTCACCTTCGGAGGCGATATAGATGGAAATTGTGTTACAGGAAGCTGCACCATAGAAAGCACACCCAAAAACACAATGATCAGTGATATAACGATCGAAAGTACTGGTCTATTTATAAAACGACTAAACATAGTAATTTAAGTGTAAGGGATCTATTCTGTTTTTAACTTCAAATTTGAAATGGCGTCTTTAGGTTGCACAAAGCTGTAGCTGATTTTATCATCCTCTTTCGCTTTCTGAATACCATCCAACAAAAACTTATCATCTTTTTGAAGTCCGCTCGTTACCACATATAGATCTGGCAAGGAGTTGCCAATTGTGATATGACGAGCTTTCAATTTGCCATCCTTATCGACTACGTACACATATTTACGATCCTGCATTTCGTATGTCGCTTTCTGTGGAATTATTAAAACCTGTTTCAACGGAAAATTCATCAGTACTTTGCCGCTCTCACCATGTTTTAATAAACGGTTTGGGTTGGGGAATTTCGCTCTAAAAGCAATGTTTCCTGTTTCACTATTAAATTCACTTTCGATTGTCTCTACANNATCGCCACGTTTACTCACATTCGTTTGATAACTTAAATATTCTGGTTCGGACACATTGAAATAAACCAACATCTCACTATTGTCTGACAGACTCGTCAATAATTCACCTTCATCTACCAAACTTCCCAGTTTCAAAGGAATGCGGTCAATAGTACCGTCAAAAGGTGCTCTGATTTCTGTAAAGGAAAGATGCAATTTCGAAATCGCTGCTTCAGCCTTGGCTTGCTCAAGCTTTGCTTTGGCCATAGCTAATTCATTGGGGGATACGACATTTTTATCTGCTAGCGTTTTTGTATTCTGAACTTCAATCTCCGCCACATTAACTTCTGCAGATGATTTACGGTATTCAGCCTCATACATTTTCGGCATAATCCGAAACAATAACTGTCCCTTATGAACAAATTGGCCTTCGTCCACGAAAATCTGCTCGAGATAGCCCTTTTCTTGAGCACGAAGCTCTATATTACGGAAAGATCTAATCTGGGAAACAAAATCCTTACGGATCGTTGTATCCATTTGGACTGGCGAGGTCACTGTGAATTTCTCCTTTTCTTCCTTTTCTTCCTTTTTGGAAGTACACCCGACTTGGCATAAGGAAATTGCCAAACTAGCGAGCATAAATACTCTTTTCATTTGTATGCGTCTAATTAAAAAATAAGTTTGATTGTTTGTTGTTGTTGNNCTAATTGTAGGCTTGGAAAATAAATCACCCACAAACAGAGTTAACCATTAGGATATCAACTAAAGCATTTAAAATTTCGAAGGGTACTATTAAATTCTCCAGTTTTGCTGAAGAACATATCTTTGAGGGAAAAGATAGGCGATGAAGTTGCAAAAAGCAATTTTCTTTGCAAAGCGAAATACGAAGATAAAAAGCACGATTGCAAAAAGAAGCAGCGCAACAAATTGCGATGTCAGGTGCAGGTCTTTGGTCAATTGGAAATTCTCTGCATCAAATTCTTCTATCACAGGATTGTCGTTATGGATACTTCCATACACTAATGGATCTATATGATCGATTAGCACATTCATACGTTGATGAATATCTGCAAGATTATGCTGATACATAAAACTTACGGTTGGCCGATCAGATTCAATAAGCACAGCATGGCTATTACTGCTTCGAATAAATAAGAAGCATAAAAAGAAGAGTATGGTAATAACCGCTTTCATTGCGGAGCAAATATACTAGCGTTCAGATTATTTTAATGTTCTTTAACACATTTTAACAAAACAATTACAATGCGCAGATTTATCCTACTACT
>DKIT01000227.1:19500-19711 GCA_002454415.1 Sphingobacterium sp. UBA6711
TCCATTCGTAGCTTGTGGCTTTGCGTTGCCGTAAACCGTCCTTCCTCTGTATTTCCAAGAATCTCTTCGTTCTTCCGCTATAATTTGCTGAATATCAAACTGTGGCTGAAAATCCTTTTCGCTATTCAAAACAATCTGATGTAATTTATTGACCGATTTTAATTTATCAGCATAGCCCAGTTTTGATTTTTCAATACCTTTTTGTAAAATC
>DKIT01000146.1 GCA_002454415.1 Sphingobacterium sp. UBA6711
CAACAAATGTGGGATTGGATTTTAGTATCTTAAAAAGCCGCATTTCAGGAACAATTGATTATTACGATTCCAAAACATCCAAATTGTTATTAGAACGCGGACTTCCGCCTTCGACAGGCGTAAGTAGTGTAATCCAAAATATTGGAAAGACAAGAAATAGAGGTGTTGAGTTGACGTTGAATGCGGAAGTTACTCGAGATCTACCCTTCAAATGGAATACTGCCTTATCATACACAAGAAATAAAGAGGAAATTGTCGAGTTAGTGACAAACGCTGATGATATTGGAAATGGGTGGTTTATCGGCCAACCCACTGCGGTATATTACGACTATGATAAACTGGGAATATGGCAGCTAGGTCAAGAAGATGAAGCTGCCAAGTATAACCAAAAACCAGGGGATATCCATGTCCGAGACGTCAATGCTGACGGAAAAATCGATGCTACAAACGATCGCGTGATTATTGGTACACCCCGTCCCAAATGGTTTGGCTCCTGGGACAATACTTTTGCCTATAAAGGATTCGATTTAAATGTATTACTTTTCGTCCGATGGGGTCAGACCCTTCAACCTAATTTCTTACGTCGGTACGATCCACAGGGGCTTGGACAAAGTTCGGCCATTATCGATTATTGGACACCCGAGAATCCTACGAATGCTAACCCACGGCCAAATTCAGGTTTATCCTTAGCAAGTACTTTGTATTCGAGTTCATTGGGGTATATTGACGGGTCTTACCTCCGTATTAGAAATATCTCTTTGGGATATAATTTCCCTGATAGCTGGCTAAAGAATGGCCTGGTCAAGAAATTACGGATCTACGGAACAGCCAAAAATCCTTTTACTTGGACAAAAGATGCTTTATTAAACTCATACGATCCTGAAAGAGGGGGATCGGAGAATTTTCCGATGACGAAATTGTTTGTTTTGGGTGTAAATGTTGGATTTTAAACGAATAAAAATGAAGAGAAATATCAAAAATATAATCATAGCTTCCCTGTTAGTATTGGGTGCATCAGGTTGCTCAAAGATGTTGGATGAGTATAATCCGAGCGGCCTTACANNACGACACCTGAGGGGTTTGAATCATTAGTTAATGCAGCATACGCCTACCAGCGGTGGTGGTATGGTAAAGAGGAAGGTTATAGTATGTCCGAAATGGGAACAGATTTATGGATGAGTGGAGCAGGAGATACCTTTCCAGATCTCATGAAGTACATTAATCTCCAAGGTGGGAACGCAGCGATACAATCCGAATGGAAAGCACTCTATTCGGCAGTAAATGTCTGTAACGCTGGTATTGAACGCATAGATCTTGCCAATCTCAATGATAACGTAAAAGCAGTTAGACTTGCCGAACTACGCTTTTTGCGAGCATTTGACTATTGGCATATTTTAGAAACATGGGGCGGAGTACATCTAACGACAACCGAAACTAGCGGAATTGTCACTACGGCTAATAAAACGTCGGTAGAGGAATTCTATGCTTTAATTGAATCTGATTTATTAGCCGCTATAAAGAGCCTTCCGAGAACCACAACAGATTACGGCAGAGTGACAGCGCCCGCGGCACGATCTTTTCTTTCAAGAGTATATTTGTCACATGGGAAGTATAAGGAAGCCAATGACTATGCCCTTTCAGTTATTAACGGAAATTATGGTTTTGAACTGTTAAAAAATTATGGGGATCTTTGGAACATGGCCAATCTTAAAAATAAAGAAGTGGTCTATGCTGTAAACTACTCAACGAATTTAGCGTTAAATGATATCGCTGACAAAATCTTGAACCCACTGGGACATAATAGGGGGAGTAATAACGGTCATCTTTTATTTTTAATGAAATATGATACCGAGACCGCTATGCAGCGCGACCTAACAAATGGACGACCATTCAACCGGTACATGCCTACGCGCTTTTTGCTTGATCTATATTCCGAAGCAGATAGTCGTTATGAAGGCTCTTTTAAAGAGGTATTTTTTTCAAATAATCCTACGGCAACAATAAAACTGGGCGATACAGCGGTTTACGCAACACGTAGAAATATGATCGGAACGACTAAGCCGTTTAAAATCTATGACAGAAACTATATTTATGCGACTGATGGAAAAGTTAAGGATCAACTTCGATATCCAAGTTTGATTAAGTTTTTGGATTCCACTAGACCATCTTCTAATGAAGCCCAAAGTGCACGTGATGTATTCGTCATACGTTATGCAGAGCTTTATCTTAATGCAGCAGAAGCGCAAATTAATTTGGGAAATCGTGATTCAGCAGCCCACTGGGTAAATATCATCCGTGGAAGGGCCGCAAAATCTGGTTCAGAAGAAAAAATGAAAGTGAGCGCAAACCAAATGACGCTTGATTTTATTCTCGACGAACGCGCAAGGGAGTTTGCTGGCGAGCAGATTCGTTGGTTTGATCTTAAACGGACAGGGAAATTAATTGAACGTGTCAAAGCACATAATCCAGATATTGCAGATTACATTCAAGATTATCATAAAGTAAGACCAATACCGCAAGCGCAATTGGACGCGATAGTAAATAAAGATGAATTTACTCAAAATGAAGGCTATCAGTAATTGCACTTTTTTATAATGGTGCTACATTTCGGGTAGAAAAATAACGGCTTGTATACATCTGATGGTTAGTATGTAAGACTGTTAGCTGCCAACAGTTAATTTTTGCTCCGCTCCGATACAGATTAAACATTTATCATCTGTACCGATTATAAATGCTTAATCTGTATCGGAGAATATTGGTTGAAGGCGCTTACATTTGTGCGTTCATTCTATGAAATATGAAGATAATCACAAAATTTACTGTAGCGACAGAACAGGGAATAGATGCATTGTTAATGCTGACAAAAAAATTGGCACTCGAAAAGTTTGATTCATTATTGAAAAAAGAAGAAATCGATAAGTATATCACTGAACATTTTAATACAAAGACATTGATTAATGAAATCAATAGTATGTCCAATCAGTGGTTAGTGGTATACGTTGGCGATGCGCCCGCAGGATATGCTAGAATAAGTACCAAAGGAGAAAGACCGGACTTAATTGATGGGAAACGTGCAATTCGCATTGCAGACTTTGGGGTACTCCAACAATATATGCAAGCTGAAGTAATGCATTCACTGCTCGATAAATGTGTAGGTGTCTGCAGTGCATATGAGGCAATTTGGATAAATGAGCACGTCAAAAGTGTATATATTGAGCTGTTCCAGCAGAATGGATTTGTACTACAGGAAAAGGAGATGACTGCACTAGACAACTTGCCACTCCCATCTATCTATTTAATTCGATAGGAAGTTGCAAAATAATATGCTTAATTCTTAACATAAAAGGTTCAAGTCGGTTTCATCAATAACCATTGTTGTTTCCTTGTTATTTCATAACTATGGATTGTTGGCGTAAGGATAAATCTTCCTGATAGGATATAAAACTTATATATAATCCAAAGCATTAAGTGCTCTAAACTTGCTGGGTGGAAGGCCGGTGTGCTTTTTGACAAATCGGGTGAGTGATGCTGATGTACTAAAGCCATAACAGGAAGTCAATTCTTTGATTGGTATTTCAGTACTAACGAGTTTCTTCGCAATCTCAGAAGCAACAATTTCTTTAACGATCGTCATTGGCGGAGCTTCATTCGCTAACTGCGTTAATTGATACAGTTCCACACGCGAAATATTGAGTTTTTTAAGATAAAACTGCAGATTCCAGTGTTGTTGCGGATATTCGTGCACAAGTGCTTTGAATTTTGATATCATCGAGTGTTCCTCGATTAAACGTTCGTTGTCGTCCATCGAGGAAGTTATGTTATCATCCAGCTGATTTAAGATGGCTCTGTCTTTTGATTCTTTGTTTTTCATATATTAGATGTCGCTCATCTATTCCTAAAGCAAATTGCCATTGGAGAGCTTTGGTAGCATTTCAACTTAATTTTATTGAACCTAACCAAAAGTACGAGAATAATTTAAATTTTTACTGGTCGCACATATAGATTTTTATCAAAATTATAAATTATGCACATAAGTTGAAGGAGAAATTACAAAATGATCGAATTTTTTGTCTAAAATTTGTCATTTATTTATATCTAGACTCTTTCCGCGACTTTATTTACCATGCTCTACGGGAGTATTTCATCTAGCTCGTGCCTCGTACAATTGCCAAAGTTAACTCTCCGTCCTAAAATTCAACATTCGTCTAATAGATAGAATCATTGCCATTTCTACGCGAATCAATATTTTCCACGTTCATATTCANNTATTTATTATGCATACTTCTTTGTTTAATAGTGTGTTGTTTGGCTTAATTATACTAAAAATGTAGTATTAAATGCATGTCACTATAACCATTAGTTATAATGGTTTTTTTGGAATACTAATCGTCATTCATCAAAGCGATATCTAGAATTTCACGATTTTAACCACGCATTTTTTTTAGCTTATATTCAGCTCCAACAAATGCTGCAATGGGATACATCTTCGGCTGGGAATCTGTCTCTTTTGTGGGTATGTTTTTTAAAGGATCGACAAATTTCAATGCTTAACATATATTTTAGCGTTTATATCAACGATTTGGTATGTAAACCTCCTCGATTAAAATAAGGATACAAAAGGGTATAAAAGTGGGAAAAAAATAATAATTGTTTTACAATAAAAACAATTTAATGTGTTATCTTTAGTAGGGAAGATAATTCCAATAACCAAATATTTATTTAATTACTTGAGAAAATGGGTAAATTTGAAGTAAAAACAAGAAAAAATGGTGAATTCCAATTTAACCTTAAAGCGGGAAACGGACAGGTTATTTTAAGTAGTGAAGGATACACCACAAAAGCTAACTGCCTCAATGGGAGAGATTCTGTTAAAAAGAACGCTCAGAGCGATAGTCAGTTTGAGAGGAAAACATCGGCAGATGGTAAGCATTATTTTAATCTCAAGGCAACTAATGGTCAAATCATAGGAACTAGCGAGAAATACGAAAGCGCGAGTGGTATGGAAGGTGGAATTGAATCGGTAAAAAAGAATGCCTTAGATGCTGAGGTCGATGATTTGTCTTAATTTTTATAAGACTTTGTATTGTATTGTTTTATGGATTTTATTTAAGTCTTTGTTTTAGCTTAATAATTTTGTAAACAATCTACGTAGAAAGTGCTCTTCCACATAAGGGCACTTTTTTTGTTTAGATTCCATTTATACTAACGATTGGTTTTGATCAATAATTGCTATGTAGTTGGTCTGTTAATAGATCTTATCTGGTTGTTTGGTAAGTCAGAAACATTTGTGACTATTCTTATTTATTAAATTTGTTTGTTATTTATATAATATATTTGATACAAGGCGATTACACTGTTTTATATTATCAGATTTGTTAGCCTGTTGTGGTAGCTTTCTATAGCTTCCATTTAGGAAAACTTAATAGACCTATATCAAATTCATCATCTGAATATAACCGATTTGATTGATTGACCAATTTTAGGCTGTTGGATTCGGAATTGAGAACCAAAAACTGCTTCCCTGGCCGATAGTACTTTTTACACCAATTTGTCCGCCATGTTTTTTTATAATCTCTGATGAGATATAGAGTCCTAAGCCTAATCCAGAGTAAGATTTTCCATCGTGATTGGCTCGATAGTATCGGTCAAATATAAAAGGTTGCACTGCTGGATCAATACCTTCACCTTGATCACTGACAGTAACTATGACCTGATTTTTCAATTGTTTAACAACAATGTTAATTTCTTTTGAGTCAGGGGCGTATTTAACGGCGTTATTGACAAAATTAACTAAAACCTGCTCGAGGCGTTGTTCGTCAGCACATATAGGCGCATCAAGATCTCCGGTCATGTAAACCTGATGTGTACCTTGTGATATAATATTGTGGCAGCTGGACGCAAGTATTTTTGATGCCTTAAATGTACTCTTTTCAAGATACAGCTGCCCTTCGCTAATTCGATGCATATTGAGCAGATCATCTACCAGTGAGACAATTTTTTTTAAATTGACAGCTGATTGATCGATCAATCTAGGAATCATATCGTGTCCGGCTTTATCTTTAAATCTTTCAAGTAGTTGGATTGTTCCCTTAAGTCCGGTAATAGGGGTTTTGAGTTCATGGCTAGCTATACCCAAAAAGTCATCTTTTTGGGATTCGTAATTTTTTCGTTTCGTTATGTCTGCTACGACACCAATCAGATGAGTTGCTTTTCCATCAGCGTCGTACTTTGGAAGTCCGGAAGCATTAATCCAATGGAGTGAGCCGTCAGGCCAGCGTATTAGATATTCTGAATGATAAGGAGTTCTGGTGGTAATGGCTTTCTGAACCTTTTGGTAGACCATATCCCGATGTTCCGGTACAATGCTTCGGAGTAGGTCTTCATAATTAAACTGTTGCCCCTCACTGATGCCGAAGTTTAGTTTACAGGTTTCCGAGCAATCCATTTTTCCTGTTTTCAGATCGCGATTANNAAAGGGCTTCGAGATATTCGTTTTTCTTCAGTTGTTCGGTCACCTCGTTCGCAATGACAATAATAGACTCAGTTTCTCCTTCTTCGTTTTTTAAGGGCTCGTATGTAAAATCGAAATAATGCTCGCCGAGAATTCCTCCGGATTCCAGTTTCACATAGGCTGTGTCTCCGACATAACTTTCTCCAGAGGTGAATACCTGGTCCAAAATGGCTAAATAGGGTTGGCCCGCCAGTTCTGGTAGTGCGATGGAAAGGGCTTTGCCGACGACCGTCTCATCTTTGCGCCACACTTTGAGCATCATATCATTAGCAACTTCAACAATGAGATCTCGTCCCGTTAGAATAGAAAATGCTATGGGTGCCTTATCTATAAAAGAACGAAAACGACGTTCACTTTTTTTGAGATTTTTGTTGAGTAGCATTGTCAGGTCGTAAGATTTATTAAGCTGGCTATTGGTACGGTACAATTCCTTATTGGCGAGTTCCATGTCATCATTTAGATCTATGAGACGTTGTTGCATAGTTGCCATAGTGGTATTCAGTCCCTCTAGCTCATCGATTTTACCGAGTGAGGAGCTTCGAAGTTCAATCTGATCCATGGCGGTACGGGCCAGCCCTTGTAATATCTGACGGTCGTTTGAGCTGAATTTACGGCTTTGCTTGTCGATAATACATAATGAACCAATCATAAAACCGTCGTGTGTAATTAGAGGAGCTCCAGCATAGAACCTGAGTCCAAAGTCACCGATTACATTGGGGTTAGTCAATAGAAAATCTTCAGCTAACGTATCTTCAAATACCGTTACCTTTTCATTCAATATGTCTAGGCTGCATAAACTTTGACCACGATTGGTTTGTTTTGCCGTGCCCATTCCTATATTTGCCTTGAAATAAACAGATTCTGCATCAACTAGTGATAGCAAAGCTATCGGAGCGTTAAAGATTTGTGTAGCCAGCTTAGCGATACCATCGAAGCTTGCTTCAGAAGGGGTGTCTATGATTTTATATCGCCTGAGTGCATTCAGCCGGTCAGTCTCATTTTCAGGCAGAATTTCCCTGCCAAACGTATTTTCAATCATAATGACCGTGTAATTCTTTTCATAAATATATGCTTTTAATCACAAATGCCAAAGTGATATCAATCAATCTAATGAAGGCCAAAATTATAAATAAAGCTGTCTGTAAAAAAATGGATTTGTCGCCCTGAACTGATTTTGTAATTTTGTTTTCAATCATCTTCACCTTTATCATAAGATAGTTCATCACCGTTATCAGCAACAACTTGGTTCTTTAATTTCAGAATCTGTATAGATAGGCGGGCAGGAAGGAAGGCATACGGTAAATACCGAGCCCTTATTTGGCGTGCTTTTGATTTCGACAATGCCTTTATTGCGCTCAATAAGATCTTTGCATAAGACCAATCCTACACCTGATCCTGGTTCGTCCTCTGTACCGTAAGATTTTTGTTGAATCTCATTGAATAAAACAGCCGATTTAGTTGCGTTTATTCCAATACCTTCATCTTGAATATGGATATGAGTATATATTTTATCTGTGGAGCTATAAATACTTACTTTTCCGTTTGCATAACTGAATTTAATGGCGTTACTGATTAGGTTGCGCAAAATGATAACGGCATGATCTCTTATGGCTAATACACGTGTAGCCTCGCTTATATTGATATCGATTTCAAGCTGTTTGGATTGTGTCTGTTCGTGAAAAAGTTTGACAATATCCTGAATGAGAGGCTCGATTTGGACTACAGATGCTTTGGTGTTCATCCCTCTCATATTGCTGCTTCCCCACTGAAGAAGGTCATCCAAAGCTTGGTCCTGCTGCGTAATTTGCTGATATACC
>DKIT01000119.1 GCA_002454415.1 Sphingobacterium sp. UBA6711
GCTTTGATAGACTTTTTGTCTAAGTAAATTCCAGCTTCTTGATACTCGATGAGATTTCCAAACTCGTCGGTTTCTTTACAAATTCGCGTGAATGCAATACGAAAATTAGATTTATTATCGAACTTATCAATATCCAGCTCAAATCCTATAGCAGATTTAAAAACAGGGTATACAAAATCTTGAGGTTGTTTTCCTTCACGAAAATCGGCTAAAGCTTCATTAAATCTGACTTCCACGGAGTTTCCATGTTGTTGGCGATTAATATCACTACGAGCTAAAACTTTAGGTCCACCTCGATTATTAGAGGTATAATTTTTTGCATCATAAAAATTTCCATCTAGTACTAGATGGGGCAGGTTATTTTCTGGCATATTGAAAAAAGAATAAGTCCCTTAAAAAGGTCTTTTCCTTCCTTCTACATAATGTTGTATTTTTTCTTCACTCACATTTTTATCGCCATAGACGAGGTAATCTTTCCATACATCACTTACAATACGGTGGATGTCTGCAAAGCTTAATCCGATGGCTTTATGAGTAACTTTTCTTAGATCTATAGTAGAGGGGAGGTCAAACCCAGTGAATTCTAAATCAAATAATTGGTATATATCTTCCTCGGTAGGAAGAGGAAACTGGATGATGTCATCAANNACGCATCAAAGCGTCTGAATAGCGCCACATCCAAAGATTCAGGGAGATTGGTTGCAGCAATTATCAAGCTTCTCGAATCATCTTTTTCAATCTGTAGCAAGAAGCTGTTGAGTACACGTTTTATTTCGCCAACTTCATTTCCTGCGGAACGTGAGGTACCAATACTATCAAACTCGTCGAAAAGATATACAGCTCTAAAATCACGCATGGCGTCAAATACTAAACGAAGCTTTGCAATCGACTCACCCATATATCTACTAATTAACCCGTCGAGTCTGATAATGAATAGGGGCAAGCCCAGTTCACTTGCTAGTACGTGGGCACTCATAGTTTTACCGCAACCCGGAGCACCGGTAAAAAGCAATTTTCTACGGGCAGTCAAACCATGGCTTTCGAGAATATCTATTTTACGTTGTTCATCGAGTACACGCTGGATAGAATTTCGTACATTCATTGAAAGTACCATATCCTTGAGTTTTACCTCAGGACGTATGAGTTCAAGTAGATCGTCTAATTCTTTTTGAGCACTATTGACAGGAAGCTTTTTGATCAGGACAGACTCTTTACTTTTAGAGAGCTTTGCCTTGTCGATCATTTTTTTGAGCTCTTCAGCTAAAGCAGTGTGGCCTTGCCGCGCTTCGGCGGCAGCTATTTGCATAGCGGTAGCATAGAAGCGACTTTCGTCACCTTCTCCAAATGAGCGAATCAAGCTCTTTATTTGTTCTAATGCTGCCATTATGCTGTACTCAAAAATTTTTGCAAATATAAGGTTATATAATCAAAATAAGTGCCGATTTTAGCCTTTGCTTAACGATAATAATATTTACTAAAGAAGGACAA
Source organism: Sphingobacterium sp. UBA6711 (assembly GCA_002454415.1). Classification (GTDB taxonomy): domain Bacteria; phylum Bacteroidota; class Bacteroidia; order Sphingobacteriales; family Sphingobacteriaceae; genus Sphingobacterium. The sequence goes on from DKIT01000119.1 coordinate 1,489, forward strand.
CATATGTGATTAATAGGTGCAATTTTCAATTGTCTAACTATGAACGTCTATTTTTATTAACTAATATGATTTCTTCTAGCATTTCATTTCGTAATTGAGAATATGAATCTTTTAAATTGTTAAAATCTTCAGTCAAATTTATTAAATAAGGTTCTATCAATGACAGATATTTCTCTTCATCAATGTCAACACAATGATTATTGGTAACTCTTATTAAGGGAGATAGGATGCAAAAATATGGTTGGGCAATATTCTCCCCATAAATTATTGTAGCATCATCACTCACACTGCTTCTAATAAATAGATTGTTATATCTACTAATATCGGGTAAATAAATTAATTTATTTGGTTCAAATTGGTTTTGGGAGACGTTAATTATCTCCTTTAATGTTATATTATTAATTATTGGATTTTTACTATATGTTATCTCTGTTTGCCAAAATGTCATGAATTGTTCTTGTATGGTACGGTAGGCTGTATATGATATATTTTTATGTGATTTTCCTAACTCCTTAATTAGGATATCCAAAAAGATGTTATTAGCAGCAATATTCCCATATTCTAAAGTAAGTGATTCGTTTGAGTTTCTAAAAATTTTCAAAGGCTTGAATGTAGTATTTGATAAAAAAATGATAGTAGTATTAGCTACGATTTCTTTTATACTAATTTTATCACTTTGATTTTCTAAATTAAAAACTTTTGTCTCTAATATACTTTGTAGGCTGGTATAAATACTATCATTATGAATAAAATCAACGATATTTAAGTATATATTATTATTAAGTTTAACATATTCTTGAAAAGCTTGATTTACTGTTTTAGAGACAACCTGCAGACTATTTCTACGGAAGTCTTTTCTTGAAATATTTAAAATAGACGAATCGTGAGCATGGTAATTTATTATGCCTTTAAAATGTTTAAAACTAAACCCATAAGTTGAAGAGTTTTTATATAAAACTTGACATTGAGATTTTGTCTCTTCATATTTGAATTCAATCCCGGATGTGGTAACGAAATCAAATTCAATGCGTTCTGTTTTTTCTCCATTTACTTTTATTGGGAAAAATGAAAATTGAGCTATATTTCTAATTTCCTCTAAAATTCCAAAATAGGCAAATGAATAATTGAAATTTAGGTTAGGATCCACTAATTTAAAAGATAAGTTATCAAAAATACGTGAGTCGTCAATCTCAATAGTTACGGTAGATCCAGTTTTTAACCGTTTATTATTACTTATTTCTGATTTTAAATAAATATTTCCTTTATACTTGCTGTCAGGATTATGAAATTCAATATTTAAACAGTCATTTGTAAATAAAGATTTTGTGGTTATTTTTACTAAATTTGATAGAAGAAAGGAGCTTTGAAATCCAATACCAAAGTACCCCGCTGGTTGCATCCAAATTGGCATCTCCTTTATTCTATTGATTTTTTTTATGTTTTTAGAGGAGCTTCCTGCTGAGACCATATATTTTAAGTCTTCTTTACTAATACCAGCGCCATTGTCTTCAATCTGAAAATGTGTAATTCCTCTATTATTTGAAGACAAGGTGATGGATATAGGGTAGTTTTTACTAATTTCTAGAAAATCTTTAAAATCTTTAATCGATTCTCTATTTTCTTCCCAAACTCTTAGAAGGGTTGAATCGATAGAATTTTGTAATAATTCTCTTATTGCCTTTAGAGGAGTTTCATAGAAATTTGCACCTTTAAGTAATTCTAAAGCTTTGGGAGTGTCAACAGTAAATCGTGTTCCATGTTTTAATCCCGATTTTTCATATCCCTTTAATTCAACATCCAATTTATCAACAGTAGGGAGGTTGAAATTGTATTCGGACGGAGAAATATTATTCCATGATAAAGTCTGATTAGTAAATTCTTCATTTATCCAACTAAACCAATCTTGAGTTATTAGAGCAACATATTTATCTTCGCATTCAGCAATAAGTTCAATTTTTTTTGAATTTATCGATTTATGCTTAATAGACATATGTTTTTGTTGATGATGAAGCGTACTATCAGGTACATTATATAGGGTTTTTAATTCTGTTTTAGAAAATCTACCATTATCTATATCTAGTAAATCCCCAAGTCTAAGTAAAGAAGCAATAAGTCGAGGGTGTGCAACATCTATATCAATTCCATCCTCTTCGTATGGGAGTTCAAATAAGTCTTGAAAATTTTTACTATGCGCTTCACATACTTTGCCTAAAATATCATACAATCTTTGAGGGATTATCGTTCGAGGTGTATCTAAAGCAATCGAAGAAGGGTTCGTTAGATATTTTGTTGTAATTGAGCCATGCGTGCTCCTAAAATAATCTGCTAAAATATATCTAAAAATATCACTTTTTTCCAATGAGAAGGTATTGGAAATAAACTCAATTTTATTATTATTTATTGTAAGTTTTAAGGAATATTCATGTAAATCATGGTGAGGATCATCCTGAATTCTAACAAGGTGATTTTGAATTTCACCGTTCTCAATAACATTCTTTATAAGATCGGATGTGACAATCATTCCTAAATCGTGAGAATAGGCACTTTCCAAAATTAGCCATAAATCTGTTTCTGTAAAACATCTTAGATTATCTTGTCCAACTATTTTAATAATATTGGAGATTATTGCCTCAGAGTGTGTAACATTATGTAGACTATAGTGAGGAAAAATGGATGATATTGAATTGAGAGCTTGTGGAATAAGCGCTTTATCATAAATCCATTGATTATAGAGTATAAATGAGGTCTTATCTTTTGATTTTTCTTCAAGTAGTATTTCTATAAAATTTTTCATATATTTTTTGTCTGAGATAGCTTGTTGCCATCTAGTTTTTTGTGTTAAAAAAGGTTAAGTTTTCTAATGAAATAATAAAGCTCTCCTAGAATATGATTTCCTGATAAATTGATATTGGACTTACAGCGATTTTTGGAAAAGAGGGGACAAAGAAGAATTTTTCGAATGCTTCAAAAGATGAAAACACACCTCTAAAAGCTTTAATAAATACCTCAGAGTCCTCTAATTCGCTGTTGTCATATCCGATGTATTCATCATTTAAATCGACTCGTTGATCGGATTTTTGCGGACAAGAAGTAACAACTCCAAATATTGACAGTTTTATATTTGGTCTTGAACCATATGTATAAATTATATCATCAAAATTTCCGTTAACAAGGTAATCACCTTTCAAGTTAGCCAGAATTTGGAAATCGTTAAATATATCAAAAGGAGCTAATCTAAAATTTAATCTGTTGGCAGAGAAAGTATCCAAGAAAACTTTCACTCTTTCGATAAATGTTTCGTCTAAAAGTGTCGCATTCATTTGATCCTCGATCATTTTATCGTATTTCCGCTCTAGCGCATTTAATTTATTTATCTCCTTATTTGGGTTTGGTTTGGTTTTTAACTCCCGTCTCAAATTATTTATTTCTTCCTTATGACTCTTATATTCAGGAGTTTCAGTTAATGCAGAACTATAAATTAGTCTTTGTATTTCATTGAAGTTTGACATTATTCGCTTAAAACGTTCAAAATCTTCGAATGTACACCAGCCCGTGGCTTTTACATATTTAAAATTGGGGACTTCAAGTAAAAACTCATTAAAGCTTTTTTGTCCTTTGTCAAAATTCTCATTTATATCTGTCAGAATATTTTTCTCTGTTAGTGACTTTTCTATCTGATTCAGTAACTCATGATAGATCTCTGNNAATCTTACCTTTTAATAATTTGATGTCAAACCCCAATTCAGCATTTCCCCCAGACTCTTGCTCGATAGTTTTGGTTAATTTACTTAATAATCCTTCATTCAATTGGCTATTGAGCGATTTAGCTTTGTCGTAATCAAAATAGATTAGGTCCTTTATAGAAGTCATAGAAATATCGAATAATATGTAGATCCAATATAATAAAAATTAAAAATATTAATAAGTATGGATTCAAATTTGATTTACTATTTTTTTAAATAGAAATACAACGTTCAAACCTCTCCACCAACTCCCTAAAATCAACAATAAACTTCGTCTTATCAAACGATAGTTCCTTGCGTTTCTTTGCTTTGAAAAGATGGTTGTTGTAATAATGATTCCAGACCTTTCTAAGTTCACCCTCTTCACGTAATTCGAGCAGGTCTTCAAATCTTTCATCTTGGCACCCCAGATCACCGACGAGATTGTAAAAGTCCACAAAATTAGCGAGGGTATCCACAGAAACAGAATCTGCCCCAAAGCCATCTATAATTTCTCGGGGAGAATAAGTAACCGATATGGTAGGAGGTAAGTTTTCCATGCCCGATATCCACGTTTCTAAATTAACCGGTGCTTTAAAGATATCGTCATTTCTCCTTAACAAACAAAGCAATTCCTCTATGGAAGAACATAGAATCACTTTTCCATCATTAGAAGTTAGCAGCTTATCGTTTTCATCAGTATCTTCATACCAGATGAAATACCTACTTGAGGGAGAATTTAAAGGCACATAGCTCGAAATCCAGATCCTATTGTCTTGGCAATGCTCTAAAAATTTTTCGGTTTCAGTCAATATCTTGCTATACGTAATCCTCATATTGTCTACACCTTCCTGTAGCGCAAATTCTGGATCAACGCTTTTGTTTGTCAATTTCGAGAGAGCAATTTGTAACTCCAAAGGGCTAAAAGTGTTTTTAAATCTCGATTTGATTAGCATATAAATGGTAAGCGCAAATTTTGGCTTGTGAAAGTAATGGCGTGAGATTAATGTTTTCAGGATCTCAAGCAGCTCTGGGTTGACTTTAGATCTCGATCCTTTAGTAACCTTTATTTTCCAACGATAATTTTTAGTTGTACCATCTTTATAAGTGACAGTAAATTTATAATAGTCTACTTCCGAATTTTTGTCTGTATTTCGGGTATGAGTGCCAAGAATATCAATAGTTTCTTTTGGGGAAATATCGTTCGGTATAATTTTCCGGATACCGGTTGACGCAATGGCGGGTAGAATATCCAAGTATTCGGTCTTAATATGTTCTTTGAAAAAAGGATTGAGAATTTCGGAGAAATACTTATTCACCTTTCCCATTAAAAACGAAACTTCTCGCTCAGATATCTTTTTCTTTTTGCAGATTTCATAAAAATTAACTAGAATTTCGAAATCAATTCTTGAGACTTTTTGCCTGCTAAGGTGTTCTGTAGTTGATATAATTTGGTTATCTTCTTTCTCTTCCATTGGTGTGGCCAATTCNNCTGAAAATTTTGATTAAGCTAAATATTTTCCATTGTATAGCTTCAATATATTGTTGGAAACCAACTTTTCCAGAAGATCAGTAATTACCTTGCGTTTTTCTGACATGTTTTCTGTCAAATATAGATGTTCAAAAATGTCGTTTAATGACTTTTCCTGTTTGAAATAGTCGATTTCTTTCATACCCACAATTACTTCTTCTGCATCTGATGGATTTTTTAAGCTAAAAACCACTTTGTCAACCAATGTGCCATCGCTATAGGGAGAATTATCTGGAGGAAGGAGGTCATGTATTTCCCAGTTAAGAGCATTAGCGATTGACGGAAAGTCAATGTGTAAATAATGCCCCCTCCGGATGCTTTCAATATTCTGTACAAATTCCTCACTCTTACCTATTATCCTTCCAAAAGCTTTAGCTGATATCCCTAAAATAAGCCTACGTTTTTTACTATTGTTAATTACATATAAAGCTAGGCGCGTGATTTTTTCCATATTGCTATTTACAGCAATTGTTATTCTTTTTGAATTTTTGTTGGGTTTGTAAAATTTGTATTTTTGTTAATAAATTTTTATATTTGTCTTATAGATTTCAGGTGTAACTATTTGTTATTCTATATTTAAATAGGCTTGTATGCTGAATCATGTCTTAGAAAACCTAGGAAATTTTCAATTGGCGCAGATTCAGGAGATAAAGGCCTTATCTCTATCTTTGATTTCAGCAAAGGAGAGATGGGCTTCTCTTGTTTTCGTCAATAGGCTTCCTAGGGCCTTCTAAGGAGAATAAGAAGGTCCATCTCTTTTTTATAGATATCCTTCCTTTATATTAGATTCATAATTCAAGCTTTTTTATAAACTTAAAAAAGAGAGTTATGAACATCAATGAACATCGAATTTTCCTAGGAGTTCCCCCTTAGCTTATCCGTAGAAACAGATCTTTCTGATCATATCCGAAAACAGTGTCAGTGTATCCATATCAACTGCTGTGTTAACCAATTTTTAGACGACTATATCGGAAAAATTTTACGAGTTATTTAACTATCTAATCTTAGGCATTCGCTTAGGAAAGGGATAAATTATGACCATTTTTAGAACCTTAAAAATGAACAATTTTTATAAGGCTGGGAGAGAACTGTCTATAGTGAAAGAGCATCCCAGCGCAAAACAAACTACATCAAAAAGCTTCATAACCTTATTTGATAAGGTAGTCAATATTCCAGTTATACAGATTGCATTACTTGTAATCTTCTTTGCATTAGTTTCTATGTTNNGCGCAAGGATAGCGGGGCCGATGGGCTACTTTCAAGATCAGCAATTAAAAAACTAAATCTTTTAATCGCTTTATGTTCATTGTGCTTTCCAGCTATGGTAAAAGCACAGTTTTATACGCCTGACTCGACTTCTTTATATGTAGGCGATAAAGTGCCGGAACACTTTTATACTACAAAGTATAAATTATTTGACCTTAAATCTAAAGCTGAATCAATCAATGATCTGAGTGCCGACCGTGACAAGTTAATCGTATTGGACTTTTGGGCCAACTGGTGTAAGCCTTGTCTCTACTACCTGATGAAAATGGATTCCATCTCCAAAGAATTGGATCCGTCCAAAGTAAAGATTATCCCAGTTACTTATCAATCTAGTAAAGATCTGATCAAAATAGCGGATCGTTTTGCTTGGAATTATCGGTCTATTACAGAGGATACGGTATTGGCCAAAATGTTTCCGCACCAAAGCCTGCCGCATATGATCTGGATCTATAAAGGAAAGGTGGTCGCTAAACCCAAGTCAGATTATGTCTCAAAGGAGAATATCGTATCGATTCTACATGAAGATATGCCCAAGATGGTGCAGAATAATGCCATTAAAGCTGTAGATCCAAACAAGTCCTTGTTTACAGCGAACAATGGCAGAGCAGATCTTTTGGTCGATCAAAGGGACTGTAAGATGGCTGGTTTTGTGGATCAATATTTTACCGTGCCCCTCACTATTTTCCGTGGTAGGGATAGTATGTTGATCTATTCGATCAATAATCCATTGGACCAAGTTATTTATCAGGCTTTTCGTCAGGATGTTTTTCAGCTTTTTGATATTACATCGGCTTTTCAGTGGAATGTGTCGCCATCTATTCTGCAAAAGCAATCTTTTCATGAACCTGCGCCAAGTTATCAAGGCGACTATGCACAGGACCTGAAAGTAAGGGATTGGATGTTGCACAATTATTATAGCTATGCCCTAAAACTACCGGCATCGTATACTGATGCTGACGCCAGACATCTCCTACAGCGAAGGCTGCAAAAGGCAATACTTGCTCATTTTAGGTTAAAAGTGGAGCTTATTCGCGGTCCTCGAAAGCGGTACGCTGCACTGCAAAGAATTCGGCCATTATCGGCAGTAAAACAGCTATTGCAGCAGCCCTTATTGGCAAAGCAATCTGCCGATACTGTACAGGCAAAGGTTGCCTTCTTTGATCAGCCACATTTTCAGCTATTTGTTTCTGCACCGCTTAGAAATATGAAACAGATCAAGCTAGATGAAAATGCAGTCATTAACGAAACGGATATACCCAACGATTTCATGGCATCTTTTGCATTCCCTAAATCCATGCGAAAGGCAACGGAGCTGCAAACTGTGCAACAGGAACTGAAACGCTACGGTATGAAAATCGTTATCATGGATCGAAAAGTACCTATGCTACGCGTTTCGGAAGTCAAAAAAAATAATCGTTAATCCTTAATCTTTGCTAGAAAATGAAACGTATCATTTTACTCTACATCTATCTCTTCCCAGTACTATTATGGGCACAATATCGGGTCACCGGGATAGTGTCCGATAGTATCGGAAATCCCTTAGAAAAGGTGTCAATTGTGTTGTTGCCCCAGGGGCCGCAGCAATCGAGCGCAAAGGATGGTTCCTTTGCTTTCTTACTCGGCAGTAACACCCGTATCCAATTTAGTATGGTTGGCTATGAACGCAAGGTAATAGAACTGGAACAGGGACGGGACCAGCATATTAACGTTGTACTATCTTNNCGGGTTATTACAAGGTGGACAAAAGTCGTGTAACGGGTTCGTTCAATACGATTGATAATAGACAGCTGCAGTTTAATCCCAACGGTAACATCATTGAACGACTAGAAGGTATTACGCCGAGCCTCCAGTTCGATCGGAAACTGAACATCAATGAAAATGCGGGCGAACCTGCCTTACGACTTCGGGGGCTGAGTTCCATTCAGTCAAGCACTGAGCCATTGATTATCCTTGATAATTTTCCATACAAAGGAAGTATCAATACGATCAATCCTGATGATATTGAAAGTATCACGATACTAAAAGATGCCGCTGCCGCAAGTATATGGGGGGCACGTGCTGGTAACGGAGTGATTGTGCTTACAACAAAAAAGGGACGGGCGGGCGATGCCTTCAAAGTAAGCTTCGGTACTCAGCTTGTCCTGTCCGATCGGCCTGACCTTTTTTACAGTCCCAATTTTTTGGATTCCAAAAGCATGATGGAGGTCGAAAAAACATTGTTCGACCGTGGCTATTATAAGAAAGCCAATCAGACAATGTTGCCCGATTATGTCTCGCTCTTGTTCAAATTGAAGGAAAATAAGATCGGTCAGACCGAATTTGACCAGATCAAAAACCGTATGGAAATGCAGGATATTCGGCAGGAAGCGAGAGAGGAATTGTATCGTCAGGCAGTAACGCAGCGTTACAACTTGATGCTTTCCGGTGGTTCTGCCAAAAACCGTTTTGTGCTTTCGGGTAGCTTTAATAAGGATCTACTGAATGTAATCGGCAATAAAGCACAGCGGTACACGCTGCGTGGAGGCAATGAGCTTAAATTAACATCTCAGCTGACACTGAATACCGAAGTGCAGGTTGCAAGGTTAGACAATTGCAATAATGGTTATAACCTGACGAATCTGAACGGAACAAGAACCTTATCTCCATATACTTTTCTGCGTAATGTAGATGGCACTGCGGCTTCAACCAACTACANNTCAACCCAAAGCAAGAATCTGTTGTTAGCAGCCGGATTAAATTATAGGTTGCTTGAGGGATTGTCTCTGGATCTCAAATATCAATACCAGAATATAAGCAACAGCTCGCAGAATTGGTACGATAAAGACAGTTATTATGTACGTAACCTTGTCAACCAATATACGCAGACCGATATGACGCGGATCATCCCCTACGGAGGTATATTGGAAGGTGGCACCAACCGTAATATAGTTAATCACAATTTTCGTTTACAAGGAAATTATCAGAAAACATTTGCTACTAATTATGAACTCAGCGCATTGGCAGGAGCGGAGATCAGTGCCAACCTGACGAAAGATCTGCCTGGATTTCGTTTATTTGATTACAACAGGGATATATTGACGAATCAGATTGCTTTCGATTATACTACCTTGTACAAACTACGACCAAACGGTTCGGCCCGTGTTCCTGTGCCGCCCAATAATATGCAGGATATCACCGAGCGATTCTTGTCCTATTTTGCAAATGCTTCATTAACC
>DKIT01000225.1 GCA_002454415.1 Sphingobacterium sp. UBA6711
ATAATTTGACTTTCACCTGGAAGACGAACTTTACGATGAGCATCAACCGCAATAAGCTACTCGCCTTCCCCGATATTGCCGGTTCTCCCTATAGTCTCACCTATCAGGTGGGTAAGCCTTTAAGCCTAATCTGGGGTTACGACTATCTCGGTATTAACCCCACGGATGGACAGCCTCAATTCCGTGATATCAACGGCGACGGGAACATAGCATATCCCGACGACTATACCGTGTTGGCACCCAATATTCCGGCATTTTTTGGCGGTCTTGGCAACTCATTCAATTATAAAAACTTTGATCTCGATGTATTTTTTAGTTTTAAGAAAAATAAGAACACCTATTATTATCCATTTTCTGGTGCTGGCAGCCTTTTAAACGCGCCTGAGACTGTTTTGGAACGCTGGCAACGTCCAGGTCAGGAAGCCAAATTTCCGGCGTATACAACCAATTCAATGTCCATGTCAAATTACAGTAGCTCAACAGCAAATTACGTCGACGCTTCTTACATACGACTCAGCAATATAACTCTGAGCTACACTGTACCTGGCAAACTTCTCGAAAAAATAAAGCTTAAAAACTTACGAGCTTACGTGACCGGCGCGAATCTATTCACTATCACAAATTTCAAGGGAACTGATCCGGAAACGGGAATTGATATGCCAATGCTACGCACATTCACTTTAGGGATACGCAGCTCATTTTAACACCAATTTATACCGCTGATATGAAAACGAACTTCACAAAAATAATAAGCATACTCTTGCCCCTTGGCTTGCTCATGACAAGTTGCAACAAGTTGCTCGAGGTCACACCAAAATATATTTATACGACCGAACAGATCTACGCCAATGACCAGCTCGCAGACAGTGTCGTATTGGCCTTATATGGCAAATTTGCCAATATGCAGACCAACCTTTCGCTGACTACCGGATTCTCTTCCGACGAGATCAAGCCGGGCATCAATAGTTTCAATCCGGGCTATACCTTTATGTATAGTTATAATCTAAATCCCTTCTCTGGACCCACAAACGATTTTTGGTCGGAATGTTATACGGTTGTCGGCATAACGAATACAATGATTGAAGGAGCCGGCCAGTCAACAGGTATGTCTCAGACTGGAAAAGATGAAGTTTTAGGGCAGGCTAAATTTATGCGGGCCCTCAACTATTACTTTTTGGTTAACTTATATGGTGATGTACCTCTAGTATTGAGCAGCAACTATCAAGAGGAACGACTTAAACCGCGGACGGGCGTTTCAACAATATATGCGCAGATCATCAAAGATCTTGAAGATGCGAGCCTTCTACTGGCTGACGATTATCGTGACCAACGTGTGAGAGCCAACAAGTGGGCAGCTCTTGCGCTCTTATCGCGGGTATATCTTTTCACCAAAGATTGGTCAAAAGCAGAAGCGGCCGCTAGCCAAGTTATTGGTGAAAATAAACGTTATACGCTGGGAAAACTGGACGGTCCGGACGGGACTGAAGCAATGGATATTTTTGTGAAAAATAATCCGGAACAGATTCTGCAGCTGTGGAATAGTCTTGGAGCTTCCATCGGCGCTGTTAGCATGGGAGAATACGCAAGTTTTGCAGTGACTGAAGATGCACAAGGTTTGCTGCAAGCATTTGAGCCCAACGACAAAAGGAAGAACAACTATATCAAATTTGAAGAGACAACAGCCTCCTATCAAATAAATAAATACCGCTCAACCGGCGAAGATACGACGCCCAATAATGAATATACTAGCGTCCTACGGCTTAGTGAACAATACCTTAATCGCGCAGAGGCCCGTTTGGAGCTAGGGCTCCCAACAGCCATTGACGACGTCAATATACTCCGTAAAAGAGCAGGTTTAACAAATTTGTCCAGCGGACTTTCCAAAGCCCAAGCCCTAACAGCTATTGTTCAGGAACGCCGTGTAGAGCTTTGTTTTGAGTGGGCCGACCGTTGGTTTACGCTCAAGCGTTTAGGGCTGGCCGATGCTGTGATGTCAAAGGCAAAACCTAATACCTGGAGATCGTTTGCGCAGCTATACCCTGTACCTACTACGGAAATTCAAAACAACAGAAAATTAACTCAAAATCCAGGATACACTAACTAAACAAGTTAATACAATGAAACGCATTACACTAGTTACCTTCGCACTACTCGGTTTAATCGCTGTGCTACAGGCGCAAGAAAAGGCGACGTATGAAATTCAGGCTACACTTTCAGGTGCCCCAAAAAGCCAAAAGGGAAAGTTGTTCCTTCAGCGCTATAATGCTGACTTTAGCTTAGATTCGGCACAACTTGAACAGGGGGTCTTTCGTTTTAAAGGCACTACAGAAGGGCCAGAAATGGCTAACATATTTTATATAAATAATGCAGGTGAGCGATCAGAAACACTTGATTTTTATCTGCACAAAGGAAAAATAGAAATCAAAGCCAAGTTAGGGCTACTTCATAAAGCTACTATCAAGGGGTCAGCACTAAACGCTGATGCGAGAAATTTTGACAATGTACATAAAACCATATTGGACAGCATAAGCGCACTCACATCGGACTATTTCAAAGCAGAAGAAACACTTTCTCAGGATAGCTTTCGTATGGATTCACCGGCCCGGATAGCCATCAATAAAATTGATGTCAGCCTCAATAAATGGTCTGCCCAGCTAAGTAAGGAACAAACCGATTACGTAGCTCAAAACCCCAACAACCCGCTCAGTCTTTTTCAATTACAAAGACTGCTAAAAGACACTTCTAATCAACAGCTTGTATCCGAACTTTACGACAAGTTAAGTCCAGCGCTTAAACAAACAGCTGTAGGACAGGAGCTGCACAGTCAGCTAGTCAGCCTTGAAAACCTGAAGATCGGGGACATCGCTCCTGAGTTTACGTTGACCGATACCACAGGCAAACAAGTTAACTTAAGTGATTTTCGCGGCAAATATGTGCTCGTTGATTTTTGGGCAAGCTGGTGTGTCCCCTGCCGTGTTGAAAATGAACACGTACAAAAAGCCTATGATGCCTATAAAGGCAAGGGATTCGAAGTATTAGGAATCTCCACTGATTTTGTATTAAACAGCTGGAAAAAAGCGGTGGCAGACGATGGTATGACCTGGACAAATATTGTAGACCCCGATGGTAAGGTCAGTGGGGAATACCATATCAAGAGCATCCCTTCCAATTATTTACTAGATCCAACCGGAAAAATCATAGGCATCAACCTTCGAGGTGAGGGCCTCTATGAAACTTTAAAAAACACGCTCTAATCTGATATTTATATACTCAATTATATGCATTTAAAACAACTGCTCTATCTTTCTATTCTTGGTTTTAGTCCTATGCTTGCACAAAGCAGCACAATCCCTGGAACCACTGAAATCGTATGGGCTAAACAGCATGTCGACACCACTGCCTTGCCTCTTGACAAAAACGTACGTCATGGCAAATTACCAAATGGTTTAACTTACTACATCCGTAAAAATACAGAGCCGCAAGAGCGCGTATTTATGTATTTAGTCAATAACGTTGGATCGATCTTAGAAAACGAACAGCAACGTGGGCTAGCGCATTTTCTGGAACATATGGCGTTTAATGGTACCAGCCATTATCCCAATAACACCCTTGTAGACTATTTGCAAAAAAATGGAATCAGCTTTGGCGCCGACATCAATGCCTACACAAGTTTTAACGAAACTGTATACCAGCTACAGCTGCCTTCCAATGATGGTGAACTTGTCAACAACGGATTTCAGATCCTGCAGGACTGGGCACAGGGAATCAGCTTAGAACATAGCGAAATCGATAAAGAGCGCGGGGTTATTATGGAAGAAAAACGTGCTGGCAAGAGTTTAGGTGAACGGATACAGGATAAAACTCTACCCGTCGCACTCAATCATTCCCTCTATGCGCAGCGCATTCCAATTGGTACAGAGCAGGTCATTCAGCATTTTCTTTACCAGGAAATTGAAAGTTTTTATAAAAACTGGTATCGCCCCAATCTACAAGCCGTTATTGTGGTTGGTGACATCGATGTAGATCAGACCGAGAAGCTACTCAAGAAACAGTTTTCCACGCTTAAAAATCCTGAAAAACAAACACAACGTCGAGATTACAAAATTCCATTGGAAGGAAAGAACCAATTTATGGTGGTGACCGATCCAGAGATAACCTCGACGTCTATTGATATCAGCATCAAACATCCTGAGCGTAAACTCAAGAGTGCGGCAGATTTTAAACAGGCGATTATTAAAGCATTGTTTAATGATATGATGGCCAGCCGTTACAACCCAATATTCCGTACGGCAAATCCGCCATTTCTAGGAGGGGGAGCTTCACTTAGCGCATTTATGGGCGGGCTGGATGTCTTTAGTATTCAGATCAGTGCCAAACCGGGCCGTCTAAAAGAAGGTTTCGATGCAGTATGGCGTGAGATCTTTCGCGCGAAGCAACTAGGCTTTACAGCGACAGAGCTCCAGCGTGCCAAAGATTCTTATCGAAGTCAAATGGAAAATTTGCTAGAGGAGAAAGACAAAATTGCCTCGTCTCAATATGTGCAGGAATATATTCAGCATTTTTTAAATGGCATCGCATCTCCCGGAATCGATATTGAAATGAAATTGATCGATGAGATTCTTCCGAATATTAGTCTCTCAGACATTCAGCAGGTCTTACAACAATATCTAAAGGATAGCAACCGCGATATCATTGTTATGGCACCAGAAGCGGAAAAAGCAAGTTTGCCCAACGAAACTGACATGGTCAGCTGGATTAATAAACTTTCCAAAGAAAAACTCACGGCATACACGGAGGAAACAAGTGACCTTCCACTGTTAAAACACAAAATAACAACGGGAACAATTGTCAAAGAAGAAAAGGACGACAAATTGGGGACCACCACCTTGACCTTGAGTAAGAATATCAAGGTCCTCTTAAAACCGACCAACTATCAAAATAACCAAATCAGTTTCCAGGGCTTTGCTTATGGCGGAACGTCTATTTACGATGATAAAGATTTCCAAAGTGCCACCAATGCTGTAGGACTCATCGGCGCCAGCGGTCTCGGAAACTATACAGCCGATCAATTTGAAAAGTCACTCGCTGGACGGACTGCTTCAGCATCTCCTTTTATCAGTGAGACTGCCCAAGGCATAAGTGGATATTCCAATAACAAAGACCTGGAGCTCGCACTCGAGATGATGTACGGTTACTTTACTGAACCGCGGTTGGATACAGCAATCGCTGCAGGCATCTTGGCAAACGCTAAANNATGGGGATGCTGTATTTCAAGACTCGGTCATGGCCTTGCTATCCGGCAATAATATCCGTCGCACTGGACTGACACTCGATAAGATTAATCAAATTGATGCGCAACGGGCATTGGCCATCTATAAAGAGCGGTTTTCTGATGCTTCAGGCTTTAACTTTACTTTTGTAGGTAGCTTCGACTCTGAAAAGATAAAACCATTAATAGCTAAATATATTGGGGGGCTACCAAGTTCAGCGCAAAAAGCACCGGAATACCGCAATCTGCATATCAATATTCCCGCAGGTAAGATTGATAAAAAGTTTGCACTGAGCAAGGAAGACAAGGCTATGGTATACCTCGTCCTTTCAGGTGAATATGAGTATAACGAGCAGAACAACATCGCATTGCAAGCATTTAGAGAAGTACTGGAAATTCGTTTGTTAGAAAGATTACGTGAAGAAGAAGGCGGTGTCTATTCACCTTCCATACAAATGGATTATAGCAAATTGCCAGATGCGCGCTACACCCTGACCGTAGCATTTAGCTGTTCAGTAACAAACGCCGAAAAATTGGCACAATATTCTGTTGACACAATTGAAAAATTAAAGAAAGAAGGTCCCTCAGTCGAAAATCTCAACAAATTCAAAGCAAACGATAAGTTGAACTACGAATCAGCCATGAAAACGAACGATTTTTGGTCCAACTATCTTTATAGCAATCTTTACAATGGCGACAACATGTACCGCATCTTCCATCGTACAGAATTAAGGGATAAGCTGACCCCAATTTCCGTTAAAGATATATCGCATCAATTTATAAGTAACAAAAATATAATCCAGATTATCCAGCTTCCAGAAGCCAAAAAATAATGTATTTAAGGAAAGCAACTTGGGAAGCCAAGTTGCTTTCCTTTCAAAAGAAGTCGGAAATAATTCTCCGATCGATCCAAGCTTTTTGCTTCAAAACCTTCGTTTGCAACCTTGGAATAATAGCTTACAAAGCTACCGCAGATCTCATAATCTTATTTACATCCGTATTTTTAACAAATGGCTTTAGAAACTGACTTCCAGGACCATACATTGCCAGCTCGACATAATCGCCTGAATGATCCATACTGATCCAGCCCACACCATTGTGTTTTTTCTGAATTTCAGAATATAATTTGTAAGGAAGATGTTTATAATTATACAATCCATCCTCCTTCTCTATACCACTGTAAAACTGCAACAATGCTTTAGCATCCTCATCTGCAAGACCAAAACCATTGACCTCATAAACCCAATCTTTTACTTGCTGCAAATTAAAGTCAGGTTTGATGGCATTGAGCAGGTATTCATTCGTATACTTATACTTAGAGATACTTTCAAACTTCTTGTTTACATCTGCGCCATATATCGTTCCGGGATTTGCATTTCCATNNAGAATGACTAGCGTTTCGCCATCCTTTTCAGCAAAGTCCATAACAACGTTAACAGCCTCGTCAAAAGCAAGCTGATCATGTATAAGACCAGCAACATCATTCGCATGCGCAGCCCAATCTACTTTACCACCTTCGATCTGCAAAACAAAACCTTCCGGATGATCCTTCATCTGTGCTATCGCTGTAGTCGCCATCTCAGCTAATGTGGGGGTATCTTGAAGATTCGAAATATTGGCGCGATCGACTGCATATGGCAAGGCTCCAGCATTGAATATTCCTAAAATGGGTTTATCTTTCGACACAGATTTGAGATCGGAACGCTTTTTCAACAATTGATATCCTTTTTGCTGATACGTTTGGTAGAGATCCTTACCATCTTTTCTTTTGCTCGGATTGAAAAATTCGTCACCACCGCCAAAAAGTACATCAAATCCCTGCTCTGCGTACATCATGGCAATTTCGGGCTCGGCATTTCTACTGGATGAATTCACACAAAATCCTGCCGGAGTGGCATGTGTGATAGTTACCGAAGTGACACAGCCAGCCTTTTTACCCATCCGCTTAAACTCTTGCCAAGCAGGCAAATGTTTTTCACCATTTAGGCCGATGTTGAGCACACCATTTTTTACTCGTACCCCCCCGCCCAGAGCTGAGCTTGCGGCAGCCGAATCTGTAATGATGGAACTTGCGGATGCGGTATCCATCAATGCACGTGACATTTTACCATCAAGGTACAGCTGCATCCAGTTGCTGTTCCTGCCCAAAACCATGCGCGAATATAGATCTGCCATGGCCAAAGTACCCGAACTCATACCATCACTGATCATNNCTTTTCCTGGATAATGGGGTACATCAGCTTTTGGCCTTGCAATAATATCGAAAGGATTAAGCGTGAGTAATCCCGAGATCAGGGCCGAACCCTTTAAAAAATTACGTCTTTTCATTTTTTGATATTTTCTGTTTGGTAGTAGAATAATTAGATATCCTTATTCCGCAGTTTTAGCGGGTTTCTAATTTTGGCCGGCACGTCAACATACCGGCTTCGGACCAATAGTACCAAACCACTTTATTGTTATGTATGAATATATCAAAGGTAAAATACCATAATTAAACTAACATTACCATAGTATTAACTTACGCTGAAATACTATTGAAATCACCTTTCAGATTAGGAGATTCCACATAGTTACTTCTCTATTTTACTTTTTAGTATTTGGAATGAATAAGGAAATCCAATCTATTTAT
>DKIT01000102.1 GCA_002454415.1 Sphingobacterium sp. UBA6711
CCATTGCCCACACCTTGAATTTGCTTTAATTCATCAATGGTGACGGGGTAATGTGTACACATTTCTTCAAGCGAAGGATAATGAAAGATAACAAATGGTGGAAGTGATTTACCTTTTGCAATCTTTTTCCTCAGATCTTTTAACATCCCCAACAATACCGTGTCCAAGGCAGCGCTCCCATGCCCCGCATCCTCCGAATTTGTCGTATCTCCCCCCTCAATAGGTCGATTTAAGACAAACTTAAGTTGATAGGGATTATCTAAATAATGTCTACCAATATCTGTTAGTTTTAGTAAACCGTAATGATCAATATCTTTTTCGATAAAGTTATCAAGCACGGCCTGTCTCAACAAAGACTTCCAGTAAATAACACCTTTATCTTTCCCAGCCCCAAATAACCGATGTTCATCATGTTTGTAAGAAGAGACGGGCTGATTATTTTGACCGACCATGACATTGACGACATGATGATCATCAAATTTTTCGCCTTGCTCCCGTATGAACCCCAAGACATCCTTTAGTGATTCCTCGGCTTCGAAATATTCTTTTTCCGAACGACAGTTGTCGCACATATTGTTACAACCTTGCTCATCGAAGTTCTCTCCAAAATAATGAAGAATCTGTTTACGACGGCATACAGCCGATTCAGAATAATCAATAACTTCCTTTAAAATTTGAGTACCGATCTCGCGTTCAGCTACAGGTTTATCTTTCATAAACTTTGTCAGCTTCTGCACACCTTTTTCTGGCTAAAAAGCCAAACAATATCCGTCACCACCATCACGTCCAGCGCGTCCGGTTTCCTGATAATATCCCTCCATAGATTTAGGAATATCGTGGTGAATAACGTAACGTACATCTGGTTTATCAATCCCCATACCGAAAGCAATCGTTGCGACGATCACTTCCACATTTTCCATCAAAAATTTATCTTGTGTATCAGCTCTTGTTTTTGCATCAAGCCCCGCATGATACGGTAATGCTTTAATACCATTCAAGTTTAATACTTCGCTGATTTCTTCTACTTTCTTTCGGCTCAAACAATAGACAATACCGGTCTTCCCTTGTTTAGTTTTGATAAACCGTACGATCTCTTTAACAACATCTTNNATTCGGTTAAAGGATGACTTAAACAAGACAGCCTCATTCATCTGTAAATTCTTACGAATGTCAGATTGTACCTTAGGCGTTGCTGTTGCTGTAAGTGCTATAATCGGAATATTGGTTCCAATTTCATTGATGATCTGGCGAATTTTACGATACTCAGGTCTAAAATCATGTCCCCATTCAGAAATACAATGAGCTTCATCAACTGCAACAAATGACACTGTAATTTGATGTAAAAACTCGACGTTATCCTGCTTAGCAAGCGACTCGGGAGCTACGTACAGTAATTTTGTCTTCCCCGCAAGCACGTCATCTTTAACCCGAGTGATCTCACTCTTATTCAGGGATGAATTTAAAAAATGAGCGATGCTATCTTCGCCACCGAATGCACGAAGTTGATCGACCTGGTTTTTCATTAAAGCAATCAGCGGGGAAATTACGATTGCAGTCCCCTCACTCATTAGTGCGGGTAATTGATAACAAATCGATTTTCCCCCTCCGGTTGGCATAATAACAAACGTATCTTTCTTTTGAAGAATACTGGTTATAATAGCCTCTTGATCTCCTTTAAAAGTATCAAAACCAAAAAAATCTTGTAAATTGTCGAAAAGTGATTTTTCTATTTCCATTGCGCCTTGGGCAAAAATAAGATAGATAAATGAAGAAATAATCCTGAAAAATAATCTATTTTTGCAATCTATTCTAATACATAAAAGTAAGAGTATTTTTTGTGAAAAACAACTACGAAATAAAAAATATAGCTATCGCGGCTATTCAAGAAGAAGCTAGGGCAGTAGCTGCCTTAGCCCAATATATTGATGATGATTTTGTTACCGTTGTCGACCGTATACTTCATTTGCAAGGACGGGTAATTGTGACAGGAATAGGCAAAAGTGCGATAATCGCACAAAAGATAGTAGCTACTTTAAATTCAACAGGAACACCTTCCATCTTTATGCATGCCGCAGATGCGATCCATGGCGATTTGGGGATTATCCAACAAAATGATTTAATTATAGCGATTTCAAAGAGTGGAAATACGCCCGAGATCAAAGTACTTGTGCCATTTTTAAAGCAGACAAAAAACTTATTAGTTGCTCTTGTCGGTAATACGGAATCTTATCTAGCTAAAAATGCGGATTTTATTTTAAATACAACTGTCGAAAAGGAAGCCTGTCCAAACAACCTCGCCCCTACTTCAAGTACAACAGCACAATTGGCAATGGGCGACGCACTCGCTGTGGTATTGCAAGAATGTCGCGACTTTACAGACAAAGATTTCGCAAAATACCATCCCGGAGGAGCCCTTGGCAAAAAGCTATATCTTCGTGTCAGTGACCTTTCCGATCAAAATGGGAAACCGAGCGTACAGCTGCAAGCCAACGTAAGAGATATTATCATTACCATTACACATTTCAGATTAGGTGCTGTGGCAGTCCTGAACGGAGATCAAATACAAGGTATCATTACGGATGGAGACATACGGCGCATGCTAGAAAAACACACCGATTTAACGGCCATCACTGCGGCCGACATCATGGGAAAATCGCCAAAGGTCATTGACAAAAATGAACTCGCCGCCAATGCACTTCATATCATGAGAGAAAATAACATCACACAATTGCTGGTCTCCGACCATGGTATTTACGATGGTGTCATTCACATTCAGGATTTACTCAAAGAGGGCATAATATAACTGTAATAAAGTTGTTAGATGTAAAATTAATTGGTAATAAATATTACATTTGGCATATCAGTTGTAGTATTTTAATCACAAAGTAATATATTAGAAGCATGAAAAAGTATATAACAATCTTAGCAGTAATCATCTCCTTTATCGGTTTTTCATCTATGCAAGCAGGACAAGGGGAATTTAAGTTCGAAAAAGAGACACATGATTTTGGCAAGATTCCTGCCGGAACACCTGTATCCTACAACTTCAAATTTTCTAATACAGGAAGTGAGCCAATCATCATCTCCAATGTTGTCCCAACTTGTGGTTGTTCGGTAGCTGAATTTACAAAAACTCCAATCAAACCAGGAGAAAGCGGTACCATCAAAGTAACATACAATGCTGCTGCAAAAGCTCCTTTTACAAAAAGTTTTACTGCAANNATTAAGGGAATTGTAGAGTAAGAATCTAACAAATAAAGCAAAAAAAAGCCACATGACCATGTGGCTTTTTTTGCTTTATTTTGGTTAGCTTTGCACAACTAATTAAAAAAAACGATAATGCCAGTAATATCAGAAAAAGGGCTAAATATGCCTGCGTCACCGATCAGAAAGTTGACGCCATATGCTGATCAAGCAAAAAAAGAAGGAAAAAAGATATATCACCTCAATATCGGACAACCTGATATTCAGACGCCTGAAGTTATGCTTAATGCCTTGAAAAATATCGATTTCAAAGTATGGGCTTATACACCTTCAGAAGGTACCGCATCCTATCGAAGCAAATTAGCTGAATACTATAATAAGCTAAACTACAATATCGAACCGACTGACATTTTAGTAACAAATGGCGGATCAGAAGCGATCACCATCGCTATGCAGGCCTGCTTAAATGAGGGCGAAGAAGTTATTATCCCCGAGCCATTTTATGCCAACTATAATGGTTTTGCCTGCTCTTCCGATATTATTATTAAACCAATAATGTCTTATATTGAAAGTGGATTTGCTTTACCTTCAATTGCGGAGTTTGAAAAAGTAATTACCCCAAAAACAAAAGCAATTTGTATCTGCAACCCCAACAACCCAACTGGATATTTATACGCTAGAGCAGAATTAGAGGCTCTTCGTGAACTGTGTCTAAAATATGATCTCTATCTCTTCTCAGATGAAGCTTATCGCGAATTCTGTTATGACGGAAGAGAATTTATCTCCCCGATGCATTTGGAAGGTCTTGAAAACAATGTTGTGATTTTCGATACGGTATCAAAACGTTACTCCGCCTGTGGTGCACGGATTGGCTGTATAATTACCAAAAATAAAGAACTTTACCAGACAGCTCTTAAATTTGCTCAAGCGCGCTTAAGTCCATCTTTGGAAGGACAAATTGCCGGTGAAGCCGCCGTTGATACGCCGGATAGCTACTTTGAAGCGGTATCTAAAGAGTATACAGCACGAAGAGATACCCTTGTCAAGGGATTAAATGCCATTGAGGGTGTCTATTCACCAAATCCAGGAGGTGCTTTCTATGTAGTTGCAAAATTACCGATCGACAACGCCGATAAATTCTGTCAATGGATACTGGAGGAATTCTCCTACAATAATGAAACCGTTATGATGGCACCTGCGACTGGCTTCTATAGTACTGAAGGAGCTGGCGTGAATGAAGTGCGCTTAGCCTACGTTCTTAATCAAGATGATCTCAAAAATGCCTTAATTTGCTTAGAAAAAGCATTAAAAGAATATCCTGGACGTACAAATTAACAACAAAATTAACCCTCTGACGAAAGGCGGAATGTGTATGTTCCGCCTTTTCTTTTCCGCATAATTCTTCCGCAAGATCAAACTCACGAACCTGCTTTTTTCAGAAAAACAAAACAAACTTTTAACAAAGCTTGTTCTTATCACAGTAAAAAAAGATATAGCATATGGATAAATTGAAGAAATTCCAATTGATGGAAAAAATAACAAGAGAATTAGAGGATGTCAGAAATAGTCAACAAGCTGTTTTAGAAAAAATAGGCAAAATAGAAGTTGACAATATTGAGCTTGGTGATAAAAATATTGAAACAACAATTCCAGAAATTTACCAGCGTACAGCGGATAATTCAGATGCGATCAAAGCTCTTCTGGAGTCTTTTCAGGAAAACACTACTGAATTTGGAGAGAAAAACAATGTTGAAAAACTGTTGGAACAACAACAAATTAATAGCATCAAGTAATTCTATCCAATAAACAAGAAAGCCGATGTCAACATCGGCTTTCTTGTTTAATATTTTTACGATTGCGATTTTAATACTTTGGCTTTTAGATACTCTTCTTCGACAAAGCGCAACTGCTGCTCAGGCGTAAGATTCGAATTATCTAATACAATCGCATCCTCAGCTTGTCTCAATGGACTTTCAGCGCGGGTACTATCAATACGATCGCGTGTCGCTAGATTTTCTACAACTTCTTCTAAAGTCACATCCTCTCCTTTTTCAGTTAACTCCAGATAGCGTCTAGCCGCACGCACTTTGGGATCAGCTGTCATGAATATTTTCAAATCAGCATCAGGAAAAACAGTCGTTCCAATATCACGGCCATCCATAATAATATTTCTTCGACTGCCTAATTTTTGCTGTTGGGTAACCATAGCAACACGNNTGCGCACGAACCGCTTTAATTGCACTAACATCGCTGACCTTATCAGAAATATACATTTGACGAATCTCATCCGAAACATCCTCATCATTCAGATGAATTTCTGTCTTCGAAGTATTTGGAATGAAATCTATATGAATATCGTGCAACGCATTTTCAATAGCTTCTTGATCATCCAGCGCAACTTCATTGCGCAGGAAATAGAGCGTCACCGCCCTATACATTGCACCACTATCAATAAATGCGAATTTCAGTTTTTTTGCCAATGCTTTCGCTAGTGTACTCTTGCCACAGGAAGAGAAACCATCTATGGCGATGATAAAATTGTGATGGCCACTCATTATTCGTTTCCTCCTATGATAACACCTGGCTTATTAACCAAAGGAACCTTCGTCAGGTTTCCATCAACAATGCTTTCAGGCAAAAAGATGTATTTCTTATCGTAAATAATATTGTCAATATAAAAACTCAACCAATATTCATTTGTCAATCCAAACACTTGCTCGTCTATTGCTTCAACACGATCGAAAGATTTTGCTTCGATATTTCCAATGAAATGGCGCAAGGTAGTTGTCGTTACCTGCCTCCCATCCTTTTCTCCATAACCTTTTGAACTGATCAACACATTTTGAATAGCGACATTCTTATCATTGATCACATAAACTGTCCAATTTTTCGTCTCTACAGTCTCCCCCTCCAAAACTACTGCGATCATAATGTCCTTGACAATATTTTCAGGAAAATCTGCTTTCATGCTTATTTCGACTTTGTTGTTTTCTTTGCAGGAGCTTTTTTTGTCGTTGTCTTTTTCGCCGCCACCTTCTTTTCAGTGGTTTTTGCTTTCGCAGCTTTACCTTTAGGTGCGTCAGCTTCGGCCCATTTCAAAACATCAGCGTAGGTGATGGTCTCGACCTCCGTACCCTTAGGAATCTTCAAGTTCTGCTTTCCAAAACGGATAAATGGCCCCCAGCGTCCCTGCTCAATTTGGGCATCTGGGTTTTCATCAAATACACGGATGACCTTTTCAATATCTTTCTGACGTTTATCTTTGATAATTTGGACAGCCTCTTCCTCTGTCAAATCCAATGGATCAATCCCTTTAGGTAAGGAATAAAAAGCTGAATTGTGACGGATATAAGGTCCAAATCTACCGATGGCGACAGTCATTTCCTTATCTTCAAATAAACCAACCTTTTTCGGTAATTTGAATAATTCCATCGCATCTTCAAAGGTAATTGTTTCGATCATCTGCCCTTTCCGTAACGATGCAAAACGTGGTTTCTCTTCATCATCAGGAGAGCCAATCTGCACCAACGGACCGAACTTACCTATACGCACAGAGACAGGTTTTCCTGTAGCAGGATCAACACCCAGCTCACGTTCATTANNTAGGTGCATAAGTCGAAGGGCGACCAATACCCAATTCTTCCAACTTCTTCACTAAGGCTGCTTCCGTATAGCGCGCTGGAGGACGAGTAAAACGTTCTGTTGCGGACATACTCTTCAACGTCAATGCCAATCCAACAGTTAACGGTGGAAGAATAGCATTATCGCTATCCTCATCAGAAACATTGTCTTGATCATCATCTAGAGATTCCATGTACACCTTTAAGAATCCATCAAACTTCATCACCTCACCCGAAGCATTTAAATCTTCGGTACGGGTTGAAATATCGATCTTTGCCAATGTACGTTCAAACTCCGCTTCACTCATTTGGGAGGCAATTGCTCTTTTCCAAATCAGCTCGTATAATCTCTTCTCGGATGAATCACCATCAATGGTATGTTCAGAGAAATAAGTGGGGCGAATTGCTTCGTGCGCTTCCTGTGCACCTGAAGTTTTTGTTTTATATTTTCTAACCTTATGATATTGATTACCATAAGCCGATTTGATTTCTTTTTCAGCAGCTTCAATCGCTGTATCACTCAAATTGACTGAATCGGTACGCATATAGGTAATACGACCTGATTCATACAATCGCTGTGCAACCTGCATGGTCCGAGCAACCGAAAAACCAAGTTTCCTACTCGCTTCCTGTTGCAGGGTCGACGTTGTAAAAGGCGCTGCAGGAGAACGTTTAGCAGGTTTAGTCTCTAGATTTTTAATAGAAAACATCGCCGCCTTACAATCCTCTAGAAATTTAGTCGCCTCCGCTTCTGTTCCAAAACGTTGCGGAAGTTCAGCTTTGAAACTGTCTTTTATNNCGAAAATGCGACTATTTTAAATGCAGCTTCTGCTTGAAATTTGTTGATCTCACGTTCCCGATCTACAATCAAACGCACGGCAACAGATTGCACACGTCCTGCGGACAAGGATGGCTTTACTTTCTTCCATAAAACTGGAGATAACTCAAAACCAACCAGTCTATCTAAAACTCGCCTAGCTTGCTGTGCATTAACAAGATTATAATCTATTTTACGAGGGTTATCAATAGCTTTAAGTATTGCTGGTTTTGTAATCTCATGAAAAACGATTCGTTTTGTACGCTCGTCTTTTAATCCCAATGTCTCAAATAAGTGCCACGAAATAGCTTCTCCTTCGCGGTCCTCATCGGAAGCTAACCAAACAGTCTCCGCTGCTTTAGCCAATTTCTTCAGTTCACTGACAACCGCTTTCTTGTCGGACGGAACTTCATACTTTTGTTCAAAATTCTTCGCTGTGTCAATTGCATCATCCGTTTTCACCAAGTCGCGAATATGTCCGTAACTTGACTTCACCAAAAAATCCTTCCCTAAATATCCTTCTATCGTTTTTGCTTTCGCTGGAGACTCAACTATCAATAAATTTTTCGCCATCTAATTTGAGATTTGTGCAAATAAAGGGAATTCTGAAAGGAATGACAATAATTTATTGCAAAAAAGACAAAAAAAATAGAATTCACTACAAGAATGTTGCACGTCGCCCCACCTAAAAAAGCACAACCGCCCAACAAGAGTTATCGATGAAGTACAGTCCAAATGCAAATCTTAATGAAATAACATCTTCGTTTTCATTCACTTTAAGCGACCTTATCAATTCATTTAAGTTTATTATATTTCGATAACACCTTCGTAATACATTATAATCATATAAGTGAAACCCAAAAATGGGGTGAAAGTAAAATATGATCAGTATATTCGCCTATTCAAAAGGGCAATATATAGCAACTCCCCTATTTTGTTAAAATATTTTACTAATGAAAAGACATCTTCTCAAAATTGCCTTTGTGGGCACATTATTACCATTCGTATCTTGTTCTGTCCTGAAAAATTCGGCAATGAAAACAGCGGATAATTTCCCTAAACAGAGCCTAGAGGCACATCGTGGTGGCCGAGGCCTATATCCTGAGGGATCCTTTGCAGCAATGAAAAATGCAATTGATTTACCAAAAGTTACCACATTGGAAATGGATTGCCACATCACAAAAGATCGAAAAGTTGTCGTTTTTCATGACGATTATCTCAACCCAAAATTTGTATTAAAGCCAAATGGCTCGGAAATTTCGGAAAAAGATAAAACGTTGAAAATTTACAATATACGCTATCAAGACTTAATTAAATACGATATAGGATCGAAATTTTACAAAGAATTCCCTGACCAAAAGAAGCAGATCACACGTATCGCGAAATTGGCAGACCTCATCGATAGCACCGAAATGTATGCTAGCCAGAAAAGGAAAACACCAATGTTTTATAATATTGAAGTTAAAAGTAGAGAAGACAAAGATGGCATATACCATCCCAAAGTAGAGGAATTCATTGATCTTATGGTACAGGTTATCACCGATAAAAAGATTACGTCTAGAACAGTAATTCAATCCTTTGACAGTAGGGCTATAAAATATCTGCACAAAGCTTACCCTCAAATTAAAGTTTCCTATCTAATCGATGCAAATTACAGTAAAAGTATTGAACAGACAACGACAGCCCTGGGTTTCAACCCTTTTATTATAAGTCCATACTATAAAATGGTAACTGCAGATTTCATCAAACAATACCATAAAGCTGGTATTAAGGTTATCCCCTGGACGGTAAACACAAAAGAAGATATTGAACAGCTTCAAAAACTAAAAGTCGATGGCATTATCAGTGACTATCCGAATTTGTTTTAATCATCCGATTCAATATAGTTAACAAAAGCTAATACAAGGTTGTGATCAAATCATTAACACTATCCAAAACCAAAACCGAGTAAGAGAAATCTAACGATTATGTTTTGGTTTTGTATTGTAAAGCCCGGTCGAGGTACTCACGCCCCTTCTTAACCAAAAAATCGGCTCGATGATAGTCCCATAAATTACAGATATTGTAAGGTATGTTGACAACCACGTCAGGATGGTACAGATCCACAATCATACGACTCATCTTCCTACGCATTACATAATAGGATGCTTGAAGGATATCCAATGAATTTGAAGTTTTAGTATCCAATTTTTTGATCATAGAATATTGATTATCTGGTTTGGATTCAAGATTCACTGCGATAATTAAATTTTCCTTCTTTGTCACGTGATTGATGGGTAAAGGATTTAAGACACCACCATCGACATAAACATGCGTATCATCTTCAATGGCTGTAAATACGGCAGGAATGGCGATTGAAGCTCGAATCGCATCGTACATGCTGCCGTAGTCCAAAACAACCTCTTTTTCATAATTGAGATCCGTCGCTACCGCCTTGAACAAAATTGGAAAAGTTTCGATATTTGCGTCCGGAATCACGGATTTCAAAGCATTAAAAACTTTGACACCTTTCATCATTCCTAAGCCTTTCCAACTGAAATCCATCATGTTAAATACTGATTTTTTCGTTAAACTCTGCATCCAGTCCTCTAATACATCCATCTTTCCACGGGCATAAATACCCCCAATCAGTGCTCCAATAGAGCAACCTACCACTTCATCGATCTCAAATCCCAGTTCCTCCAGCCGCCTGATCACGCCGATATGTACCAAACCTCTTGCGCCACCTCCGCCGAGGACAAGGGTAACTTTACGATTCAAAAAACCTTTATCCAACATAGTTATAGGAGTCCATGAAACACTTGTTTACATGCAACCAACAATGTAAACAGATAATCANNTTACAATATACGCAGTAAAAAAAGAAATATGAAAATAGAAATTTGGTCGGACATCATTTGTCCATTTTGTTATATAGGCCTTACAAAACTTGAACAGGCACTCCAAGAGTCGTCAAGCAATCCACAGGCCGAAATCAAATGGAAATCTTATCAACTTAATCCCGACTATCCGGAAGATGCTCCGGCAATATCGACCTATGATTACCTTGTCCAGACTAAAGGCATGAGCATGGACGATGTCGTTGCGATGACCTCTCAGCTTAGTGCACAAGGAAAAGAGCTGGGAATTGCCTTAAATTTTGAAAAAGCAATTATAGTGAACACAAAAAAAGCACATCGTTTAATTCATTTTGCCCAACAATATGAGAAAGGTACCCCTGTAAAGAAGGCTTTGTTAAAAGCCCATTTTACGGATGGCCTAGATGTAAATAATAATGATGTGCTAANNGTGGCGAGCGAATCTGTTCCTCTTGAACGAAGAGGTGAAGACGGCCCTTCATGTGATCCTGAAACAGGAAAATGTGAATAAAGAAAGAAAATATTATTGTTTAATTTTACTATTTTCGCAAGCTTATAACGACAAACAAATTTGGTATAAATGCAGTTAACCAAACTAGAAATTAAAGGATTTAAAAGTTTCGGAGACAAGATCACGATCAACTTCAATGACGGTGTTACGGCGATTGTCGGACCAAATGGATGTGGGAAGTCCAATGTGGTCGATGCTATACGTTGGGTATTAGGTGAGCAAAGTACAAAAATGCTTCGCTCCGATAAAATGGAAAATATTATTTTCAATGGAACAAAAAATAGAAAACCGGCTAACCTGGCAGAAGTTTCATTGACTTTCAATAATAACAACAATATTCTGCCAACAGAATTCTCTACGGTAACCGTGACCCGAAAATTGTTCCGTAATGGAGATAGCGAATATCGATTGAATGATGTCAAGTGTCGTTTGAAAGACATTACAGATCTCTTTTTGGATACCGGTGTAGGTGCAGACAGCTATTCGATCATTGAATTGAAAATGATTGATGAAATCATCAATAATAAAGATAATTCGCGTCGAAACCTCTTTGAAGAAGCCTCCGGAATTTCCAAATATAAAGTCCGTAAAAAACAGACCTTAGCAAAACTCAGAGACACGGAAGCAGATTTGAGCCGTGTAGACGACCTGCTTTACGAAATCACTAAGAATCTTAAGTCGCTGGAGAATCAGGCAAAGAAGGCTGAAAAATATACCCTACTCAAGGGAGAATATCGTCAAAGTAGTATTGATTTGGCTTATTACAGAATTGCTGATTTCTCGACAGATTTAGAAAGGCTTCAATCGCAAGAATCTAAAGTTCAAAAAGATTCAGCAAATGCGCAGCAAGCCATTTTGGATACAGAAATTAGCCTACAGTCGCTACGCCAGACAAATCTTGAACAGGAAAAGAANNGCAAAAAGCAACGCAAGAATTTGTCAATAAACTCCGTAGTTACGAATCTGAAAAGAAAATCAAAAACGAAAAAGTCAAGAACCTCCAGGACAAAGAGAATCGCTTGAACCTTGACGTCAACAGTGACAAACAGCAGCTGAACCACGTTCTCTACACGATTAAACGCTTGAATGAAGAGTTATTTGACGAACAGCATAAACTTGATTCACTGAAAAGTAATCTTGAATCCAAT
>DKIT01000092.1 GCA_002454415.1 Sphingobacterium sp. UBA6711
TATATGGCCGATAGAATTGTTGTCAATAGTACGGCAATAGCAAGTTGGGCGATTGTCTCGGAACTCAAAATATAGCTTTTAAGGTCATCATTGAACCATTTCTGGAGAATATTTCCTGTGAGGGCCAAAGTGACGAAACTTAGTACTGCCGCACTGAATGTCAGGATAAATACTTCCAGTACCAATTGCCTGATGATAGCCCAGCGGGAGCTTCCCAATATTTTTTTGAGCGCAAGTTCCTTCATGCGCTGATCCGCCTGTGCCATAATCATATTGGCAAAATTGGCTGCGGCGAGTAAGAGGATCAAAACGGAGAGAATACCAATAATCCACGTCATGATATAAGCCGTGTTACTTCCTGTTCTCGGCCGAAGGTGAAGGTTGGCCAGTGGATCTAAATAGATNNCCTTTGGCATAACTGGAGGAGCGGATTTTATCTTTCGGTGCAATTTCTTTCTGGTATAGCGTGTTGATGCGATCGGTCAACTTCGAGATATCCGTGCCAGGCCGAACTTGGATATAGGTTTGATACAAAAAAGGATTATTATCGGCGAAAAGGTCCTGCGGTTCACGGATAAAAAGGAGATCATAATCAATCATGGACAACCCTTGTTTTTTGATAGTGCCATAAATTGATTCTCGCATACCCAGTTCGAGGCTTAAAGCAGGAATGGAATGTGGACTGTCAAAATTTAGGTCCTCTTTTTTGAATAGTTGTTCAGCGATAGCCTTTTTGACCATAGTCGCTTCCTTTTGTTCCTTGTTTTTGTAAAGCGGTCCAGTCTCATTTGCGATCTGAAAGATCCGTGCCGCAGAGGAGTCAATCAATGCAGCATTTTTAATAAGGACTGTCTTTTCACCAAAAAGGGGATAACTGCCGTAGTTGTAGACTATTTTTCGACCTGCATAGATGATTTCAGGTAAATTTTGTTTTAACAAAGGAGCCATAGCTGGCGAGGTCTCATTTGAAAAAGCGCCTTCGGCTTCCAAACCAATTTGATAGATATCCTTATAATGGGGGTTCCATTTATCGTAACTTGTTTCGCGATTGATGTATTGATACGATAAGATAAAACCTGTAAAACCCAGGGTCAATCCAATGATATTCAATAAAGTAAAACCTTTATTTTTTAGGAGCTTACGCCAAGCTAGTTTGAAATCATTTTTTGCCATCTTACGCTGGATATGTATGTTTAAACCAATTCGAACTATTTCACCTAATTAAAAAGACAATCCGCTTGCCATTGTTGTAATTGTTTTTCTATAAGTGTTTTATGTTGTCTTTGTTTTGTTTGCGGATGTCCGATTTCGAACAGTTTACGTCCAGAATCGAACATCCGAAAGTAGCCTTTATGCTTTATTCATCGCGGAGACTATTTACCGGATTGGCACGGATAACCTTCCAGGTTTGATAGCTAATAGTTCCAAATGCCACTAATATGGCACTTATTCCTGCCAGAACAAAGTAGAACCAATTAATTTCTATGCGATAATTGAAATCGGTAAGCCATTGATTCATTGCCCACCACGCAACAGGTGTGGCAATGATCAAGGCTACAAACACCAATTTTATAAAGTCTCCAGAGAGTAATTTGAGCAATCGGATGGAACTTGCACCGAGAACCTTGCGGACGCCGATTTCTTTGGTGCGTTGCTGGGTCACATAAGTTGCCAACCCAAAAAGTCCTAATGCGGCAACAAAGATGGCTACAAAAGCGAAGCAGGTAAAAATATTTTTGGTTCGTTCCACATCTTGATATAAACCTTCAAAACCTTCGTCCAAAAAGCTGTAATTAATTTGTTGATTTGGCGCAAATTTATTCCATACCCCTTTAATATCAGCGAGCGTTTCTTTGAGGTGTTGCGGTTTTACTTTAATAGATAATAGGGAAGGATTGCCCTGTAATGTCATACAAAGTCCTGCATAACCTTTATCCTTAAGCGATTCAAAAATAAAATCATCTACTACGCCAATGATTGTCCATGTATTTCCATTCGTGATCTTTGCTCCAATAGGATCCTTCAAACGAAGTTCGTCGGCCAATTTCTGATTGATGATTGCCGAACTGCTATCGGTGGCTCGAGTAGGATCAAAGTTCCGCCCTTTGCTTAAATGAAGACCGAAGGTACTAATGTAATCCTGATCGATTTCCCAAAATTGTCCCTGAGTGGCCATGTCAAGATCTTTTCTGCCATCAACCCAGAAAGGATTGCCATTTCGTTTTGCCCCATCGATAGGAACTGGAATAAAATCACCCATTGAAATCGAAGCAACATTTGGAAGGTTCTTTAGTTCATTTTTTAAACTTGGAAGCTGGTTTGATATTGTGCCAATACCCCGAAGCACAACGACTTGATCCTTGTTAAACCCCAAATCTTTGTCCAAAATATAACTTATCTGCTGATTGGTAATTAATGCGCCAATGATCAGGATAATGGATGTCGCAAATTGAAAGACGACCAAACCATTTCTAAAGAAAGAAGATTTAGCTCCGATGACATTATTTTTTAGCGCGGAGATCGGTTTAAATTTGGATAAGTATAGCGCGGGATATATTCCGGCTAGTCCACCGATCAATAATAGGGCAATCAAAAGAGAGGGGACAAAATAAGTTGCGGTCCAAGGGATGGCCAACGATTTGTTGGCTAGATTGTTAAATAGCGGAAGTAGGAGCCAGCTTAAAAGCAGGCCAATTGCTAGCGAAAATAAACTATAACAGACTGCTTCCACAAGAAATTGTCCGATCAAAAGCTTTCTTGAGGAGCCGATAGTTTTGCGTATACCAATTTCCTTCGCTCTAGTCGCTGCATTAGCTGTTGATAAGTTAATGAAGTTAATACAGGCAATCAACAAAATAAATAAAGCGATCGTTGCAAAGGTCCAAACCATGCGAATATCACCTCGGTTTAGTGTGCTGACTTTATCATCATCTATATCTGCAGACTTTAAATGTATATCAAGTGCATTTTGCAGCTTTGTTTCAATTTGTTTGTATAATGGATTTAATTTACGTCCCGATTTCAAATATTCCGGAAAATAATGCTCTTCCAGATAGTTTTTTGAAATCTCTTTTTCGGCTAACGCAACATCAACATTGGGTTTTAATCTAACATAAACTGTATAATTATTATTGAGCCAGGAAGTCTGTTCACCTTGATAAAAAGGTTCACCAGCAAGCGACATAAAAAAACTATAGCCAAAAAGGGTTGAATTGCGGGGCATATCTTCAATAACACCTGTAATGGTGTATATCTTTGATTTATTATTATTGAGGTAGACTGATTGGCCTATGGGGTCGCTCTTAAAATACTTCTCAGCTTTACTTTTAGTGATAACCAGTGTATTGGGCTTATCAAGAGCATGTGCCAATTGTCCCAAAACCATGGGCATTGGAAACATGTCGAGTATGGATTGATCGACGTAGACAAATCCATCGTCATAATAGCTCTCCGGATTGTTGTTTAATGATAACTGGTTGCTGCCAGCCCCAAATAAGGGGTTCGGGAGGATACGCCCTACCTGTTCAACTGATGGGACTTCGGCTTTTAAAGTAGGGGCTACCGGGGCTGGAAGAGATACCCCGCGCTCCATTTTATTTTCGATTGGTAATTGTTTAATTATGCGATAAGTTCTCTCCATATTCGGATAAAACTTATTGTAGCTGGTTTCATGTTTAATATATAAAATTATCAGTATACAAATAGCAATACTAAATGCAAATCCACCGATTTTAATTATTGAATACAGCTTGTTTTTTGCCATATTCCGCCAGGCTATTTTGAGATTATTTCTTATCATAACAGAAACTGTTTTAAGATCCGGTTGATTGATTCTAATAATCAAAACGGACTTTATCTGAATTCCAATTGTATTGCCATTTTTTTAATTTGTTGATTTTTAGATATTTATTGTAATCGTTAGAGCCTACTGCTGTACGATATTGAACAGTCTGACGTTCAGTATCGTACAGCCGTTTATGGCGTAAGTACGTTTTAAAAACTATTAGTCCTCGATCTCTTTTAGTTGGAGATGATCACATAGCTCAAACATCATTTTAGCTGGATCTGTATCAATCGCCAATGCAATCAGATACATTTCATCCAAACGCAATTTAGCCGTTTCGGTCATCGTTAACTCATTGATTCTTGCCTTACTTAAGCCTGTTTTGCGCGCGATCCGCGATTTATTAACCGATTTCTTCTCTAAAAATTCACCTAGTTTTGTCATAACTATAATTTTGTGTTCTTTCTTTTTGTATAGATAAATATATAAAATGTTATTTTTATTTATACAAATGTTTTTATTTTAAAATATTTTATGTTCTTTTGTATAGAATAACTATATAAACAAGGTGAATATATGATGAAAAAGAAAACTAACCAACACTTGACTAAGCTTAAACATGAGGCAGATACTTAAGGATATGTAGGGGCATTAAGATTCTAAGCCGTAGGTACACCAATTATAAACTTCCATTCCCAATAGGTTAATAATAAATACACTTTTTTAGCGTCAACACTCCTACGGCTTATTTTTTCTTATTCATCTCTTAAACTATTGACAGGGTTAATAC
Organism: Sphingobacterium sp. UBA6711; assembly: GCA_002454415.1. Taxonomy (GTDB): domain Bacteria; phylum Bacteroidota; class Bacteroidia; order Sphingobacteriales; family Sphingobacteriaceae; genus Sphingobacterium. Next base: position 4,575 of record DKIT01000092.1, read on the forward strand.
GGGCTGTCTGGAATATCCGGATAGCGATAATCGCTAAGGTCGTCAAACCGATAAACATTCCTGTGAAAACAAATAGAGCAATCGGTACATCAATATGATAGAAGAAATTTTCCAACCATTTGTGCGTAAACCACCATGCTATAGGGAAAGCTATTAGAATCGCAATCAACANNATAAAGGATTTGGAAATCATATACGTGATCATATTTACCGAAGCTCCAAGTACTTTACGGATACCAATTTCTTTTACCCTTCGTTCTAGCGTATAAATGGCAATAGCTACAATGCCTAAGATGGCAATCATCATACTGGAACTGGTGAAAAGTACCAGTTGTTGGTATTGTTTTTTCTCTTTGTCATATTGATGTTGTACCTGATCTTCTTGCCAGTTGATCTGTGCGATCCGGTTAGGGAAGAATTTGTTCCATGTATTATTTACCAACGCGAAAGCCTCCTTTTTCTTACCTTCTTGTACGCGGATAAGCATGCAGCCACCTTCCCATTCATTATTTGCTTTAATCGCAAAAGGACCTATCGGAAACTTTAAACTTGCTCCGTTAAACTCTTTAAATATGCCCACTGGTGTATTTTTTAGGAGCTCCGAACTTTTATTAAGTTTAAAAGGTAGTCGCTGGGCGGTCCCTTCCGAAATGAGCATGTTCGTGAATACCGGCTGTCCCTTGTGTATCGAATCCGTAAATGGTCTGTCCAATGCATAATCCGCGCTCAAGGTCCGACCGTCAAGAAGCTTTATGCCCATTGTTTTGATATAGTCATAGTCTGCATAGACAAATACAATGGGCAGTTCTTTGTTTGGATCATTGGGGTCTTTTACTATTTTAAAATCCGCACCCCCACTAAACGGAGTCCAGCTTGTAAGACTGACTGATGTGACGTATGAGTTTTTTAGCAGCTCCTGCTTGAAAGCCTGGTCCTTTCCTTCCCAAGAGGTATAGTTGATGGCTAAAAGATTTTTAGGTTCGTAGCCAAGATCTTTGCTGTACAAATAATGCAATTGTGCCCGCATGGACATCATACAGATTGCTACGACGATGGCAATGGCAAATTGGATAACAACCAGTACTTTGGTAAATGTGATATTCAGCGGAAGTTTCAAGAAAGAAAGCTGCTTCCGAAGTTCTAATGATGGCTGCGTTTTCGATAGAGACAACGCGGTAGGTAAACTGCACAACCAGCCCAGAATTATCCAACTGGATAGTAGCCCAATAAACATGAATAATGAATGCTGATAATTCATCGTTAGTGGATGCTCCAAATAGTGTTCAAATGCAGGACTGATAAGCAAATAACCTAAAAATGCGATCAAAAAAGAGCCAGCAAAGAGTATAGTACTCTCTATGCCCATTTGTAAGATTATATTTTTTCGGCTAGCTCCCAATACTTTGCGAATACCTATCTGTTGTGTGCGTTTTAAGGCATGCGCGAAACTTAGATTGATATAGTTGATACTGACCAATACAAGAATAAGAATTGCTATTCCCATCAGCAGATAAATATCCTGCATGGGGTTCTCCCATCCTGTAATACTTTGTAAGTGGATATCTTTGATAGGCTCAATGAAAAGATTAAAACTTTTCGCCCAGTCGTTCAGTTTTTGTCCATTGTACCATTTGTTTATTTTGATTGAGAAGCTATTAATATCAGTGGTGCTTTTGAGCAATAAAATTTGTGTTTTTAGTGAACCAGTCTCTTTCGGGTTGAATTCAACCACCTTGGGCATCAGTACGAGAGCTTCTGCCTGAAAGGAAGAATTATGGGGCATGTCCTCAATAATGGCATTAACATAATAAGCTTCTGGTTGCCCTTCTTGTGGTTTATTGTAGAATGTACTGCCGAGTACGTCTTTTCCGCCGAAGTATTTTTGTACAGCCGAGGCTGTTAATGTGATGTTTTTTGCACCAGCAATCACATGTTTCGGATTGCCGGCGATTATTTTTGTGTCAAAAAGATTGAAAAAACCGCTGTCAACTTCTAGGGTACTGATCTCAGCAAGCTGTTTTGACAGCCTGTCGACTGTTAATTTTCGCGAGTGACTGTTGATCGAGGTATAACCTAGTATTTCAGGAAAATTAGTTTTCATGACAGCTGAGATACCTTCTGGAGCATCTGAACTATTGTTTTTGAACCCTTCCTGCGTTTCTTTGGGAATGACTCTCATCCGGTAGAGCTCAGTGGAGTTGCTCCATTGTCTGTCGTAGGAAAGCTCATCAACAACAAGTGAGCTGATCAACATAAATATCAACAACGCAATGGTTAAACCGACAAGGTTTGATAGCGAATAAATCCGATTGTGGATCAGTGTCCGCCAAGCGGTTTTGAGATGGTTCTTTATCATATCGTTTATAAGGGTTAGTATCTTATATTATTCCTCTCTCAATTTTTCTATTGGATTAAAACGGGTGGCGCGAAACACAATTAATCCAATCAATGCACTCAATAAACCGACTAGTATTGCCAACGGAACCACATAAGTGAGCACATTAATTTCAATGCGGACTATATAATTCTGAAGCCAATATTGCATCAATACATAACTTAATGGTACTACAATACATGCTGCCAGAAGAAATAGGCGGTAGTATTCTTTCGAAAACAAGAATATCAACTGTGACAACGAAGCTCCCAATACTTTGCGAATGCCTACTTCTTTATTCCGTAAATGTATCGCTAGTGAAATTAATCCAGTCAGGCCCAATACGACGATCAAAAGTGAGACAGCAGTAGCAATTTGTGAAGCACGATGTAATTGGAGTTCGGATTCATATAAATTTTTAATGCGTTCATCCATAAATTGATATTCGAAAGGAGCATCTGGCATCAGGGCTTTCCATTTTTTTTCCAATTTCTGCAGCGCGTTTGAAAGAGAGCCCTGCTGTAAACGGATGCTGAGGTATCGGTATTGTAAGCTTTCCTGTACATCTGTCCAGATGATAGGCGGAGAGGCCTGATGAAGTGAATTAGCAACAAAATTGTCTGCAACGCCTACAATAGTCATTTTGTAACTTGGATCAGCTAGCGCAATCTGCTGACCAATAGCTTGCTCGGCATTTTTAAAACCAAAATCATCCATGGCCCTTTTATTGATAACAACTGGCCTATTATTAGCATTGGCAACATAGTTTTTAGGAAGAAAAGCTCCCGCAATTAGCGGTATCTCATAGGTTTCCAAAAAGTGACTATCACTAGTAATCCGTTGTACTTGAATTTCATTGTCTTGAGTTGCTCCGAATGCAGATTGCATATTGAAACCTAATAGGCCTGGGGTTTCATATGATAAACTGACTGATTTAACTTCTGGTTGCAGGCTGAGTTCCTGTTGTACGGTTTCCATTTTGCGAACACCATTTTCGGACCAGTCTCTTGGTACTTGGACAGTTAGTAAATAATCTTTGTTGTATCCCAAATTGCTGTGAATAAATAGATCGATTTGTTTGGAAATAATCAACGTACATACAAGCAATAGTAAAGCCACTGCAAATTGGAAAAATAAAAGAATCTGTCGTACAATTTGCTTGTTTCCTAACACCGAGAACTGACTTTTGACTGATGGAAGAATCTGAATGTTCGAAAGTTTAATGGCGGGATACAAACCTGCTATNNGACTCAGGAGCACAAAAAAATACCCCGGCAATTCGATTAAGGAAGGTAACTTCCGCATTAATATGTGCTCAAAGATGGGACTGATAGCACTATAGAGTGGTAGACTAATGAATGAAGCGATTGCGACAATGAGAATATATTCGGTCATCAACTGTCTGATAAGCTGTAGTCTAGAAGAGCCCATAATTTTTCGAACACCAATTTCTTTTAGTCGGGTAATATGTTGTGCAATACTGAAATTGATAAAATTTATGATAGCCATGACAAGAATAAAGGCCGCCACCCAAATCAGTGTTTGAATCATGCTGCGAATAGCCCCTTGATTGTCGTTAAGATAATATGTTTTTAAAGCTTTTAGATTCGGGCTATATTGGCTGGGGAACTCCTTATCGGTATTTTTTCTCACCAGCGTTTCAATAGCGGCATTTACGCGCGCCAAACTTACGCCCGGTTTCAATTCAATATAACCAGCAATGTAGGGATTGTTCCAATTATCTATGGAACGACCGAAGTATTGTTCGTTGACGAGAGGTAAGAATATGTCGGCATGCATATTCTTGGTTAGATCCATGACCGCATTTTGTAATTTGGTTTTGATGATTGCCGTAATTTCAAAATCATGTTTTTCACCCTTAAAGTTTTTTATTTGGAGGGTTTTGCCAAGTACATCCACTTGTCCAAAATATTTTAGAGCGGCCTTATCACTGATAACGACAGAAAAAGGATTGTTTAGGGCTGTGTTGGCATCGCCTGCTAAAAGCTCAAATCCAAACATAGTCAACAGGCTAGGATCTCCAAGTGACATACCTTCCTCATGTATAATAGCACCATTAGCGACGATACCGGTCAACCCGTCTAGACGATAATAGTTGTCGATTAAATCAGGATAGTTATCTTGGAGCGCTTTTGGAAGTGCTCCAAGCGTTGTTAAATCGATACCAAACCCTTCTTTTTTATATTTGCTTTGGAGCAAAAACTGACGATCAATATTTTTAATATTACTATTGACCTGATAGACGTCCCATATATATGCACCAACGAGAAGTAGAAAAGTGATACTACAAATCAATCCGATTAAATTGATCAAATTTTGGACTTTTTTCTTTCCAATATTTCGCCAGGCAATTTTAAAGTTTGTAAAGTTCATTGTTACTATAATAAGAGTTTATTCCTGCGAAGGGCAAGTTTGAATGAATTCATAGTCTTCTATCTAATATAAAGCTATCGAAAAAATACTGTCAAACTTTGGGCTACTCATCACGTAAACTATTGACAGGATTACTTAACGCAGCCTTAATTGCTTGATAGCTTATCGTGGCCATACTAATCAGAATAGCCAATAGTCCAGCAATGACAAAATAATACCACTGTATCTCAATTCGATAACTGTAATCTTGTAGCCATTTGTCCATAGCCCACCAAGCGATAGGTGTGGCGATAAAAATAGCCACCACGACAAGCTTGATAAAATCGATCGAAAGTAGAGATGTTACTTGGGTGGCACTTGCACCGAGAACTTTACGAACGGCAATTTCTTTCATCCGTGTTTCGGCCATATAGGCAATCAAAGCCAGTAACCCCAGACAGGAAATAAAGATCGTCAATCCTGCAAAGATCATGGCCAGTGTACCTATAGCTTTTGTCTCCTTAAATTTTTCTTCGTAAGTTTTGTCAATAAATTGATATTCAAAAGGGTAGTCTGGGTTGAACTTTTTAAAGATTGACTCAATCGTTTTTAAGTTGTCTGCGATATTATTGTTTGGATTTAAGCGATAATGAATCGTTGTAAACCAGGCTTGTGGCCCTAATATCACCATGGGTTTATTGTCTCCGAAAGGTGATCCAATAATGAAATCTCTGACCACCCCAACGACTGTCCATTAGNNCCTATGCTATTAACCGGGTTTTTGAGATGCAAACTTTTTACTGCGGATTCATTTAAAATGACGGCCGTACTGTCTGTCGCAAATTTGTAAATATCGATATCCCGCCCCTGTGTAAGCGTTAGGCCTAGATTTTTTACGGCATCGGCATCGGTACTAAATCGGTTATAGGAAATACGTTNNCCCAGCCATTGCTGTAGAAATCTGTGACCGGCGACATGTTTTTCGATACAGAAACAACGGCATTACTGGCCAATAATTCGTCTCTGAGAATCTTATAATTCTTTTCGAGATCACCTTGGATACTGCTGTAAAGCAACCCATTTTCATTATAACCGCGTTCGCGCTGTTTGGTATATTGGATTTGTTTGGCCACAATGACTGTCGCGATAATCAATATAATAGCGAGACTAAATTGAATGACGACTAAGAGTGAGCGAATACTAAGGCCTCTTGTTTTAGAAACAAATTTCCCTTTCAAGGTTTTAATAGGTTGAAATGAGGAAAGAAAAAAGGCCGGGTAGGTACCTGCTAATACACCCGTAAATAAGGCGAAACCAATTAAAAATAGCCAGGTTGGTAAGCTTAATAGCGATAAGCTAAGCTGTTTTCCGACAAGCTCGTTAAAAAATGGCAGGACAATAAACACCAGTAACGTTGCTAGCAACATGCCGATGATGCTAACTAATATGCTTTCGACGAGGAACTGTGCCATTAAGCTAGTCCTATTTGCGCCGATTACTTTGCGGACACCGACCTCCTTCGCACGGCGTTCAGAACGCGCCGTGCTTAAATTCATAAAGTTGATGCTGGCTACCAATAAAATAAAAACGCCGATCCAGGCAAAAAGCTTAACAATATCAATACGTCCCGAAGTATAATTCCCCCCTTTGCCATTATTGTAAAGAAAAGAATCTGGATAAGAAAAGGCAAAAATCTCGCCTGTATTTCTGGCGGAAAGACGACCGTCAGCATTATTGCTGGCGTTGATATGCTCTCTTAAATAGGTTCTGATCTTGTCATTGAATGCTGTTACTGAAATGCCTTCTTTTAATAAAATATAAGTGCTTATTGAATTGTTGCTCCAGTTGTCGTCTACATAACCAATTATTTTTGCATACGCGAAGGGAAGCAGGATGTCAAATTTAAAACTTGAATTGCTGGGAAGATCTTTGAGTACCGCCTGTACGGATACCTGATTAACCGAGTCTATCCGGACGGATTTTCCAATAGGATCTTCATCTCCAAATAGAGCATTTGCATAACTTTCCGTGAGAATAACACCTTTTGGATGATCAAATCTAACATTCTGTTCGCCTTTAATAAACGGAAAAGAGAACATCTTGAAAAATCCAGGATCGATAAAAACAGTATTAGCAATGAGCTTTTTTTCCTTGAATGTCGTTAAAAATTGATGTCCCTCGTTGTATCTTGTAAAAGTTTCGATATCGGGGAAATCAGCTGCCAATGAGGGCGCTAATATTTTAGGCGTATACGCCCATGCAGATTTATCGCCCTGAAATTCGTCACGATTACTCAATACATACAGGCGATCACCCTTTTCATGAAAGCGATCCATGGTCAACATATTCTGCAGCCAAAGTGCTATAAGTAATGCTCCGGCCATACCGATCGCCAACCCGATGATGTTAATCAAGGTGAATGACTTATTCTTCATCAGGTTACGCCATGCAATTTTGATATAATTTTTAAGCATTTTTTCGTTGGTTATGCATAGATAGCAAAACAGGAATCTTAAATTATCCGGCTAGCCATCTATGGGTTGTTTTTAGTTATAATATCTACTTTAACAATTATTATTCGTCCCTTAAACTAGCAACAGGGTTTACAATTGCTGCTTTTACAGTTTGAAAACTGATGGTAATAAATGACACTAGCAATGCACTGACTGCTGCCAGGATAAATATCCACCAGTCCAACGTGATGTGATACGCGAAATTCTCCACCCAGCGGTGCATGGCATACCAGCCTAAGGGCACACTGATCAATACGGCACACAGGACTAGGGCCATAAAGTCAACGCTCAATATGTTGACAATCTTGATTGTCGAAGCACCTAATACTTTACGGATACCAATCTCTTTGAAGCGCTGTTGCACAGCGTATGCTGATAGCGCAAATAACCCCATACAAGCGATAGCAATTGTAATGATGGAAAATAACTGCATCACCCGGGTTGTTTGCTGATCTTTGAGATATAGCTTGTTATAGTCTTCATTGAGAAAGTGATACTCAAAACTGTTTTTTGAGTCGATGTCTTTGATGACAGCTTTTACTTGAGCCAGGGCATCTGCTAAAGGTGTAGTTGGGTTGAGCCGAATGAAAATATTGCCGAAATAATCATATTCGGGAAAAAGTACAACGGGTTTCACTTCGTTATGTAATGACGCAAAGTTAAAACTCGCAACAACTTGTTTGATGCTCCCCTTACGCCCGTTCAAATTGATTTTCTTTCCAATAGCCTGTTCGGGAGTAAAACCCATGGCGGCTGCAGCAAGTGTATTCACTACAAAACCATATTCTGGTGAAATAGTGTTTTGGGCGCGCAAAATGTCCGCGTCTGACAGCGGTGCACCAGCGACAGAAGGAATATGAAAAACGGATACGAAATCTTTTTCAATCGGAATTGCAGTGACATCCATATCAAAATCATTGGGTTGCCCTTCTACCTCACTGACGCTGTAGCCACCTTGGATATTGACAGGATTGTCATACGAAGCGGTAACACCCCGGACGCTATTGAGCTGCAGTAATTTGTCTTTTAACAGTTGTCTTTCTTTATCTTGCCATCCACGACCATCAATGACCAACATATCTGAGCGATCCAAACCTGTATTTTTGGACTGTATAAAATCCATCTGTCTACTGGCAAATAAGGTGCAGATAATAAAGAATATAGAGATACTGAACTGAAAAGTTACGAGTACTTTGCTCAATGATATCCCACGTTGTTTTTCAGTTAGTTTTCGCTTGAAAATGGAAATAGGTTTTGAACTGGCAATTGAATAGGCTGGCCAGCCACCTGACAGAAGCGTCAATAAGGCTATGAAAACAAGTAAAATCGCATAAAAGCGAGGGTCTGTCCATACGGTTAATTTCATTTCGGCGCCCATAAATGAACTGAATACAGGTAACAAGAGTATCGTCGTTAGAAGGCTAAATGCAACAGCTAGAAAAACCATGATGCTACATTCAAAAAAGAACTGAAAAAATATTGTTTTCCTTGCAGCACCCAGAACTTTCTTGACACCGATTTCTTTCTTACGTTCAAGCGCATGTGCTAATACTAAATTTGTAAAATTGATGCAGGTTAAAATAATTAGCGCAACACCTAATGCCATTAAAATATAGATATAAGTAATGTTTCCTGTACCTGCTGTTTTGGAGTGAAGATGTATATCGGTCAGCTTTTCTAGGACGAATCGGAATTGATAGCCTTGTTTTGTTGCTTCGGCGAACTTTGATTTTGTCATTTGATCCAATTTCTGTTGGATCGAACCGAACTGATCTTTGCTTTTTAAGAGTGCTATGGTTACATCATTTGCAGAGGTCCAAGACATTTCTTTGTAGCGTTCTAATCCTTTGTTGGAAAGGAGTGCAGAGAAGTTCAACTGTGTATTTGTGGGCAAGTCTCCGATAATGCCTGTGATTTTCCAGTTGACTTTGTCAATGGAAAGTGTCTGACCGATGGCCGACTGATTGGGGAAATACTTCTCCGCGAGTTTTTTTGTTAAGACAATCTGATTTGGTTCTGCCAGAGCTGATCGTGAATCTCCCTCGAGAAAGGTATAACTTAAGGTTTTAAAAACATTTTGATCAGCGTAAAGGAGTCCCTTTTCAGTGATCAATGCCTCCTTGAATTCTATTTTCCCACCTTTGGAATAGCTGTACAGTCTAGTTGCCTGTTCTACTTCTGGAAATTCAGCTTGTAAAGCAGGAGCTAAGCCTGTCGGTGTTACCGAAGAATTTACTTCTTCCGTGCTATTGGGTGCTTTATAGGAGAGGCTAATATAAGCCAGGCGGTCTGCATGGGGAAGAAAACGCTCATAGCTGGATTCATGGTATATATAGGCTGCCAACAATAGAAAACATGTTATTCCTATACTAAGTCCAAACATATTTAAAAGAGAAAACCCTTTGTTTTTTCTGATATTCCGCCAAGCGATTTTAAAATAGTTCTTTAACATGGTTATGAGCATTTAGACTGTTAATTAGGCTATATTCTTGTCACTTAGCTCGCTTTAGTAGAAGACTTCGTTATTCGAAAAATAGCAAAGTCACCAGTTCAATTCGTTTGCCATAAATGTAATATGTTGATTTTTAAGTTTTTGATGTGTTTTTGTAATGATTTTAAATGTTCAGAAACGGACAGTACAGTGTCCGTCCCCGAACAAATTTACATTATTCGCTTCTTAAGGTTTTTACAGGATTTGCCCATGTTGCCTTAATCGCTTGATAGCTGACCGTAAGCAAGGTGATGATGAATGCTGTTAAGCCTGTGATAGCAAAGACCGTCCATGTAATTAATATGCGATAAACATAATTTTCGAGCCATGATTCCATCAGGAGATAGGCCAAAGGGGCTGCGAGTAGAAAGCCAATGCCTGTGAGCCAAATGTATTCTGTGGAAAGTAGTCGCCACAAGCCAAGTTCTGACGCGCCTAATACTTTACGAATGCCGATTTCTTTTTCACGTTGTTCCGTAAGAAAAGAAACCAGCGCATAGAGGCCAAGGCAGGAAATGAGTATGGCCAAACCCGTAAATAGACTGGTTAAACTCTTAATCATTTCCATCTGTTGAAACTCCTTGGCATATTCCTGATCCGTAAATGTGTAATCAAAAATCAGGTCGGGATCGATACGATTGAACCTTGTCGCAATAGCATTTAAGTCCTGCTTAAGATTTTGACTCTCATTTAATTGAAGCGTTATTTTGTTCTTGGGCAGAAAATCGAGAAAATAGGCTGTAGGTGTAATAGATTTGAAAGGCGATTCGGAAAGTGTATTCGTGATGATACCGACAATATGATAGTCGATACCCGCACGTGAAAGCTGTTTACTGCTCAGGTCCGTAACGCCCATAAATCTAGCAGCAGCTTCATTCAGAATAACCGCCGTTGAATCTGTCTTAAAATCTTTTGAAAAATTACGACCTTTTATAAAATTCCACTGTACAGTCTCTGCAAAGTTGTCATCTATGGTGAAGATACCCATAATTGCACCGTCCCTTGTATCGTTACCCTGCCAATTAAATCCACCTCCTGTCAACGATAGATGGTTAACAAAGTTGGAAGAAAGCGCAGCATCCTGAATTAACCGCTGCTCGATTAATTCTTTCCGGAGGACGTCAAAGTTTTTGACGATCGTAGGACTAGAAGAAGTAATATTTACCAAATTGGAACTTTTATAACCGATAGGACGATCCTTTGTGTAACGCAATTGCTGAATCACGAGATAGGTAGATATCATCAGGAAAATAGAAATAGCAAATTGGACAATGACCATCGCTTTCCGCGTTCGGGATCCACCTTTTTTACTATTAATCTTACCTTTCAAAGCAAGAATAGGATTAAAAGCCGATAAAAATAATGCCGGATACATGCCTGCAAGAACACCAATAGTAAGTATTCCCAATAGGGAGTAACCATAGAATCGAAGATCTGTAAAAGGTATATCTAAGCTTGTATGGGTGATTGTATTGACCCAAGGCAACAGCAATGTAGCGAATAGAACAGCGATCAAAAAAGCACAGGCTACCGCGAGGATAGATTCCACAAGAAAGCCAGCGATAAGTTGTTTGCGATTGACACCGACAGATTTTAAAACACCAATTTCTTTCCCTCTTTTTAGACTTCTTGCCGTACTCAGATTAATAAAATTTATACTAGCCAATACAATAATGAATATACTGATCCAGGCAAACATCCACACATATTGAATCTGCCCTCCTATGTTCTTTCCATTCTTAAATGAATCGTATAAGTGCCATTTGGACATGGGGTGTAAGAGGATTTCAGGTTTTATATCCGTCAATTTTTTGTTGATGATATTTGTTAGTTTATTTTCCAAAGCGGGAACAGACGCAGCATTGTCTATTTTGGCGAAAGTGCTAAAAAAGCAGCTGGACCAGCTATCTTCTATGCCCTGGTCTTTAGCAAGATAATCAACGAAAGGCAATACATAATCCAAACCATAAAAAGTGCTGTTTTCAGGAATATCTTTATACACTCCTTGAATCGTATACTGTTCTTTACCATTCAATTGCAGCATTTGCCCGATAACATCCGTCCGATCGAAAAGTCGTTTTGCCAGGGATTCCGAAATAATGATGGTTGATGGGCTGGTCGGAGTAGCATTTTTGCCTTTCAGGGACTCTAGGGAGAATAATTCGGAAAATTTTCCTAGGGCATAAAAGCCTGTAGCATTTAATTTTTTATCGCCTACTTTCAGATTGTTGCTTTCCATATTGGTGATCAAAGTGGCATCTGGCATCTCATTTTTGAAATCAGATGCGATCGTGTTGACCAAAGGAATGGGGGTGGAACGGTCAGTTGATTTTTCATCATTGAAGGTTCCCGTCATCATGACCTGANNGCTGATAATTGTTGTGGTGCTTATCAAAAGAAAACTGCTTAAGCACCCATAACGTACTTATCAGGGCAACAGTAAATCCTAGTGCTAATCCCAAAATATTTATTGTTGTATTTAGGGGACTGCGTTTCAAATTTCTAAGCGCTGTTTTTAGGAATAATCGGATCATTTTATGCTGTTGTTTTGGTTCTCAAATATAAACTATTCATCATGTAAACTTTTTACAGGATTGGCATATGCGGCCTTGATGGATTGGAAGCTTACCGTAAATAATGTAATAGCAATGGTTATCCCGGCGGCATATAGAAATATAGTAACTGGGAGTGTTGTTCTAAATGCAAAACCATCGAGCCAGTTTATGCTGAAATATACAGCTAGTGGTATAGCGATGACATTGGCTAAAATAACCAAGAGTAAAAATTCCCTATTGAGTAATTGTAAGATGCTGAATACCGTTGCGCCAAGGACCTTTCTGATCCCAATTTCTTTGGTCCTAACCTGTGCAGTATAGGTACATAATCCCAAGAGTCCTAGACAGGAGATAACTATGGCAATCAGGGCAAAAAAATTGAATAAGGTGCCTTGTTTCTGTTCATTCATATATTGCTTTTGATAGTTTTCGTCAAGGAAACTATAGTTCATTGGCATATCATCATAATAACTTTTCCAGATCTGCTGTAAGGAATTTAATGCGGATTTTGTTCCGGATGCTGTAGTTTTGACATAAAGTTGCCAACAGTCTTTTGGGCTATATTGAAATACCATGGGTTCGATTTTTTGTCTAACGCTGGCATAATTGAAGTCTTTTACAACACCAATAATAGTTCCTGGCACTGTTCGAATGCGTAAGCGCGTGCCTATAGGATCTTTTAATCCCATTTCCCGTACTGCCGTTTCATTAACAATGAAATGTGTTGAATCTGCTAGGGAGCCCGTGAAATTACGGCCTTGTGTAATTTTTATCTTAAAAAAGTTGAGCGCAGACTGATCGGCGTATGTCATATTGAACCAGAGATTTGATTTGCTGGGCTTCCCATCCCAATCGTTGTCTCCTGTTGAACCGCCACCGTATACCATATCTCGTCCTAAGCGGATTACTGCATTAATATCCTTATTTTTTAATAATTCACTTTTGACTGCATCAAAATGACTGGACATTTTTGGCGCCATGGCAACGGAAATAATATGATCTTTTTCATACCCAATGTTTTTATGCCGGATATATTCCAATTGACGGCCAATAACGATTGTTAAGGTGATCAGGATGATAGAAACGGTAAACTGTAGGACTACCAATATCTTTCTTGCACTGGAATTTTTTAGGACAAATCGGCCTTTGAGCACTTTAATCGGATCAAATTTTGATAAAAGCAGAGCAGGATATACACTGGTAAGTGCCAATGTGCCTATAAGCATGATGAGCACACTTAGCCATAGCGTAGAATTAAAGAGCTGTAAAGAAATCTGTTTCCCCGAGAAATTATTAAACCAAGGAAGGCCGATAAATACGAGCGCAAGTGCTAACAATGATGCAATGGTAAACAGCATGGCCGTTTCCAATATAAATTGAAAAAAAAGCTCTTTTTTGCCCGCACCAATTATCTTGCGAATTCCCACTTCTTTCGCTCGGGATAAAGAACGTGCTGTAGAAAGATTGATATAGTTGATACTGGCGATGACAATAATCATAATGGCTACACCTATAAAAATCCGAACACTTCCAATGCCGCCGTCGCTGCCGTCCATTTGATAGAGATGCACTTTTGCGAGTGCTTGTGTAACGTAGGGAACAGGGGCGTCCTCAGGTTTGTTCCTTTCATGTATCGCTTGTAGCTTTTTGGAGACTGCAGCAAGATTTGCATCCGGCCTTAGCAACAGATAGGTCTCAAACGAAAAACTGGACCAATCTTCATCCATGGACGATAGAAAGGTCTTATTATCATAAGTCGTTTTATTTTTTATATAGGCCTGTTCGTTAAATCTCGAAATGGGAAGCAGAACCTGAAATTGAAAGCTAGAGTTTTCTGGATAGTCGGCAATGACACCTGAGACAACACATAGGTCCTCGATACCCAGCGTCACGGTCTTTCCAATGGGATTTTCATCACCAAAATAACGATGCGCCGTACCTTGGCTGATCACAACGGAATTGTTGTCAGGAAAAGGCTGTTTTGGATTGCCCTGTAGTAGCGGAAAATCGAAAACACTAAAATAACTGGGGTCTACAAATGCAAAATTCTTTTCATTAAATCTCTTCTCCTTATATTTAAGCGCAGCATCTCCAATCTTAAAAATACGTACTGCATCTTGGACTTCAGGAATCTCCTTTTTTGCAAAACTTCCAACGGGGGCAATGATGGATCCAAAGATGCGTTTTGATATCCCCGTTCCTCCTTCTATACCAATTTTGTAAATAGATCGCTGCTGTTTATGAAATCGATCAAAAGACAGCTCATCCTGAATCCAGAGCAATAGGAATATCCCCACAACCAATCCTGCTGTCAATCCTAAAATATTAATGGCACTGTAGAATTTATTAGAAAAAATACTTCGCCACGCGGTTTTGATGAAGTTCTTTATCATTGTTATGGGGTTTAAGTGATTAATACATATTATAAATAGTAAGCCTACTGCTTGATAGACTGATCTATTCGTCCCGTAAACTATTTACTGGATTAAGTAATGCAGCTTTGAAAGTTTGAAATCCAATTGTAATAAAAGCGATAATTGTCACTGTCAGGACAGCGACCGCGTATGCCCACCAGGGCATCTCGATATGATAGACGAAATTATTTAGCCAACTATTAAATAAGTAATATGCGATTGGTGCCGCAATCAGAAACGCTATACAGATCAATTTGATGTAGTTCGCGGACAGTAAATGGATAATGCTGCTGATACTTGCACCGAGCACTTTACGGATACCTATTTCTTTACTTCTAGACTCTGCTGTATAGGCAGCTAGTCCGAGTAAACCCAGGCAGGCAATAAATAGGGTCAAGATTGAAAACAGCGACATCATATTGGATGAACGAATTTCATTTTCATATTGATCCTGTACATGTTGATCTAAAAAAGAGAAGTCAAAAGTGGCATCAGGGGCAATAGCTGTATAGATCTTTTTAACTTGCTCCATATAAGTTTGAAGGTCTGCTGTTTTGTATCGGACCAATAAATTCCGGGGAGATTCATAAGGATCATTCATGGTGTAATAGGTATATCCACCAATCTCAGACTTTAGGTTTGTATAGTTAAAATCTCTAACGATACCGGATATAACGGAATTAGTTGCACTCATCTCGGTAACGATATGCTTTCCTACTGCTTCTTCGGGTGTTTTGTAACCTAAGAATCTCATTACTTTTTCGTTGATCAATACGTAACATGTTGAGTCTGTGCGCCCGATAACATCAGGTAAATCTGTCCCAGCAAGTAATTGTAGTCCTAAAGTGCTGACTGTCTTGCCATAGGTGATACAAGTTGAAGTTGGCAAACCCTGCTTATCGGTGGTTAGTCTGTAAGTTGTTTTTCCGCTTTCGTTGAATCCGGGTATAGATTGTGCAAAAGTAGTGGATACCGTGCTGCTCAGGTTTTGAACTTGCTGGCTCAAGTTATTTAGCTTTTCTTGATTTTTTAAAGAACGAATTGAAATAGATACCACATTTTTGGGCTGGTAGCCTAAATCCTTATTGCGGATAAACCTGATTTGAGTGAGCATGATACTGATGCCGATAATCAGTACGATTGAAATAGCAAATTGGCATACAACCAGTATTTGTCTGATTAGAATTGTTTTTCCTTGTTTATTGTATCCTTTGTTCATTAAGGATATCGATTTTATATTCGAAAGGAATAGCGCAGGATAGCTACCTGCGATGAGTGTAATGATTAGCCATGCTAATGCCAATATTCCAAGCATATCCCCGTGAAGAAGATGTCGAATTGTCATATCGGTCTTACCGACCAAATTGAACGCAGGAATGAGTGTAATGGCGAGGATAACTCCGATAAGCATAGCGAAGAAACTGATAGTTGCGGTTTCTACAAAAAAACGGATAATAAGCTGGCTACGGCTAGCACCAAGTACTTTGTTGACACCTACCTGTTTCGCATTTTTCTGTGATTTGGCTGTCGCTAGATTCATATAATTGATACATGCGATCATAATGACGAGAAAGGCAAGAACTGATAGTGTCTTAATAATGTCTATATTTCCGGCGCGTGTCGTAACTCCACTGGTTAGGTCTGCTGAATAGAGGTGTACCTTTGACAATGGTTGGAGAAAAAATTGCGTATAATATTGATGGTCTTTTTCAATGTATCTATCAATTAGTTTGGTCGCTTCTTGGGCAATGGTTTTTGGATCTGTTCCTTTTTTTAATAGGATATACGTTTCATAACTTGCATTGCTCCAATGTACATTTTGCCCCATCCATGAATCCATGATATTCATGACCATGTTGCAATCTAATGTGCTATTTGCTGGAAGATCTTTAAAAACACCCGTGACCTGCACAGTATCCCGCTGGTTGATGCTAATTAATTTGCCTATTGCTTCCTGTTTACCGAATAATCTTTCTTTTGAGGATTGGGATAAAACAATGCTCTTTTTATTTAAAAAAGCGGTATGCGCATTACCTTCAATAAATTGAAAATCGAATATGGAAAACAGGGAGGAATCTGCTAGGTACAATTGTTTTTCGGAGAAATTATCATTTTCAGTACGTATAGAAGCCGTGGCTCCATAACCCTCTTTTACGAGCCGTACCATGTTATCCACCTGTGTGATGTCAGCTTTTAAAGCTGGGCCTACCGCATTAGGTAGCGTGATCATCTTTTCTTGATTATATGCTGCAGATAGTTTCATATAGACACGGTAAATATTGTTGGCTTTTGGATACATTGTGTCAAAGCTCAATTCCTGTCTAATAAAAGCGAATAATAAAAGCGAAACGCATATCCCTATTGCCAACCCGCTAATGTTGAGGATACTAAAAAATCGGTTGCTTCCAATACTTCGCCACGCAGTCTTTATATAGTTTTTGATCATGATCGTATGAGTTTGTTTTCTCTCGCTAACATGCGGAGCATGTTTTTATTTCTTCTATTTATTCGTCTCTTAAACTATCTACAGGGTTTGCCCTAGCAGCTTTTAGTGTCTGAAAACTAACCGTGATCAAAGCGATCACGACAGCTGTAAAACCAGCAAAAGCGAACATCCACCATTGCGGTTCGATATGATAAGCAAAGTTGTTCAGCCATTTATTCATGGCGACCCATGATAAAGGTGTCGCAATCAAAAGTGCTATAATGAGTAATTTGATAAAATCAGAAGAAAGCATAACCACCAAATTATAAATGGAAGCACCCAGAACCTTACGGACTCCGATTTCTTTTGTCCGCTGTTGGGCCGTATAAGTCACGAGTCCCAATAAGCCCAGACAAGCAATGAAAAGTGCCAATCCGGAGAAAGCTGAAAATAGTCTTCTGAAATTAAAATCTGCCTCATATTGCCGATTGAAATTATCGTCGAGAAAGCTATATAAGAATGGTCGACTTGGCACCAGCTCATTCCAACTCTTACCTATTCTAGCAATAGTTGCAGGTTGATTGACATGTTGGATGTTTACGGTTAAATAGCGGCTGCTACCAGGATCTAATCGTAATGCCAAGGGTTCAATCTTACGGTGTAAAGAGAGGTAGTTGAAATCTTTTACGACACCGATAACTGTTCCCTCCCGGCCCCATTGTCTAAACTGTTTCCCAATAATATCTTTGGGATCCGTGTATCCCCATAGTTTCGCCGCGGATTCATTGATAACAAGTGAATGCAACGTATCTGCCGGGAAATCTCTTGAATAGGCTCTACCTGCGACTACTTTTAAGCCAATATTCGGGATAAAGTCTATGTCTATTTCATATAGGAAAGGAGCAAATGGAGCCATTGTTCCATTTGCAGACATAATTTCGGTACCAGCATTGGGGAAAAAAGTTCCCGGAACGGTGCGCGAAGCGGTTACGGATAACACATCTTTATCTTTAGCAAGGGTTGATTTAATAGCTTCTAAATTTTGATTAACTTTTTCGTCAAAATTATAATCTATGACCAGCCGTTGCTCTTTATTGAATCCAAGATCCTGTTGCTGCAATTGATTCATCTGAGAGAATACAATCACTGTACCGGCGATCAACGCAATAGAAAGGCAAAATTGAAGAACGACCAAGCCTCTCCGTAAAAATGTTCCGCTTTTACTGTTACTATAGGAACCTTTAAGTATTTTGATGGGTTTAAAATTAGCGAGGACCAAGGCTGGATAACTGGCGGCCAAAATACCGGTAAAGAGTGTGGTTAAAATGAATATAGTCCAAGTCGTCCCATCCTGTAATGATGAATAATTGAGATGTTTTCCTGAGAATGCTCCCAGAAAGGGAAGAAAAGCAATGACAAGACCGATAGCCAGAATACTACTGATAAACACGAGAAGCAATGATTCTGACATAAACTGAAGGATCAGGTTGCTTTTACTCGCACCGATGGTTTTTCTGACTCCAACTTCTTTTGCCCTTTCCATGGATCTTGAAGTGGCAAGGTTCATGAAATTTACGCAGGCAATAAGTAATATAAATGCCCCAATGATCGTGAATATATACAAGTTTTGGTAACTGCCCGTCGAACCCGGTTGTCTATCTGCTGACGAGTGCATATACGCTAGAAGCATGGGCTCGAGATGAAAATTATAGCGTGAACTCGCATTTTCAGCCGTAGGAATATGCCGTTTAAGGAAATCTGGTATTTTCTGATCAAATTTGGAAATATCAAAGTCTTTTGAAGCGAGGAAGTAAGTATAAAAATCTACATAATCCCAGCCCTCTTTGCCAAAAATCTCAGGCCGCGCTTTTCGGAATGTACTCATGGAAAGAAGGGCATCGAACGTAAAATGTGAATTTGCCGGTACATCTGCCATTACCGCCGTAACCGTATACAAACCTGCATCGGCGCGACCGGCAGCTAAGCCCCCTTCCAGTGTTTTACCTATGGGATTCTGATCACCGAAATACTTCTTGGCCGTACTTTCTGTCAATACGACCGAATAAGGGTTTTTTAAGGCTTTGTGAGGATCTCCGGCCAAAATCTGCCAGCTAAATACATCAAATGCTGTGGAATCCATGAAAAATACATTTTCCTCCTGAAACCGTTTGTCCCCCTGTTTGAGTAAGATAGACGTTTGTCCGGAAAACTGAACGACTTTCTCAACTTCCGGGAAGTCTGCCTGCAGGGCATCACCAATGGGCGCATTTCCCCAGATCTGATGCTGTTCGGTACTGCTGACATCCTTATAACCATGAACAATGCGGTAAATGCGATCTTTGTTTAGATGATATTTGTCATAGGAAAGCTCATTCTTTACATAAATGACAATTAATAAGGAGCAGGCCAAGCCAATTGCTAAGCCGATTATGTTGATAGTTGAATACCCTTTGGTTTTTAGGATGTTGCGCCAGGCTATTTTTATATAATTTTGTATCATTGGTTTATTTCTTTGTTAGTGCATGCCATTAGTCGACTATTATTATATTTTTTCCTTTACTCGTCTCTCAAACTATCTACGGGGTTACTCAAAGCGGCACGAATAGCTTGATAGCTAACGGTGACAATCGCGATCAAAAGAGCTAGCATACTTCCCAAAACAAAGGTCTGCGCATCTAGATCGGTTTTATAGGCAAAATTGCTTAACCATTGTTTCATCAGGTAAACCGCGATAGGACATGCAATCAAAATGGCAATGGAGACGAGTACCACGAAATTTTTGCCCAATAGTCTGACAACACCGAAAGTGCTCGCTCCAAGTACTTTGCGGATACCGATTTCCTTTATCCGCATCTGTGCTTCATGGGTCGCCAAGGCAAATAAGCCCAAAGCAGATATAAAAATGGCGATGCCAGCAAAAATATTGAATAACAAACCTGTGCGCTGCTCGGATTTATATAGGTTATCGAATTGCTGATCAATAAAAGTATAGTTAAATGGAGCATCCGAAGGATAGCGGTTATAGATTTTTTCCAACGCTTTAATGGCTTCAGGAGCCTTTGTCGTACTCGTTTTAACATACAGGGTGCCCGCTCCCCAACGTGTCCAAAAGACGATGGGGCCGATTTTATCTTTGATGGATTTAAAGTGGAAATCTTTTACCACTCCGATGATTTGTCCGGGAAAATCGTGGAAACTCATATTGGATCCTACGTATGGCGGCTTTAAACCCATTTGCTTCGCTAAGGTCNNAGACGAATCAGCTGGCATGCCGCTAAAGTTTTTTCCTTCGAGAAATTGCATGTTCATCAACGGTATAAAATCCTTATCGATGGTGGCCTGAGCAACAATCAATTTGTTATCCTTGGACTTGCCAGGCCAGTCTATATCGCCTGTGGCATTTCCAAAATCAGTCATGTTGTACACACCGGATAGCGAGACGGCTTGTATAGCATTGTTATTCGTAAGTTCGGTACGTATGGCGTCCATGTGCTTATAGGCTTCTTCTGGAAGACCAAGCGTAATGACATGATCCCTGTCATAGCCGAGGTTGATCTTTTGAATAAAAGCCAATTGATTTCGGATGACCAGTGTACATACGATCAGTGTCACGGAGAGCGTAAATTGAAAAACTACCAATATTTTACGCATCGTATTTGAGGATACACCTTTTATGGATTTTCCCTTTAACGAATGAATTGGATTGAATGAAGACAGTTGTATCGCCGGATAAATACTGGACAGTGCCAATGTCCCGATAATTGCCGTGCCAATGTACAGCCATATGGCAGTATTATGAAAAGAAAAACTGATGGACTTTTGTGCGATCTGATTATACCCCGTATGAAGGATCAATATAAGAATGAAAGCGATGAGTAACGAGCATAGGAATACAACAACGGTTTCTGTGATGAACTGTATAAATAAGTGGAAGCGATTCGCACCGATTATTTTTCGAATACCAACATCTTTTGCCCGGTCCAATGCTCTTGCTGTGCTTAAATTGATATAATTTACCGCACCGATGACCAACAGTAATAGAGCAATGATCCCGAAAATCTGCACCATGCGAAGCGTCGATTTATTACCGTCAGGCGCAATTAAATGCAGGGTCTTTAATGGATCCAAAACAAATATGGTTGAATTTTCACCGTTGCGGGCTTTGGTATAGGTGTCTGTAACAGATTTTCCGACAAGTGCTGCTGAAGCATGAGGTTTGACTTTCACATAAGTAGAAAAACTGTAGTTACCCATATCTTCATCGATTGTTTTCCATTTACCGTTACCGCCCCAGTTTGTAAACCGCTGCGCGTGATAACCCAATGGGATAACCACATCGAATTGCATCGAGGAGTTTTGTGGGATATCGTTTAGGATACCCGCCACAGTGAAAAGATCTTTTTGGTAACGGAAAGTCTTTCCGATAACTTGTTGGGTACTAAAAAGCTTTTCAGCAGTCGATGGGGTAATCAGTGCCTGTTTATAGTTTGCCTGAAAACCTGATAGAGAACCCGCTTGCAATGGAAAATGAAACATGTTGAAAAAATTGCTGTCAACATAATAGATATTCATATTGGTTACGGGACGTTTTAGCATATCATTGACCAAGGTGACATCGTCATCCTGTGAAACTCGCGTTGCATAGTCTACCTCCGGTACATTTTGCGCATAGTTTCCTATAGGACCGGGAGATCCTCCCCATATCGAACCATTGTGTTCAGGGTCTAAATGTGAATTGACTTTGTAGATCTGTTCATAATCTGAATGGAATTTATCAAAGCTCTGTTCATCCTGAACCCAGAGAATAATTAATATAGAGGCAGTAAGACTGACTGATAAACCTAGAATATTGATAGCGGTATAGAATTTCCGTTTCCTTAACTCTCTGATTGCGGTTATTAAATAGTTCTTTATCATTTGGTTCGGTGTTTATTGCGTTGATCAAAATTTTTATTTGTTCTCCTTAGGTTTATCTTGCTTACTGATTGCCATTACTTTCCTTAATCGCTGTTGAGCTTCTTTGTTATACTACTCATCTCTCAAACTATGGACAGGGTTTGCACGTGCGGCTTTTATAGATTGATACCCCATGGTAAAGAATGCGATAAAAAGAGTCGCGGCAGCCGGAATCATAAACATCCACCAGGATAGATCTATTTTATAGGCAAAATCGTCCAACCATTTGTGCATTGCCCACCAGGCAATCGGTGTAGCGATTAAAATAGAAATGACGATAAGTTTGATATAATCTTTCGATAATAATCCGATAATTCCCATTACGGTGCTTCCCAATACTTTGCGTATGCCGATTTCTTTTGTCCGTTGTACCGTAGTAATGGTAACCAAGCCAATCAGCCCCAAACAGCTGATCAGAATTGTTGTCGACGTAAATAGATTGATGATCTTTGAAAACTTCAGGTCATTACTGTATAAGTCTTTAATTTGTTGGTCATAGAAATCGTATTTAAACGGAGCCTTGGGATAATATTGTTTCCACGCTTTTTCAATCTGTTTTAACGTTTCTGGCCAGGTCACTGAATTGCGGTTCAGTTTGACGCTTAACCTGTTTAACTCCCATTTTTTTGCAGAACTGAGCATAGCGACCGGTTGGATGGCCGTATGGTGATTTTTTGTGTGAAAATTGTTAGTTACTCCTACAATCTGTCTTTGTTTATCTTTAAACGTAACAAAATTTCCGATGGCGTCATTTGCAGATTGGAATCCCAATTTTTGAACGGCGGCTAAGTTTAAGACGATGCCTGTGCTCGTATCGGCCAAATGCAGCGGGCGGCCGGCAAGCACGTTAAAATTATAGAGCTTAAAGTTATCTTGATCCACGAATTTCATCTGTACATCTGTTTGTACTTCCCCGGTATCGCTTTTGGCAAAAAGAGCATTTCCCCAATGGTCGTTGCTCATGGGCAGATGTCCCAGAGAAGCCTGCTCTACCCCCGCAATACGCTTAAGCGCTTGCTTGAACACGAAAGGATCAACATTACTATCCTGATAACTTTTACTGGGGAAGTGTAAGGTGATAATGGCATCCTTATCGAAACCAGGATTACTTTGTAATACATGTTTCAACTGTAGACCGATGATGCATGTTGAAATAACAAATAATTGTGCAATCAAGAATTGAAAAATAATGAGTATTCTTCGAAAGGATAAATTGCCAAATTTGATGCTTTGTGTATTCGAAATTTTAATGACCTCAACGATCTTAACTTTATTCGTTAACAGGATAGGATAGCCAGAGGAGATTAAAGTAATCAGGATCGTAAGAGCTGCTAAAAAGAACAATACCCCCCAATGATCGGGATATAACTCGAGCTGATCAGGAATATATGAAGTTAAAATTGTTTGAATGATAATAAGTAGTGGCCACGATAAAGCAACTGAAAAAGCGGTAATGCAAAACGTTTCCAATAAAAATGATTTGGTAATTCTTTTTTGACTTTCTCCTAACGTCTTTCTGATACCTATTTCCTTTGCTCGTTGTGGTATTTGGGCTGTGGCTAGATTGATGTAATTTACGCAGGCTAATAACAATAGAAATATACCGATACCGATCAGGCCATACATGATTTTCTTATCTACGTTATTTTGGGCATAGGACGTAAAGTGTAAGTCTTTTAAAGCTACAGTATTTAAATGCATCTTAAAACCGAACTTGTCAAATTCTGCATGTGTCATCTCGTAAATTTTCTTGTCGACTGCCTTTAGAATATTGGGAAGTGATGCTGATGATTTTACTTTGATAAAAAGCTGCCAGTTGGAATTTGAATTGTTCCAGTTGTTGCTAGTCCATTCCTTGTCCGGAATACGGATAAATTCTTTTCCCAGAAAGCTACTTGGATGAGCCAAATCTTTCACAATACCGCTGACATTGAATAGCGTACTATCATATGATAGTGTCTGGCCTATGATTTGGTTTATTGGAGTTCCTGGAAAATATAACTTTGCCCGTGATTCCGTCAGTATAAGGTCATGGCTATTCTTTAAAATATTGCTTTGATCGCCTGCCAACCAAACATAAGGCGTCATCTTGAAGTAGTCTCCCGTGGTGCCTATGATTTCGGACGGATCTTCAAATTCTATTTTGCGTACACGAGTGTTATTACTGACGCGTTCAAAATATTGTTTAAATAGAGGGACTGTAAGTTCAACATTCGGGAAGCTTTCCCTCATATATGCAGGTAATGGTGCTGGAACGCCATCGAAATGGTCTATTTTTTCTTTTTCTTCATAAAAAGTATGTACCTTATAAATCTGTTCCCTTTCTGGATGATGTTGGTCAAAACTAAATTCATAATTGACGATACGGAAAATAAGCCAACAGGCACTTATTCCGATGGCTAGTCCAAATACATTTAAAAATGTAAAGAGGCGATTCCGCCATAGTTGTCTAAAAATTAGTTTAATACTGCTCATCATCTTCGGTTTATGGTGCTACTATTTGGTCACAGCGTTAATTTCTTATATGGTACTTGTTTCCATAATGACTTGTCCGTCCAACATACGGATCACACGATCAGAAAATTTTGCATCATGTTCACTGTGTGTTACCATCACGATTGTTGTTCCAGCTTCATTTAGTTCGGTAAGAAGCTGCATAACTTCGTTACCGTTATTGGAATCGAGGTTACCGGTCGGCTCATCGGCAAGGATAAGTTTAGGATTATTGACCACTGCGCGAGCAACGGCTACACGCTGTTGTTGACCCCCAGAGAGCTGCTGTGGAAAGTGGTTGCGACGGTGCATGATCTGAACCTTCTCAAGAACTTCTTCTACACGTTTTTTACGCTCTGCTGCGGGGACGTTAGTATAGACCAGAGGAAGTTCAACGTTTTCAAAAACCGTCAGCTCATCAATCAGATTGAAACTTTGAAATACGAAACCGATATTGTGCTTGCGAAGATCTGAACGACCACGTTCCTTGAATTTGGCGACCTCAATGTCATTAAACAGGTAGCTTCCTTCATCTAAATCGTCCAATAATCCGATGATATTGAGTAAGGTTGATTTTCCACATCCTGAGGGGCCCATTACAGCAACAAATTCTCCCTCTTTGACATGGATGTTCAAATTGTTTAATGCTACGGTTTCCACTTCTTCGGTACGGTAATACTTTTGAAGATTTGTGATCTTGATCATATTTTTTGTGCTCATGGTTTTATGTTTTGCAACTTTAGCATAATTGCTTTAGGTAGTACTTTTTTCTGTTATTAAATTCTTTTAATGTTTATCGATCTCTTAAGGTTGCTGTTTAATAACGGCGCCTACGATTTTTACTTTTTAATATTCAATTCTTGAACCTTATCGTAGGTCTCATAGCTTGATACGATAACTTTATCTCCCGGTTGTAGACCCTTGATAACCTCATAATATTCAGGATTCTGTCTTCCCAGTTGTATATCCACACGATATGCTGTAGACCCATTTTTATCCAATTTAAAGATCCAGTTGCCACCGGTCTGTTGATAAAATCCGCCTTTTGCCAATAACAATGCTTTTGTTTCGTCGCTTAAGGCTAAACGTATCTGTAAGGTCTGACCACGGCGGATTCCTTTTGGAACATCATTGATGAATTCCATGTCAACTTGGAATCGTCCATTGGTAACCTGTGTATACACCTTTTTGATGCGTAACTTATACGTTTTATCACCGATGGAAAATTCTCCTTGCAGATCAGGGAAAATACGGTTGATGTAATGTTCGTCAATATCAGCACGGACTTTAAAACCTGTTAAAACGTCAATTTGTCCTAAGCGCTCGCCAGCATTTTTGTTTTGACCGATCTCGGCATCAAATGCTGTCAATTGCCCGTCAACAGGGGCTCTAACGATCAAATCACCAATTTTTCTTTTCATCAGTTCCAAGGCACTTTGTGTACGTTGGTAAGTTTGCTTGTCCTGATTGGTCTTTTGTGCATTGGATATCTCGTCCTGTTTTAGGATCTGTTTGGTCAAACTGACACGCTCTTTTTGATAATTGTATTCGTTTCTGGATTTTTCAAATTCTTGTGTACCTATCGCTTTTTCGGCCAACAATTTTTTATTCAGATTGTAGACACGCTCAGCTTCTCTATAAGCTTGTTCGACATCGGCCATTTGGTTGCGATTGTTTATGGAAGCTTGTTGCGCATTAGTCTGTGCGATCTGTGACTGCGTCAATAGGTTCAAAACTTGGGTTTCCTGTTGCACTAATGTGAGTTCCTGATCCGTATTGGATAGACGCATGATTGGATCCCCCTTCTTTAAAACAGTGCCATCTTCCACAAATTTTTCTTCCACACGTCCACCAACAGAAGCATCGAGGTAGATGCTGCTGATTGGAAGCACCGTTCCGTTGATGGGGATGAATTCTTGAAAGTTTCCATTCTTTATTTCGACGATAGAGATGCGGTCAGCTTCTACATTGAGTTTGCTCTTGCCAGAAGTAAAGTAAAAACTGGCACTGATTAACCCAACTAGGCCAGCAACGCCTACGATAGTCATGATACGCTTGCTATTCCACTTCTTCTTTTCTAAAGGTCTGTCCATAATTTAATATCAATTTGGTATGTAACTATGAAAGCTGTGCCAATAATTTAATTTACTGATTTATAGTCTTTTATTTTGTTTTGTTTAGCGCTCACTGTTCGATAGCGGACACTTCTTGTACGAAGACGTACAACTGTCATTTTTTGCTATCTATTGCGCTAACTGAAGTGCTTGGAACAACTGTAACCACAGGCTGTGCTCAGGTTGAAGGTTTTGGATACAATTATCCTTATTCGGTATTCCTTTGATCTTATTCATAGTATACGATCACCTTTTAAGATGGTAACTTTACAGCAGCTTTGACGTTAGGATAGCATGATGTTGTATCCTTTTTGCCTTGTTCGTTATTTAGGCTTAAATCCGAATCTAAATCATAGCATCTTCGTACTTTGGTCGGTGCTTGTTCGGTACTTGTTCGGTGCTTGTTCGGTACTCGTTCGGTTGGAACCGAATAAGCTCCGTATAAGCACCGATGTATATCCGTTGAATAAACGAATAAATGCCAAATTTGATCTTTGTCATTCTCCTATTTATACTCTTGTGGATTTTAATTGTCCAACTACGCACACCGACTGTTCATTAATGAACATTTTTCAAAATTCATTTTTTGTATTCTTTTGACATTTAGCGCATTACCTGTTTGGCATGGCGATGGTCAGCAAGAAAATAAAAAATGGATATGAAGAAAGTCTATATATATACGACGTTATGCTTTTTATTGAGTTATGCCAGCGCGGAAGCGCAACAGGCTGGGCAGGCACTATTGGAAAGAGAGACGGGGACAGCAATAGTTACAAGTGGCGACGATAAGCAAATGACTAAGCGAACATTAGCTGAATGTATACAATTGGCTGTAAAAGTCAATCCGAGCTTACTGCAGAATGAACTGGATGTGAAGCGTGCAGACGTAAATTTGGCGCAGGCTAAAGCTAATAGACTTCCCGATGTAAATGCAAGTCTGCAGCATAGCCTGACATCCGGAAGATCGCAGGATAATTCTACCCTTCAATATATTTCATCCAACAACTCGACAGGGAATTTTTCTCTGGGAGCGAGCCTCCCGTTGTTTAGGGGCTTTCGTCTATTTAACGAAATTCGTATGAGTGCCGATGCAAAGACTGCGGGTAAATTGACCTTTGATACACAGATTAATGCCTTGAAGCTGGATGTGATCACGGCTTATATTCAAAGTTTGACCGCCCAGGATATATTGCGGCAGTCGGAAATGCAGACGGAGGTAACCCGGNNTGCATAAAGAAGGTGCGATCAATCCAGGAGATTATTTTGACCTGAAAGGGCAACTGGCAAATGATATTAATACAATAGAAAATAACCGTCAAATGCTGTACAGCAGTCGGGTCAAACTCGCCGCTTTATTGAATATGGCTGAAAATCAATTGGGGGAATTGGATAATATCGGAATAAATGAGACTGGACAGCGTTTGGATGAAAAGCAATTGTATGATATGGCTGTCGACCAATTGCCTGATATTAAGGCTTTGGATTATCGGAGCAAAGTGGCGGAGCGGGATATTAAAATTGCAAAATCATACTATTATCCCTCGTTAAGCCTGAGTGCTGGACTAGGATCCAATTATTCTAAAATAGGAATTCAGGGAACCTATTGGTCACAAATGCGTAATAACGTCGGAAAGTCTATTTCCTTAAATCTATCTATTCCTATTTTTAATCACTTACAGGTTTACAACAACGTCCGTTTGGCAAAATTAGACCTGGAGACGGCTAAATTTCAGAAAGAGATCCAAAAAAATGTTTTACGGTCAGCGACGTCCAATGCCGTCTTTAATCTGCAGAACGCAAGTAACATGATTACGCAATTACGCAGTCAAAATGAAAATTTTGCGGAATCTTTTCGTATTGCCAAGGTAGTTTTCGAATTGGGAAATAGTAATTCAGTGATTTTTTTGACAGCAAAAAACAAATTCGACAACAGCCAGATTCAATTGGTCGTCAAGCAGTATGAGTGGCTGCTACAAAAATATATCAATGATTATTACGCGGGCTCGTTGAATTTATAGTTATCTTAGTGTCTTCAATGAAGTCAGGAATTATGAAAAAAGCATCTATTTTAGTCGTGGATGATGACCAGGATTTATTAACTGCGGCAAGAATCTTGCTTAAACCTAAAGTCAGTCATATTCAAGTTGAACCTAATCCGGAGAATCTAATTGCACATCTCGAGAAGACACCTTATGATCTGGTGCTTTTAGATATGAATTTTAAAAGCACGATTAATACAGGCAATGAGGGGTTATATTGGTTGTCACGAATTAAAGAGAAATTTCCACAGGTACATGTGATCATGATTACAGCTTACGGCGCTGTCGATCTAGCTGTCAAATCCTTGAAACAGGGAGCTTCAGATTTTGTCGTGAAACCTTGGGAAAATGAACAATTGCTGGCAACGATTGAAGGTACTCTTGCGGAGTCTAAAAATAAAGAAAAGAAAAGCAAAAGTTCCTTGTTGGTCAGTGCGAGCAGTCCTGACCTGATCGGAAACTCGGTCGTCATGGATGAACTTCAATATAAATTGGAAAAAATCGCGCCCACAGATGCCAATATTTTAATATTAGGTGAAAATGGAACCGGTAAAGATTTGATTGCGCAGGCAGTGCAACGAAGATCTTTACGTTCAGACCGAACCTATGTGAAAGTTGATGTAGGCGCCCTGACCGAGACATTGTTTGAGAGTGAACTTTTTGGCTATAAAAAAGGGGCGTTTACGGATGCCCGCGAAGATCGTCAAGGACGCTTCGAAGCGGCAAGCGGAGGAACGTTGTTTCTCGACGAAATTGGTAATATTTCTTTACAGCAGCAGGCTAAATTATTGACTGTATTGCAAAATAGGCAAGTCACCCCTTTAGGATCATATCAACCGATTCCCGTCGATATCCGTTTGATCTCTGCAACGAATGTTCCGCTTAAACAACTCGCGGATGAGAGCCGTTTCCGAAAAGATTTGATCTATCGGATTAATACGGTCGAAATTCAGGTGCCACCTTTACGTGAAAGGGGTGAGGATATCAAGTTATTGGCTGAGCATTTCCTCGATATTTATTCCAAAAAATACAATAAACGTATTGAAGGCTTTGAAGCAGATGCCGTCAAAAAAATGTTTGCCTACCATTTCCCAGGAAATGTCCGTGAACTTCAATACAGTATTGAGCGTGCTGTGATCATGGCCGACCAGCTGAGCATAGCTGGAAATGATCTTTTCTTCTCGCCAATTGAACAACAGGTAAACAATCAGGATGTTGAGCTTACAGCTGGTGGTCAAAATTTGGAAGAACTCGAACGCAAGGCAATTAAATCTGCCATTGAACGTTATAATGGCAATATCAGTAAAGCCGCAAAGGAACTGGGACTAACGCGGGCAGCCCTCTATAGACGTTTGGAGAAATATGATATTTAATCCATGAGACTCGGAAAAATCCTAAATGCGATCAAGATTATTTTGCTGCTTTTAGCAGCTGTCGGCGCTGCTTATTTACTACTTAAACGTGAATACGTACAGGCTGCTTTAATCTTCTGTATCATGCTGTACCTTGGATTCAATTTATATGCACAATATAATTTTTTAGCCCGGCAATTGGTTGAGTTTTCCGAAGCAGTCAAATACCGTGATTTTACCCGTCGTTTCTTGGTGAAAAATACAAAATCAGTAGAGGGGCAGCTTTTCCTTGCTTTTAATCAGATCAATGAAACTTATAAGGAGATCAGTATTAAACAGGAAATTCAGCATCAATACCTGGATCGTGTAATCAATATGTTGAATTCGGCCATCATATTCTACGAAAGGGATAGTGGTAAGGTGATGTGGGTAAACGATGCCTTTAAACAGTTGTTCCATTTGCCGCATCTTGGCAACATAGCCGGACTCAAGAAAAAGAATAGTGATCTTTACGAAAAAACCATGTTGCTTGAAAATGGGCATCAACAAATGGAGTCTGTTCAGTCAAGTAAGGGAAAAATCAAATTATTGATTCAAAGCTCAAGTTTTGAGACACAGGATGCCGTATTCCGGATCGTTGTTTATCAAAATATCAACGAAGCGATAGATGAAACGGAGACAAAAGCCTGGCATAAATTATTGCGTGTGCTCACCCACGAAATTATGAATTCCATTGCTCCGATCAGTTCGCTGGCCGAAACCCTGAACGGCCGTCTGGACCATTTTAAGGGACATGAAGATATTGAAGATCTGAAAATAGGTATCTCAACTATCAAACGTCGAAGTGAAGGTTTATTACATTTTGCGAAAAGTTATCGCATGATTAATAAAGTCGATCAGCCACAACTTGCGCCTATTCAGATCGCACAGTTGTTTGAGCATATCTATCAACTGCTTGAACCGACATTGATACAGAAAAATATTGACGTCGATATCATCTTGAAAAATACCCGTTTAGTGCTGTCTGCAGACGTTAATTTGATCGAGCAGGTTATTATTAACTTAATGTTGAACGCTATCGATGCCGTGAAAAACAGGGAAGAGGCTTATATCAGTTTATCTGCTCTCGAAGTCGATGGTAAGGTTCAGATTCGGATTGAAGATAATGGTGCAGGAATTCCTGCCGATCTCCAGGAACAGATATTCACGCCATTTTTTACCACAAAAAAGACGGGGACCGGTGTAGGATTGACTTTAAGCAAGCAGATCATGCTTTTGCACAAGGGAACTATTTTTCTCAACAGTACAGAAGGGAAGGGCAGTGTTTTTGTGCTTCAGTTTTAAGGTCGTTCTTTTTTCTTTAGAAAAAAAATCTGGTTTGATATCATGACATCAGCCAGGTCCGGCTACGATGTTCCATGTGAAAAATCAAAAAAAATAGCGATGTTTGCAGCGAAATGAACTATCGGCTAAAGTATTGGCGGCATTATCTTGTATCCCATAGCCGCCATGGGACCCATTCTCCTTTTGTGTATAAATTAGTTGATGAAGTAATCTATCAAAAGGAGGAGTCTGCTAAGGATGTTTTGATATTGCCCGTAGCAATACAGAACGCCCAAAGGGTAGAACAGAAAAAGTACGCGTTGGTCAATCGGTTATTGCGAACATTCGTATACGATCAATTTACTTACTGGACAGACCATTCCGAGCAGGTTTATCCAAATCTCTTGCAGTATCATTGTGGACGCTATGCCTATCGACATCTTTATTATATCGATCGGGATGAACTTGATCTTGATTTTTTGGGAACAGTGCAGGATAGGGATGTATTGATCATAAACGAACCTCATCAATCTGAGAAGAGAGAACAATATTGGAATCAGTTGAAACAGGATAGTCGTGTGGTGGTTACGATCGACTTGTTTCGAATTGGTTTGGTTTACTTTAGACAAGGCCAACGAAAGGAGAATTTTCTGATTCGGTTTTAGTGAGCTTGAATCATTTCGGTTAATTGTATAGGTTAGTTCGTGTAGTCATTAGAAAAAGCAGTTTCGATGTATAATAAAAAAAGAAAGAAGAACATCTTTCCCTGATATTTTAAGGAATGGATGTTCTCCTTTATGCATATAAAGTCTATCCTAAAACGCTTCGCTTAGGGACAGATAGAAGCCGGATTGACGTTTTTCTCCCGGTCTTTGCTCGCCGTAAGAGTAATCGAATCGAATACTGCTATTATGTTCAAGACTGAAGAAATAACGCAAGCCACCGCCATAACTCGGAATATATCGGCTGCTGTTTTCCTTCGAAAAGGTTGATCCCAGTCCTGAGAAGCCAACAATGCCAAAGCGCGGGTGAAAGCGATAACGCAGTTCAGCCTGTGAAGCTAGATAATTTTTGTCTCTATAGCGTCCTAGGTAATAACCACGCATAATCATGTCGCCACCCAGCTCCCGATAATTATAAAAAGGAACTGTTTTTCCGAATGTTGAACGGAAAATTCCCTGGATAGCTAATGTCATCTGGCTATGGAGCGGAATAAAACCACGTAAATCGATGTCTAGGTTTGCTCCCGTGAAATCGGTGCTTGTCCATAATTTGGGGGCATAGGCCAGCCGTAATTTAGCATAATAACCTCTTGTGCTGTAAGAAACATTGTCTCTATTGTCAAAAAGCTGGGATAAGCCGACCAACAATTGTTGTCCACCGTCTTTGCCGATGAGATCAGATTGATTGAATATACGATCGGAGCTATCGCTGCGAATGGTGAAATGATCATATTGTACATTGATTCCCGTGTACAGATGGTTGCTAATTTTCTTCTCTGCATCCAGCTTGATACGAAATAATTTTTGATCTACACGTTCCTCATCATCTTTCCAGGTGTTCATGCCGATGCCATAGTAATTAAATGGCCAGTTTCGGTAGCGAATTTCACTGGTAAAGTGGTAATCGTTATTCGTTGTCCATAGATCGGATTGAAATTTGAAATTGGATTGGTGTTTGGATGTAAATGTTCCCATCACCATGACGCTTGATGTTCGGATAGTAGGATCGGATTTATCCATGTAAAAATTATAAGTACTGGCGAGCCCATATTCCACCCCGGTTTCCTGCGCATAGCCTACAGCCGGTAAAACCATAAAGCTACCGGAACGGGTGGAGTCTCTTTCTGAAGAAAGAAATTTTTTACTCAATTTTTGAATAATATTTTGAGCCTTCAATTCACCCGATCCTATTAAAAGCACCGTAAGTAGTGCGGAGTATCGGGTAAGTTTTGAAAGTGATTGCGGTAAAATTTGCATGCCCAAAGATAGTATATTAGGCAAATAACCAAAATAGGCAAATATGCAATGAAAAATTATCGTGCTGCATATCAGTATAATTGCCGAAAAGTGTCGTTTTTTTTTGACAAATATTTTTGTAAAGTGAGTTTTGTGTCTATCTTTGCATCAGCAAACAAGGGAACAACGGTTCAAAACAACGAAAGTTTGCTTAGTTCTTTAAATGAAAAAAAATAAAAAATAAACTTGCAGAAATCAAAAGTAAATTCGATATTTGCACTCGCTGAAAAGGTAGAAATACTTGGTCAGACGTTGATAGAATGTAAGTTTAAAAAATATTAGAAGCCTCTTTAGCTCAGCTGGTAGAGCAACTGACTTGTAATCAGTAGGTCATTGGTTCGATTCCGATAAGAGGCTCTAAATGTAACGAGAGTTACAGGTCTGGAGGGGTTCCAGAGCGGTCAAATGGGAC
>DKIT01000210.1 GCA_002454415.1 Sphingobacterium sp. UBA6711
TACAAATTGAATCTCAAGACATCAAACAGTTGGTCGAGGACTATCGCGAAGACTTAATGGATGCGGAGACCTTTGACGCCATCGATGCGTACAATATGCTCTATTCGAATATTTATGAAATGTCCGAGGAAGAATACCTCGATGCTTTTCGTACCTTGGGAGAAGCCTATCCAAACTTTGGCAAGGCCGATGAAAATGACTTCCAAAAATCAATTGCTGAACTGGAACGTTTAAAGCATGCCTTCAATGAGCTGCAGCTCAATACAATCGAGGGCAAGCATCTTTTAGCACTACAATTAGCCGTTTTGGAATTGGACATTCAGGTCTATCGAAAACTCACCTCGTCACCGACTACAATGGAGATACAAGCTGAAATCAATTTATTGGAATCCGAATCGTTTGGATTAACCAATCAGATCAATCAGTTTTTAGAACAATACCACGATTAGTCATGCGATCATTTTATACGATGAATCGCTTAGGGTTCAAAACAGGTCTTTACTTACTTTGTTGGTTTTCATTCCTACCTACGGTACTTTTTTCTTCTCAAAGCAGGATGGTGTTTGATATACAGCAACAGACAGGCGACAGACTGCCCTTTTACATCAGCGACCAAGGAATACTTTGATACAATTTGTCGGCTGAGGAGAATCAAATCAACACAATTCAGGTTGATTTAAACGCGGTATTTACAAATTCAACGGTAGAACATCTTCGATCAAAGCACTATGAGCTATCCGATACAACAATAACGATCATTAGCTTTGATACTCCTCCCATTTCCGCCAGTTATAAGATTACCGACCACAGATTTGTTGTATCCAAATCCTCAAATTGGCTNNGCTTCGCACGATGGCGTTGGATAGTCTGAAGCACATAGAGGCGCTGTTTGACACGAATGACCTCCATGGCCTCCTGCAACTCGAAACGACCATGCTCCCTTTTGAAAATATACTTTTATTTTTTAGTCAGCTGCATGGATTTTCCACAGTAGAGGAATTTAGCAGCAATGCCATTCATCGGATTTTAGAAAAGGATCAGTATGCTATTGCCAAACAATTTCATCACTTATTTCTGGCGAGAAACAGACAAGTCGATGATTTCGAAGTACTGAAGGCGGCAATAGAAAAAAACGACATAGATTTTATCCGTAAAACCTCTTTAAATAGTCTAAACCGTCTGGGTATAGATGAAGTTAAAGCCGACTATAGCTTCACACAATGTACATTACTTGGAAAAGCGATCTTAATGAAAAACAACATAGCTATAGATTATCTTTTAAAGAAAGGTGCTAGCACGGAGAAAGTATATCAATATGAATCCGACGTATTATCTGCTTTTCNNGTTCTCCCTATTCCCATTGTGGCATTATTTTTTACGAACAAGGCAAACCTTACGTGTTGGAAGCCGTACAGCCTGTAACTGTAACGAAGCTGGAACACTGGATTGCGCGTGGCGAAAAGCAGCATTACGCCGTCAAACGCCTCAAAAATGCCAACAATGTACTAAACAGCTCGACAATAGCCAAAATGAAAGCAATCGGCAAAGATTTTATCGGCAAAAATTACGACGCGACATTCGAATGGTCAGACGATAAGATCTATTGCTCGGAATTGATCTGGAAAATATACCAACGTGGAGCAGACATCGAAATTGGGAAGCTCGAAAAGCTGAAAGATTTTGATTTAAGCAGCCCCGAAGTAAAAGCTAAATTAAAAGAGCGTTATGGCAATACTGTTCCCCTGAACGAAACCGTCATATCCCCCGCTTCAATCTTTAATAGTCCATTGTTGATTACGGTGACGAGTAATTATTAAGTAGGCTCTCTCCCTTATTTTTGAAATCGCCGCCTCTATTTTTGAAGCAGAAATGCCTTGCCACCGTTTAATTTACTTTCTTCGGCGGCGTCAATAAATGCGCATATTGCCAAGGTTTCCTTTTCGTCTACCGGACTTACGCCCGTTTCGAAAAACGGAAGGATCTTATCCAACAAGGGGCCGTAGCCCATAAATTGTCCCAAATGCACAATCCGATCCTTTAAAAAAACCGTACCACCAAAATCATCCTTCCCCTCGCGAATGCCACGGAGTGAG
Source organism: Sphingobacterium sp. UBA6711 (assembly GCA_002454415.1). Taxonomy (GTDB): domain Bacteria; phylum Bacteroidota; class Bacteroidia; order Sphingobacteriales; family Sphingobacteriaceae; genus Sphingobacterium. The sequence goes on from DKIT01000210.1 coordinate 2,094, forward strand.
GCAATTCTTCCATCCGCCCAGTCCCCAACATAAAACGAAGTACCCTTTTCCTGAACAGTCCTTACCGAACGACATCCCGGNNCGCAAATAACATTTCAACCCCGTGGATGCCATACCAATAGAGATCCTTATGTGAAGGTTCCGTTACCGCCGGACAATAGACATCAGCCCCAATAATATTGGCTCGATCCAATTCCTGAAGCCCATTAATGTAACGCAATGAGCTTGAAGAAAAAACAGGGCAATCGTAGTTTTTTGCCGCTTCAAAAATTTTGAAAGCGTCCACATAGGAATTCGCTATTGGTTTATCGATAAATAAAGGTTTTTTTGCTTTGATTACTTGAAGTGCCTGTTCCAAATGTAGATTTCCATCATTTGTCTCCAAAAGCACATAATCTACTTTCCTCAATAGTTCGGCAATACTTGATACAATCGAAACCCCGAGCTGTTGCACTTCCGCTGTAATTTTCGGAATACGCTCGATACTTAAAGGGATTGTTTTGCTTCCATAGGGATAAGCCGCAACAACCCTGAATTTTCCATAGGGATGATTGCTAGCAGCCGTATTAATCGCTCTTGTAAAAGCAATGGCGTGTGTAATGTCCAGTCCGATGATTCCAATCTTTTTTACCTTCGGACCTGCTGAAAATACTTCATGGGCTTGTACGGCAAATGACAATCCAAACGCAAATGAAGACATCAGGAATTTTTTTCTATTCATTTGATTCATTCAAAAGAGAAATAGCGGCATTGACCAAAACAGCTATGGATGTTGANNCAAAATCCTCGGCTGCCATCCAGATTTCGAGATCTTGTGGCACGCTATTGCCCATCGTTTCCGCGATAATTGTTTTGACTTTTTGTGTTAATGCAGGATCGTTATAAAGTGCGGGGTAACCGTGGCGTACTTCAACTTCTACCTTTGCACCAAGCGATACGGGAAGCGTTGCGGCGATTTCAGCAACCATTTCCAGCGCCTCCTTGCGCCATACCTCATCCATGGTACGAAATGTTCCCGCTAATTTGACTTCTTCGGGAATAACATTGGCCGCGCCATCTCCAATAAAACGACCAAAGGTCAATACAGATGGTACATCAGGATTGGCTTTCCGGCTGACAACTTGCTGTAATGTGGTGAGTAACTGCGCACCGACCATAATGGGGTCAACAGCCCGATGTGGCTCCGCAGCATGGCCACCACGTCCCTTAATGGTGAAATAGAATTCGTCGCTCGACGCCATAAACCGGCCGGAACGTAAGCCTACTTTTCCGACAGCAACACGCGGACTAACATGTAACCCCAAAACAGCTTTAATTGTTCCACCAAAAGATTCCAGAATCCCGGATTCCAAAACCTGAATCGCTCCCCCGGGAATCTTTTCCTCAGCAGGCTGAAATAGCAGTACAATTTTACCGGAAAACTCAGCTTTATAATCATTTAATAGGGATGCCGTCCCCAACAGATTAGCCGTATGAAAATCATGACCACAAGCATGCATGACACCGCTATTCTTCGATTTATAGTCCACATCATTTTGCTCATCTATCGGCAACGCATCAATATCAGCCCGTAATACCACAATATCATCACTCGCAGATTTCTGGCCGGTCAGTACAGCCACAACGCCTGTTTGAGCGACAACCTCAAATGGTATACCCAATTCCCGGAGTTGTTGCTGAATATAGGCACTTGTCTCGTATTCTTGAAAAGACAATTCAGGATGCTGATGGATATGCCGGCGTATTGAAACGATTTTTGGAAAAACAGCCGCTATCTTGGCATTTAATTCTTTCAGTATTGGGTCGATCATCTGGATAAGTTTTAAGAGTCTAACAAGTCAACAAGTTAAGCTAAAAATAACGTACATAAAAATAGAGCACCAACACCGTTATAATGATCCACCATAAGGTCGGATTTCGAAATCCACGGTAAGCGGCTTTATCCTGATCTGGCACCTGCAAAGAATCGCCCGTCAACACCAGATTTTTCAACCTTGCTTCGGAGACCGCAGGTGTCAACAAACTGACCACTGTGCAAGCAAGCATACAAGTCCAGAATACAATGCCTGTTCTATTAAAAAACGGCATTTCAGGTAATGTGTATTCCAAAAGTAAAGAAAGGGGAATTGTCAATAAACCTGCTGTCAAAGCACCTTGCGATGTGGTTCTTTTCCAAAAAACCCCCATTAAAAACATCGTTGCAATGCCTGGCGTAAAAAGACCATACAGATTCATCAAATAAAGGAAAACCGGTCTATCCGAATAACTGATCAGCACGACCGCGCTCATGATTCCGAGCACGATAATAGCGACTCCGGCACGCTTACCAAAACGGACGGCTTCGTAGTCGCTTGCATTTTTATTAATATACTGGCTATAGATATCCACGGTCAGAATTGTTGTACAGGAATTGATCGCTCCTGAAATATGGGACATGATCGCCGAAATTAATCCAGCCATCACCAACCCTACCAGACCTTTGGGCAATAAGGTTTCCACCAGTGTTGCAAACAGCAAATCGGGCTGATCGAGATGCGGCAGGAATTTTGGAGCCACCAATGCTGGAATAGTAATAATCAATGGAACCAAAAATTTAAGATAGTCACCAAAGATAACTCCCATACGCCCATGCCATTCATTTTTTGCCGCCAATACGCGTTGCACAATAAACTGGTTCGTAGCACAATAAAACACGCTGATACACAACAATCCGCCTAAATACATGGTCCAAGGAAAGTCAGGATCAGAAGCGGGATAAAACATTTTCCAATCCTTGGAGGATTCTACCACAGACTGAAAACCTCCTGCAGCATCTATGGTGGCAAAAGTTAATACGATTCCCCCCAGCACCAAAATGACAAGCTGCACCATCTCTGTCCATATCACCGCTTTTAGCCCACCTAATACGGTATATAAACCGGTCAGAATTGCCATTCCAAAAATGCTGTATAAAATAGGAATGCCGAATAAAGAGTGCAGCGACAGACCGCCCAAATAAAGCACTGCCCCAATCTCCAAGAATACATAAGTAAACAAGATCAAAATAGCATAAAGCACCCGGGTAGCGTTGCCATATCTCTTTTCGAGGTATTCAGGAATTGTATAGAAACCATTACGGATATAAAAAGGGAGAAATATCCATAATAATGCATTAAAACCGATTAGAATCGCTCCCCATTCTAGCGTAATCGCGACAAAACCACGACTATATGCAGCGCCCATAGCACCGACAAGATGATGGCTGCTGATATTTGCGGCGATGATACTTCCTCCGATCATCCACCAAGGCAACTTATCACCCGCTAAAAAATAATCACGCTTCGAGCTGGCGTTTTTTCTCGATGCGTACAGCCCCAATACAACTATACCAATAATATATACGGCAAAAATAATGACATCAATCCAATCGAGTTTCATCGGTTAATAATGTTTGAATTCCTAATTTCGTTTGTTCAATAAGTATTTCAAGGCCTCCACTGGCATAGGGACTTTGCCACACGGCATAAATATCTTTATCATAAAGCTCCTTCGGTGCGAGGTAACCCACATAACCATTCGCGATATTGATAAAAACGATTGTATGATCTGGAAATTCGGCTCTCACTTCGATTTGATAACAGGAATAAGCTTCGTTGGCCTGCGCCACTAAGATAGCATCCCCCATTTTCCAGATCCACACCGGAATAATAGCATCCTCATGATCGCCGATAGATTTGCGGGTATTATATTTCCGCCAAAGGCGATCTTTCATCACACGGTCAGTACAGTTTTCATACTCTTCTAAAATTGCTTCCGGACGAGGCAACTTTTTGTAAGGTACGCTAACCGATAATATCCTCTGTTTAAAATCGGTCGAAACAATCTGTTCCTGAAATCCCCAGCAGGCTAGTGGAGCCCCAGAAATCAACGGCTCTTTAAAAACCCAATTTTTGTTACCGTGCACTTCTTGGGCCATAGTAGCGAGAACAGCATAGCCCAGATGCCGTCCATTGGCTTCTACCAGAGCTGGATCCTTTACATACTGTCTCCGTGGAGCCAAATCTCCTGAAGCGCCCTGTAAAAAAAGACAAGGAACTGCCAGCGTACGCTCCACCGTATTTCGCATTTCTCCGACGAAATCCGGAGAGATCAAGTCATTCTCATGGGCAAAGCTCGTCGGGTGACAGGCGTAATTACAGATGACTGCCTTTAAGCTTTCAGTTTTATCATATAACCGTCCAACCAACAAGGTTGTATCTGCTTCTTTTAATGGGTTATAACCAATCAGATATTGCGAATCTACTTCCAGATCCCGGTTGCTTGCTAAATCACAAACACCGTAATTCCAGGTAAGACTTCCATTAAACAATGTTTGCTCTGCCGTTTCAATACAATATATCGCTTGTTGTTTGAGGAATTCCAAATAGGGTAAAATCAACTCGCCACCAGGCTGTCCAACATCTGTCGAACAGATACTTGGCCCGGCGTGCGTATGTGACAGGGCAAAAATAAGCTGCGATTCAGCCAGATTAAAATGACTGAGCAATGCTAA
>DKIT01000231.1:0-310 GCA_002454415.1 Sphingobacterium sp. UBA6711
TCTGTTTTTAGAAGGTTTACGAAAAATTGCTGCAAAAAGTGATTTGATTACCGAAGTTAGAGGTAAAGGTTTGTTGACCGCAATTGTAATCAATGCCGACGAAGAGAGCGATTTGGCCTGGAATATATGTCTTAAATTCAAAGAGAATGGCCTTCTTGCAAAGCCAACGCATGGCAATAAGATCCGTTTAGCGCCGCCACTGGTTATTACGGAAGATCAGGTCAACACTTGTTTGGAGATCATTGAGCGTTCGTTGACAAATCTGAATTAGTGATGGAGAAGATGATTGAATTGATAAAAAATAGATCGG
>DKIT01000231.1:368-1664 GCA_002454415.1 Sphingobacterium sp. UBA6711
CTGATTTGGGAATAGACGCTATTGAGATTGCAGCTATTAATAAAGGAAGTCAGTATTTTATTAATTATCCGTTTGTGGATGTGCCGACACGAAATAGTTCAATTTACCATAACGATAATCATCCTTTTGGAAAGCATATTCAACAAATATATGAACAGTGTAAGCAAGTTGCATCGACCGTTGAAGATAGCCTTTCGTCTGGAAATTTTCCTTTGGTATTTTCGGGAGATCATTCTTCAGCAATGGGTACAATCAGCGGTATCAAGTCAGCTTACCCAGATAAAAAACTTGGCGTAATTTGGGTAGACGCACACGCGGATATTCATTCTCCTTATACAACTCCTTCAGGAAATATGCACGGTATGCCCTTGGCTGCCATGCTGAACGAGGATAATCTGTCGTGTAAAATCAATGAAATTGACCAATCAACTCAGGAGTTTTGGAACAAACTCAAACGGATTGCTGGTCCTGTAGGAAAAGTCCAGCCTGATCATCTGATTTATTATGGTGTCANNACTCATCGAACGTTTGGGTATCAAAAATTATCGCATGGAGGACACAAGACAACGTGGAATTGAAACGTGTGTTGATGAAACGCTTAAGATGTTGAAGGATTGCGATATGATTTATATCTCATTTGATGTGGATAGTATGGATAGTGAGTTGATTTCTGATGGAACAGGAACGCCAGTGCCTAAAGGATTTTTGCCGAGAGAAATCGTATTGATTTTAGAAGGTATTATTCGATCAGGGAAAGTTGCTTGTTTTGAGATTGTTGAAGTTAATCCGTTATTGGATAATAAAGGTAATAAAATGGCAGAGGTAGCATTTGATATCTTAGAAAGAATAACGCCCTTAATTGAGCTTAAATCCAGGCATTAGTGGTTTTTTGAAGCAAAATAATATTATCCCTCTTATTGAAGCTCCTATATCAATAAGAGGGATTCATTTTTACGGTTGGTTGAATCGAAGGTTATAGTTATGTTAAAGTGCATGACGTCGGATTTGATTTAATATTCTGTTAACATAAGTCGCTTACATTTGTAGATCGATTATTCACTCCATATATGAAAATTTCTAATAATCTTATAGTATTTACATTATTTGTTGCGCAATTATTCCTTTGTGCTATTTTGAATGCCCAGATTGAGTCTTTTAAGGGCATCAGAGTTTTGAGTCAAAATTATCCGGATTCTGCAATCACAGTTATCAAAAAGCAGTATGCAAAAGCGGTTGGCGATAAGGACCTATTATTGCAGGGCAATTGTTTGCAGGCAATTGGTTGGTTATGTGTCA
>DKIT01000231.1:1685-16759 GCA_002454415.1 Sphingobacterium sp. UBA6711
ACTATGGACAAGCGCAAGATTATTATTTTCAGGCGGATCGCATCTATACACAATTAAATGCAAGGAAGTTGCTTGCCTCTAATTGGAGTGATATTGGTGAGCTTAATATTTTCAATAAACAACATCAACTTGCCAAGATCTATTTTAATAAAGCCTTAAACTCGTTCAAGACGGAGGGGGATAAAAATGGTGAGGCTGGTGTGCTTGGAAATATTGGACATTTATTTGAAAAGGAGGGTAATTATGACTCGGCCTTTGTTTATCAAAAACGTGCATTGCAAATCTATCGTGAGGGGGCAAATAAAAATGGTGAAGCAAAAATTCATGAAAATCTGGGGAGTATTTATGAGGATCTTGCAAGATATGATAGCGCATATTATCATTTCGAAAAAGCAAAGGATCTTTATGAAGATACGCAAGATAACTACGGTAAGATTGTTGTAGTAAATAACATGGGCGATATATTTAGAAAGACCAATAGATTCCCTGAAAGCCTAAAGTTAACGACGGCTGCTCTTCGCCTGGCTGAAAGATTGGGGGATGTCTATCAAATGGCAGCGACAACAAAAGATCTAAGTAGAACTTATGCATTGGTGAGAGAGATGGATAGTGCGTATATCTATGCCGAACGGAGCCGTAAATTAGTGCTGGAATTATATAGTGTGGACGGTGCCCGGCATACCGCCTTTTTTCAGGCGCTTTATGACATGAATCAGAAAGCAGAGGAGATTGAGAAATTGCAGGTTACAAAGAAGATCAATTCGATGATGTTGTTGGGAACTATTCTCGTTTTGATTTTGTTGATTATATTGTCTTATACGTTATATAGTCGCCAGAAGATAAAAATAAAAAATCAAATTGCGGAATCCCGAAAGCAAGAAGCGGAGCGAGAATTAACTGAAATAGCTCTTAAAAATCAGTTGTTAGAAGATAAGCAACTTAAACAGGAACTCACACTGAAAGAGCAGGAACTGACGTCATATACACTGAATTTGATTCGTAATAACCAATTTTTGGAGCAACTGCGTGATGAGTTAAAAGAAATGGTAAAAGATGAGCGACGGGATCAAAAAAAGCAGATGCAAAAAATGGTGGTGCAAATAAATGATAATATTACACAAGGGGTACATTGGAAAGAATTCATGGGAACTTTTGAGCGGGTACATCATAGCTTTTTTGAAAAGCTTATTCAGCGCTTCCCTGAACTGACATCTTCCGACATGCGATTGATCGCTCTACTTAAAATAAATTTAAACAATACAGACATCGCCATATTATTAGGCATCTCGCAAGATAGCCTTCGTGTTGCCAGACATCGTTTGCGAAAAAAACCGGGGCTTGAGCAAGGAGAGGATCTCGCGGGTTACCTTTTGGGTGTTTCATGATTTATTAACATTTGATTAATAGAATCTTAATGGCGGTTATTTTTTATATAAAATATTTGTTATCAGATATTTGTGTACGTGTGTTTCCTTTTCGTATAGCCCTTTCTGGGGCTTGTTTCCTTCTTGTAACGCTTGAGATTTTGGGAATCTGAATTGAGCTGTCATATTTGCAGCAACAATAAAAGATTCATAATAATCTAAGTAAAATGAAAAATTTTTTAACGGTATTACTTGCCTCTAGTATTTCGGTTAGCGCGGCCTATGCTACCAAAATCAAGGGTAAAGTATTGGATGGTCAAACCGGCGAAGCCATCGTTGGTGCCACAGTGTTCTTGGAACAAAGTGGACTATCTACCAAAACTCAGCTGGATGGTTCGTTTGAATTCAAAGGGTTATCAGCGGGCAAGGATAGGGTTCATATTAGGCATATGTCCTACGGCGAATTGATTAAGGAGATTGAAATCCAAAAGGAGAATACACCTCATTTTATTTTTCAACTTAGTTCTTCAGAAAACACATTGATGGAAGTGACCATCAAAGGTCGTCGCAATGGTGGTGATGACGATCCAAGTGCAAGGCGGCTTGAAAAGAATGCTTCACAGATTATGAATGTTGTATCGGCGCGGGCTATAGAAATATCTCCTGATATTACTGTTGCAAATGTGGTACAACGTGTCTCTGGTGTTTCAATAGAGCGGAATTCAAATGGAGAGGGGCAATATGCGATCTTAAGAGGTATGGATAAGCGCTACAATACGACTTTGGTCAATGGCGTTAAGGTGCCTAGCCCAGACAATAAATATCGTTATGTACCGCTTGATTTATTTCCTTCAGATATGTTGGAACGCTTGGAAGTATACAAATCACTTACTCCTAACATGGAGGGCGATGCAGTTGGTGGCGTTATCAATATGGTTATGAAATCTGCACCAAGCAAATTATTATTGCAGGCTAATTTAGCAACTGGTTATAGTCAACGTTATTTTAACCGGGACTTTGGTAGCTTTTCAACCGTTGGAACATCGTCCAAGTCTCCTTATGAACTTCATGGCAAAAGTTATAATGCAACTGCCACTGATTTTAATAAGGGTGTATTAGATTATACATACAAAAAGCCTTTACCAGACTTCATTGGTAATTTTACGCTTGGGAATCGTTATTTGGATGATAAGCTCGGTATAATATTGGGCTCGAGTTATCAAAATCTTCATCGTGGTAGCCGCTCTATTTTTTATAAATCTTCAGTTGTCGGAGTGAATCCCAATGCTGTCATTACCGAGCAGAGTGACCGTCAATATGATGAACAGCAACAACGTTTAGGCCTTCATAACAAGATTGATTATCGGTTTAATCCAAATCACCGTTTGAGTTTTTATCAAATGTATGTGAATTTGAATAATATGCAATTGCGCGATGCTGTAAACACGATTTATAATGGACAATATGATCCGAGCAATGGGAAAGCGGAATTGNNACACGGAGCAGGAAAACGCAACAGCAAATATATAATGGTACATTGCAAGGGGATCATCATTTCCTCGATAATCGTTTGAATATTCGTTGGTCAGGTGTGTTCTCTTCTGCTCCTAACGAAGAACCACAAAATACAACCATTAGCTTAGATGGAATAGAAGAAAATTTCAACCGTACACGTACTTCTCTGGTCAATAAATCTCCCGTAACTTACCGCTGGGAGCGCAACACCGATAACGACCATGCCGGATATTGGGATATAGCTTATAAAATTCCAATGACTGACAACAAGCTGGAACTTTCGACGGGTGGTTTATACCGTGATAAGCAACGGAGTAGTTTTTATAATAACTATAACCTTTCACCAGCTACAGCGGAAGAAGCTAAGTACAAATATGGCGTGGATTTTCAAAAATATACGGATTTAAACTTGACCGTTACCAACCCTACAGGTGCTGTTGCTAATCCGCTGACGTATGATGCCAATGAGAAGACAACAGCTGTTTATGGAATGTTCAATTATGAGAACGATAAACTCCAAATGATCGGTGGTATCCGAATGGAGCGTACAGATCAGAATTATAAACTATTATTTCCTGCCGGTGAGAAACGACCTGAAGGAGCTCAAGTGTATACGGAATGGTTGCCGAGCTTGACAGTAAAATATCATTTGAATGAAAAGGGACAACTCCACGCCGCTTATTATCGTGCATTAAATCGACCTGGGTTTTATGAAATCGTTCCCTCAAGTGTAGTAAATGAGGAGTTTTTGGAAAAAGGAAATCCAGATCTCAAACATGCTCTCGCAGATAATTTTGATGTGAGATACGAATTATTTCCTGAAACTGCATCTCAGTTTCTTGTCGGTATGTTTTACAAGAAGATCAAAAATCCGATTGAATATACTTTTCAACCAGACGAGGTTCGAAAACAAGATGTATACTATACACCAGGCAATTTTGGTAATGCCAAAAATTTTGGTCTTGAGGTGGATTACATCAAGTACATCCAAAAATTCGGGGTAAAGGCGAACTATACTTATACGCATTCGCGTATAACAACCTCTAAAATGTCGCGGAGAATCAATGAAACGACGCAGGATCCCGAACCAATTATTGTAGATCAAACTCGTCCGCTATACGGACAGGCGGCACATATTGCAAATTTATCATTGCTTTATAAGGATTCCAATTTAGGTTGGGAAGGTCAATTGGCGGGATCTTATACTGGTTCTCGGATCAATACAGTTTCACAATTTCTTAATGACGATTTGTGGCAAAAGGGTTTCGTCCAAGTAGATGCTTCTATAGAAAAGAAGTTCAGATCAGGTTGGGCCATATTTGCAAAAGCCAATAATATATTGAACACGCCGATGGAATTGTATGTGAAGGGAACTAATCCAGAGAATGATAAGATTGCAGAGAAGTTGGTTGAAGGCGGCAATACCCTTATCAGAAAAGATCTGTATGGTCAAAACTATATTCTCGGGTTACGTTACTCATTTAGCAAATAAGCATTATTCAAAATTTATAGCGATGAAAAATAACATTATTTTACTACTTATATTATGCTCATTAGGGTTATTAACGGCTTGTGAAAAAGCCAATATTAACGTGGACACTTCTGATGCTGACGGTAGTGCAATTGGTGAAGTCTCCGGTGTTTGGAGTAAAGGAAGTGTGCAACACATAAAAGGAGATATTGTCATTCCAGAAGGTAAAACCTTGACAATTGAGGAAGGTGTTACCATATTAATGGATTCAGTAAGCAAACCTGAAATTATAGTATTGGGCAATTTGTACGCATTGGGTACCTCGGATAATCCGGTTAGGTTCACTGTAGAAGATGTGTACAAGACCAAAACTAATGAGTTTGGAAAATTGTGGGGCGGGATTTTAGCGGCTCCAAGCTGTCAAGAATTGGTGTTAGATAATACAGTTATAGAATATGGTGGCGCAATTACATCTGATGCTTCGAAATCTGTAAAATTAGGACTGTATAAAAAAGTATCAGGAGAAGCATTGCCAGCCTTATGGTTTTCAAATCCAGAAGGAAAACTAGTAGTGCAAAACAGTTCGATAAGCCATTTCCATGAAGATTGCACCTACATTGAGGGGGGCAAAATTATCTTTGCTAATAATCGTTTCTTTTCTAATGGAGTGACTGGAGGTGAAGCGATAAACTTTAAATCAGGATGTATAGCTGACGTCGCTTATAATTTGGTTTATAGCGTTAATACGAATGCTTTAAAGCTTTCCAATTCGGGTGATCGGACTCCGCAGGCTTATATTATCGTTTATAATAATACAATACTCAACACGGGATGGCGTAGACCAACTGCTAAAGGAGGTTCAATTTGGCTTGAAGCATCTGATCGTGCAGAAATTTACAATAATCTCTTTGCCAACACGCGCTTCGGTGTAAAAAGGGATCCTAAAAAACCTGAAGATAGCCGATCTGTTTCTAGCAATAACTGGTATTATGGCTACGATCAGTTGACAGTAGATCAATTTCAGGTAGGCAAGAACGATATTGTAGGCGGAACAAATGATGTGAAGGGTAAAGTCGCTGGAGATAACAATCCAAAATTTGTAGCTTATCCTTTGGAAACCTCCGTAGAGAATTATCTATTTGACAAGGTATGGGATTTTCATCTTCAAGGAAATTCTCCAGCGTTAAAAACGGGTACTTTGGCGTTCAAACCTCATTTTTTAAACGGCTTGGTGATGTCAAATGGCTTGACATACAATTCCCCTGAACCCGCAATTTATATAGGTGCATTCGGCACTAAATTCTAATCATTCAATAGCATGACAACTTTAAAAACAACACTATTTATCGCCTTGGCAGCATCATTATCGCTTCAAGTCGCGTGTAAAAATACACAGACTAACTCACCAGCAGTACAGATGGTCAAACCAGTGATCGTGACCGATTCTGTACGCTACGACTCAGATGACCCAGCCATTTGGANNATGATTTGGCGGGAAGAATTGTCCAAGACAAGGTGGTTCCTCATCTGAAAAGACCCAACAACGTAGACATAGCTTATGGTTTAATGCTTGATGGAAAACCTGTTGATATCGCTGTAACAACAGAACGTATGACACACAAATTACGCATATTTTCATTGCCAGACATGAAACCTATCGATCAAGGTGGCCTAGATATGTTTGTAGGCGAGAAGCAACCCGACTACAGGGATCTCATGGGTATCGCTTTATATACCTCTCCTAAAGGGGAAATTTACGCAATCGTAGGTCGTAAGAGTGGCCCTACAGATGGGTATTTATGGCAATATTTATTGGAGGACAATGGCGCAGGAGCGGTCAAAGCTACATTGATCCGTAAATTCGGATCTTTCAGTGGGAAGAAAGAAATTGAGGCCATAGCGGTTGACAATGAACTTGGTTATATTTATTATTCAGATGAACAAGTTGGTGTAAAGCAATACTATGCTGATCCTGCAAAAGGAAATCAACAATTGGCACTATTCGCTACTGAAGGTTTCAAAGAAGATCATGAGGGAATTTCGATCTATAAGCTAACAGATAGTACCGGGTATATTTTGGTTTCCGATCAAGGCGCAAATAGATTTCAGATATTTAGTAGGGAAGGAACTAAAGCCAACCCATTTGAACATACTCATTTGAAAACAGTGACTGTTGCTGCGACGCAAAGTGATGGTTCAGAGGTTGTCTCTTCGCGTCTAAACGATACGTTTAAGCATGGTTTATTTGTGACAATGAGCGATGACAAGACTTTTCATTATTATCGATGGGAAGATATTGCAGGAAATGATTTGAAAAAGAGATAGATTTTTGATGATTTTTAACAGCTGTAAATTGAATGTTTTTACAGCTGTTTTTGTTTTATGTAGGATTATTCATTGTAAGAAATNNAAATGCTAAGCTCATCATTAGGCCGGTTCCAATCCCCGAAGTAGAGGACGAATTTTGTAGGCAATGAATAGAAATTTGTATCTTTAATCGGTTTTTGTGCCTGTAGAAAACGGGCACAGAGCACGCAAATGGCTACCGGAATCCATTGGAGCGGAATAGGTGGGTAAAGCGAAGTTGAAGATTTATTAAAGCTACAGAATATGAGTATGGTTAAAATACTATTGGTTGAGGACCATATGGTCGTACGTAATGGTATTAAGCTATTATTGGAATCCCAGGAGGACTTTAAAGTAATAGGAGAGGCTTCTGACGGGGAAGAGGCTTTGTTGCAGTTGGCAAATAATCTTAATCCCGATATTATCCTTACAGATATTAGTATGGATAACATGGACGGGATGGAAATGTTGAAAATCGTTGGGCAGCAATATACTTCAATTAAGGTCGTGGTTTTGTCGATGCTCAATCAAATCCATTATGTCATTGAAGGTTTTGAACATGGTCTTTCAGGTTATCTACTGAAAAATGTAGATTATAATGAACTGCTTTTTGGTCTTAGGCATGTCGCAAATGGCGGTAAATATATGAGTGTGGAGATTAGTATGTCATTATTGGAAAAGGTGTCTTCTGGTGAGTTATTTGGGGAAAAGCGAAGATTTGTTACTGCTAAAATAGAAGTCAGTGATCGGGAAATGGAAGTTTTAGCCTTAATTGCAGATGGTTTTACCAATATAGAAATAGCCGACAAAATCTTCCTGAGCAAACGTACGGTAGAAGGTCACCGGCAAAGTCTAATTGAAAAAGCACAAGTAAAAAATACAGCTGAACTGGTGAAATTTGCCTTTCAGTCTGGTTTGTTGCAATGATTTGCTGACTACCATAGAGGTTAATATACTACATAGGGTAGTCAGCAAATTATTTTAAACTAATTTAATGCAGGCGAACTTTTAGCTTTTTGGAATAGTTTAAAAAAAGAACAATGCCTCCTATTACTATGAAAGGGATACTCAGGAGCTGACCCATATTAATAAATAATGATTCTTCGAAATGCTATTGGTTAATTTATAAGAATTCATCTAAAAACCGAAATGAAAACAACAAAATCAACAATAGCGCAAAGTAATTGCCGTGCGCATTTCTAAATATGGATTTCATCCATAATCGATTTAAAATCAAGAATAACAACATACAAAATAGCGCTTCATAAAGCTGTGCTGGGTGGCGGGGTATATGATCAACATGTGTGAACACAAATGCCCAGGGGAGATGAGTTGGCGTACCAATCATTTCTGAATTCATCAGATTGCCTAATCGAATACAAGCTCCTGCTAATGGTATTACTAATGCAATCCGGTCTGCTAACCACAGAAATGGGAGTTGATGTTTTCTTCCGAATAGATAGATGGCAATTAAAATGCCGATACCACCTCCATGACTTGCTAGACCGCCCTCCCATAGGGCAATAATTTTTAAAGGATTGGCAATGTAATAGCTGGGATCATAGAATAATACGTGTCCAAGACGGGCACCAATGATTGTACCAGTGATTATATAAATGGTTAATTGATCCAAAAATTCAATTGGCTTACCATCTTTCCTGAACATTGATGCTAAGACTTTATACGCTAATAAAATGCCGAATAACCAGAATAATCCATACCAGCGGATAGGATGATCTAAAACTGGTATTGTAAAAAGGTCTTTATCGACGGTCCAAGTAATATAATTCAATAATAAATTGCTCTTCATTATTTTAACGAAATTGTTTCAAACAATTAGTATACATAATTGACATTTTGTTACATGGTCTGGATAAATAGAGATCTAAGAGATCGTTGTTGATTTTATATAAAAATATACTGGACTCAGAACAATGACTAAGATGCCTATTTGTTTATTTTATTATCATTAAATGTCAGTTAGGTGAAATAATTTTGAGCGCATATAGATATTATTTTTAATAATATTCCGATATTCGAGAATTAGACAACATACTATAGAGAGTATGATCAATAGCTTTAAACTGTAAATAGTTAGTTTTAATGGCATCGTTTTGGAAAAGAATTTTTTATCATTTTATATATATCGTACTAACTATACAATGCTTGTCATGCCAGCAAAATAATAAAGAAAGTACAGTTAAAAGTTCTGCATCCCAAATTGATTCACTTGATTTAAAATATCAAAATAACCTATTGCAGTTTCTTTCACAACAGGACTTTAAAGATAAAGACAAAGTAGAGAAGGCAAGACTTGGATTTAGTGAAAATAAGTATTTTAATAATTCGGCATATCAATGGATCTATCTCGCCTACGAACATTATCTAGATGATAATATGGATTCTGTTGAACTTATATTGAAAAATCTGGAAGGGAGAAAATTAACTTCAGACTTGACTGTTCTGAAGGATTATTTCAAGATAAGGGCCAATTTTAGTTTTAATGATGTGACCCATATTAGTACAATGGAGCAAATTATTGATGCTAAAGAGTATGCCTTGAAGAATAAGAGTAAATTTACTTTCCTTTTTTACAATTTGTTGGCAAATGCAAATTATCGGCGAGCAGAGTATCGGCAGGCACTCAAAGATAATGAGTCGTGGTATTATTTTCATCCCAACAAATCAGATCCACGCATAGCGCAAGCGTATCAGGAAATTAAATTTATGCAATACATTGAATTGCATGATTATAAAAAACTGAAAGAGACTTTAGATAGTTGTAAATATTATGCGAATGCAGCAGCAGATTCAGCCATCATTATGCGTATGTATAATTTACAATCACAATATTTCTATAGTATTGGAAATTATCGGCGGGCGATAGAATCATCCCGCATCTACCTGAGCTACTTATCTTCTTCAAATACTTTAAATGCATATGCTTACGCGAATTTGGCTAAAAATTTTTTGAACAATCGTCAGATTGATTCTGCCATCTTTTATTTTAAAGCTGGGCTTCAATTTATGAAAGAGCATAAAAGCAAACAAAGTAAACTTTTCTATTATCAAAACTTACAACTGGCTTACGCACTGAAAGGAGATTATGAACGTGCATATTTTACCTTGGATTCAGCATATCAGGATTACAAGAATAGCACTAAGCTAATTGAATCAGAAAAAATAAATGAAATTAATACAAGATATCAGACCGAAAAGAAAGACCAGGCAATTGCACTTTTAAGAACTACGAATACGTTTAATCATAAAATTATGGTGCAACAACGGTGGATGTTTGTTATTCTATTTGCCCTAATTTTGAGTATAGCTTCTTTTGTTTATTATCGCAATAAACAGAAACTCTTAAAAAATATAAACCAGCGTATTCTTGCCGAGAATAGACAACTGATTTTAGAACAAAAGACAAGGCAGAATCAACTTAATCCACATTTTATCTATAATGCCATAGCTAATTTGCAGGGATTAATTAGCAGTGAGCAAAAAGAAAAAGCAAATCAGTATCTTTTGCTTTTATCACGGCAGATTAGGGATATTTTGGAGTTGAATCGAGAAGAGTATATTTCTTTGGATCAAGAGATCAAATCGCTTAAAAATTATATACTTTTACAGCAAATGCGTTATCAAGATGTCTTTGATTTCGAAATTCATAGCGCTGATCTCGATGTAGATGATGTCATGATTCCCCCAATGTTAATTCAGCCTTTTGTGGAAAATGCCATTGAACACGCTTTTAAAAATTTGGATTATAAAGGTCAATTACTAATCAATTTCAAGCAGGAGAATGATATGTTACATATCGTTATAGTTGACAACGGTTGGGGATTGCAATATCAAAAGAAAGATCCTTCGCAAAAAATATCTTTGTCACAGGTAATCACGAAAGAGCGTTTGGAGCTTTTATTTACAGATCCAACACAAAAAGCAAGAATTGAAATCACACCAAATTATAAGGATGATAGGAGTGGTTATAAAGTAGAAATCTATATTCCACTTGTTTTATATTTTAATTAAATACGCGAAATTATGAAAGTTTATATTCTTGAAGATGAGCCTAATATTTATTTGTATATTAAATCTTTGCTAGATGCTATACCTTATGTTCAAATAGTCGGCTACAGTCCATCTATTGCTCAGGCGGAACGCGAATTATTGGCCTCAAATCCTGATTTAATTTTAGCTGATATTCAGTTAAAAGATGGTTCCAGTTTATCTTTTCTTTCAGAATTGCAATTGGATATCAATATTATTTTTGTAACTGCCTTTAATCAATATGCTATTGAAGCCCTTAATATTGGTGCAATAGCATATTTATTAAAGCCATTGATTCCAGAACAATTTATGGAAGCCATCGAAAAGTGCTATAAAAAAAATACTGAGTTTAGATTTAATAGCATGCAATTAACTATGGCTGAGAATTATCTAAAATCTCCAAGCAAGCCACGTAAAATAGCTTTGCGTACATTTGAATATACACAGATAGTAAATATCGATGATATTCTCTACTGTCATGGTGATAAAGGATATACAACATTTTATACCAAGGATAATAAACCAATGATGGTTTCAAAAGTGCTGAAACACTTTGAAACCATGTTACCTGAAGCAGAGTTTATTCGTTGTCATCAATCTTACTTAGTGAATGCTAATTATATCAAAAAGTATTTCAAAGATGGTCAAATCGAAATGTTGGACGGTAAGATGATTCCTGTAGCAACGCGGAAGAAGGATGTTATTCAGCAATTTTTAAATGATATCTAAAGGATTTAAAGGCGATAGTAATGATAACTACCGCCTTTTTTGCTAAAAAATATAGCCAAACTATATAATACTAAAATATTTAGTATTATATTTGTTCTTGATGAATAAAAAGAGGGCTATGATGTTAGATGATAAACAAAATTTGATTAATATCCTGAAAAGAGATTTGCTGACATGGCAAGGAGTACCTCAAAAGTCAACTGATCAACTTCTTATTGGCTTAGGACCACTGGAAAGAACTTTTCCTAATGGCGTATTTCCGCAAGGTGTAATACATGAATTTATAAGTTGTAACCGATCAGAAAGTGCTGTTAGCTGCGGTTTTATAGCCGGACTTCTTGGAAAGCTGATGAAAAATAGTGGAATATGCATTTGGATAAGTAGTTTCCAAACACTTTTCCCTGCTTCATTTAAATGTTTTGGCGTAATTCCGGAATCCATTGTTTTTGTATCAATGAAAAGAGAGCGAGATGTTTTGTGGGCTATGGAGGAGGCTTTAAAATGCAAAGGAATAACGGCAGTTTTGGCAGAAATTAATCAACTGGATTTTGTCCAATCGAGAAGACTTCAATTGGCTGTCGAAAAAAGTGGGGTTACAGGTTTTGTTCTTCAACATAATCCAAGAATGTTACAGGCTACAGCCTGCGCTGCCCGGTGGAAAATTACATCTTTACCGAGTCAAATGAAAGACGATCTCCCTGGAGTTGGTTATCCATGCTGGGAAGTGGAATTACTTAAGGTAAAAAATGGAAATCCTGGGAAATGTAAAATAACCTGGTCAGCGAGTGGATTTGAACCAATCTTTGAAATTGAAGAGAGATCAAATTGGACGGAGGGCTATCAAAATTTAGGATAGTGATGAAAAAACGATTTTTATCGCTTTGGTTTCGTCACCTGAAAACAGATTGGATGACTGTTTGCAAACCCTACTTACAAAAGTATCCTTTTGTATTGGCGATTAAAAAGCAAGGAAGGTTAATTGTCAATGCGAGTAATCTGTTAGCAGAAAAGGAGGGGATATACCCTGGAATGGCTGTAGCAGATGCTAAAGCTTTTTTTCCATCATTAATAGTGATTAATGAGCAATCGGGGTTAGCTGAAAAATTATTAGATTTCATTGCTCATTGGTGTCTTAGGTATAGCCCAAATGTAGGATGTGATAATCCGGATGGTATTATCTTGGATATTAGTGGTTGTGCCCATCTTTGGGGAGGAGAAAAACACTATTTAAAAAAGGTGGTATCAAGGTTTCAAGAGCATGGCTACGATGTTCTTGGTGGAATTGCAGATACGATCGGAGCAGCTTGGGCTGTAGCGCGTTTTAGTGAAGGAGATAAAATTATCGAGGTAGGTAAACAGCTAAATGCTNNCTTTAGACCCATTGGCATTACGATTGGAACCAGTTCAAATACAGCGATTACAATCTTTAGGGTTGAAATCTATTGGTAGCTTTGCAGGTATGCCACGATCAGTGTTGCGTAGGCGCTTTGGAAATAGCTTGCTTCTTCGATTGGATCAGGCTACAGGGATTGAAGACGAACATTTTATTGCTATAAAACCTATCATACCTTATGAAGAGCGTTTGCCCTGTTTGGAAGTTATTAGTACAGCAGAAGGGATTGAACTGGCTTTGGAAAAATTACTAAGCAAATTATGTGAACGTTTATCTGGAGAAGGTAAAGGGCTGCGAGAAGCTGCGTTGAATTGCCATCGTATAGATGGCAAAATCGAACAAATTACTATTGGGACCAGTCGAGCAACAGCTCAAACAAAGCATCTCATTCAATTATTCGCTCTCAAGATTCCGCAAATTGAGCCCGCATTAGGTATTGAATTATTTACCCTTGAAGCGACTAAAATTGAGGATGTGGACCCGCTTCAAGAAAATCTTTGGGATAATCCGATAGGGCTTAAAAATCCATTTGTTACTGAACTATTAGACCGTTTAAAGAGTAAAGATCCAACTTGTGAGATCTTGCGTTATGTTCCAGCGGCTCATTATTGGCCAGAAAGATCCATGAAAATTGCATCTACGATAGATGAGATTGCAACTGTTGCTTGGCAGACAGCAAGACCTCGACCAACACGATTGCTGAGGGTGCCCGAACATATTGACGTCACGGCTCCGATACCAGATTATCCTCCTTTACTATTTCGTTATAAAGGCGAAACCTACCATGTTAAAAAAGCGGATGGCCCAGAACGCATTGAACGTGAATGGTGGATTGATCAAGGCGAACATCGTGATTACTATTATGTGGAAGATCTAAAAGGAAGGCGTTTTTGGCTTTATCGTTCCGGACATTATGATGGTTATATGGATCAATGGTTTATACACGGTTTTTTTGCATAATAATGGAATATTGTGAGTTACAAATAACGAGCAACTTTAGTTTTCTAGAGGGAGCCTCTCACCCTGAGGAGCTGATAGAAAAGGCAGCTGAATTAGGCTATAAAGCCGTTGCTGTAACTGATCGGAATAGTTTTGCTGGGATTGTTCGGGCACATATCGCAGCTAAGAAAAATGGTGTACGTCTTATCCCAGCCTGTCGTTTGGATTTACAAGATGGGCCGAGTTTATTGGCATACCCCCAGGATAAAGACGCTTATGGACGGCTATCCTCCTTGCTGACCGTCGGTAATCTAAGAACCGAAAAAGGTAAATGTGAACTCTATAAGAAAGATGTTTTCGAATATTGTGAAGGTATTATTTTTATTGTTTGTCCACCAGAACAGTTGACAGAAGAGTTCAAAATACATGATTCCTTTGTAGATTTTATAACAGAATGCCGAGTTCACCTACATGGATTGCTATATCTGGGTATTAAAAAACTTTATCGTGGGGACGATGCTAAACTATTGTATAGAATAAATCAGTTGGGTCAACATCTAGATATTCCACTTGTTGTGCTAGGAGATATACATTATCATATACCTGAAAGACGTGAATTACAAGATATTCTTACCTGTGTACGAAAAAAATGTACTATTCAAACTGCGGGATTTAATTTGCATCCCAATGCGGAACGTTATCTCAAACCGATACCCGAAGTCGAGCGTCTGTTTAGGCAATATCCAGAAGCTGTGGAACAGAGCCAAAGAATTGCCGAGTCCTGCCATTTTTCTCTCGATGATCTAAAGTATATTTACCCAGATGAATTGTCTACAAATGGTCGTACAGCGCAAGAAGAGCTGATTTATTTGACATGGGAGGGTGCAAAAAAAAGATTTGGAGAACATGTTCCAGAGGCCATTCGTGAGACTATTCAGATGGAACTTGATTTTATCGAACGTAAAAATTATGCTTCCTATTTTTTGACGGTTTTTGACTATGTTCGGTTTGCAAAAGAGAAGAAAATTCTATGCCAAGGTCGAGGTTCAGCAGCAAATTCTACGGTATGTTATTGTTTAGGTATCACTTCTGTTGATCCTACCAAACACAGACTTCTTTTTGCACGTTTTATGTCTGATGCACGAGATGAGCCACCCGATATAGATGTTGACTTTGAACACGAACGTCGTGAAGAAGTTATTCAATATATTTATGAGAAGTATGGCCGCAATCGTGCTGCTATTGTGGCGACAGGGACGCAAGTGCG
>DKIT01000066.1 GCA_002454415.1 Sphingobacterium sp. UBA6711
ATGCATGCAACATATTCCCAAAGCCAAAAGAAGGATCTTTTTGATACTTTTCAACATACTCATCTATTCGATTAATAACCGGGGTTCTGATACATACGCTCCGGATCTAACTTATATTCATCAAAAGGAATTGGATAATATCTATCCTTGTTGGAGATGTTGGAAATTTTAGCGTTACCATAATCAGCCTGGCTTTTTGTCTTGAAATAAGTGACCAACTCCTGTGCGTTATAGTTACGGACCAGATCAAACCAACGTTGATTCTCAAAAGCCAATTCAACTCTACGTTCGTGCAAAATAGCTTCCTTCAGGCTAGGATACTTACTACTGTACGTCGTATTTTGCATGGAGATGGCATAGGAAGGCAATCCAGCACGTTCACGTACCTGATCCAAAAGCGCAATAGCTTCCGCGTCTTTACCCAAGTGATATTTTGCTTCTGCCAACAACAGCATCACATCTGCGTAACGGATCAAGATCCAGTCATTTCCGCCCCAACCATTGGTACCGGCAGCGTCACTATTATCTCTAAATTTGGTTACAAACCAATCGTTAACTTGCGTATTGGCGGCAAACTTTACCGAGAAACCTTTTCGGATATCGTCTTGCTCGTAATCTTTAATCAGATCTAGTTTCGCCACTTCACCAGCACCTGTAGAGTTATAGCGTGAGTTGATGGTCTCCCCTCTCGCCTGGTAATTACGGGCAATACTCGAGCTATAGTTTTGGTCACCTTGTTTGTACTGAATCTGAAAAACAAGTTCTTTACAGCNNTTTCTTGGTCACATCGAAAACATCCGCATAGGGGATTTCGTTTAGCTTGCCAAAAGTTCGCATTTGGTAGGCCGCATTGAGGTACTGTTCTGCTTTCGCAAAATTTTCTGCACTTCCCGACGTCTGCGTTGCTCCCAACGTTAAGTATACTTGACCCAAAATTGCATTAATGGCCGATTTAGATGCTCTGCCAATGACGTAATCTTTCTGTGTATTGGGAAGGTTGCTGGACAATGCCTCTGTCAAATCCTTAATAATCTGCTCGTAAACAATCGACTCTTTCTGACGGAAAGCCAATTCATTTGCTTGCTCTTTGCTGGTCACCTGTACCGTAGATAATGGGATATCGCCAAATTTACGTACCATATGGAAATACAATAATGCACGCACGAATTTTGCTTCGGCGATGTAACGCCCTTTTAACTCTTCGCTGGAGAAAGTCACCTCATCCACATGAGAGAGCACCACACTACAACGGCTGATTGCCGCATACATGGCCGACCAATGTGTCTTTAGATAGGTATTACTCGGCAGCAATGAAAAGTCATTGAACTGGAAAGGCTCCCCGGCATTGGATTGGTTATCATTGCGTCCACTATTATCAGAACGTTCCTCGTTATACAATGTGCTGGATTCACCAAGCGTGCTTCCCGAACGAAGGGACTGGTAAAGGCCGTTAACCGCCAAGAGCACATCATTTTCTGACTTGAAGTAATCATCGATCGTAACGGCATTAGGGTTTTTCTGATTTAAAAAATCTTTGGTACATGAAGACAATGCCAACAAAACAAAGGGTAATATATATCTTTTTTTCATCCTGTTATTTTTTTATTTTTCATCAGCCCACCTAACTGCAAAGAGCAGTCTGTAGGACTAATTTTATCCTGCTATTAGAAAGTTACTTTTACACCAAGGTTATATGATCTCACCAATGGATAAAGCCCATAATCCACACCTGGTGTCAAGTTGCCGCGTTGATTATAATCCGGTTCCGGATTATAGCCTTTGTATTTAGAAATCGTAAATGCATTATCCACTGTAGCATAGACCCTTACACCAGAAAGTGTTAACTTTTCTGCTAAGCTTTTGGGAAGATTGTAACCCAAAGCAATATTTGTCATACGCAAGAATGAACCGTCCTGCAGATAAAAATCCGAAAGGCGTGTACTGTTACTTTGTGTACCACCACGCGATGCACGGTACACTTTACCATTTCCCGGATTTTGAGCCGAACGGTAGCGTTGTGCGACATCCGCATATTGATTGCCGGAACCTTCCATATTGTAGAGGTAATAATCATAGCCATCCAGCACTTTATTCCCTTGGGAGCCATTAAATGATGCCCGTAGATCAAATGCTTTATAGCGTGCGTTAAGGGCAAAGCCATAGGTAAAATTCGGATGTGGATTGCCAATGACTCTTTTATCGGCATCATTGACGATACCATTGCCATCTACATCTTCAAAATAAAGATCTCCAGGTTGAAGCGGGGTTGTTGAAGCCGCTGAAGGTGCGACAGTTTTATAATTTTCTTCCGTTGCTACGCCAAGCACTTTAAAACCATAGAACATACCAATTGGACTTCCTTCTTGTGTAATATGTGTTAAGTAAGAGCGTTCGGCACCATTGGTCAGGATAGTAGAAGCTCCTCCTAGATCAAGTACTTTATTTCTATTGACATTGATATTTCCGCTCAATCCCAGTTCAAATTCATTTTTACGAATTAGTGTTGCATCAATCTGTAAATCAAAACCCTTATTCTGCACCTTTGAATTAGGAAGATTGGTCAAGATCGTTGTTGATCCAGATACAGCGGAGAGTGGCTGGTTGAATAATAAATTGAAGGAACGGCTCAAATAGAAGTTGGTCATAATGTTGAGGCGGCCTTTCAACAAACCGAGATCGAGACCAGCGTTGTATTGCGAGGTTGATTCCCAGCCCAATTTTGGATCGAACAAATCACCTGCTGTATAGGAAGTCTCCACTTTATCGCCAAGAATAACTCCCGCTGGCGAGTTGATAACAGATAACGCGCGATAATCACCAATATTATTATTTCCACTACGTCCCCAGCTCGCTCTTAGTTTGACCGTTGACTGTTGTCCTAACCAATCCGTATAAAATTCCTCCTTGGAAAGGGTCCAACCACCTGAAACCGATGGGAAGGTTCCCCATTTGTTATTTGGTCCGAAGCGCGATGACCCATCGGTACGGATGGAAGCTGAAAGAAAATATTTTGAATCAAAGCTATAGTTTACACGGCTAAAGTATGACTGGAGTGTTGTCGTACGTTTGAACGTATCGTCTTTTAGCAATTGGAAATTGGAAGGATCTGCTCCTTTATCTGTAATTTCCCCAATTGCATTATTATTAAAACCGTTGGCTCTCACACCTTGATAATCATAATCTGTTCGTTGAGCCGAATAGCCTAATAACGCGGATACCTGATGTTTGCCACCAAAGGTCTTGTTATAGTTTAGTGTTGTCTCGAGCAATTTGTCCAATTCATTTTTTGTCTTGGCATCTGCATAGGCAGCAGAAATTGCCTGCGGTGAAAACGGTTTGTTGTTTCCATCGGATATACTTGTCGGACGGAAATAATCATACTTCTCGTCATAAGTAGACAATCCACCATTCACTTTCAGGTTTAAGCCATCGATGATCGAAAAATCAGCAAAGGCATTATACAAACCTCTTTTTCCACGGCGATTATTTTTGATCTCAGTGACATAAGCCAATGGATTTTCAGGATTTTGGATACCATAATTGTTTGCTGAAAGATCAGCCATCAGGTATTTTGCATAGGTTCCATCTTCGTTATAAACAGGTAACGTTGGCAAATAGATTAAGGCAGCCATGGATGGGCTTCGATCATATCGACCTGTGGTAACCTCATTATTGTCGTTATACGTAAAGGATACGTTGGCGCCCACGGTCAGCCTTTTACTCACCTTGCTATCGATATTGGCCCTGAAATTAAAGACTTTCTGATCTGTACCAAGCATGATACCTTGCTGATTCTGATAAGATCCACTTAGAAAATAGCGATTTTTTTCGTTACCGCCATACGTAGAAAGATTATGACGTTGGAAAGGTGCATTACGGTATAAAGCATCCTGCCAATCGGTATCATATTTCGCTTTTTTGGCTGTACCAGTAGCAAAGTCATAGTAGTCTTCAGGAATACTTACTGAGCCGGCATTACCCACATTGGCGATACGTGTTTTATTATCGTCAAAGCGTCTACTGTCGCTCCAGGCGATCCCTTTCGTAGCCAGCAGGTCTCTATAGGAATTGTTGCGACCATCAATCAAGAGATCAATAAACTGTTCTGAATTCAAAACATCGATTTTCTTGGAAAGCTGACCAAAGCCACCCAATACTTCGTAGTCCACATTACTTTTGTCTTCCTTACCACGCTTGGTTGTAATCAATACAACACCGCCGGCGCCACGCGATCCATAGATCGCTGCTGACGCAGCATCCTTTAACACATCGATAGATTCAATATCATTCGGATTGATATTCAAATTGTTTCCTGCTGGATAGCCATCGATAACGTACAATGGATCCGAACCAGCATTGATTGATCCCATACCGCGGACCCGCATTTTGGTCCCATCGTATGGGGCACCACTCGTCTGCATCACCTGCACCCCCGCTACTTTACCAACTAATGCTTGTGATAACTTTGGCGCGCTCAAATTCAGTTCTTCCGCTTTTACGCTAGCAATAGCACCTGTGACATCAGACTTTCTAATTCTTTGATATCCAATTGAAACAGTAACCTCCTCCAGTGTATTCTCATCGTCCTTTAGGGAAAAGATCTGCCCATTGGATTTAGCGACAGGTTGAACCAATTTCGCAAAACCGATAAATGAAATACTAAGATTATCCCCAATTTCGGCTTCGATCTGAAAATTTCCTTTTACGTCCGACTGAACGGTTTTTTTACTCTTCAAATTTTGAATTGTTGCCCCCGAAACAGCATTCCCTTGGGCATCGACCACACGACCTTTGACTGGATCCTGCACCTGCATGAATTGTGATCGGATTTCTATGATCGGTTTGGCTTGAACAGCTGTTGAGCTCGCTGTGATGGCACATAACAACCAAAAGACATTGTTGGCTTTAAATTTCATAAGTAGCGCATTTGATTTATGGGTACAAGATTACAAATGCTATATGAAGGCTAGATCAACAAAACATTAACAGTTTTTAACTAAACCGAGTTAGCAACCTTCCAAAACTTAACAAAAAGGTAATAGTAACGGGATTAAAATGAATTTGTGAACATTGATTGACGCATTTTACTACGTCAATCATATGTAACATACCACTATATTGTACCCATTGTATCAACTATCGACCGGACAGAGCGCATATCTTCCATCCACATTTTTAACAACCAATCTATTTTGCTGGATTAAGCCATACAATACATTTTTGAGGTGCCTAGGATAAATCCGGAGATGGACTTGTCCCGTATCCTTTACCTTTCGAAACAATTGCGAAGGAGAAGCTCCGTAATCAAAGAAATCATCCGTTAAGAGCTGTTCGATTTTCTGTCGTACATGCAACATCGCATCCGATTCGAGTTGAAGATCTTTTTCAGATTTCCATTCCTCAAATTGTAATTTTGGTAAAGGAGGATGTTTCCCTCCGGTCTCAAATTGCCAGGATATTTCTATCTTATAACTCCATTTAACCTCGTCCTCTTCAATATAGAGACGTACTAAACGTTCTTCGGAGACTTCATACTTCTCCCGATGGAAGTCCATAGCTTCAATACACGAGTTCGCATATATCCGGTCCAGAAGAACCGATTCCTGTGTTAGAAATTTTCGGACTTGAAACATTTTCTCAAAATCCAGATAGGCATGATCGGCTTTCCCCAGTAAAAACGAAAGCTCTTCTGGTCGCCACTCTCTTTGAATACGCCGCTTAAAGTAGGTGTACCAAAGCTGAAAATCGTGTGCGTACATCATCCCTGAATAGGAGGTTTTTAGGATAGATTCAGTTTGCATAAGTTTAGTTTATGATTGGTTATTCAAATAATTTGAGCAGTTCCTCTTTACTAATGGACTTCATTAGATTAACTTCATCCAAAATGACGCCTTCAGCCATTCGTCTTTTGCTTTCTTGAAGGCTCAAGATACCTTCTTCGACAGAGTCTCGGCAAACGATTTTATAGGCCATGACATGCTTATCCTGCCCGATACGGTAGCAACGATCTATTGCTTGCGCCTCAGCAGCAGGATTCCACCAAGGATCCAAAATATATACATAGTCTGCGGCAGTCAGATTTAGCCCCGTCCCACCTGCTTTTAGGCTGATCAGAAAGACACGACAAGAATCCTCCTTTTGAAATGTTTCAACTGCAGACTGCCTTTGTACCTGGTTCATCTTTCCGTCAAGGTATGTATAGGCTACTCCTTTCTTTTCAATACGCTGGGCTACGAGCTTGAGCATAGAAGTGTAGGCTGAAAAGAGAAGAATTTTATGGTTTGGAGCGACTTCATCCATTATTTCATCAACAAAATCCAATTTTATGGAGTCACTGCCAAAACCGCCGTCTTTCATCAATATGGGCGAATTACAAAGCTGCCGTAGCTTCTGCAAAGCTTCGATTGCTACAAATTTGGACTTTGAAGTTTTGGAGTTCGTCAAATTACTTTCGACCTCTCCTTTGAATATTTTTCGGACCTTATCGTATACCTTTCTTTGCTCCGGAAGCATATCCATATAAAGAACTGTCTCCGTCTTTTCCGGTAGATCCAAAGCAACCTGTCTTTTTGTTCGTCGAAGAATAAAGGGTTGGATCATCTTTTGGAGATTGAGAATCGTATCTTGTGCTGTTGCTTCGTCTTTGACCCCACGATAAGAGTTATTAAAATTACCATAGGTTCCGAAAAAGCCCGGGTTGACCATGCTCATTTGTGCGTAGATATCCTCTACTCCATTTTCGATGGGTGTTCCCGTCATCGCAATGCGATAGCAGGATTTTAGCTCAACAAGAGATTTAAATCTTTTTGAATGCCGATTTTTCACTGCCTGAGACTCATCTAAGATCAGATAACTAAAGGACTGGGATTTTAGAAAATCAAGTTCCATCATAACGGTTCCATAGGTAGTAATCAAGACAGATCCCCGCGCTATTTCCATGACTTCTTTCCTTTTTTGACCATGATAGATACATATCTGACGATTTGGAGAGAATTTCTTGAATTCGGACTGCCAATTGAAGAGCAAGGAATTGGGCACAACAATAATGGATGGGTCTGCCTGGGGATTATTTTCATAAAAATATTCCAATAGTGTGATTGCCTGCAAAGTTTTTCCCAACCCCATATCGTCGGCCAGGATGCCGCCCCATTGAAAGTCATTCAGGAATGCCATCCAGCTAAACCCCGCCTGTTGGTAAGGACGCAGTTCCGCCTGAATTTCTTTCGGAACTTCTAATAGAGTTATTTCATCCGTGTTCATCAGTTTGTTTCGGCGTTCTGTCAAGCTATTTTGAACAATACGGGGATCAATTCGATCTAATTTTGTCTGGAAAGAGAGCAACTGAGCCGAGGTAAATTGAAGACAGTCAGTTTCGACCACAGCATAATTAAAGATCGTCTCAAACAGTTCTTTATCGGAGTCTTTAATAAATCCGAAAGATTTATCCGGCAATTGAATACTCGGACCATTATCTATTATCTTTCCTTTAAAATCTGCCGGTTGATAAATATTCGTCCCAAATTTGAAAATCATATAAATGGAAAAGATATTGTTCTGCTGACGTATATCCAACACTTCCCATTTTAATTGATGTGGGTACACATTAGTTCCCTTTGAAATATGATTCAATACAATTTTATATCCTTTTCCCCTGCATTTTTTCACGAATTCAAACAACCTATTCCTCTGACTATAGGCACGCAATTCCAACCGCTTAATCATCCTGTTGGTGCCAATTTCAAAATTTGGCAGCAGTGTCTCAATAAAGACATCAAATTCACGCTCGGCTATAAGATCCCTTTCGCTATATAGGCAACTTCCATTTTCCGATTTTAAAATCAAATTCCCTCCACAAGGAATTGCATATTCCTCATTTTCGCCAAACGTACCCCTTAATTCAAAATTTAAATAATCCTCACCGTCTTTCTCAACCACAACCTTAAATTGGGATACAGAATGGACTGTAGGAGAAACAAAAACACTATCTTTACTCAAAGGTTCAATGTCTATGTGAAATGACTTGGATAGTGGTATCAACATCTGTGTAAAGAATTCCTCATAATCTTTCTTTAATACCGTGATTTTATTGGAGATACATGAAAAGGATCTTAACAAAAATTCCTTTTGCACATGATCAACGAAAAGACATTCATCTTCATTGCGATTGATAAAGAAAAAATTGGACAGGCATTCAGATTTATAGCCTTTTAGCTCCTCTCCCTTGTAAAAAACAAGAAACGAGAACAGCATATGATCGTCTTCTTCTTTCAAATAAAATCTAAAATTAAGATCGTCACCCGCCAAAATCACCTGTCGATAGGTCGTACGATACTTGGACGGATATTTAAAGTTTTCTATCGCAATTTTAGAATTGTTCCTATCGACAAAGGCAACACGCATTTTATGATCCGGCCTTCCCGCTAGAAGTCTACGCCAAGCACTGATGATATATTCCTTTCCTATGTCGCTATATTTATCTTCCGCCTCATCTTGCTCGCCATCTCCCAATTGTTCTTGTGATCTTTTGGAAAATGCAAAAATCTTACGGCATAAATCTATTTTTAAAAGATCACTATCAGCAAGGCTGCGCATTTCAGTACCTAAATCCTCTAAATAATTTATTTTGCTATCAACTTCAAAAGGAATTAAAAAAGGCAAGCCGTCCACCTGACGTTCGGTAGGAATGACATACACAAAATCTGGAAAAGGGGTTCCACGCTTTTCCATCCATCGGTTTTCAGAGACGGCATATTGCAATTCGGACTCAAGCTTTCGATGGTCGAAATACGTATACACCTGGCCAAATTGCCTATGATTTTCATTATAAACGCTTTCATTGCGATAATTCAGCCTCGAAATATTGAGTTGGAAAAACTTATGCTGACTTTCAGGCAGGGCGGCGACGTCCTTAGCATATAGATCTTTCAAGAAGTTTTTATTTGCCGAAAACTTTCGATAAAGTCCAATAATCAAATACTCACACAGCGTATCATGCCGCTTTTTGCAAGCGCACTTAACCTTCAATCCCCTGGTCAAGATTTCTAAATAAATTTCGAGATCCTTATCTTTCTGATTTCCATTTCTTAAAAAAAATGACCATTTAAACTTATTGACTTTAATGAGCTTGACGCTATAACTGTAAAGATGAAAATCTTTCAGCGGTATCTCTCCCTGATAGAGCTCAACAAAGTAGTCTGATGAAATATAAAGTTCGTCTTGGTTTTCCCAAGGAATGATATAACTATTCTTAGCTTTTTCAGGGATAACCGGAGCACACGCTGTTACTATATCCTGATTTTCGTTACCAATTTCCATAGATCCCTGTTATTTTTTATTGAATTCTATACCCGATTTCAATTCCATATACTCCAAGCTCCGATCGCATATTTCAATAAAGAAGTCGGCAATTTCTTTCGCTCGAGACTGGAAATACCCCATATTCAGTTGCTCCAACGCCGGAGGAAGCTCGTAAACGCGTCCTTTCATGGGCTTTAAAAGCTCGCTATTTAGTATTTCCTCCAAATTATCTTTCGGTTCAAAAAAGACTTTCACTTTTTTATCACAGATACACGTCCAATCAACCAAATCAAGTGGGGTCACATGCTTTGGCGCATAACCTATTCGCAGGTAGAGGTAACTGTGAAAGCCGATAGAAGTCATTTGATTTAATAATAATACAGCCAATTGCGGACTGGCAACACTTTCACATGAAAAAACATGCAACAGATCTTGTATTAGTCGTGAATTGCGCTTCCATGAAACCGATGTTTTTAATAATGTATCAGACCAATTCACAGGAGTGATAGTATAAGTCGGCTTATACCCCGGTTTGTGATATAGGACTACCGAATCATCCCAAATCGTATTTGAGAAACGACTTCCTATCTGTAATTTTGTCTCTATAAAATTTGTATTCAAAAAGACTACAATAGCCGTGACCTGACCATAAGAAACTCTTCGAAAATGGCAATGACCTATTTTTTTCTTGATCACAACTAAATAGATCTCTGTTGTTCCGTTTTCTTTCTTCGGATAATCAAACAGTCCCTTTCCATTGGCATTGCTTACATAGTAATTGAGCATCATAATCTGTTCAGGACTATTCTCCTGACGAATCTGACGAAGCAAATGATATATATTAGACTGATACTGCTCAGGCCATGGAAATGCATGAAAGATCGGTTCTCCGCATTTTTTAATAGCAACAGTTTTGGGTTCTTTCAATTTCTCAGCTTCCGCTTCGAGCATTTTCTCATAGCCCAGTTGAAGGCCATTCATAAAACACATATATACTTGTTCAATCACCGAAATAATAAATTTACAGTGATCATATAGCCATGAGGCATCGAATGCTGAAATTTCCAGCTCTTTATTTTGTTTTATTGTATTAAAAGCCGTGTCCAAAAGTTTAAAGCGTACGCGCTCAGCTTCATCCTTTCCTATGATCGATCCTCTTATCGTGGAAAGATGCTCAGCTAGGCTTTTGATCCTATTGCTAATATGATGTACGTTATTTGCCTTTCCATCGATCATAATCTGCAGGAGACGCAAATGGTTCTCTAAACTTTGATGCAACATAAAAACAGCCTTTTGATATTTACCTTGTTTAGCAAATGTCTCGGCTCCTTCTAGAAAACCCGCTGAAACAGACAAAGTGTTTTGGTAATGCTCCGCGGATATTTCCAAAACACTCTTTAGCTCTTTTGGCCTAAGCGTTGGGGTATTTTTATTGTTCGCGAAATAAATATTATACTCAGGTAATGACGCATAGGAATAATATAAACTTCCGGTTTTTATCTTACTGAGCATTTCGCCTACTGGCACTAATTCGAAAGAAACGTATTCCTGATCCATCAAACATAGCTCCACGATCGGCTTTAAGACCTTATGTGAAAGTCCACTGATAGACTTAAGCGCGATGACCAAGTGCTGATATTCCTGATCCAAGAACTCGTACTTGAAAAGATAAACACGATCGAGATCCATACGCTGAGATAAGCGATCAATGATTAAATGGCTATTAATTTCCATTTCAAAATGATTTAAAGGTGATAAATCGCGCAAAAACATACATCAACAGCATAAGCCATTAATAATAAAATTTGCACATAACAAACACTTTTTTGTAAAAAAACAGTAGCTATTACCAAGGAGACTAAATAGGGATCAACACATGATAGACATAAACGTTTGCCCCTTGGTTTTGTTAGGAAATGCCAACCTGAAAATCAACATGTATCGCCATCTTCATCAAATGAAAAGTTGTTGCCCGCAGCTGGCTATTGAACGGTCAAAAAATCATTTTATCTTAACAGATAAAATAATAACAATACAATATTATAGTTTATATATACAAATATACAATTAATCAAACTATAATACAACTATTTTTTACAATAAAACTTCCATTTGATTCTGTATGTCCAATCAAAAAAAATCTAGCCTGATCTTTAAATACCGCCATGTACGGTATTGTTCATCTGTTGTATCTCGATCAAAATACCGTCATTCGCTGAGGTGAAAAGCACACTATACTCAGCAAATAATAAATATGCTTGACGAATCATAAACAAATCTCAAAAGAACAAGCTATTTATTCTATTTTTAAAGGAATAACACAACGATACTTGATAGATCGTAGATAGCAATGATGAACAATATAGTTACAATGGGATTGATAAGTACCTTGGCCAGTCTATTCTTTTCATGTAGGGAACAGGTCAGTCCTCTATCTGAAGACTACTTCAAAAAAAGTGGTGCAATCTATTTTATCCCGGGTGGCAATGGATTTGAACGAGGTTCAAGGAAGACAGTCGCAGACATCAATAGTTTCTCCGTAATTGAGGGTGTTTACGCACGCGATAAAGATCACATCTACTTTATGGGCTGCCCTCAACAGCTCGTCGATGTAAAGACCTTCCAGCTAAAAAATAAAGTCCCTATTGATCAACAGCACGTTTTTAAATTTGAAGGTTTTGCTTCGGCCACTTCACATTGTAGCAAAAACCAATTGTCAGTCATTGAAAAAGCCGATCCAGAAACGTACATCACCTTATATGATGAGCTGCAGGCCTTATCGAAAGATAAATCGAGCTACTACTATCACAACCAACGGATAGCAGTAGATTATGCCACATTCGAAGTTCTGAACAAAAACTTTGTCAGAGATAAGAATCAACTTTATCTGGCAACGCAAAAAACTATTCACCCGCTCAACTACACTGTCGATCAAGTTCATTGCATCAACCGGGAGTACCTAATTTTGGAGGATAAAACACTACTCTATTACGAGCCCTATCAGGGTACCGGTATCCTTGAGACCAAATTGACTTCGGCAAAACAGATCAAATCCCTCGATGAAAAAAGCCTCATCATAGATGACTTGGTCATCATTAGAGGAAAGCCCTTTACCTATCAGCAGGTTGACGCGAACAGCTTTAAGATATTGGGTTCCTCTGGAGGAAACTCCTTTTGGTCGCGTGATAAAAATCATATTTATTATAATCAACAACTACTGGTCGAAGCAGATCCAAATACTTTTGAAATCCTAAAATTAGCTGTTGCAAAAGATGCAAATCATATTTTTGTAGGCAACAAAATCTTTTATGGCCCAGACGTAAAAAGCTTCAGAAGAGTAAACAAATCCAGTGCTAATTACGATTTCGAAGACGATTTAGGCAACAAATATTGGTACAGAACCAACAAAGGACAGGTTGTATTAGCACCTGTAAATAAAAAATAATTGCCGATCTCGCCACATCCATCTTCGAGAGGATAAATAATCTCTATCGCCACATATAAACAAAATAAAGCATTCATCCGCGGTCACTTCACAGGATCAATACAGCACACAAAATATACTCTTTAAGATTTTTTAACTTTAAAGGAATACTCAGTTATTAGCTTTGACCAATTAAACAGATCCTGTGAACGAATTATTAATAGCATCATTAAAGAAAGGTGACCATTTTGCGATGGAACAGATTTTCAATCTGTATTGGGAAGATATATTTGATGCAACTTTAAAAAAAATAGGTGATGAGCATGTTGCGCAAGACATTACTCAGGAAATTTTTATTAAACTTTGGGAAAACCGCGAACAGATCGTCCTCTCTGGCGATCTTGCAGCCTATCTACACGGTGCTGTAAAATTCAGGATCATCAATTATTTCAGGAAAAACACGGTAAAAGCTGGGCATTGGGCCGAATTGGCGACTTTAATGAGCGAGCAATACGCAGATGCTGCTGACGATCTAATGATTTTGGAAGATTCCGAGAAAAAAGTTGAAGAAGCGCTAATGCAGCTCCCTGAACGTATGCGCCAAGTTGTCCTGATGAGCCGCAAGCAGGAAAAATCGATCAAGGAGATTGCGGTCGAATTAAATATCTCAGTCCAAACCGTAAAAAATCAAATCACCTCCGCAATGAAATTACTCAAGAAAAGCCTGTCCTAGCCCTTTCTTCACCCATTGATTTCAGTTAACAAAAAATTAATATATTCCTAATATTTTCATCTAGTACCATTTCCCATTTGAAGTGACATGTATTCAAATGAAGGAAGAAAAAGCAAAGCAGCTACTGCAAAAATATCTACATGGTGAGGCAAACGCCGCCGAAATTAAACAGGTTGAGGAATGGTACGGAGGGCTGGATCGAGACCGGGACAAAATTTCACAAGAGCGCAAAAATGCCCTGCGGGATAAAATGCTGGACAATATTCAGTCAGCCATTTCAGAAAAAGCAAGCAAGCGACATTCTGGGTTGAATTCATATTTATTTAAAATAGCGGCCGCTGTTTTAATGATCACTTCGATAGGCCTTCTTTACTGGAAATTGGATAATCAACCTATTGCGCCATCCTCGCAGATCGTCACAACAACCCTTGCCGGTGAACATAAAAAAATAATATTGGCCGATGGTTCGGAAATTATCATGGAACCTTCTTCAAAAATCAGCTATCCAAGTAAGTTCGAGGGAAAAATTCGTAAAATAGTACTCACCGAGGGCGAAGCATTCTTCACAATTGCACACGACGAGCAACACCCGTTTCAAGTACAGCTTGATGCTGATTTAGCCGTAAAAGTGTTAGGGACCTCTTTCCGGATTAAAGCTTATCAAGCATCCCAAAATGTTGAAGTACTCGTCGCGACAGGTAAGGTTGCTGTACAGCAAAAAGAGAAGACTCTTGGTGTTCTGACCAAAAATCAAAGCCTACTATATAGCAAACAGACCCAGCAGTCATCCCGTATCGCAGCGAAAAATAACACATCCGTAGCCATAACCTTTCAGGGATCTTCGCTACACGAGGTGACCCAACAATTAGCGTATGTCTATAATATCAAAATTATACTCAACGATAAAACGCTAATACCATTAAAAACAACAGCTACTTTCAATAGTACCCAAAATCCGGAGGAGATCTTAGACATTCTCTGCAGGCTACATCATATCCGATACAGTACGATAGAAAAGAATACGGTATTTAAAATCCATAAATAATGTCCAAAAAATCACCACAAAAATCTTAGTCACTATGCGTAATTCATTACCCACTTATTATAAAAAAATGAAAACACCTCCATTCAAAAGAGAATTCTCTTTTTATCGGATCATGAAGTATCCCTGCTTAGCATTTTCGATTACTTCGGTATTCTGCAGTTCATTGATGGCCTCGCCCGGTATGGCACAACGATTGGACAAAAGTAGAATAGACATTAAAATCAGCAAGGGGCAGCAACTTGAAGAAATTATACATAAGATCGAAAATCTTTCCGGTCTGAGTTTCGTGTACAATCCAGATCTTTTGCAGGAACGTAATACGCTCGTAAATGGACATTTCAAAACTGAATCCGTACGCGCTCTATTGAACAAACTAGGCATCAACGCCGTAGAAAAAGACGGTCATGTCATTCTGAATACGCAAACAACCATCAAAGCGGACCGTATTATCACGGGAATTGTCAGAGATACTTTAGGAGCAGCTATCGCAGGCGTATCTGTAAAAGTTGTGGGTACGCAAACTGGGACAACAACAGACGCTAAAGGTTCATTCCGTATTGAAGCCGGACAGCAAGCAGTACTGTCATTCTCCATGATCGGCTTCCATTCAAAAGAGGTTACCGTCGGTGAAGATGAAGTTATTCATGTAACGCTGAGCGAAGAGCGTTCAACCTTATCCGAAGTTGTTGTCGTGGGCTATGGAACCCAGAAAAAAGAGACATTAACGGGTGCTATCAGTTTAGTCTCGCTGGATAAATTATCGTCCAGATCTGTTAACAGTGTTGGAGAAGTATTGGCAGGTAAATCACCAGGTGTTATTGTAACANNTGAATCACCAGGTGTTATTGTGACCAATGAAGGGGGTGACCCTACATCTCCGCCTCGAATCAATATTCGCGGTGCAGGCGGCGTCAACGGTGAAAATGTTCTTTATGTGATTGACGGATCTATTTTCTTAGGCACTCCGCAGCTAAATCCCAACGATATTGAGTCTATTTCAGTCTTAAAGGATGCTTCTGCTGCAATTTATGGAGCAAGAGCTTCTGGTGGGGTCGTTTTGATCACGACAAAGAAAGGCAAGAAAGGACAGCTGCAAATCAGTGTCGACGCAAAGTTAGGTCAACAAAGTGCGTGGCGAAAGCTAAAACCTTTAAATGCCGAACAACGTGCTGAAGTAGCCGCAACTGCTGCGAAAAATGGAGGAACGACCATCTTGCCAGCTTTCGATCCAGCAAAATATCCGGATGGACTTGTTACAAAAACGAACTGGATGGATGAAGTTTTTAGAACCGCATCTTTACAAGATTACAATGGTGCTATTAACGGTGGGAATGAGAAGTCCAATTTTTACCTAAGTTTCAATTACCGGAAGCTTAAGGTATTGTACTCAATACAAAAACACAACGTTATAACTTCAGGATAAACTCAGAACATCAAATCAACCCTTGGTTGAAAGTAGGTGAAAATCTATCCTATAGCAGCACCAATGGAAATGGCGCAAATACCAGCAGTGATTATACAGGAGCACTCCTATCCGCAATTTATTATCCAACGAATGGCACACCATATAATGCCGATGGAAGTTTCGCGGGACTGCCAGGACCTTATCCAGGTGATTATGGCGATATCATCAACCCTGTTGCCGAACTGATGCGCATAGACCTCAACAATCCAGTGAATGTACTTGTTGTTAACCCCTATATCAACATCCAACTGGCGAAAGGCTTAATGTTTAGATCCAACTTAAGTATTACGAAATCGAACAATAGATATAAAAATTTTACACCACGACGTCCTGAAATCGGTAAACCTGTCATGAGCAATAGCTTGGTGGAACGTGCTGATGAGTCAAACGATATCCTTGCTGAACAGGTACTAAATTACAAAACTACGTTTGGCGCACATCAGCTAGATTTTACAGGTGGTTATACCTTTCAAAAAACCAAAAGTACTTCTCTGTATACCTCGGGTACAGGCTTCGATGACGAATCCAAACAATATAGGTATTTAAACAATGCCAATACCACACAACCGTCGGAGAGCGGATATAGAGCTACAGCTCTTGCCTCTCTATTTATGAGGGCCAACTACAATTACAATGAAAAATACCTGTTATCATTGATTGGAAGACGAGACGGTTCATCGATGCTAAAAGAAAATAATAGATACAGAAACTATTATTCAATTTCCGGAGGCTGGGCTCTTAAGAAAGAAGATTTCCTAAGTTCGGTAGATTGGCTAAACGAGTTAAAATTAAGGGGTAGCTACGGGGTGCTAGGTGGTCTTGCTCGTTTAAATCCATTGGATGTTAGCCCTCTTCTAGTACGCACAACCAGCTATTTTGGCGAAAAACCAACACTGCAAAATGGCTATGCGCAAAATGTCTTACCGAATGAAGATCTGCGCTGGGCGGAAAGTAAACAAACCAATATAGGACTGGATCTTGGTATCCTGAATGGTTTGAGTCTAGTTGCTGACTATTTTGTTAAGGAAACAAATAACATGATTTTAACCCGTACACTTCCGGGTACAGCAGGGTTGAACACGCAAACCATTAACGGTGGATTGGTAAAAGATAAAGGTTTTGAATTAGGTTTAACCTACAGCAGTGCTAAAAACAAGGACTTTTCTTACTCCATCAATGCAACACTGACCAAATTAACCAACAATGTTGAAGCGTTGGCGCCCGGATTGAATAATATCGCCGTAGGTACAAATTTCAGAAATGAGCTTGCTCCATTGACTATTACGGTTGGTCAACCACTTTACAGCTACTATGTTCTTAAAACGGATGGTATCTTTCAGAGCCAAGCAGAAGCAGATGGTTACAAAAATGCGAATGGACAAAAAATACAGCCCAATGCAAAAGCCGGTGATTTCAAATTTGTGGACATGGATGGAAATGGATCGATCGGCCCCGAAGATCGTTACTATGCGGGCAGTGCTTACCCTGATTTCTCTTACGGTCTAAGCTTTAATGCAAATTATAAAAACTTCGATTTCAATATTTTTGCTCAAGGTGTACAAGGCAATAAACTGTTCAATGCCGTCAAAAGAACAACCTATAGCGCCAGTGGTCCTTCATACAATAAACTAGAAGGAATTCTAGATGCCTGGTCTCCGGAAAACCCGAACGGAAAAGTACCCATCATTTCTAGTTCAGATGCCAACGGAAACTTTAATGCATCCGATTTCTATATTGAAGATGGCTCTTTCCTCCGCATTCGTAACGTTACATTAGGATACACCTTACCAAAATCTTTGACTGACAGATATAAATTAGGAAACGTAAGGGTCTATGCGACTACAAACAACTTGTTTACGTTCACAAAATACACCGGCTTTGACCCAGAAATTGGGATGGATAACAATGGTCTTGATGTCGGACGTTACCCACAAGCCAGAAGCTTTATCTTCGGTCTAAATGTCAATTTTTAATCTTAACACAACGCAGATGACATGTGCTCATCAGCCATAAAAAATAAAACGATGAAAACGAATATAAAATACCTTGCAATAGCAGCAATAGCATTTTTTGCATCGTGCAATAAACAGTTGGATATAACACCAGAGGGCTCCCCCTCTGCCCAGAATTTTTGGAAAACAGAACAGGACGCTATTAAGGCTGAAGCCGGCATGTACGAAAAATATAACGAAGAGGATTATTATGGCCGTGGAATGTTCTGGTTTATTAACGCAAGCGACGATATGGTCACCGGTCGTAATAAACCGGAAGCGGATAATATCAAAAATTTTAACCGCAGTTATATTGGTGGTGGATACACGGAAACACAATGGAGCATGCGTTATGCCGTCATTAAAAGAGCCAATGATATTATTACACATGTTCCGAATATTCCGATGGACGAGAATCGAAAAAAACAGATCATTGGTGATGCATATTTCAATGCCGGCCTGGTTTATTTTCAATTAGCTGCCAACTATGGTAATGACAAAGCCGGGGTACCTATCGTAAAGCCAGAAACAGATGCTACCGTGCCGGTTCCACGCGCTGCTAATGTCAACGAAAATTATGATTATATTATCTCCCTCTTTTTAAACGCGGCAGACAATCTTCCCTATTTTTCAGACATGAACTCTGCCGATTACGGCAAGGCACACAAAACAGCAGCCTGGGCTTACCTGTCAAAGGTATATTTGTACAAAAATGACTATACCAATGCGGCAAAATATGCCGATATGGTCATCAGTTCAGCTAAGCATGATTTATTGCCCAGCTTCGTGGATGTATTTAAGGCTGCCAACAATTGGTCAAAAGAATATATCTGGTCTGTGGTCTGTACGCCTGATGGTGGTGGTACAGGCTGGGGAAGTAAACTCCCTGGGGTCATGTTGACCAACAAAGCTTGGGGAATCTACAATGGATGGGGGTATTACCTACCCACAAAAGAGCTTTATGACTCATTCGAAAGCGGCGATAAGCGTCGTGAAGCCACAATTTTGAAACCGGGGGATAAATTCCAGTTTTTCGGTGCAGAACGTACATTTGNNCGCGACATCGAATTACCAGTTTAAAAAGTATATGGAACCATTTTCTTACCAAAATCCAATTCCAACCCATGTGAATCCAAATGGCGATAATGGTACCACGGACTTGAATGTACCATTAATGCGTTACGCAGAAGTACTGTTGATCAAAGCAGAAGCAGCCATTAATTTAAATGGCGCCGGCGCCGGAGATATCGAATTAAATAAAATTAGACAAAGAGCAGGTTTATTGCCCAAAAGCAATATGACATTAGTTGACCTCAAACGTGAGCGACGCAATGAGCTCGCTGGCGAATGGGCTGACCGTCACCGCGATTTGGTAAGATGGGGAGATGCCCAAGCGACATACGCCAAACCTTTGCACGATTTCGATGGTTCCGTGATCTGGCCCGCTAGAACCTTCAATCCACAAGTTCACGATGTTTGGGCTGTACCACAACGAGAGATCGACAATAGCGCAGGTGTGATTAAACAAAATGCAGGATGGTAAAAGGAAGTAGATTAGTTTGGTCGCTATTTGCCGCTCTAAGTATTCAGTCAGTTTCTGCTCAGCAGAAACTGACTGCCAATGCAGGACATAGTCACAACGATTATAAACAACAGATACCTTTGCTTGAAGCGTATCATGCAGGCATGGGATCTATCGAAGCAGATGTTTTTTACCGCAATGGCCAATTATTTGTCGCACACGAGAGCAACGAAATCAAAGCAGGAAAAACGTTAAAGAAACTATACATCGATCCATTGATAGCTTTCTTCGAGGAAAATGGCAAACAAGCCTATGCTGACTCAACGCAAAGACTACAGTTGGTCATCGATATCAAGGAAAATTACCAACAGGTACTTGCTAAATTACTGGAGGAATTAAAAGGAAACGAATCGATATTTGATCAGCATAAAAATCCACGCGCCATAAAAATTGTGGTGAGTGGAAATACGCCGCCCGCAGAAAAGTTTAAGGACTACCCACATTTTATTTATTTTGATGGAAGACCAGAAATAGACTATACGACTGAACAACTGAAACACATTGGAATGATCAGTCAGGATATAGCACATTATTCGGTTTGGAATGGCAAAGGGACACCTACTCCACC
Organism: Sphingobacterium sp. UBA6711; assembly: GCA_002454415.1. Classification (GTDB taxonomy): domain Bacteria; phylum Bacteroidota; class Bacteroidia; order Sphingobacteriales; family Sphingobacteriaceae; genus Sphingobacterium. The sequence goes on from DKIT01000066.1 coordinate 20,106, forward strand.
CGATCTCGAAAAAATGAAGGCTGCCATCGGTAAAGCGCATAAGATGGGCAAGCCATTTCGCTTCTGGGCAACAAAAGATAGTCCCAATAGTTGGAAAGAACTTGGCCATATGGGAGTCGACTGGATCAATACCGATCATCCAACGGCGCTGAAGAATTTTTACCTCAACAGCACCAAGACCGAGTATACCAATCCAAAGGCTTATACACCGTATCAACCAACTTACAAAACGGATGGAGCAAACACGGCCGTCAAGAATATTATCTTCCTAATCGGTGATGGCATGGGTCTCGCACAGATTCAGGCCGGCTTAAGCGCTAATTTTGGCCAGTCTAACATCATTACCATGAAACATATAGGCTTTTCACGCACAGAAGCGTCCAACTCAGATTTCACGGACTCTGCTGCGGGGGGAACAGCCTTAGCCACTGGTCATAAAACCAACAATCGCTATATCGGCGTAGATGCTGATGGTAAGGTGGTCAGTTCTATTCCAGACACCCTGGCTCAATACGGAATCAAAAGCGCTATCATTAGTGCCGGAGATATTACAGACGCCACCCCGGCCGCATTTTATGCCCATCAGATCGACAGAACAATGTCGCAAGAAATTGCTGCTGATTTCAAAAACAGCAACGTCGATATTTTAGTCGGATCACACCGCGAGAGCTTTCTGGCAAATAAGGATGGCAAACTGATGCAGCAATTAAAAGAAAAAGGGTATCAGCTACAGCAGACGTTGAGCGCTTTTGAGGGTGTCTCATCCGGCAAGCAAATGGTACTTTTATCTGATTCCGCAACCAGAAGCATACTCGATGGACGTGGTGATATGTTGAAAACCTCGCTTTTAAAAAGCATCCAATTGCTAGCTGACAATAAGAATGGCTTTTTTATAATGGCCGAAGGCGCACAGATTGATTACGGTGGGCATGCAAATAGTCTTCCCTATGTGGTTACAGAGCAGCATGATTTTGACAAGCTCGTTGGTGAAGCTATAAAATTTGCAGACCAAGACGGGCAAACTTTAGTCATTGTTACTGCAGATCATGAGACTGGTGGACTATCGCTATTGGATGCTGATTATAAAAAAGGAACTGTTCGTGGCAATTTCAGCAGCGACGACCATACCAATATTATGGTTCCNNTATAACAATACAGAAGTCTTTAAAAAGATTATCCGTGCTTATAAGCTAAAATAGCCATACTAAAAGAAAAAGTCCCTAGGTTTTAAATCTATGGGACTTTTCCAGTATTAAAAATTCGTTTTAGCTTATTGGTTTCGATTTTTTGGCTATCTTGTAATCCACAAAAAACATGACAACCAATATGACACCATTAATCAAGCGAATACTGATTTTATCCTTATTGCTTCTCCGTTTTTCTGCAGATCTATTTGCACAAAATCCCGAAAAATCCGCTTGGTTTAAAGATGCACGTTTTGGCATGTTCATTCACTGGGGGCTTTATAGTGCTGCTGAAGGCCTTTGGAAAGGTGAACCATTACGCTATATGAATAACTATGCGGAGTGGTTGAGATACCGCAACCGGGTCTCCAAAGAGGAATATGGCACTTTAGCTAAACGCTTCGATTGGAGCAAAATAGATCCTGAGCAATGGGTTCTTCTTGCCAAAGAAGCCGGCATGAAATATATCATCATCACAACCAAGCATCACGACGGAGTCGCCCTTTGGGACACCAACGTGGGCAATTATAGTCTTCCTAAACTTAGCGGTACCAATCGCGATGTAATTAAAGATATTGCTGAGGCCTGCAAAAAGCATGGGATGAAATTAGGTTTTTACTATTCACATTGGATAGACTGGGAACACCCTTATGGCTGGAACCATCAACAAGAGCTTTCCGGGCATGTGACCGACGCACAATACAACCACTATTGGCAACACAAGGTGATTCCCCAACTACGTGAATTGATGAGCAATTATGGTGATATTGCATTGATATGGTTTGACATGTGGATCCCTTACCAAAAATCAATTATCAAAAAGGAACAATTGGTACAAGTCGTCAAGTTAATTCGCGAACTGCAACCTAATTGTCTGATAAACTCGCGCTTGGGTCTTCCCACCGATGCAGAAAATGTGGATTTCGAAACACTTGGAGACAATCAATTTGGCAGCAACTACATTGCTCATCCTTGGGAGACACCGGGTACAATTGCACATTCCTGGGGATACAATGGGCAAGAAAACGAATGGAAATCAACAAGCCAAATCTTCCAATCCCTCATTTCAAATGTTAGTCTCAATGGCGGATTTACACTGAACATTGGCCCTCGTGCCGACGGAACTGTTCCTTATGAGAGCGTAAGCCGTTTACATGATGTGGGGAATTGGCTGAGCACTTACGGTACAAGTATCTATGGTGCGACCGGGCTTGACTTAAAAAACAATCATTTCGACTGGGGATACCTGACAACAAAAACTGAAGACAATAAAACGGCTGTTTATGCCCACGTCTTTAACTGGCCCTTAGATCATAAACTTCGTATTACGGGAATTAAGTCCATCCCTGTTCAAGTAGCTCTTCTAAATGGCACTTCGGCTACATCCCTGAAATATGACCAAAATCTCAGCTTAATTCATATTGAATTACCAGCAAAACAACCCGATCATTTTGTTTCAGAAATTAAATTGACTTTTGATGGTCCACTGATACTAGATAAAAATACAATCCCAGAGTCAACCTTTGGAGGTTTTTCACTTAAGTCATCCAACAGTCTAAATGCAGGACTTAACATCGTACGCTACAACGGCAAAAACCCGACACACGCCATTCTAAATGGAAATACAAAGATCAATTGGGAATTGACTATCCCAGAGGCTGGAACCTATTCACTCGACCTTTCTGCCCATAACCCGAATAAGGAAAATATCACTTTTGAGGTCAGTGTAGATAACCAACAGCTGAAAGGAAATTTTGCACCTACACAAAAAATGGTTGTAGAACCTAATGAGAATAATTATACCGAGGAATTTGTCGAAATGCGCATTGGAAAATTTAAGTTCGACAAACCCGGAAAATATATGGTAAGTTTTAGTAACCAACAACAACCTTTCTGGTTCAACTGGTTATGGTTAGATAAAGTCAAAAATTAAAGAACATCCTTAAATAGGGTAAAACCATTGTCATGCAGTTTATTAGCTATGATAAAAAACGGCATAGCAATCAATTATACAAAAAGTTACCTATTTAATATTTATTTATTATTTTAGTTAATAGTTGCCAATTTCTTAAATAACGTCCGAGATAGAACGCTTAGATGTATAAATGAGAAAACTAATCCTAAACATTGTCGGATAATGCATTTGCGCCAGGACTCTTTATCTATTTCTTCACCCCAGTTATCAAACTTGGGGCAAGAAGGATTGATTATAACCACAATGGATGGTGTTATACTGGAACTCAACACGCGGGCACAACAACTTTTCGCGCTTCAAACAACCCAGCATCCTTCCGTCAATTTATATGAACTCTTTCCATATTATTCTCCCAAAGACTTATCTATTCTACCTGTACAGCAAACTCCTTTTTACATGGCAAGCTCAGAAAATCAGGACCAGAAAGAGGTTGTACTTGGAATTAAGCTAGCGGACGAGTATAGGTGGCTTCAATTTAATATACATCACATAGTAGACTCGCAGAATCAAGGAATGCTGATATCCTTTATTGATGTATCGAAGTTTATCAATAAACAGAGCGTGCTCAAGGACAAACAACATCAATTACAGTTACTTGTTGCCTCGTTAAATGATTTGGTTTTTGAAGTGACCGATACCGGTGTATTTAAAAACTATTGGACTAATAATCCAGATTTATTATTTTACAGACCCGAAGAATTTTTAAATAAAAGCCTAACGGAACTTTTCCCTCCCGAACTTGCCGTACCGACTGTCCAACTGATACAAAACTCATTAAACCTTGACCGTGAGCTCAAAATGGATTTTCAATCCAACTTCAAAGGGCATAAAGGCAAATGGTACAGTTTACAGATTAAACCTATTCATAGAACTCAAAACCGCGTTGCCTTGGTGATTTCGGATATCACCAAACAGGTGGAATCTAACGAAAACAGCAAATTTAATGAGCATAAGTTTAATCAAGCTTTTCATTTATCCGGTTTAGGGATCTCGTTGACCGACTTAGACGGCTATTGTATAGAGTCCAACAATATGCTAACCCGAATTTTGGGTTATTCTCATGCAGAAATGTCAAGAACAAAATTTACGGAAACCACACATCCAGAAGATTTAAAGAAAGATGTTGAACTGAGAGAAAAACTTATCAAGGGTGAAATAGATACCTTTACACTCCAAAAACGCTACCGTCACAAATTAGGTCATTATGTCTGGTGCTCAGTTACAGTTGCAGCAGTCTTTGATAATGCAAATAGACCATTGTTTTTGATCGTTCAAGGCCAGGACATCTCTGAATCAAAAAAGAATATTGAAATTTTAAAAAGGCAAAAAATAGAATCCGACCTAGTAAAAATAGAGCTCGAAACAAAAGTCAGGCAACTGGAAGAGTTTGCCACAATTCTGGCTCATGACCTCAAAGGACCGTTAAGCAATATTCAAATGTTGATTGACGAAATGAAAACTGTCGATAACAACACGAGAAAGAACGACTTTTTAGTCCTTTTGCGTGATAGCAGTAACGAGCTCACCGAAACACTGAAAGATTTGGGTGACATACTGGAACTTCGAACCAACCATTCTCTCGTCCACGAAAAATGTAGTTTTTTGGAAGTTTTCAAAAAAGTACAACAGCAGTTTATGCAAGAAATACAACAAAAAAATGCCACTATTTCCCTCCTATTCAATGTAACGAATATTTTTTATCCCAAAATATATCTGGAAAGTATCTTAAGCAATCTTCTCAGTAATGCCCTTCGATTTACAGCAGCACATCGCTCCCCACAGATCCAAATAGAGACACATCTGGAAAAAGATGGAACCTTGTTGACTATAAAAGACAATGGACTTGGCATTAATCTACCAAAATATAAATCGGAACTATTTATGTTTAAAAAGGTTTTTCATCGCGGCTTTGAAAGTAAAGGCGTAGGATTGTTCCTAATCCGGTACCAGATTGAGTCTTTAGGTGGAAAAATAGATGTACAAAGTGAACCTGACGAAGGAAGCACCTTCTCTGTCAAATTTTCAGAAAAAAAAATAGAAGCACCTCTTATCGTGACCGAACAAATGGGCGTTTCAACGGAGAGCTCGGATGAATAGTTTAAGCTAGAAATACCCGGTGTCAGTACAGGATCAGGTCAACAATTTCAAAGAACATGTAGTAATGTAGAGAACAATGAATCAGGAAAATAAAAGAACCGTAATTCTAATTGATGATAATGCAATTCTGCGCACGATTTTTAGTTATATGCTGCAAGGGTTTTCACAATACGAGATCGACCTACAGTCCTTTAAAAATGCCTTGGATGCATTGGATTTTTTAGAGAACAACGATATTACCAATTCCGCCCTCTGCCCCCTACTATTTGTCGACATCAATATGCCTTTTATGACAGGATGGGAACTCATGGATGTACTCGAAAATAAACCTGATTTCATCAAACGAACAAAGATTTTTATTGTCAGTTCCTCGACGAGCAAAAGTGACCAAGAACAACTTTCCAACTATCCCTTTATCAGTGGTTTTATCTTAAAACCCTTTGGTAAGGAATTACTATATAAAATTCTGAAGGAGACCGATTCATAAAAACGTCCATTAAGGGTACGGTACGTTTGTTCGCGTGCATACTTTACGCCGATTGCTTTGATTGAAGTAGAAGGTACGTATAAATAGCATAAAAAAGAGGCAGTCCTCAGTTGGACAGCCTCCTTTTTAATATTAGATTGCTTGACATTTTTCAGCCAGCCAATTTTTCTCCTCGGGGGATAAATGAATAGCCAATTGGTCGAAAACCCATTGATTATAATTATTTAGCCATTCAATATGTCTTTTATCCAATAGCGATTTTTCAATTAAGTCCGTAGCAATATAACAGATGGTCAATGTTTCAAAATCCAGGAAGTCACCAAATTCAGAAGAACCAGCTTTACGTGTCAGCACTAAGTTTTCAATACGAATGCCGTGCTTACCTACACGGTACAATCCCGGCTCTATTGATGTGATCATCCCCGGCTCCACAGCGACATCTATCGCAGCAGCATTGAATACCTGCGGGCCTTCGTGCACGTTCAAAAAGAAACCAACACCATGTCCTGTCCCATGCCCATAATTGCGTAATGCCTCCCACAATGGACGACGAGTAATCGCATCAATTTGATACCCTCGGGTCCCAACCGGGAAAATCGCTTGCGATCCTTCTATTGTCCCCTTTAAAACAAGCGTATAATCATCTTTTTCTTCCTGTGTGAGACCTCCAAGCGATATGACGCGTGTTATATCCGTTGTACCAGTCGTGTACTGCCCTCCAGAATCTACTAAAAGCAATCCTTGTGGTTTTAATTTGTAGTTAGACTTTTCGTTGGCCGAATAATGGGGTAGTGCGCCATGATCCAAATAACCCGCTATTGTGGTAAAAGAAACATCAACAAAACCGTCTTGACGCTCACGGAATCCCCGTAGTTTTTCTGCAATAGATAGCTCCGAAAGATCACCTGAAGCTACGTTTTCTTCCAACCATTTAAAAAAACGAGTAAGAGCAACACCGTCTTTTACAAAAGTATGTCTGTTATTTTCAATTTCAATACCATTCTTAATTGCTTTCAGGCTTGTTGACGGATTTATTTTCTCTACAATTTTCACTTGTTCCGGTACACTATCGTAAAGAGCAAAACAAGTACGTTTTGGATCAATCAAGATCGCTGTCGCCTGTAATGTAGAAGTCACTTTAAAAATATCTTCATATGCTGCGACCTCCACACCATAACCTTTTAATTCCGCTATCCCTTCTGCAGTTAATTTCGAAGGCTCAATATAAAGTGTTGCGGTTTCAGTTGTAATCAATACAAAGCCCAAAACAACCGGATTACAGGGGACATCCTGACCTCGGATATTGAGCAACCATGCAAGGTCATCCAATGATGAAATCAGATGTGCATCAGTTCTATTTTTTTTCATCTCTGCACGTACTGCCGCGATCTTTGCCACAGTGGATTGCCCAGTGGTATCTTCAGTCAATAAAAATGCTTGTGCTCGCGGCAACTCAGGTCTTCCTTCCCATAGTGGGGATAATAAATCAACATGTCCATCTACCTGAATATCCAATGGTTCCAAGGTATCTTTAACAGATTGAGCAACCAGTAATGATGCAAGATTACCGTCGAATGCAACTTTCGCTCCGGCAGGTAATTGTTCTCCGAGCCAATCTGCATACTCGGCAGCCGCTTGAACTTTCAATTTAACCAATTCAAACCCCGTTCCCTCCAATTGGTCTGCCGCTTGGACAAAATAACGTGAATCTGTCCATAGTCCTGCAAAATCTTGCGTAATCGCCAATGTCCCCGCTGATCCTGTAAATCCCGATGCCCAGGCAATGCATTTATAACGTTCTGGTAAATATTCACTGATATGAGGGTCTGATGATGGGATGATATAGCCATCAATTCCTTGAATTTTCATCGCCTCACGAATAGCAGCTAATTTTTCGATATGCTTCATGTCGTCTATACAATTTTATGCAAGTTAGGATTTTTTAGCGGATCCCATAGTCGTGCTTATAAAATGTAGTTATCCTTCTTTATTTTAAACCTCATTTTTTCAAGAGTGCAAATAATTGTGCATTTTTTCAAAGCCAATGACTCTTTAGCATGATTTTAGTTAGCTTTGTTACCTGGTTATAACGTTAATCATCATTTAACAAAACCAAAAATCCTCGCACTACATGTTTTGTATGGATTTTCAACATAATTATAAAGCTAATGAAACAAATTCTGCTAACGACCACTGTTATTTGCGCTTACGTACTGACTATCATCACCACCCCGCTATTTGCACAGGATACACGCAGCAAGATCCAAGATGCCTTTACACAATTTCAGCAACAGGAAAGCTTAAAAAATGGGTTGAGCTCATTGACAGTTCTCAACGCAAAAACAGGACAAACTATATTTGCTGCCAATGAAAATGTCGGGTTGGCAACTGCTTCGACCATGAAGGTCATCACCTCCGCGACAGCTTTAGATTTTTTAGGCAAAAATTATCAGTTCAAAACGACCTTGTACTACACTGGAGATATTGATGAAAATGGCACTTTAAATGGCAACATCATTGTTTCAGGGAGCGGAGATCCTACCTTAGGCAGCACGCGTTACGCTGAGACACAAGCAAGTACGCTATTAAATAAATGGGTCTCCCTGGTTCAAAATGCGGGTATCAAAAGTATTCATGGATCAGTGATCGCCGATGACCGTCTATATAACGGTAACCAGCTTCCAGGTGGATGGATCTGGACGGACATGGGAAATTACTATGGTGCGGGCATTTCCTCGCTCAATTGGTGTGAAAACAGCTTTGGAATAAATTTCCAGCCAAGCAATAAAGTCGGAACAAAAGCGGAAATTATCCAAGACACGACTAGAGCGCCATACTTGAATATTATCAATGAAACTACCACAGGAAAAGTAGGAAGTGGCGACAATGTATATGCTTATGCCGCACCTTATTCCACTAAAATATTTGTTCGTGGGACCTATGGTCAAGACCTAAAGAAAACCATCGAGCTCGCTTCCCCTGACCCTGCATACGACCTGGCCTTCCAACTAAATGCCGGACTTCATAAACAGGGAATTTTCACTAGCGAAGCTCCAGCAACGGGGATAAAAATGGATTCTATAGACCTCACTAAAAAGCAAACCTTGGATATTCACCTCTCGCCAACTTTAGACAAAATTGTCTATTGGTTTAACCAAAAAAGTATCAACCTCTACGGAGAAGCGCTATTGAAAGCTATCGCTTATACAACTGCAGGTAAAACGGGCACCGACGATGGTGCCTATTATATACAGAAATACTGGAATGCCAAATTGGGGATCAAGTCCAGTGAACTAAATAGCATGGATGGTTCGGGACTTTCCCCACAAAATCGGGTGACAACCCTAGCCATGACGAAGATCATGCAATACGCCCAAAAACAAAGTTGGTACCCAGTCTTCTACGAAAGCCTTCCCACTTACAACAATATGAAGATGAAAAGTGGGACAATTGGTGGCGCTCTTGGTTATACGGGTGTGCACACCAATAAAGAAGGGCAGTCGTTTACTTATACTTTGCTGGTCAACAACTATGCTGGCTCGGCATCCAGTATGCGTCAGCAAATGTTTAAGTTATTGGACGCTTTGAAGTAACATATTATTGTCTAATTATAATAAGATTTTGGCAAATATTTCCATTTGTCAAAAAGAATGATAGATTTGTAGCCTTAAATTAATAAAATCGTAATGAGTAACACTAATCGTAAACAGGCAGCGTTAAACTACCACGCAATGGGTAGACCTGGTAAAATAGCTGTTGTTCCGACCAAACCAACAAATTCGCAAAGAGACTTATCATTGGCATACTCTCCTGGCGTAGCAGAGCCTTGTTTGGCTATTGCTGAGAACAAAGAAGATGCTTATAAATATACCGCAAAAGGAAACCTTGTAGCTGTTATCAGTAATGGTACAGCAGTATTAGGTCTAGGCGATATCGGTGCCCAGGCTGGTAAACCAGTGATGGAAGGTAAAGGCTTATTGTGCAAAATTTTTGCTGACATTGACGTATTTGATATCGAAGTGGACACCAAAAATGTAGACGAATTTGTCAACATTGTCAAAGCATTGGAACCTACTTTTGGAGGGATTAACCTCGAGGATATCAAAGCCCCAGAATGTTTTGAAATCGAACGTCGCCTAAAAGAGGAAATGAACATTCCTGTGATGCACGATGACCAGCATGGTACGGCAATCATCTCAGGTGCAGCATTACTCAATGCCTGTGAAATTATCGGAAAAGATATTTCCAAAGTAAAAATTGTTGTGAATGGTGCTGGAGCGGCAGCAATGTCCTGTACTGCGATGTATATTTCAGTCGGTGCGAGCAAGGAAAATATCGTGATGTTAGATAGTAAAGGTGTGATCCGTACAGATAGAGAAAATCTGGACAGCATGAAAGCACAATACGCAACAGATCGCGATATCCGTACCTTAGCAGATGCTGTAAAAGATTCAGATGTATTCATCGGCCTATCAGCAGCGGATGTGATGTCGCCAGAAATGCTGTTAACCATGGCTGCTAACCCAATTGTGTTGGCCATGGCTAATCCAAACCCCGAGATTGCTTACGATTTGGCGATGGCAACCCGCAATGATATTATCATGGGAACAGGCCGTTCAGATTATCCTAACCAGGTAAACAATGTATTGGGTTTCCCATATATTTTCCGTGGCGCTTTAGACGTACGTGCAACTGCAATTAATGAGGAGATGAAAATTGCCGCAGTACGTGCTATTGCTGACTTGGCAAAACAACCCGTTCCGGAGGAAGTCAACCAAGCATACAATACGAGTAACTTAAAATTCTCTGAAGAATATATTATTCCTAAACCAACCGATCCACGCTTGATCACGGAAGTTTCTATGGCTGTGGCAAAGGCAGCTATCGAGTCTGGTGTCGCACAAAGCGTAATTGAAGATTGGGACAAATACAGCGATGCCTTACGCAAACGTCTTGGTAAAGATGACGCAATTATGCGCAACTTGACCATGGCCGCTAAAAGAGATCCTAAACGTGTTGTTTTTGCAGAAGCAGACAATTACAAAACTTTACGTGCCGCACAGATAGTCAAAGAAGAAGGAATCGCTACTCCAATTCTTTTAGGTAGAAAAGATAAAATTGAGCGCCTGATCAAAGAATATGCTTTTGAATTGGATGGACTTGAGATTATCGACCCTGTTGCCGAAGTGGACAGCGAAACAGAACGTTCGCAGAAATTCATCGAGCATCTTTACACGAAAAGACAACGTCGAGGCATTTCAAAATACGACGCCCGCAAGTTGATGTATGACCGAAACTATTTCGGTGCTTCTTTAGTTGAATTTGGCGAAGCCGATACACTGATTTCCGGTATGACCAAAAATTATGCGAATACAATACGTCCGGCATTACATGTTATCGGTGCTAAACCAGGCAGTCGTGTGGCAGGTATGTATATGATGCTAACTAAAAAAGGACCAATCTTCATGGGTGATACCACCGTGAATGAGGATCCTACAGCACAAGAATTGGCAGATATTACCTTGCTTTTGGACAAAGCTGTGAAACGTATGAATATTCAACCGCGTATCGCTTTATTGTCTTACTCTAACTTTGGTTCAAGCGAAGGAAAAACACCGACAAAAGTGAGAGCAGCTGCACAGATCTTACACGATCAGCATCCTGAAATCATTGCTGAAGGAGATTTGCAAGCCAATTTCGCTTTAAATAGTGATATGCTGTCTGCAAACTTTCCATTTAGCTGCCTGAATGGACAATCTGCAAATACACTTGTTTTCCCGAATTTGGAATCAGGAAATATCGCTTACAAATTATTGCAAGAAGTTGGTGAAGCCGAAGCCGTAGGTCCAATTCTATTGGGTATGAACAAACCGATCCACGTGTTGCAATTGGATAGCTCCGTACGTGAAATCGTGAATATGGTTACCATTGCCGTAGTTGACGTACAAGCACATCTTAAAAATTTATAGAATAGCTTAAAATCTTCCTATATTCGTATACTATGTACGAATATTTCAACGGAAAATTAGCATACAAAGCCCCCACTCATGTTGTTCTCGACGTGAGTGGGATTGGCTATTATGTTCACATCTCTCTTTATACCTTTTCCCAAATCAAGGATCAGGAAAACTGCAAATTATTTATTTCACTTCAAGTCAGAGAAGATTCACACACCCTTTATGGTTTTGCTACCGAGGGCGAGAAAAAATTATTCGAAAATCTGATCTCTGTTTCAGGCATTGGTCCCAATACCGGTCGGATGATCTTATCGTCAAACACACCGGATGAAATCCAGTCTGCCATTGTCAATGGCCAAGTCGCCTTAATTCAAAAAATTAAAGGTATCGGTCCTAAAACAGCACAACGCCTTATCTTGGAATTACAAGATAAATTGAAGAAACAAGGTTTTGAAACTTTGGCAACACCGATTCAATCTCAATCTATTCCGGACGAGGCACTATCCGCATTGGTTATGCTTGGATTCAACAAGGCAGCAGCCGAAAAAGTATTGAATGCCATCCTTAAAACAGAAAACGACCTTTCTGTAGAAGATATGATCAAATTGGCGCTGAAAAGACTTTAGCCTCCACACCCAGTCCGCATGTAGAATTGCATTATGAAATAATAACATTTTCCTGATGCAAAAGCACTAATATTCTGTTAACTTTGAACAGCGATTTGGCGCTTTTTCATTTCATGCATGCGGTCATTAGCCAAAAAACAGGTTTAAAGTTTTTCAACTAAGCTGATGATTTTAAGCCTATATATTTTACTATTTGGGTCTAATGCATGATTGTTTTTTTACATACATTTTTATGGCAGAGGATTTACAAATTGCCAAGGGCAGCAAAGAAGAACAATATCAAAATTTACTTCCTCAAATCGGGGGGTTATTACAAGGTGAGACCAATCAAATTGCCAATTTGGCCAATATTGCGGCAGCGTTGAAGGAACAATTTAATTTTTTCTGGGTCGGTTTCTATCTTGTCGAAGGGGATGAACTCGTATTGGGTCCTTTCCAGGGTCCTGTCGCATGTACTCGCATCAAAAAAGGACGTGGCGTCTGTGGAGGAGCTTGGGCACAGGAACAAACTTTGATCGTTCCTGATGTGGAGCAATTTCCGGGACATATTGCCTGCAGCTCCCTATCAAAATCGGAGATTGTTCTACCTGTAGTCGAACAAGGAAAAATTATCGGGGTATTAGACGTCGACAGCAGTGAATTGAATAGCTTTGATGAAATCGACGAGAAATACCTAACCCAGATTCTCCAACTTTTAGGTAAGTAAGGGGTTATTTAAAAAATAAAATAGCGTAAGTAAACGGTTTGGTTCGTAAGAAACTTTCTACCGAATACTTACGTTACTTATCTTCGTCACAGCCATTCACGCTAAAAAAGCACATCGTACTGCTAGATAAAACGTTAGTGCTATAAATGAAATTCCCAGATCTTGACCAATTTATCGTCGCTGACACTAAAAAAATATTGTCCACTATCGGACCAGGCTCCGGCATTGACAGATAAATGGTGTCCATCTTGTAGTTTTTCCCGACTCATATTTCTCAATAACGCAAAATCGACATTAGACCAGAATTTCAAAGATTTATCTCTACTAACGGTCGCAAAAATTGGTGCGACAGGATGAGGATATATTCCGTACACCGTAAAAAGATGGGGTACGAACGAAAAATTACTATCCAGTTGATTCACATCCGAGACCACCAGTTGTGCGTCACGACCGCCACTTAACAATTTATTAGCAAGAAATGCCAATGAAGTAGCAGGCATCGTATGTAACTTTTGATCAGCTATGATATGGAAATCTGCACTATCCAACAAATATACCGTGCCGTCTTTATCACCCAATGCGATCCGTCCAAGACTTTCATCAGTAGCGATTGCACGTATAGTTGTATTGGAGATACGTTTATTATAAATACTTTTATAGGTTGACAGATCAATAACATAGAGTGTACCCTCTTCTCCAACTGCCAGCAGCTCATTTTTCCAATGCATGTAGGATAAGGCAAAGATCGCTTGCGCGCCCAATTGTAGACTGGCTACAAGCTTTTGCTCCGCTACATCGACAAAGAGTAGTTTGCCCTCACGCAAAGCAATGGCTAAAATCGCTGTCCCAGGGATCAATCGCATGGCATATACGGATGAGCTAACCGCACAAAGAATACGCTTAAATACATTATTCGCAATATCCCATTCAACCACCCCTTTATCATTTCCTGCTGTAAAGAAAGTATCTGCATAGTATCCTTTTTCCACGCAAAAAATAGGATTTTGATGTCCAGCTAAAGTCGATTTTAATTTAATATCCATAGTCATTTATCAAGAGCACACTGTATTAATTCCGAAAGTGTATTTAATCACTACCTCGCGGTGAAAGAGAGAAAGTCGTTACAAGAACCAGTTTCCTTACATAGTCCCGAGAGGTGCATTGTCCACACATCCGAGCAAAAAATAAGTGCAGTATATTCACAAATATACTGCACTTATTAGATTATTTTGTCATTTTAGCTTAAAGCCTTACCGCAGCTTCGAATTTTATACCACTTACCTTTTTATAAAATTTGAAGACAAAGGCGGTCCAAAGTGGGCAACTTTGCAAGAATGACTACTGATGTCTGCTCTCCAGATTTTTTGCAATTGTTTCCAGTGAAAATCCTTTCTCGCGCAACAATACAATCAAATGAAACAAGAGATCCGAAGTCTCATTGATAAAGTCAGTTTCTGTCTCTGTCAAGGCTGCAATAACAGTTTCAACGGCTTCCTCACCCACTTTTTGCGCGATCTTATTGATCCCGCGAGCGCGTAGACGGTTTACATAGGACTCTTCAGAAGGGTGCTCATAACGATGATTGACGATACGCTCAAGCTCCAACAGAAAGTTCTGGTTATAATCTGTATTAAAACAGCTCCGACTTCCAGTATGGCAGGTAGGCCCTGAAGGCTCCGCTTTAATCAAGACAGTATCCTTATCACAATCTATATGAATACTTTTCACATTTAAAAAGTTTCCACTCTCCTCTCCTTTTGTCCAAAGGCGATTTTTGCTGCGTGAAAAAAACGTGACCCGTTTTTCCGCTTGTGTTTTCTGCCACGCTTCTTCGTTCATATAGCCCAACATCAACACTTCTAAAGTCTGGGCGTCTTGCACGATCACCGGAACAAGGCCGTCACTTTTTGCAAAATCTAACATGTTAATTAATATTTAGTATTGAGATATAATCCCAATTTTTAATCATTTTTTATCTGCAAGCCGATGCTTGCCTATATTATCCCTTTTTTTTTACCTGAGTACTCCATATCATCCCTATCGTACCACAATATTATTATGACGTAAGGTCGCTTTAAGATCCGGAATTAATATTTCCCCATAATGGAAAACAGACGCAGCTAAAGCTGCATCCACATTTGCCTGCTGAAAGACATCCACAAAATGTTGCTGATTACCAGCTCCACCGGAAGCAATCAACGGAATATGGATCTGATCATTTATAGTCTTTAAGAACCTATTATCAAAGCCATTTTTTGTACCGTCGTGATCCATTGACGTTAACAAGATCTCTCCTGCACCACGTTCCTGTGCCTCAAGAATCCAATCCGCTGTATTTAACTCGGTCCGAATACGTCCACCACTTAAATGCACAAAATTCTGCCCTTCGATGGATCTGGTATCAACAGCGACTACCACAAACTGGGCGCCAAAAGCAGCTGCCATTTCGTTGATAAGAGCAGGATTACGCACCGCAGCTGAATTAATCGAAATCTTATCGGCGCCCGCATTTAATAAAATGTCCGCATCTTTGATTTCATTGATACCGCCACCGATTGTAAACGGAATATTCACTTGACGAGCAACAGCCTTGACCAAATCGATCGTCGTCTTACGTCCTTCATGTGTCGCTGTGATATCTAAAAAAACAAGCTCATCAGCCCCTTGTTGGGAATATTCATAGGCCAGTTCAACCGGATCACCTGCATCACGCAGATCAACGAAATTGACTCCTTTCACGGTACGTCCATCTTTGACATCCAAACAAGGAATTATACGTTTTGCAAGCATGCTAAAATCTGATTAACGATTTCAAATTCCAATCTTTAATTTCATCGATTGAGATTCGATTTTCATAGATTGCCTTTCCAACGACAACAGATTCCACTCCGCCCAATTCCTGTAATTTTTGGATATCTTCCATCGAGCTGATACCACCGGATGCGATCAATTTGATAATAGGTGAATGACTCAACAATTTTTGATACAACTCAACACCAGCACCACCCAGTTTACCATCTTTACTGATATCAGTACATAGGAATCTAAAGAATCCCAATACCAAACATTTATCAATATACTCGATCAATTTGATCGGTGAACTTTCCAGCCATCCTGAATATTTGATGACTTCATCCAATACGTCAATCGCTATGACGATATGATCCGCATATTTTACTTTCCCTTCGTTCAATGTGGCTAGTTCCTCCAGGAATGTAGGATTTGTGATGGCCTGGGTGCCTACAATAACACGAAAAACGCCGGCATCGACCAATTCCTTTACCTTCTCTATACTTCTGACACCACCACCATATTGAATTTTCATATCCGTCTTCTGGATGATATCAAATAAATAGGCCTGATTGCTAAAGTCTCCTTTTGCTCCGTTTAAATCAATGATATGAACCAACTCCGTACCATTTGCACGATAGTTTTCGATCTGCTCCTCTAAACTGATGGCATACGTCGTAACGTCGTTATAGTTACCCTCTCTTAGACGGACAACCTTTTTGTCCAAAACGTCTATTGCTGGAATGATATACATAGTCGAATATTTTTAGTCAATTTGAATAGTTGAAAAATTGAGCAACAATTGCTCACCTGCTTTACCGGATTTCTCCGGGTGAAATTGTACCCCAAAGAAATTATCTTTGGAAATTGCCGCTGAAAAAGGTTGCCCATAGACACATTTTGCAGCAGTATACGTTTCATCGAATTCAATAAAGTATGAATGGACAAAATAAAAATAGCTCTGATCTTCAATATGCGCAAATAAAGGATTATTTTCCTGTACAGAGACGCTATTCCAGCCCATATGCGGTACTTTACCCGCCTTTCCCGCATCGAAATGTAACGTTTTCAAAGGAAATAACTTTAACATTTCGGCATTTCCTTCTTCGGAAAAGTCAGTCAATAACTGCATACCGACACAAATACCCAAGACAGGCTTTTTTAGCTTTTTGATATAAGGTACCAATCTTGATTCCTGTAGTTTGTCCATTGCTGCACCCGCATGCCCCACTCCAGGAATGATGATACGATCATATTGATCGATCTCATCGGCAGTATTGACCATACCATAGGTAAGTCCGACCCGATCCAGTGCCGCTGTCAAGGAAAAAATATTCCCCGCACCGTAATTAATAATTCCTATCATCTTACAATACTCCTTTTGTACTTGGCAATTGCATATGGTCGGCATCGCGTCTTACCGCTTTTTTGATCGATTTAGCAAAAGCTTTGAAGATCGCTTCGATCTTATGGTGTTCGTTGTCACCTTCTGCTTTAATGTTTAAATTCGATCGTGAAGCATCCGAAAACGATTTAAAGAAGTGGAAAAACATCTCCGTAGGCATGTCTCCGATCTTCTCGCGTTTAAATACTGCATCCCATACAATCCAGTTGCGGCCACCAAAGTCCAACGCAACCTGAGCCAAACAATCATCCATTGGCAATGTGTACGAATAACGTTCAATGCCACGCTTATCACCTAAAGCCTTCAAAAAGACCTCACCCAGTGCAATGCCCGTATCTTCAATCGTATGGTGCTCGTCAATATGAAGATCGCCTTTCGCTTTAATCGTCAAGTCCAATCCGCCATGCCTAGCTAATTGATCCAACATATGGTCAAAAAACGGCAATCCCGTTTCAATGTCTGACTTGCCCGAACCATCCAAGTTCAACTGAATGAAAATATCTGTTTCATTGGTCTTACGATGATGTTCAGCAGTGCGCGTGCCCAGTTTAAGAAATTCATATACCGTCTTCCAATCTGTTGTCTCTAAAGCTATAACAGTTGAATCGATCGCTAAGTTTTCCAATGCACCTAATTGATCATTAGCACGAAGCCAGATCGCCTTTGCACCCAGATTTTGAGCGAGTTTAACATCATTTACACGGTCACCAATAACAAAAGACTGGCTTAAATCATATGTTGATGCATCAAAATACTCCCCCAGCATACCTATTCCCGGTTTACGCGTATCCGCATTTTCATGTGGAAAAGTTTTATCAATATGCTCTTTGGCAAATACCACCCCTTCTCCTGCAAACGTATCTAGCACAAAATGATGGACTGGCCAGAAATTTTCCTCCGGATGGGAAGAAGTTCCTAAACCATCTTGGTTGGAAACCAAGATCAATTCGAAATCCAGTTCCTTTGCGATACGTGGCAGATACTGTAAGGCACCAGGGTAGAATTTTAATTTGGCAAATGAATCGATCTGTTCGTCTTCAGGTTCCAAAATCAATGTTCCATCGCGGTCTATAAACAGTACACGTTTTAAGTTATCAGGCATAGTATTATTTATTGATTTGATTAAGTTTTTCTAACAATATTTGATTTTCGGCAGGTGTACCAACAGTAATCCGAAGGCAGCCCTCACAGAGTTCGACTTTGGACCTATCTCTAACGATAATTCCATATTGAACCAAGTAATCGTAAACTTCACGTGGCTGATCCATCTTGACCAAAATAAAATTGGCATCAGAAGGTGTGATATGGTGAACATATTCCAATTCAAGTAGCTCACGAACGAGTTTCTCTCGTTCCGCCACCGTCTCCTTGATCCAATCATTGACTCGATCAACATGATCCAACGCCTCTAACACGATATCCTGTGTAGCCTGATTAATGTTATAGGGTGGCTTGATTTTATTGTAAACAGCGATAATCTCTTTACTCGCAAAAGCCATACCTAGGCGTAAGGCTGCAAGGCCCCAGGCTTTGGACAAGGTTTGTAACACCACTAAATTGGGATATTCTGCCAGTTCTTGTGTAAATGATTTGACGGCTGAAAAATTAATATAAGCTTCATCCACAACAACAAGCCCCTGAAAATTATTCAAGATCGTTTCGATATCCTGACGACGGATTGAATTCCCTGTTGGATTATTCGGTGAACAGATAAAAATTAGCTTGGTATGTGCATCTATTGCGTTTGCGATACCATCCAAATCCAATTGGTAGTCTGCGGTAAGGTTGACCTTCTTGAAGGCTACATCATTGATATTGGCTGATACTTCATACATACCATATGTTGGTGGAACTAAAATCACATTGTCCACGCCAGGGGTACAAAAAGCACGATATAAAATATCAATCGCTTCATCGCTTCCATTTCCCAAAAAGATATTTTCTGACGGTACGCCTTTTATTTTTGAAAGTTTTGCTTTGACTTGATGTTGGAGTGGGTCTGGGTATCGGTTGTAATCATGGCTTAGGGGGGATCCAAAAGGATTTTCATTGGCATCGATCAAGATGGATGCCTCCCCTTAAAATTCATCTCTTGCGGATGAATAAGGTACGAGCTTCTTAATATTTTCCCGTAGTAGGTTGTTTAAGTTGAATGGATTATCCATTATAAAAAAATTAGAGCCGTAAACTTAGATAAATTGTTCATCATATGCAATATAATAAGCAATTATTCATCGGAGCACTTATTTAAACTGAAAACCACTTGCCCTCGATCGAAAGCTCAGTATTGGGGAATACCGACCTTGCTTCCTCCAGTAATGGATGTAAATCTCTATAGCGTGCTGAGTAATGCCCTAAAAGCAATTTTTTGGCATGAGTTTCCTTCGCGATCTCGCCAGCTTCCAATGCTGTTGTATGGAAAGTCTCCTTGGCACGGTCAACCATATCATGTAAGAAGGTAGACTCATGATACATTAGATTTGCCTCCTGAACATAAGGAAGATATTCTGCTGTACGTACGGTGTCCGAACAATACACATAGCTTCGGGACAACGGAGCAGGAAGACTCAGATCATCTGCCGAATATACTTTGCCGCTCTCGTCGACATAGTCCATCCCTTTTTTAATCACAGGATAATATACTGTTGGAATATTCAAAGCCTGTACAACATCGGCGAGCAATGTTCTGGCTCGCGGACCTTCATCAAAGCGAAATCCCGTGCAGGCAATACGATGTTTCAGCGGAAATGTACGAACTTTCAGCGTCCTATTTTCAAAAATAACTCCAGGGGCATCGGGAGAAATTGGGTGAAAAACAAGATTGTAGCGCAAGATAGTCTCGGAATGCAGAAATTGTAAATCCAAAATTTCTTTCAAGGCGGCTGGACCATAAAGATGGAGATCACTTTTTCGGCCGACAAGATGCATTGATGAAAGCAACCCCACCAGACCCAAATAATGATCTCCATGTAAATGGCTAATAAATATATGTCCTATGCGATTGCTCTTGATGCCATAGCGGCTGAGCTGCATCTGCGTGCCCTCTCCGCAATCGATCAAAAACAATTGCTCATTAAAGTTCAGCACTTGGCTAGTCGGATGACGATCAAACATCGGCGTCGCCGAACTATTTCCTAATATCAGAACTTCAAACTTCATATTAATCCTCAATTGTTCCCCGATACTCAGATTCCAGTTCGTGCGCAAAGATCAAATCCTCGGCAACCTTTAATGAAGGAGCAATCTTCAACGACTTATCCAAATGTGATACGCGAACCATATCCATCAATGTTGGACAAAGATTAACAAGAATAAAAATGCCGCCTACAGCCTGACCCACACGATGAGCAAGCACCCCTAAACGGATACCTACCTCGTCCGTTTGATGAACGTGGATCATGTCCAAAACAATATTCCGTTGTCCAATCGTATTCCGCAACAAAAACTCTCCTTTGAGTTTAGCGGCATTATCCGCATCAATCACATCGACATGAGGTTCTATAACTATATAGCGATCGTGTTTATCAATGGTATACTTCATTAGTCTATCTCCTTATTTGAGGATACAATGTACTAATAATTTAGCTCTTTTAAGGCGTTTGCCACATTTCTTTCTACACGTTCAAGGACATTTTCTTGATCTGGGTATACAAACTGCTCCCCCACAATATGCTCATATAGCTCAATATAACGTTCAGAAATTGATGTGACAATCTCATCTGTCATTTCCGGAACAGCCTGACCATCTTTACCTTGAAAGCCATTTTCAATTAACCATTTGCGAACAAATTCCTTTGACAATTGTTTCTGTGGCTCATTTTGATCTTGACGTTCTTGATAACCTTCCGCATAAAAATAACGTGAAGAATCCGGTGTATGGATCTCGTCAATCAAAACGATTTGACCATCTTTTTTACCAAACTCATACTTCGTATCCACTAAAATCAAACCTCTTTGTGCGGCAATTTCAGTCCCTCTTTGAAATAAAGCTTTGGTATATTGCTCTAATTGAGCATAATCTTCTTCGCTTACAATACCTTTTTTCAAAATATCCGCACGCGAGATATCTTCGTCATGGCCAACAGCGGCTTTTGTTGTTGGCGTAATGATAGGCTCCGGCAACTTGTCGTTTTCCTTCAATCCTTCTGGCAATGCTTCACCACAGACTTCACGTTTACCTGCAGCATATTCACGCCATGCATGGCCTGATAAGTAACCACGGATAACCATTTCCACTTTAAACGGTTCACACATTTGGCCGATCGTCACACTCGGATCTGGAACAGCTACCACCCAGTTAGGTATAATATCAGCAGTAGCTTTTAAAAATTTGGCCGCAATTTGATTCAGCACTTGACCTTTATACGGAATAGGACGTGGAAGCACGACATCAAATGCCGAAATACGATCTGAAGCAACCATCGCCAAATAAGTATCGGCAATTGTGTACACATCACGCACCTTTCCTCTGTAAAAGGCTGTCTGGTTTTCAAAATTGAAATTTGTTTCTTTTATAGCATTCATGTTCAAAGTAAAATTCATCAGTAAATAATTATTGTTATTTAATCATCATTTGGGTTATACAGATCGGTAACGCTCGTACCAATATTAACATAGATAGCCCAAGGAGATTCAACATAAAATGACTAAATATCGCCGTAGGCTTCTAATATGCGTCGCACCAATTTATGGCGAACCACATCGCCCCCACTGAGATGAACAATATCTATCCCTTCAATATTGTCCAATAAGCGAATTGCGGTCGACAATCCAGATTGATTCTTCTTCGGCAAATCCACTTGGGTCATGTCACCAGTAACGATAAATTTTGCGGTAGGGCCCATCCGTGTCAAAAACATTTTCAACTGCATATCCGTCGCATTCTGTGCTTCGTCCAAAATAACAAAACAGTTGTCGAGTGTTCGACCACGCATAAAGGCTAACGGAGCAACTTCAATGGTACGGTTTTCCAGATAGCCTTTTAGCTTTTCAGCAGGTATCATATCATCCAATGCATCATAAAGCGGTCTCAAATAAGGATCTACCTTTTCCTTTAGATCGCCCGGTAGAAATCCTAAATTCTCTCCAGCTTCAACTGCTGGGCGGCG
>DKIT01000078.1 GCA_002454415.1 Sphingobacterium sp. UBA6711
CATATTCTCTCGTATATATAGCTCCAAAATATAGAATTGCAGCGGTATAGTAGACCCAAAGTAAAATTAAAACAAATGATCCGGCCGCACCGTAAGTATCCTGTGTAGCCGAATGCTCAAGATATATACCAATCAGGTACCGCCCAAAAACAAAGAGAAGCGATGTGAAAAAAGCTCCTGCCCGTACCGTTTTCCAGCGTATGTTTACATCGGGAAGAACCTTAAAAATAACACTGAACAATACAAAAATAATCGCAAACNNGCGAAATTAATTCCGTCAATAAGCATTATAGTCATATCAGGAAAATACCGCTGTAACTGACCTGTAGTCGCTAAAATAACTCCATTAATGATTAGGGTAACAACGAGTAAAAACCCAAGACCAATAACCAATGAAGAGGAAAGTAACCTGTCTTGGATAAGTTTCAACCACCCCAGTTTCGGTTTAGCCCTTACATGCCAGATTTTATTGATGGAGTTTTGGATATCTCCAAATACAGTAGTTGCACCCAAGATCAACGTGATACTACTAATCCATAAAGCTATGTTCGATTTGCCAGATAATTGAAGATTTTGGATAACTTCCTGTATTTGTTTAGCAGCATTAGTACCGACCAAACTCCGCAATTCCATAAATACCTTTCCTTCTATTGCATCTTCACCATAAAAAATTCCCGCTAGTGCGATCATTAAAACCAATATTGGACCGATTGAAAAAACAGTGTAATACGACAATGAAGCACTATATTTCATTGAATCCTCATTTAGAAATCCCGCAAAAGTACTTTTCAAAATGCGCCAATAGGTCTTTATCTTGTTGCTACTTTTAGTCCTTATATCCATAATTCTCTTTTTGTTCATTAGAATTAACCATTAATAGACAAAGAAAGTTTGTATCTATATAAACGTAAGGATAATCACTTGCAACAAACTAGTTTTTATATGAATAATCTCTCATCGCCCCTTCAATGAGTAATCGGTTTGATTCAGCAACCTTCACGTTGAAATTAATGTCGGAAGCAATAGCTTTTAATAATAAAATAGGGGTTATTTTGACTTCAGTAGGCCAATCCGCCAAGTGCACTGATACGTTGGTGAGCTCCTTAGTTTTCGTATATTTTAAATGAAATTGATTTATATCCTTTGAAGTCGATAATATCCAAAAATCATGATCGCGTTTTTGATACCATTGGTAAAACAATTTGCTTGGGAAGAACTGATAAAGCTCACTGTCCCCATGCATGGCTATCCTTAGGTTAGGGACTTTGGAATAATAGGGTGTTCTTTCCTCGATCGTCTCAAAATTNNCGTCAACAGCATAATTAACAATGGTATCCGTCTGGATAACGGTATTTTTCAAAACCTCCAAATCTATATAATTTCCATCTAGATGTGCCATAAGAGAATCTGCTGATAAGGGAAACTCCCGAAGTACCTCCCTTAGCTTACTTTTGATAGTGTCATTTGTAATATTAATCCATCCTTTGGCGACGTATCCACTAGCTGTCAATTCGCGCACAAGATATTCCTTAGGAAAATTCCAATGCTCAGAATAGAACTCTCCCGACACATCGAGGTGATCTCCTTTCAAATCAAATTCAATAAAATTATCTGTCGAAATATCACTATAACGCAAAGACTTACGTGTCAATATACTTGGATGTTGAATAAACTGTTCTATCGAAATCCAATCGTCTTGTGATTGGATTAACTGCGTCATCTCCTTTTTATTTTTATCAATATCGAATCCCAAGCCTACTAACAATTCCTTTCCTCTCCAGACGAATGCAATTTTATTCGTTTGATGGTAAGCGTAACTAATACCAGGAAGTATATCATTTTCTATTGAATCTACAACGATGCCTTCATTTAAAAATTTTAGAAATTGCTGTTCATCCTTGAGCTGGAAAAGTGCATAAAAGCTTTTCGGATTATCCGGTAGTGCAAAAAGAAAGATATTCCCCCTGATATCAATCCCATTCTCCTTTAGTATACTTAGCTTACTTGCAAAATCCTTGCCTTCCGTTGCTGCTGACTGCCAATTGCCAAAGAATTGATTTAATAGAATATCATCCAAAGAAATTGTCAGCAGTGCTTTACTTTTTTTATGAACCAATGACTTGTATGACTCTTGTTGTCTGAAGATATAATACCCCCAAGTGATGGCCGCCACCAATGTAACAACAGCTATTATCCAAATAATTATTTTTTTTATCATCTTCAGTTACATCAATTGATCCATTAATTTGCGTGTTTCGTCGCTCGCGCGATTTCAATAAAGATCGTATTTAAATATATGTACTTAATACTCTCCGCTATAAACAATATAACGCTATAAACATTATAAGTCAAAAGTATCAAATGGAAAAAAGGTTTTTCATCCCTGAATTCAGGGAATTAAAAAGACTTGGGCTACGCTTCTCGAATCAATCCATATTCAATAGCTGATTTCACAGCAGCCGTAACACTTTTGGTTTGGAACTTTTCCATAAGATTTTTCCGATGGCTCTCTACAGTGTGCGAGCTAATTACTAAGGACTCTGCAATTTGATTCGTTGTCAGGCCCTTCGCAACAAAAGCAAGGATCTCTTTCTCGCGCCGGGTTAATTTTGGCACTTGTTTCAGTCCAATTTCTGTCTTCTTGTTCAGGATTGACTGAGTCTTTTCACAGATATAGCGTTTTCCGACTAAAACATCGTTAATCGCAGCTATAATTTCATACCCACTGGCATTTTTTTGTAAATAGGCATCTGCGCCCTCATTCAAAATGCTATTGATGACGGCAAATTCGTTGTGAACACTAAATGCAATAATTTTCAGCTCACTATGAGCCTCCTTCAGCCCCTTAACCAGATCTATTCCATTGGCATCTGGGAGGTTAATATCCAGCAACAACACGAAAGGCTCGTCATTCCCAATATTTTTGAAGAGATCTGCGGCGGTAGCATACATTCCAACGACCTGAAAGTCCTCGTGTGCATTTATAATATTTTTAAGTCCTTCCAACAACAATGGATGATCGTCTGTAATTGCAATTTTTATCATTTTTCAAAATTTTAAACCATCGATATTTCAAGTTCTACCGTCGTGCCTTCACCTAGATCCGACATGATTTTCATCTCACCATCTAAAAATGAAAGTCGTGATCGTACGTTATGCATTCCCGCAGAATGTTGAAGATCGACAGCTTCCATATCAAAACCCTTGCCATCATCTTCAATTGTAATGTGCAAACGCTCATTATGTGAAGAAAGTTGAATTAAAATATTCTTTGCTTCCGCATGTTTCAATGCATTATTGACCAATTCTTGAATAATTCTATATATTGAAATTTCCTTTTCCACATTCAAATTTGATTTAAAAGGAAGAAATTCACATTCAACTTGACAGTTAGCCTGACTCATACGGGCAGCATAATCCCTCAGAGCCTCTTGAAGACCATATTTTTTAATCAGGTCGGGCATCAGATTGTGCGCTAATCGCCGAAGCTCATCAACAGCCCCATCCAATAGTGTGATACTGCGACCGATTTCGTCCTTCACGATTCCGTCACCTAATGCATTATGATTTAACGATGAAAGTCCTAACTTCGTGCTTGATAACAGGCCGCCCAAGCCATCGTGCAAGTCACGCGCAAGACGTGTCCGCTCCTTCTCCTCTCCCGCAAGCATAGCTGTCAAGTTTTTAATAGCATGCTGTTGATTATTCTTTTCCATTTCCAGCTCATGCATGTGCTCCTTCTGTCTCAAGGCTCTAGAACGTTGCCAGTACGCGTAAAACAATAAAAGGATTACCACAAGACAGCTTAGAAACAACCAGATGTAAATTGTATTCATACGCGATTTGAAGGCTATCTGCTTCTTAGACACATCAAGTTCTTGTAAACGCTGTTTATTTTCTAATCGGCTCAATTGAAGATCCTGTTCTTTTTTATCCCGCTCAAGCTGAAGTACCTTTAACTGTTGTGTCCGGTTCAATTCGTTTAATTTCAAATTTTCGAGGAGCTGATTCTGTCTATCGCTCAACACCTTCATTAACCTAATCCGTTGTTCTTTCTTCTCGCCTTCCAAACGAAGTCGCATCAATTTCTGGTTTTGCAACTCGCGCTCAAATTTCAGCTCCAATTGCTTCGTTTTATCCAGTTTATCTGAATTAAATGCTTTTTCGAATACATCGATGTAATTTTTCTGATATTTAAAAGCTTCTTCGTACTTCCCTTCTTCCACACTCACTTCTGCGAGTCGACTATATAAACTTAAACCAACCTGATAATCATAATGGGGTTCCCTTTCCAAATTGTACAATGCCTGTTGCAAATATTTTATTCCTTCTTCTCGATGCCCTAATTTAAAAGATTCATCAGCCAACACACCATAGGCAGGTATAGTAATAGCATACTGCCCCGTTTCAGCCGCTATATCCAAGGCTTGCTTCGCAAAAGAAATCGCTTTTTTTGAACCATTCTCCGGATAAAATTCATGATACAGGTTTGCTAAATTGACGGAAACGTAAGCTAAATCAGTGGGATTAACAAGATCTTTCGGGTTGCGCTTAATCAAATGGTATGCATCCAGGTAATGTTGCTCGGCTTTCTCCAATAGGCTTCGGTCGCCGTAATTCGCTCTATATTCTTCCTCGAATAAATAGCCGGCCTGCATGAATGCATCAAATAAGCTATTGATATTTTGTCCTTCCTTCGCTGTTTCTAACAATAACGTGGTATATTTTTCCTGAAAATCATAATTACGTTGGTTAGCATAAATAGCCGTTAGTTCTTTATAAATAGTAAGTTTACGAGTAACATTCACCGCTGTCCGGGGGGACTTTTCTAAAAATGAAATTGCTTTATGAAATTGAGAAACAGCTTCATCCTCCTTATTCTGCCTTGTCATGACCCATCCTACGCAATAATAAATGTACCCCTTCGTACTATTGTCGGTGATGAGTGGTAAAACAGATTTAGCACGTTCCAGATAAAAACGGGATTTTTCAAAGGAATGGTCATTAAAACTATTCATTGCTGCAATACAATTTAAATATCCGTAATACTGCTTGTCTGGGTAACTTTTTGCCAGTTGAATATTATCATTTAATAACTGATCGGCCAATACTTTCTCATTATTAAAATATAATGCCTGCGCATACTTACCCGTAAATAAAAAGCGCTCTTTACTCCCTAAAGGAAGATTATAGTACGATTTCTTTAATTCCTGCAATTGTTCTTGACCAAAAGCATGACAACAAACGCACAAAAAAAGAAAAAATATAATTATCGATTTAACCAGAGTTAGGACATGTCCCATAAAATCATTTATTGCTTTTAGTTACGTGAATAGGCCAAACTTAGATAAATTTACATTCATACACAATTAATTATCTTAAATACAACTCAATTACTACTAGATTTGAGCAATTTCTATTAAGCGGAAAAGTTGTAGCTTTGTAACGATGAAATACATATACCTATTCCTCGCAATAGCAGCTGAAATTGTTGCGACTACTTTTCTAAAGAAATCCGAAGGCTTTACGCTTTTTAAACCCACAATTATTTGTATTGTTGGCTATATTATAGCATTCTATTTCTTGAGTATCACACTAAAATATTTACCGGTCGGCGTATCCTATGCGATTTGGTCAGGCGTGGGTATTGTCGCAATTACGTTGATTGGGATGTTCTTTTTTAAACAAATTCCTGATGCAGCGGCAATTTTAGGAATGCTATTTATTGTAGTAGGAGTAATTATTATCAATCTCTTTTCAAAAATGGGAGCACATTAGCTGATCTAAGATCTAAATTTGTACTTTTGTAACTTACATAAATTAAAGGATACGTGTCGTTAGAGAAACTAAAACTTAGCAAAAGATTGACTGCTACGATGACTGAACTCGGTTATCTAGCTCCAAAGGAAATTCAAAGTAGATGCATTTCCAGAATTCTTGGTGGACAAGATGTGATTGCAATTGCTCCCGAAGGTGCTG
>DKIT01000094.1 GCA_002454415.1 Sphingobacterium sp. UBA6711
GGCTTTGCTATGCCTTTTTTCTCCCAAAAGACAGCGGTTTTTATATCTCATTTACATACAACAATAATTTTATAACGGTAAAAATATGCCAAAAATAGTTCTCCCAACACGTGCAGTACAAGTCGTAAATAAATCAATTGAATTATTTCACTATAACGGGTTTCATCTGGTCGGCATCGACAGACTTGTGAAAGAGTGTGAAGTGACCAAAGCGACTTTTTATAACTACTTTCACTCTAAAGAACGGTTGATAGAAATCTGCTTGATTGTGCAAAAAGAACGATTAAAAGAAAAAGTGGTTTCAGTGGTTGAATATGATCGCAGCACAAGCGCAGCCGATAAACTCAAAAAGCTCTATTTTTTACATGCAAACCTAGACGGGCTGTATTACTTATTATTTAAAGCTATTTTTGAAACAAAACTAACCCATCCAAAAGCGTACATAACTGCCGTGCGATATAGAACATGGCTCATCAATGAAATATATAGTCTGCTTAGAGCACTTAACCCCGATGCTTCTTTTACCGATGCCAAATTATTTTTATATATGATCGAAGGCGCCATCATTCAGCGTTTAAGCTCCGATGAAGTTGATGAGAGAGTGGTTGAGGTGTTTTTGAGGGGGATGGGGTGAGGGGGAATAATTTTGAGTAGGCGGCTTCAACCAACTATAAAAGCCCTCTAAGGAGGGCTTTTATCTTTAAATTTCTTTCTTAAGTCTTATAACTTCTCTACTTATTTTCAAAATCGTGTCATTAATTTCTTTAGTATAATCATATTTAGTTTCTTCCTTTTTTCTTCCCATAAAGTGATTGCAGTAATTATCTAATTTGTCGCAAATTTGACGCATTTCAATTTCTGATTTTATCAAGAGTGGGTCTTCACCATATTTAGTTTGGTCCAGATGAAGCTGAAAGTCATATAAATCTTCAATGTTTTTTTCTAAAGTGATACCCACATTTTCAATTATTTTATCTAGTTTTGAAAAGTCTAAGTTAGTTTCATGAAAAAGCTTATCAATCAAGAATATTAAGTCACTGAAAATAAGCATATTTTTTTCATTTTTTTAATTATCTTTTGGAAAGATTCTAAGTTTTCTGAATAATCAGTTCCTATAATTCTCCTTGCACAGTAGTGTTGAAATAGGCTAAACCCATCATATTCTCGGCTTTTATGCCAACTGGTATGTAATTCACGTGTTTTGTCTAAAATTAACTCTATAAGTTGTTGAGACTTCTTATATGTTTCCTGATTACGCCATAATAAAAAACCAATAATAGCAATGATAGGCGTTAAAATAGTTGCTGTTATAGTTAGAATTTTATTTATACCATCTATACTAAAATTGCATTGTAAAGACTTTCCTTGACATATAGTCATATACTGAAAAAATCCGCAAACTATAAGAACACAAATATATACAAGCAAATAATATCCAACATATTTTTCAATTTCTTTCATTTGTGATTTCATAAAACTAAATTAATATCCTGATTTATGGTACTTTAATTCATACCACCTTTTTATTAAAAACTATTATCTTAGCTTATATCCTTGAATTTACTTTTGTAGCTGTCAGTTAAAGTTGGCCAAATGGCGCAGTATTGGCCAACTTTTTTATTGTATAAAACTCGAAATTATTTAATATTTTTTAAAGTAATTACCAATAACTTCCGGCTTCATCTGCTCTTATGCGGTCACATCTTAATTTAGTGCAAAAATGAATCTCAACTTGTCTTAAGAATACTGCAGAAGTTTTATCGCTTATGCCTCTAAAACGCATAGTATATTCAGCCATACGTGATTGCATCCTATGCCCATCAGTTAAATAACATAAACTTATTGGATCTGTGGTAAAAAAGTTCTCAATCTCCTTAAGTGTTTGTTTGAGATCATTTTCAAATCTATCCAGTGAATCTAGTTGAGCTAATATTGCTCCCGTTTTTCGTCTTAATTCAGCAGGACTAAATTCCTGACCATCGATTATTTGGTCAAAAAGTTTTACTGCATCTCTTAAAGCTTCATTTAACCATTTTACTTTTCTATCAGGGATATCAAGCTCTCTTTTATCAAAAAGAGATAAATGGGGAATATGTCCAATTTTATGGGTTGCTTGGTAAATTAATCTTTCTTCATCATCTTCTTCAAGTTCTACCCTAAATGTTTTGACTAAAATATTTGGTTTTTGTGCTTTATAACGGCGATTTAGCTCTTTTATTACATCTTCACCCAATTCAAAATTTAATCTTGCATATCCACTATGTACACTCTTAATTAATTCCTCTAAATCTTTAATTCGTTGGATATATTCATCTTTTCTATCAAGATAATCTTGTACTCGCCCTAATTTGGATTCAGCTTCTTTTGTCTTCTTGAATAGCCTAATACTACTCATTACATTTTCATGAGCTTGAAATTTATTCTGGGCGCAGTCTTTGCCCATTATACTTAAAGAACCGTCATTCAATGCGATTACATACCCATGGAAGTGGCCTTGACCACATTTACCATGTTCATCAGTTAAGCAACATTTTAGTTCTGCATCTCTTATTTCGTATTCTGCAATCACTTTAGAAAAGTTTAATGGGGTTATTGTTAAGTTTTCTTCATAACCCGATAAACTTAGTAATTCTTGGTGAGATTTAATTGTTGGATTTGAGCTCATGTTTCTCCTTTATATATTAATTAGAAGATTGCAGTATAATTAATATACTGCATAATAAATAGATATACATTTTTTGATGCAAGCTATTGATATATAAAATTTAGAGTGTTTTATTAGAAAAATATTAAAAATATTTTTGTCTTTAATTACCAATTGGCCCTAAAAGAGGGATCCTCTTTCGTATTAAGCTCAAATGAGAACTACGACGGCACAGCTATTTATTATAAGAGGCTTGGTTGAGGGCTGATATAAGGTATCTACAGAGCAGCCCATTTATCACTTAATTTCTATATTAAAAGTCTCTTCCAAAAATGAATCACTTTTAGTTTTC
>DKIT01000186.1 GCA_002454415.1 Sphingobacterium sp. UBA6711
GGGGAACGCGCTGGCGAGTAGAAAAATCAGGGAGCTGGCACTAAATGGTACGCCCTACAGGGCTCGAACCTGTGACCTACGGCTTAGAAAAACGTAGAGCGTCAAATAACACACTTCAATTTCATGCGTTTATCCGCGCTCGCGCCGGATATTTATTATTACGTGTCATTACACACTTCTGCGTTTCATTATATTATATCTATGCATGATATATCTGTGACATGAATATCGCACAACCGTTCCGCAAGGCTCTGCTATAGGTGGCATGATCTCCTCACATAATAACCGTATGCATATACGACGTCGTTAAATATGAGGGTCGATCAATTCAGTGGTCGGTGATACAATGCAGACCTTACCGAATTGACTGATTTATATAATGTTAAAGCTCTTCATCAAGTACACATCAATAGGTGTCATGAATACGATCATTCACTGGATGGTATTCGTTGTTTGCATATATGTATTCCATACAAGACAGGCGTTCGGTAATTTCGCCGGGTTCGTTGTTGCGGTATCATTCAGTTTTTTCGCCAATGCCAGATTTACATTTAAAGCTTCCACTACAAAGATGCGCTACATGCTTTACGTGGGCTTCATGGGCTCTCTGAGTGCAGCGGTAGGTTGGGCGGCGGATAAATCAGGTCTGGCACCAATTATTACGTTAATTTTGTTCTCCGCCATCAGCCTGGTGTGCGGTTTTGTTTATTCAAAATTCATTGTCTTTAGTGAAGCGAAATGAAAATTTCTCTGGTCGTTCCAGTCTTTAATGAAGAGGCCACAATACCAATTTTTTATAAAACGGTGCGGCAATTCGAAGAGTTAAAACAGTATAAAGTAGAGATTGTATTCATCGATGACGGGAGTAATGACGCAACTGAGTCAATAATCAATGCGCTGGCTGAATCTGATCCGCTAGTTATCCCCCTCTCTTTCACGCGTAATTTCGGTAAAGAGCCGGCGCTCTTTGCAGGACTAAATTACGCAACGGGAGAAGCAGTAATACCCATCGATGTTGACTTGCAGGATCCAATTGAAGCAATACCTCACTTGATTGAAAAGTGGAAAGCTGGTGCTGACATGGTTTTGGCGAAACGCACGGATCGCTCAACTGATGGAAGGCTTAAGCGTAAATCTGCGGAATGCTTTTACAAGTTGCATAACAAAATCAGCTCGCCAAAGATTGAGGAAAATGTTGGTGATTTTCGCCTTATGTCTCGAGAAGTTGTTGAGAATATTAAGAAACTACCAGAACGAAATCTCTTCATGAAAGGCGTTCTTAGCTGGGTTGGTGGTCGCATTGATATTGTAGAATATATACGTGCCGAACGTGTGGCCGGGAATTCAAAATTCAACGGCTGGAAATTATGGAATCTCGCTCTTGAAGGGATCACGAGTTTTTCAACTTTTCCACTACGTATGTGGACCTACATTGGACTATTTGTCGCTGGCACAGCATTCTGCTACGGCACCTGGATGATTATAGATACGCTTGCATTCGGCAATACTGTTCGAGGCTACCCCTCCCTTTTAGTTTCAATATTATTTCTAGGCGGAATACAGCTTATTGGGATAGGCGTTCTCGGGGAATATATTGGGCGAATTTATATTGAGACGAAGAACAGGCCAAGATATATTATTAAAAATGGACACAACAATGAAAAATAATGGATTGCTGTTCCTGGCAATGTTAATTATATATTCCCTGTTTTTAGCGGTTGCTGTTAACACACCCATGCACTCTGATGATTATTGGTACTCCTTGTTAGGAATGGACCCCACTAAGCATTATGCACATTACATGAACTGGAGTGGTCGAGTTGTTGCAGATTATACCAGCACCATTCTTTTATCTATTAAAAATCATAATATAAGAGCAGCTATAAATAGTCTTGCCGCCACATTATTAATCTATAATATTTCTATGATTCCAGGAGCCGTATTATTTGAAGTAAACAAAAGAAAAACGGCAATTATTTCTCTTTTCATATTCTTATTGTACTGGATTTCGAACCCGGCTCTTGGGCAAACTGCATTTTGGATAGTAGGAAGTGCCAACTATCTGTGGACAACATTGATAGTTGTATTCTTTATAAGAATGATTTTAAAGTCTAAAACTGCTCCGCATGACTTAATAATAAAAAACACAATGTTTTTCACCATTGGTGTTCTGGCTGGATGTTCGAATGAAAATACAAGTGTAACATTGGTTGTGATGTCATTTGTTATTTTAGCCTGTTATAGACATATTGACGGAAAGTTTGATAAAAAGATAGTCAGCGCTTTTGCGGGGGCAATTGCCGGGTGCGCGATTCTAATTTTAGCACCAGGGAATTTCGTGAGAGCAAGTGACAGCTCGCTTGATGCATGGAGGGAATCATCATTAACATCAAAGATATTCACTCATATTACTAAAACAATGCCAGAAGCCATAACACAGAATTTGATTGCTTTGATATATTTAGTTTTAGTGCTTAGTATTGTTCTCTTATTAAGGAAGCGGGCACAATCATTAAGCAAACCAGCGCAGAAGATAGAACTATTAGTAATTTTTTTCGTTGGTGCGTTTTTATGCGCTAATATGGCGATGGCACTGTCTCCAGTTTATCCACCAAGAGCTATGCACGGGCCTTTAATTTTCTTACTTTGCGCTACGTCATTAGCGNNCATTAATACCAGAAGCACGTTTTAAACTAACATACATGGTAATGATTATTCCATGCGTTTTATTTTTTCTTCTTTCTTATGCAGCCGTTTACTTGGCATACAGCGAAACAATGAAACAAGCGGTAATAAGAGAAAATATTATTAAGAAAGCAATATCTGATGGTGAGCAGAATGCTTTTGTTCCAAAGTTTTATTTCAGAAGTCTAATTAAAGCTGGTGATAGATTTGACACATATCATTCTACTCATATGGGCCTTTTTTATGGTATAAAGAAAACCACACCCATCATGATTCCTTTTGATTACTCTGTTATCTCTGGTGAATGCAAGTTCAGGATTGAAGGGGATTTATTTGGTGCAAGATCTTCATGTTTATATACTTATATGGAAAAACTGAAGAAAGAGAGGGTTTTTATCATTGAATTTGATAAGCCTTTTGTTTATTCGGAAGATAGTAATAGTTGGATATCCATTCAGGGACGGAAGAAAGATGGTGATTATTTCAAGCTTCCAGATATTCGAACACAATCATTTTTAATAGATGGAAAGTATTATGTATATTCAAAATACATACAGTCAGATGATGTTGATATTGTCAGCTATAGGATAGCAGAACTTGACTCACAATCAGGATTGACTGGTAGGTATTATACGACCAGATAAATATGGCGGGCTACTCGAGAGAGTTCAGAATTCTGTGTCACGTTAAACAGGCTACAGCGTCATCACATCATTCAGCCGCCCTTCAAAAATAAATGGCTAGCTGCGACACCTGCAAACCTGTTATGCACTCTATTGGTGTTACTGTCAGTGTTACTGATTGTAATCATTTGCCCCGGGAAATGTTTTCGCTTTCATGACCTGCGGCATACATTGGCCAGCTAGTTAATTCAGTCTGGATTTCCACAGTCTGTTCTGCAGAAATGGGCGGATGGGGAAAGTACTGAAATGGTACGCCCTACAGGGCTNNCCTGTGACCTACGGCTTAGAAGTTCCTGGAACTACCTGAGCTTACAATAACTTATCCCGCCAACACTGCGCTCACACGTCCCATCTTAGAAAAACATGCAAAGCTGTGTAAAACGATACAAAGCCTTGCGTGTCTCATATTGGTCTCACATCACCGGGCAGTCATCTAACTCGCCTGCCCGCGCATCATTGATGATGTACGTCACCACGCCAAACACAGCATCCTCTTCCTCAAGTCTTTCCCTTGCGCCATTTATCAGTGAAACAACATGCGGTTTTGGTCGCACCCTGTACCTCATCAACGTAAACTCTCCCCTGACAGCACAAACCACAATAGATCCGTCGCATGGTGTCGCTGAACTGTCTACAACGAGAAGCGCATCCTTCATCACGCCATCCCGATAACTCGTTTCGGATGCTTTTACAAAGTAGGTTGATGTCGGCCTCTGTACGAGCAATTTATCGAGCGATATCCGTTGTTCTTCATAATCCGCAGCCGAATTCCCATATGAACTCATTCTGCCCATATCTTGTCAGCCTTAGAGAAAATGTAGCTTTTTTGAGTTATCGAAGCAGCACTGAAAGGAGTCTTGCGCATGATTGATCACCACATCAATTTAACTGTGTTTATATACAGTACATCTAAGATGGTTGTCGATCAAGTTCCGTGCAGGTGTTAGACTCTTCCCCTTTCAGAATCTACTGATATTTAACATGTTAAAGCTATTCGCAAAGTACACGTCGATAGGAATAATAAATACCCTAATTCACTGGGTTGTATTTGCTGTATGCGTCTATTTGCTGCACTCAAATCAGGCCCTTGCAAACTTCTCTGGCTTTGTAGTTGCCGTGAGCTTTAGTTTTTTTGCAAATGCCAGATTCACATTTGAGTCTCACACGACGGTCACTCGTTACATGCTCTACGTGGCTTTTATGGGAGCGTTAAGTGCGGCTGTGGGATGGGTGGCAGATAAATGCGGACTCCCTCCTATAGTGACCCTTATAGTGTTCTCCGTAATAAGTCTGGTGTGTGGCTTTATTTACTCAAAATTAATTGTCTTTAGGGATGCGAAATGAAAATTTCTCTGGTCGTTCC
>DKIT01000120.1 GCA_002454415.1 Sphingobacterium sp. UBA6711
AATAAATGTATTTTCTTTTCCGCTATACCATTTTTTCCCTCCTATAACATCGCGAACATATCGATAAGCGGCAAAAATCACCCCCTTTCCACTTCCTTTAATATATATATTATCCATTTTGACCTGGATGGAATAACTATCTTCTGGATAAGCACTGGTTATTGGGGATTGTTCCAATACAAAGACGTGTTTTCTCTTAGTGTTCGATTGAATTTCAAATTTGACACCAGTACTTTGTTGTGTAAAATCGTTGATTACTTCAGTAGCCTTTTGCAAAACAGGATCATTTACATTCACCAAAATTACATAACTGGTTTTACCTTCTTTAACCAAAGTTATTCTTTCTTTACCCTGCACCATCGTCACAACAAACAGTAGACATAACACACATTTCCACATCTTACCAAAAAATTTCCTTAAAGATAGACAGATCATACTGATTCATCAATTTGCTCTTGCAGCTTTTTAAGCACTACAGCATATGGTCTATTCTTTTATGCATGACCTATCCTTAAACGCACTCGCGAAATTAGTTCCGAAGGAGATATTGGCTTTTTAATATAATCATTAGCCCCTACTTCGAATCCTTCTGAGATACTATTGTCATCCCGATATCCAGAGATAATAATAACCGGTACCTGATTATTTGTATTACTTTTTCTAATGCAATCGATTATTTCAAAACCATTAGCGAAAGGTAATGCCAAATCAGTTATAACCAAATCAATCGTTTCATCCGTAACTAATGAAAGCGCATCTTTACCGGATTTAGCCAATAACAAATCATATCCCTCCCTAACCAAAATAAATTGCATTGTGCTCAATAGGATCTCATTATCTTCGATAACAAGTATTCTCTTTTTTTCATTCCCCATTAGTGTTAATATTAGTTTTTCATAGTGGAACAAAGTTTCAAAAAAAAAACAGAATCTCTTGTAGCATAACAACTACACGCTTCTTTAAAGCAATTAAACACTGTTTTTAAAGACACCTCACCTGCTAAATGACAATAAAATGACACTAACATCAATAATCTATATTTTAAAGGTTAAACTACTAAGTAAAATGTAAACTTTTTGGATTGTAAATCTGCATCCGCAGTCGAGATGTGAAAAGGAAGATTTTTCTTATTGACAGGTTCCGACAGCATTTAGTTCCTTTGTGAGAAAATTGACCGCTTATCAAAACAAAATCACAATTTGATAACTGATAAATGTGTATATTGTAAGGTAAAAACATTTTTTATGAAAATAGCATTCTTTTCAACCAAACCTTACGACAAATTATTCTTTGAACTAGAAAATGAACTCTATGGATTTCACTTAAATTTTTATGAGACTCACCTTGGTCCACATATTGTGAATGCTATAGAAGACGAAAAAGTTGTTTGTGTATTTGTAAACGATAAGCTAAATAGACAAGTCATTGAAGTACTCGCGCAAAAAGGAGTTCAATTGATTGCTTTGCGATGTGCTGGCTTTAATAATGTAGATTTATTAGCTGCCAAAGAGTTTGGCATACAAGTGTGCAGAGTACCGGCCTATTCACCAGAGGCTGTAGCAGAACATACAATGGCAATGCTGTTGACACTAAATAGAAAAACACATAAGGCTTATAATCGTGTAAGGGAACAAAACTTTGCATTAAACGGGTTATTAGGCTTTAATTTACATCAAAAAAAAATAGGCGTTATCGGTACAGGAAAAATTGGTCGAGCCTTTATCAAAATTGCCTTAGGTTTTGGCGCTGAAGTGATAGCCTATGATCTATACCCTGATTCACAGGTTAAGGAAATGGGAATAAGATATGAGTCACTTGAAAATTTATTTGGAGAGTCCGACATTATTTCTCTTCATTGTCCCCTCACCCCAGATAATCATTACCTTATCAATAAAAACACATTGGATAAAATGAAAGACGGCGTTACAATAATCAATACTAGCCGTGGTAATCTGATCAACACAAATGATGCAATTAGAGCACTTAAAGAACGAAAAATAGGATTATTGGGAATTGATGTCTATGAGCAAGAAGAAAAACTATTTTTTAAGGATTTATCCACAACAATAATCGAAGATGAAACTATACAATTGTTAATGAGTTATCCAAATGTCTTGGTCACAGCACACCAAGCGTTTTTTACCAAAGAAGCATTAACCGAAATTTCACAAAGGACGTTAAAGAGCATTTCTGATTTAGTAAATACAGGATCTACCGATCTGGAGGTATTGCTGTAGTATAAAAACCGATCTACACATTATTTAACTTCACTTTTGTAACTTATCCACCACGAATCAAGCATATCGATAACTGGCAATAGCGTCTTGCCCAATTCACTGAGCTTATATTCTACCCGTGGTGGAGATTCGGCATAGATTTGCCGGCACAGGATTCCATCCCGCTCCAATTCACGTAATTGCACGGTTAATGTCGTTTGAGCCATATCTTCCATCTCACGACGTAATTCACCAAATCTTTTTGGACATTGTTTTGCAATGGCCTTTATGAGTAAAACCTTCCATTTTCCACCTATTATTTTGNNCCAAACTTTTCATTTTTTTTTACATCCATAATCACCTCATACTGAACAATAGTTCATAAAACCATACCAAGTATATAATTTATAACTACTTGATTGCATATTATATCCAACCTATTTTTGTCCCTAAAATTATCAAAAACTTTCTATATGCGGTTCCAAATTAAAGATTTACTTCATATTTCTATTCTATCAACAGGTATATTCTTGTTTGTCATTGATCTTTTCATTATCAATGTTTCCTTGCCTACAATACAACATTCGTTAAGTTTAAGCAGCAGTGATACGCAATGGATCCTAATTCTTTACATTATTGGTTATGCAAGCATCTTAATCAACGCCGGTAATGCTGGTGATTATTATGGTAAGAAAAAACTCTACCTAATAGGAATGACAGGCTTTACCATAGCCTCTTTTGTTTGCGGTTTATCCAACAATCTTTCTTTATTATTAATTGGGAGATTACTTCAAGGTGTCAGTTCCGGTCTCATGGTACCTCAGGGAATTGCATTAATTACTTTATTCTTTACTGATCAAGAGCAAAAATCAAGAGCACTAGGTATCTATGGAAGTATTGCCGGTATTGCTT
Organism: Sphingobacterium sp. UBA6711; assembly: GCA_002454415.1. Lineage (GTDB taxonomy): Bacteria > Bacteroidota > Bacteroidia > Sphingobacteriales > Sphingobacteriaceae > Sphingobacterium. The sequence goes on from DKIT01000120.1 coordinate 3,129, forward strand.
CTGTAATAGGCCAATTATTAGGAGGAGTACTTCCAGACCAGACTTGGATCAATGAAAGCTGGCGTCTTATCTTCCTCATCAATCTTCCTATTGGGATTCTTGCTTGTCTTGCTGTACGTCAATATGTTCCTCATGATCCCACAAACAGCAGGACTAACATTTCGTTTTATCCCATGCTAAAACTATTTGTCCTATTAATGGGAATAATTTATCCCTTAATAATGGGGCCCGAAATGGGTTGGCCATTATGGTTATTATTATTGTTAAGTTTAGCTATCATCCTTTTGGTAATTTTTTTAAAAACACAGCGCAACTTATATCAGGCCAAACGTCCCAGTATATTTAATTTTTCACTGTTCGATAATAAGGTCTTTAACTTTGGACTCGCTGCTGCTCTTGTCTATTACATGGTTCAAGATGCCTACTTTATTATAAACTCAAATTACCTTCAAAACCAAAAGGGTTATACGTCAACGATGACAGGAATAGCATTTGTGTATCAAGGGATAGGATATGTTCTAGCTAGTCTAGTCGTAAGTAAATTGATCCAACAAAACGGTAAGGTGGTCGTACTTTTTGGGTTAGGAATAATGATAATCGGTTTGCTATTTCACTTTTACACATTTGACTTTATGGATTTGGATAATTACCATATACATCTGCTATTCTTTTTCTATGGCATCGGCTGTGGAAGCGTATTACCATCGCTAATGACACTTGCACTTAAGGACATCAACAGGGAATTAACNNACAAATCTCTATCTGTCTAGGAATAGCATTTATCGTTGGTATATACCTGCGTGAAGAAGGAACTAAATTTTTTATTTGGGAGAATATTAGCACCGCTTATGGCTACGCGAATGCCATGTCCATATTATTGCTTATAATAGTGGTATGTTTAATAGCTTGCTTACCGTCGAGAGCTAAAGAGAGGTAAGGGACATCTGCCATGCTAATGAAAATTTCTTCCCTTATGAAAAACACCATAAACATTTTCCTTTTCTGCTGTAAGATCTTTTAACAGAGCGGACATATCAAAGCAACGCTCTGCGATCACATGAATAACCTCCCCTTCCACCTGTACTTTTCCTGCGACCATAAAAAGCTTTGATCGCAGGATCTCCTTTCGATATTTCTCAAATACATTACTCCACACAACAATATTCGCAAAACCTGTATCATCTTCAATTGTAACAAATAAAACTCCTTTAGAAGTCCCTGGCCGTTGACGAACAGTAATTAAGCCACATACTTTTACAGGCATATCATTTTTTATCAAAACTAACTTTTCGGTCGGTACAACATGGAGCAGATCTAATTTTCCCCGTAAAAAACTTACGGGATGAGCTTTAATTGACAAAGAAGTCCTTGCATAATCCGCTACGACATGTTGACTCATATTTAACAAAGGTAACTCGATCTGTCCTTCATTTATACTCGATGAAGACTGCCCTTTAAATAATGCAATAGGACGATCTCCCAACGCTGTAATTTCCCAAAGTGCCCTTCTGCGATCTAGATTTAATGACCTAAAGGCATCTGCATCAGCTAACTTTTCTAGTGCCGCATGAGATAATCCGGCATCCATGATACTGCTAATAGATGAATATACTGGCCTTCTACCCTGAATCAGTACAAAAGCTTCTTCTTTTGAAAATCCCTTGATCTGGCGTAGGCCCAAGCGAAGTGCATGCGGTTTTCCATTTTCTCCTTCTAAAGTGTTGTCCCATAACGAATGATTTATATCAATAGGGAGCACTTTGACACCGTGCTTTTGGGCGTCAATAACAATTTGCGCCGGTTGGTAGAATCCCCTCGGCTGACTATTAAGTAAGGATGCAGCAAAAATATCGGGATAATAATGCTTAAGCCATGAAGATACATAAACCAGTAAAGCGAAAGATGCCGCATGACTTTCAGGGAAACCATAACTTCCAAAACCTTCTAATTGCTTAAAAACCCTTTTGGCAAATTCTTCTGTATAGCCTTTCATCAACATACCATCCACCATTTTTTTTTGAAAAGCAGATACCTGTCCTTTAGCTTTAAATGTTGCCATACTGCGACGAAGTTCATCAGCTTCAGTAGGCGTAAATCCCGCTGCCACAATTGCGATTTCCATCGCTTGTTCCTGAAAGAGGGGAACGCCTAGCGTTTTTTTAAGGATTTCCTGTATCTCAGGATTCGGATAGTCAACATTTTCTTCTTTATTTCGCCTACGTAAATAAGGATGTACCATATCTCCTTGTATAGGTCTNNAGAAATTACGTGGCCTTAATCGCGGTAACATGGACATCTGCGCACGGCTCTCAATTTGGAATACTCCTATGGTGTCCGCATGACAGATCATATCGTAAACCTCTGGATCAACCTCAATTCCAATTTCAGCCAAAGTAAGTTCTTTACCGTAATGTATCTTTGCTAAATCAAAAGCCTTGCGAATACAAGTCAACATTCCCAAAGCAAGTACATCTACCTTCAAAAAGCCAAGCGCTTCAAGATCATCTTTGTTCCATTCAAGATTGGTCCGATTATCCATTCGTGCATTGATCAAAGGACACAACTCATGTAGATTGCCCTGCGTAATGACAAATCCACCCGTGTGTTGTCCCAACTGACGAGGAAATCCAATATATTGATGCGTTAACTCAATTATCTTCCGCAAATGTGGATCCTCAGGATTAAAACCTTGTTCGACCAAACGCTCCAAATTGATATAATCATCCCAGTGACTGCTTATCACACCTGCTAACCGCCCAACAGTATCCATAGAAAGCCCCATAGCTCTTCCGACATCGCGTATGGCA
>DKIT01000114.1 GCA_002454415.1 Sphingobacterium sp. UBA6711
CGACACTAGTCGCTAATGGCGAAGCAGCCATTTATGCCAATGCTGTCACCAATGCCGGAACAATTAACGCTCATGGTCATTATGGAATTAATATTAGAGCGGTTGACGAACGAAACTTTAATGAGGTAGGTAATATAGGCTATCAAATCTCTTCCAAAAACAATCAGGTCATTAATACCGGAGTCATCTATGCCGATCAGGCCAATTATGATTCTGGCGCGGACCCAGAGTACGGCATAATCGGGATAGCTGCAAGCAGCATTGATAATACCGGCACGATTGAGGCTCACAGACATCAGGATGCACCTTGGACGGATAAGACCACAGGCGCGACTGAGCTTTTGGCAATAGGTACAATCACAGGCGTTGACCGTACTGACGAATCAATAAGAGTGAATGAGCTGAACCGTGATCTGGATCATTACAACTATAAGCTTGTTTGGCAAGGGGAAGGGGATATGAAAGCACCTGATATCGTGGAGGCGCTGCCGTTAAATGGTAACCCAACCAACCCAACTATTGATGAGATCCTAAACGGCAGTGGCTCGCTAGAGCACAAACAACAGCAGGTTATTGAAGTTATTAATACGATCAATAACTTACCGGCCAGCGAACAAACTACCGCTGTAGTAGGTGCTATCAGCTCTATTCAAGGACAAGCCTCCTTGTCAAAAAGTGAAAAGGAATCACTTATCGGCAGCGTAGTCAATACTTATGAAGGAACAGCTGCTACGAAGATGGAAGCCAATAATCAAATAACTGCAAATAAAGCAAGCAATACAGATGATGCCAATATAGCTGCTCCAACTTTCGCGGACAATGAGAGTGAAAGTAATGTAGTAATACAATAGTGTCAAATGCTAAAAGAAATCTTGGAGGTTGTAGCGATGTACGATACTATAAGAAACAGCCCTAACTGCCATGCTGATGCAGCGTGTGGAGGTGCTTTGCAGAAATGTGAAGACTGTGGTGGCGTTTATTGTGGAAGTTGCTCTGGCAATGGATATGGTGGAATGTGCCCTTATTGTGGAAGTAACGAATCAAAGTCATTTTGAATGACGGAAAGATTTAAGGATAACTTTGGCAGAAGGTTGCTAAAAACTATTTTTTATCTAAACTTGATATTAAAAGAGAATGAGATTAGATGATCTTTAAAATACGATCATCAAGGGCAAATAAAAAAAGCAACATTTCATTGAAATTTACAATGAAATGTTGCTTTTTATTCGATCGTGATTATATATACTGTTAGAGAAATGTAGACAAGCAAAAATATGACTTGACAAGATAAGGAATTAGTATGATACAATAATCATTGTATTTTTGCGCAAAAATACCTATTATAAATTATAACATCTTTATTATTTGATGTAAACAGTTTTCGAATAATTTTTTTAAAAAGGATGTGTAAAGTATGAAGAATGTGAGTAGAAAAAAAGTAGAGAAAACGGTTGACCAATTACTAAATTCATGGCTAGAAGGAAACGGAAACTGTCAAAAAACAATTTTAGCGGTGGATACTGCCACATTAGCGGCTGCTATAGAAATAATTATCAATGAGAGCATAGAAATGACGATTGCAGTTGNNGATGAAAATCTGCAACACAAGAATAATGAGTTATGGAAGAATTTCAATCAAGCGATGAGTATGTTGGAGATGGTTGAGCAATTTAACAAAAAGAACCCCGGAGTACTTACTTTTATATAATCTAGATAAGCTGGCAGCAGTCTATCTAACTTTAAGGAGTGATTTTATATGACAGTTGCGGACGAATTATTGCAGTTAATTAAGAAAGAGTATATTAATAGGAACAACCAATTCCAATCCACTAAATTTCGCATTGATCATCCGAAAAAATATAGTCAATTGTTTTATCATTTTAAAACTAATGAGAAAGGAACGACGTTGCAGAAAGTCTTAAAAGAACTTGATTGTGTTGAGACAAGCAAAGATTTGATTGATATGAGTCCAAAAGAGTCAAAGGGAGTAGCTGCTGTGTTCTTTTATTGTGATCTCAAAAAACTATTAGAAAAAGGATTTACTATTAGTCAAATTGCTAAGCACTTAAATGTAACTAGGCAAGCTTTATCCCAAAGATACCATAGATTAAATAAACGGTTTTCTGAATAATTTTTTTTATTTCTAAGAAAACCAGAAGATTGGTTGATAGTCAAACCCGCTAAAGATAGGGTTTGCACTGTCAACCTTTGCTTTTTACGGCCAATCAAGTGCTCTTGAAAGAGAAAAAAGAATGTGTTAACTTGTTGATTGTTGCCATTTATTGCTAATTAATGGAATTGGGCAGGTGGTTATATAGGGGAGTAATAAATTGTGGGAAAAAATTGAACCTTGAATTATTTAATTTTAGAACTTAATTCAGGAGTGTGAAAAGTACTTGAAGTAATCGATTGAATGGCAAAAAAAATGCTGGATAAGCACTGTCATGCTTAATCCAACGAAGTAAAATGTTTTCAAATATTATTATAAATTAAAACCAGTTTATTGTACAACAACAAAGATATAGAGAACCAGAGGTGATTTATGTGAGAGAATTTAAAACACTTGGTGAAATGATAGATGCGGCAAAACAGGAAAAGCCAGAGACATTAAAGCTAATGGTATTAGGGGAAGAGGGGAATGGTTTTGATTTAGCGCTATTGGGTAGTGATTTTGGCGCTATTGTAAAACCAAACTTAGCTTTTTCGGAATTGTGCGATACTATTCAAGGCATTGCAGCTTACCTGGGCAAAAATGGGATTGTGCTTAGTAGTAATTATGTGAACCTCAATGCACTATCTGTATTGGCCAATGCACATCGAGATAAAGAGTGTCAAGAAATTGTGAATACTTGGCCTAGAAAAAAACGCAAGCAAATAAAGCAAAAGTTACTTCAAGTCCAAAGGAAATGGTTTAAGGGTAATACCGAAGCATCAGATAGTTTGTAATAGGCTGCATAACAATCCATTTGGATAGGTGCATGGAAAAGGAGGATACGAAATGGATCGTAAGGGTAAAGCGTTTATTCGAAAACTAAAGGCCAATCGTGAAGATCCTAGACACGTAATAGACCAATTTGTGTATAAGCACGGTTACCGTGAATTTGTGAAAGTAAAAATAGAACTAGAGAGTTCTATCAATGATACGAATATAAGAGCTAGGTTAGAAGACGCTCTTTGGACTAACGCAGAGCATCTTTCCCGTGTGCAGACCCAAGAGGGCATCTTTAATATATTGCACGTAAAATTTAATGGTAAGTTTGTCGAGGTGCCCGGCGTCTATATTGATTCTTTTCCTGATGATTCTAAGCTTATCTTTGTAATGCCAACAATGTAGAATTATGCGGCTAGGAATAACCATCTCTTCGATCAGGGTGGTTATTCCTAGCATGACTGTTAATTTGGGAGGTGTTATTGTGTTATATGAAATTCACAATATGCAAGAAATGAAAGCACACAAAAAGAATTTGATTGTGTTCTTGTTGGATAATCCTTGGAAAAAGGATGTATATCTTGCATCTTATCTGTATGTTTTGAATAACATCAGATTACTGTTACAGAATCTTAATATAATAATTGTAACGAAAAATCGTGGGACAAAATGGTTACCGTATCTCATGACCCATGCTGAATACGGTAATTATGCGTATATAGAATTTAATGAAAAATTCGAACATAGTGACTCGACATTGCAGAAGATAGCGCTTGATAAGGATATAAAAGATATAAGCAATACTTTTACAGTATTTCAAAATGAAAATAGTTGGCTGCTTGAAAACCTAGTAGGAACTATCTCTTCCCATTTTATTATTCCTGACTTAGGCAGTAGATGCGAGATGTCTCATGATAAGTTAGATGGCATTCACAAAAGAGGCTCTACAGTAGAAAAACTTAAAGATAGATTTTTCCAGTATAAATTAAATCGTTACGACTCATTTAATTATCATGCACTTGGATTTCCGCTAAAATTCATGCTATGGATTTTGCACCATTACTCGGAGTGTTGGCACTATGCTTTTTGTCATGAGGCCGAATCGACGTGGGTTTCCAGGAGTGTCTCGTTATAAACAAATTGCGTAATACAAGAATGCTATTTTGGGTGTGGAGGGAGTTCACCTCATGGGGTGAACAGTGGTTTAGTATCCGTAATCAAACAATAAATTAACAGATATTCTTCTTTGACATCTTTAGTAATAGATGAATAGACCTAAAGGCGCGAGGAATAGGGATTTTGCTACTAGATTATTTGACTTAATTAAAAGAATATTCGGATTTAATGGAGTGGTGAAATGAAAAATAATAATATTAAATTATTTTCAGGTATTATTGAATCCATTCGTGGAGTGATGAGCAATGATAAAATGTGGATCGAAATAAAACTCGACCGGCATAAAACCTATTTTCGCATTGATAAAGATGCTTATGCTAAGATGATTAAACTTATTTTTATTGGGCACTTAACCACTATACAAGCTTATAGAGGCCATCGTCACTGGTTCTTGGTTAGAATCGATAATAGTTTAGACTTTTGCATTACTCAGTTAGATGAATTTGATTTTTTTCAAAGATTTCAAGACATATGAAGGTGATGTAACTGACTTTGTGTAGCAACAAAAACTATCAAATACAAGGAGTATTTACACAATGGAAAATATAGAAATAACCAACAGTATTATAAGCGAAAATAACATCCAGCAAAGTGTTGCCATTAGTTATGATTTAACTGCTTCGAC
>DKIT01000087.1:0-5219 GCA_002454415.1 Sphingobacterium sp. UBA6711
TGGTTTTTTCAAGAAACTGTTCATCCACGGTCGGATATTCCAGTTTAGCTATATCGATCTTTGGTTCGGCTTTAAAAGCTTGTTGTCGGGTGCGTTTGTTGATGACAAAACTATTTATCCGCGCTTCCAGCAAGCGAAGTTCGAAGGGTTTTGAAATATACCCATCAGCGCCCGCATTGTAACTATCTACCCGGTCTTCTAAACCGATTTTTGCCGTCAAAAGAATAATCGGTATATGGTTTTTTTCAATATCTTTTTTCAGTCTTCGGCAGAGTTCCCAACCATCCATTTTAGGCATCATGACATCGGAAATGATGATGTCAACATCCTGTTCTGCCAACAATTCCAACGCTTCTAAGCCATTTGACGCAACGAAAACGTTATAGTTGCGCGATAAAATATTTTTGATGGCCATCCTTAGGTCATCATTGTCCTCGACAATAAGTAGGGAAACCGCATTCTTGTTGGGGATAGGTTTATCCGTATTTTCGAACGCCTCATGAATGACCGTAGATCCGCTATGCTGGACCACGGGAATATCCGAATGGACCCGTTCACCTGGGGTATAACTTTCGGGATCAAGGGGGATTATCAGCGTGAAACATGAACCCTTACCAAGTTCGCTTCGTACAGTAAGCGTGCCATGATGGAGTCGGGCCAATTCGCGCGCTAGTGCCAACCCTATGCCATTGCTTCCTGTTTTTCTTGTTGTTTTATTGGTATAAAACTGGACGAATATTTTGTGCAATTCTTCGGCAGGTATTCCAGTCCCATTATCCTGCACATCAATAAATAATAACGTTTGCCCATTCTTTTTCTCGAGCTGGGTGAGTACTTCAATGGTTCCATCCACATCGGTATACTTAAACGCATTTGACAACAGGTTAAAGAGAATTTTATCGAGCTTATCGGCATCAAAATACGCCGTGTCAATGTGATCACGATGCCTGATATGAAAGGTTATCTTATTTTTTTCTGCAAGCGGAGAAAAATAATTGATGCATAGCTGATCTACAAATGCTGTTACATTGCCCGATGCGACCTTTAGTGCCATATTACGATTTTCTGTTTTCCGAAAATCGAGCACCTGCTCCAGAAGCCTTCTTAAACGGTCAAGATTGGAGCGCATGCGATCCAACTGCGTCAACTTATTTTTTGTTGCGTGCTCGATGTCGTCCACCAGACAGGATAAAATAGTTAATGGCGTCAGTAGTTCGTGTGAGATGTTGGTAAAATAATCAATTTTGGAATTCGTAAGTTCATCGGATTTATCCTTTTCGATCTGGGCTATTTCAAGCTCTTGTTTTAATTTTATTTTACTATAGATAAAACGGCTGACCACATGGACAATAAACAGTATCAGAATGAGATAAAGTGCATAGGCCATGTTGCTTTCGTAGAAAGCGGCCGTTTTTCGAATGGATAGCCTGGTAATCTCGCTGGCCGAATTATTGGAGCTATCAAGCACTTTCACCATAAAAGTATAATTTCCTTTTGGCAGATTATGATAAGTCGCAAATGGCCTGTCACCCGAGACCTGCACCCAATTTTTGTCGATTCCTTCCAGCTTATAGGCAAATCTTATTTTTTCCGGTGATCGATATTGTAATGCTGAAAAATTGATCTCGATCTGCTCTTCGGAGGGGTTCAATTTGAGATTTAGCGCGTTGAAATTAAATTTTGATGGATCACTAAACTCAAAAATCGATCGGTTGTTGATTTTTAGATCGGTAATGAATACGTTCAGCTTTTTGTCCTGTCTAGGTTCCTTTGTGGAGATGCCGACAATTCCGTTATTTCCAGCAAAAAATAGTGTGTGGTCATCGTTGGTCGGGGTAATTGCCAATGGGGAAAACAGTTTGACGGCTATACCATCTTTGGCAGAATACTCTTCAACAGCTTGTTTTTCAGGGTCAAATCTAAAAATAGAACGCGCAGTGGTGATCCATAGAAAATTGTCAAACCAGTACAGATTTAGCACTTGGAGTTGCTGGGAGAAGTAATTTGGTAAAAATTGCTGAAAGATTTTCGTTTTGGGATTGTACCTGAATAATCGCCCATCTTGTGTCGCTATCCACAAAAAATCTTGTTTATCCGTGGCGATTGCTTGGATCTTTGACGATTTTAATAGCGCTGTAGCTAAATTGAGTATAGCCGCAATTTTGGAAGTTTTACGGTCGTAGGCAAAAATTCCCCGGTCTTTGGTACAAAACCAGATTAATTCATCGTGCGATTCGGCGGCTCCGGTTACAGCACCGCTAATTTCTTTGACGGATTCGAAATCGCTTGTTGGACTACTTTTCTTCAAAATCCCATTACTTGTCAGCACCCAGATAATGCCTTTATTATCCCGGAATAACTGACTGGGCGTGCCAATTTTCGCGTCATAATCTGCTAATTGGATCGTTCCCTTGTTTGTAAGAAGGTTGCCATTTTTGCTGAAAACTGAAATTTTTGCGTCATAGGCGCCGGCCAACCAGAGCTCATCTCCAAAATCGATGACCGAACTGGCATCTTTAATAGCAAAGTTGTCCCCCAGATCTGATTTCTCACTATACATGATGATCTGCTGGGTGCTGAGGTTTAAGGAGCCCAAACCTACCCTGTCTTGATTAAACCATAAGACATCCTGACGATCACTTCTGTTTAACATGGTGATTTTTGGCGCGATATGATAATGTTGTTTGATGTAGGGGAGGTGATAGTTGTGGATACCTGAAGCTTTAAAATCAATGGTACTCATCCCTTCATCAAATACGCCCAACCAGATCGATCCTTTTCTGTCGAGAAATATATCACTGAAAATATTAGCTGTTTGATCAAAAAAAGGTTTCACATTAATCTCTGCGATCTGCCCGTTTTTCATCGTTCTAAAACATGAAATCCCAGAAAAGGACAAGGTCCATATATCCCCGTTAAAATCATCCTGTAAGATATTGTAGACTATCTTTTCGCTATATCCAGCGTCATTCTTGAACGGTATTTTTTGATAGGAAGCTGTATGTGTCGCGGTAGCTGTGGGATTGAACGCATATAGTCCGTCACCCCAGGTGCAGATCCAATACCGATTATTTTTATCTTGGAGAATTTTGAATGGATTATTGCGGATTCCTATTGGAGGTAAGGATATGAAGCGGTTCGTATTGGCGTCCAGACGAGCCAATCCCTTTTCCCAAAGACAGGCCCAAATTGTACCGTTGCGGTCTTGATAAATAAAATTGACGGTATTGCCAGCGAGGGCTGAAGATGCTGACTGCGCATGATAATGCCGCTGAACGTTAAAATTTTTATCGAGCACATAAATGCCATTTCGTGTGCCAAGCCAAATACGATGCTGTTTGTCAATAAGGATAACATTGATATACTGTCCACGGAGCTGGGGCGCGTCAATTTTTTTGATCCTGCAGGTAGCTTTGTCCATTGCGCACAAGCCCTTTTCTGTACCGATCAGTAGACTATGGCCTACTTCGTGGATCGCTCGGATATTATTGCTGATCTCAGCGTCACCGATGGCCGTTTCGGGATTGATATGCAGCAATTGATTGCCGTCATAACGGCAAAGCCCGGCTTGTGTCGCAAACCAAATGAATCCATTACTATCCTGATAAGTCCTGTTGACAGTGAGCGAGGGAAGATCCTCATTTATTTTTAAAGAATTGACACGGAAGTCCTGTCCTTTGATCTTGAAAGGGATAATAAAAATGAATAGATACAAAAATAGATAGATGCGATAGTTGGCCACGTGTTTCGTTTCCTTGGTTGAATACAAAAGTATAAAATCAGCACAACATTGTATCCAAATTATTACGATGAAATCGATCAGGATTAGGCAATCTCTGTATAATTCACTAGTTTTGGCCAGTATCAGAGGATAATTCTTCGTTAGCCAATTGACATGAGCATTGAACTAGAAAATAAGGAAGAGCTGGCGATGTTTCGCAAACTGTCCGCGGGCAGCGAAAATGCTTTTTCAGCTATTTACGCTCATTATAGCCCAAAGATCTTCACTTTTGTGGATAGGATGCTCAGTCTTCCGGACGTAACGGACGACCTAGTCCAGGATATTTTTATCGATCTATGGCAGAAAAGAGATTTTCTGAAAAATATCGAAAATCCCAAAGCATACCTGTTTCGCATGGCTTCCAACAGAGTGCTTGACTATCAAAAAAGACTCAGCACAAGAAAACCCATACTCGATTTTGTGATTTCTCAACAGGCTACCTTAGGTGCATGGAGTGAAGAACGGGTCCTGTATAAGGAAACATTAAAATTGCTCGGCGAAGCGATAGATACACTTTCCCCGCAACGCAGGATAATCTATGAACTGAGTAGAAATGAAGGGTTAAGTCATGAGGAAATCGCCGAAAAATTAAATATCGCTAAAAGTACGGTCGCCAACCAACTGGTGAGCGCGCTGAAACAAATTCGTCTTTACCTGGAAAAACACGCGTCCCTTTTTTCCTTTGCCATATTTTATCTACTGACACAATCGTAATTTTTTACAAAAAAATTCAACAACCAATAGTAGTTCTTTCCGACCTGATCGTCTATACAAATAGAAGGCAATAGAAAATACTATTGATCGTACTATTAAAGCTACCGAGATGGATATCGATAAAATACAGACAGTGGAAAGACTGTTCTATTCAATTTATAACAATACAGCATCTCTTGAGGAAAGGTATTCCTATTACGAGCTGATCCTTGAAGAGCCCTGCGCCGAGCATGTGAAAAATCTGATGGAGAAGCTGATGGTGGAAGAGTCGGTAGTGAATCTCCAGGATGCGGGTCGCCGTGCGAATGTATATGCTTCTGTGGCACAGCAGCTGGGATTTGAACAAAAAGTTAAGCGGCCATTCGTCAAGATGTATTGGGCTGCTGCGGCAGCGGTACTTTTATTTGTTTTCTTTGGCATTTATCAATATCAACAGCTCGGCCAAAAAGATCCTGCCACGCTGGTCGAGCAGGATATCGCACCTGGAAATGAATCCGCCGTACTTATTTTGGAGGATGGTCAGGAAATCGTGCTGTCTGCCGCAAGCAATGGGGAAATCGCCAATACCAATGGCATTCAGATCAGCAATGACAATAAGGGGCAGATCTCTTATCATTATGTTGGCAATGGCGTTTCAAAAAGTAGTTTAAATACCATTAAAACCAGAAATGGTCAATGTTACACCATCCAGTTGGCTGACGGAACCAAAGTTTGGTTGAATGCA
>DKIT01000087.1:5237-10639 GCA_002454415.1 Sphingobacterium sp. UBA6711
AATATCAAATTTGAGGATGCCATGCAAAAAATTGCCCGTTGGTACGATATCGATGTCATTTATGAGGGCAATGTCGATAAAACGATGCTGACAGGTGGCTGGGTATCCAAAAAGCAACCTCTTTCTACAGTGCTACGTGCTATTGAAAGTCTTGATCTGGTACGTTTTGAAAGAAAAGGACGCACCCTGATCGTCAAGCCTTATCAATCGCGGTAAAATCAACAGTATATCACCTATAGAATACCATACTAATCACGGCTTTACAGTCGAAAAACATTTTAACCTAACAAACATGCGAAAACAAAAATTGCCGAATTCCTTTGCCGATAAGGCGCACTATCGGCCAACTATTGGGTTTAAAAAGCCGTTTTTAATCGGTGCTTTTTCCATTGCGATGGCCATGCAGGCGGTGGCTTATGGTCAAGCTATCAACCTCGTAAAAAGCGAAGTCACTGTGGAGTCCGTCCTGAAAGAAATTCGGAAGCAAAGCGGATATGATTTTATTTTTGATGGCCAGAAAATTCCGTTACGAAAAAGTATTGCCGTTGAATTTAAAAATGCGAGCCTGGGGGAGGCTATGGAACGTTTGGCTTCTCAGCTCAATCTCGATTACTCCATTAATGGAAAAATTGTAACCCTTAAAAGTAGCGCTGAAAGCAGGCCAAGTGCACAAAGTCAAGACTATATCGACATTCGTGGTCGGGTGCTAACCGATAAAAAAGCGCTGCAAGGTGCTTCGGTTTCTGTTCAAGGATTAGAAAATCAGGTGACTACAGATTCCGATGGCCACTTTCAACTGAATCGCGTACCGCGTATGGCAACCATCGTAATCACATATGTGGGCCTAGAAAGCAAATCGCTGCTGGCTTCTTCTGATATGGGCGATATCTATTTGGACAGTAAAAGCCAGCTGCTGGATGAGGTCGCTATTACCTATTCGACGGGGTACCAGCAGGTCAGTAAAGAGCGCAGCGCTGGCGCATTTGGAAAGCCGGATATGGCTGTTGTGCAGGATCGAACCACCTCCATGAATATTCTTGATCGATTGGACGGACTGGTACCGGGACTCACCGTCAATCCATCGGGAAGGGGTGAGGAATTTTCTATTCGTGGCGTGACATCGATCAATGCTAACCGTACACCCCTGCTGGTGGTGGATGGAATCATCGTATCGATGAATGAGGTAGCCTTAATAAACCCGAACGATGTGGCGGATGTATCTGTTCTGAAGGATGCGACAGCGGCATCTATCTGGGGAGCGCGGGCATCCAATGGNNGGGCAGCAAGTCAGATCGACTAAAGATTTCTTACAGTGGATTCATGAAGATGGAAGGAAAGCCAGATCTCAACTATCTCCCAAAATTAAATAGTCGACAGCTAATCGAGACGGCTCAGGCAATTTTTGATCCCGTCAATACGACATGGGGAGCGATCAATACACCAACATCCAGCAATTTTACGGGGATTTTTGTCGCGCCACATGAGCGGTCCTTATACCAGGCTTATCTGGGCAACATCGATGCTGCGACACGCGACCGTCAATTGGACAGTTTGAGTGGTATTGATAATCTGGGGCATCTGGCGGACACTTGGTACCGAAATGCCTTTTTAATGAACCACACACTGTCGATTTCGGGCGGTGGCGATCGCTACGGTTTTTACGGATCGGCAGCCTATACAGATGACAAAAGTTACACACCAGGAAGCAAGGATAAAACGTACAAAGTGAATTTGCGCCAGGATCTGAAGATCAATAGTCGATTGTCGGCTTATTTGATCACCGACCTTTCTAATATTGACCGTGCATCGGTANNCCCTATATCCGATACCGGGATCAGCAGGGCAATAATTTGGATATGGGCTACCTCAACTGGGCCGACTCCATACGTACAGTTTATGAAAGCCGAAGCAAAATACCGCTTTCCAACAACGCCTTGGATGAAATGAACTATGGCCGAACGGCAATAAACCAGTTGCGTGCACGCATTACCGCAGGATTGCGCCTCGATATTTATAAGGGCTTACGCTTTGAGGGAACCTATGGCCTGACAAGGGGATCGAGCAAAACCGAAACGCTGAGCCAACAAGAGAGCTATGCCGTACGTCTGCAGCGTGCCCAGTTTACGACGCTTTCGGGCACAGCTTACCTACCTGCCACGGACGCGCGATTCTATACGGCCGACCAGCAATCTAAAAACTGGACCGTCAGAAATCAATTGGTCTTTGATAATACCTACGACAAGCATGCCATCACAGCCTTGTTTGGACAGGAAGCGCAATCCTTCCTGACAAAAGGAAATTATAATACGGTATGGGGATATAAACCAGACTTGCTCACCAATCGTCCTGTTGACCTAAATACATTGGCCAATGGGATAACAAGCCCCGTCATCGGCAATTCGGGAACCAACCGGAGTGTCCTGATACCATCCACGGTGGCAGGATATACCGAAGAGGAAAATCGTTTTGTGTCGTATTATGCGAATGCGGGCTATACCTACGACAAAAAATATACGGTCAACGCAAGTTGGCGTATCGATGAGTCCTCTCTATATGGTAAAGAAAAGTCCGCTCAGAATAGACCGGTATGGAGCGTCGGGGCCGCATGGAAAGTAAGCCGGGAGGCATTTTTCGATGTGTCATGGATCAAAGACCTGAGTCTTCGTTCGACGGTGGGGGTGACCGGTAATTCGCCGAATATCGGTACGGCCGCCTCGCAGGATATTATTGCAACGACCACAAATTCGGTTTTTCCCGGGGGTATAGTTGTCAACATTGTCACGCCCGCGAATAGATCCTTAACTTGGGAATCTACCTTCAACATCAATGCCGGAGTTGATTTTGCCTTATTCAACAATCGACTGAATGGATCGTTTGATTACTATAGCAAGAAAACAGAAAACCTGATTGGCTACATGCCGACCAATTCTTTTACCGGCTACAGCAACATCACCGGAAATCTGGGCGATATGAAAAATACAGGTTTAGAATTGAACTTGAACAGTAGAAATATTAGTACAAAAGTATTTACCTGGGGTACCACAGTAAATCTGGCCTACAATAAAAATAAGATCACCAAATTAAACCGCGCCACACCAATTTCTACAGGAGCGGGCATGGTCGGGGAGCAATTTGTGGCCGGATACGATGCCTATGCGCTCTTTGCTTATGCCTATGCCGGACTGGATGCCCTTGGTGATCCACAGGTATATTTAGCGGATGGTACACAAACAAAAGAGCCTACCAAAACGCTAGCTGAAGACATTCGGTTTATGGGAAGTGTACAGCCCAAGTGGAACGGTGGTCTCTCGAATCGTTTTGCTTATAAAAACCTGTCCTTAAACATCAATGCGATTTTTAATTTGGGGCATGTCATGAGAAGGCCAAATCTGAATACGCTTTGGACGGGCGGCCGGATCACTGAAAACGTGAGCGACGAATTTATGCGGCGCTGGCAGCAGGCGGGCGACGAACAGCATACACAAATACCGGCTTATGTGGGGATTTCTTCTGGGCGTACCAATCTGCGCAATACCAATTACTATACGCAAGGCGATCTTAATGTCATCAGCGCCTCTTACCTCAAGTTGCGCGATATTTCGTTGGGCTATATCTTGCCAACAGCTTGGGCAAGTAGGGTGTATACACGACAGATTTCCCTGCGGGCTCAGCTGTCGAATGTCATGGTCTGGAAAAACAACAGCTATGGTATAGATCCCGAAATTTTAAACAACGTATATACGGGTCAAAACGCGGTGTCGTTTGGTGTTCAGGTCGAGTTTTAAGAATGATTTAATTGAAATTAACAATGAAAAAGAAATATCTAATATATGTGTTGGGCGTGGTTTCAAGCTTCGTTTCCTGTGGGAAAAGCTTTTTGGAAATTACGCCGAAAGGCAAATTTATCGCGAGTAAGGTTTCGGATTATGACCTTTTATTTCAGAATACGACGTTGATCAATACGGGTACTTCCCCGGCCAATGCGCAAGTACCCATGGGAGATGAGGTCGCGGTAGTTGATCCTTATTTTAACGGCGCCCAGTTAAGGACGCAACGTCTCTTCCGTTGGGAAGATAAAGTGTATAATGATGATGAGGACGCCTTTGAGATGCTGGCTNNATCCGCAGCTCTATACCTACAATAAGATTGTCAATGAAGTGATGGATGCGCAGGATGGTACCACTGAGCAAAAAGAAGCATTGCGTGCCGAAGGGAGAGCAAATCGTGCTTGGGCCTTCTTTATGCTGGGCAACTATTATGGGGCTCCTTACTCTGCAGCTACTGCTTCGACCGCTTTATCCATCCCCCTATTGACCGAAGCCGATGTGGCCAAGACTAGTTTTCAACGTGCTACGGTAGCGCAGGTCTACGACTTCATGGTAAAGGATCTGAGCGAATCAATTCCCTATTTGCCAAAAAATCCAGCACTACGCACCCGGATATCCCGTGCGGCGGCCGAAGCATTGTTGGGAAAGGTCTATTTATTCATGGGTAGGTACGAAGAGTCGCTAGTGAGCCTAAATCAAGCATTCAATGACTTGCCTACGACATTTGCGACGCAACTATATGATCTGAATACGACCATGGCCGTCGGTGGAACCTGGGGCTATGATCCCAACTGGGCACTAACAAGCTACCAGAGTCTTTATCCACCAGCCTGGAATAATATTGAGAATCTTTTTCCAAAACAACATGGTCTGAATGGCTGGAATTCCGAGTTGTCCGATATTTTATTGTCACCAGAGACTTTCGCTCTATTTTCAGCGAATGACCAACGCCTCAAATTTTTTACGCCACAGCCCAGCGGAGGTGGAAAGTTTGCTGTCCCGGGTTTGAGACGCCGCAATAGTGGTACACAGGCGCNNGAATATCACCGAAGCGATTAAAGATTTGGAGACCTTACGGGTGAAGCGTATGCCCGCAGCGGAGGCTAAGGTCACGCTGACAGCGAAAAATTTACTGATTCAGTTCCTGATTGAAGAGCGTCTACGTGAATTCGCGTTGCAGGGTCAGCGCTGGTTTGACATGCGCAGACTATCCGTAGACCCGTTATTTGCCGGAAAGGAATATACCCATGTGTATTATGATGCAGATGGTAAAGAAAAGCAGCGGATTACACTCCGTCCAGAACGTCTGACCATGCGTTTTCCCGAAAAGGTGATGACCGAAAATCCAGGAATGCCTAATAATCCTTAAAGATGTCTATAAAAACTAAAATTTTGTGCTGTGCCGGCACATTGTTGTTGGCACAGTGGACGATAGCACAGCAGAAAGTTCATATCCTTGGACAGCTGTCGCATGCGAATGCTGGTGATATTCTTTACCTCAATTATTTAAACAAGGGTGAAGCGATGCAAGATTCTGTTGTACTGGCGGAAGATGGAAAGTTCGCCTTCCGGTCT
>DKIT01000055.1 GCA_002454415.1 Sphingobacterium sp. UBA6711
CACTTCGGGAGCGGATATCCTCTGGCATCGCAGCAATTAATTTATCCGTACTATTTCGCAAAACAACTGCAAATTCATCTCCACCAAAACGGAATACGGATCGGGCTCCCACAACAGATTCAATTACAGCGGCAAGATTTTTTAAAATCTCATCACCTCCTACATGGCCTTGCGAGTCATTACTTTGCTTGATGTAATCGACATCCAGGACCATCATTCCCACATGACTAAGAGAATGGGCTTCTATTTCAGAATGTATAATGTCCATCATTTTTTCAAAAGATCTGCGGTTATAGACCTTTGTTAACTCATCTAAATCTGCAGCACCTTCTAATGTTGTGTGAACCTCTTCCAGTTTTCTAATAGTATCGTTATAAACTTGAATCATCATGTTAAACTCCGCTGCATAACCATCAGCTGTTATTTGCTTGTACCCCCCTTTTCCAATAGAACTAAAGCCTTCTATTAACTTATCTAGTGGCTTGGTATACCGCCGGACCGTGTAGCTGCCAATAATAATAATGACTAAAATAGCGAGCATCGTTACTGCCAGCATCTCATAAATCATAATTTTACGGGTTTGTGCAATTTCGACAGTAGGTGTAATCACACTTACAGTCCAGTTCAGTTCAGGAACCTTGCTATAGCCAATATACTGATCAGCACCTGAGTAATTTTTCATAATCTTAGCTCCTGATACACCTTGAAAGCTGTCGGCTATTACACCGCGCTTTCCAATACGTTCTTTATCAGCATGGAAAACTACGATGCCTTCATTATCTAAGATGGTAATAAAACCGCCGCGGCCAAATGATTTATTATCAAACATTGATGACAGGATATTTCCGTGCAGACGGCATATCCCGACCACTACGCCGGAAATGGTACCATTCTCCACAATAGGCGTAGCAATTGCAATAACTTTACGATCTCTGCGGCTTGTAAACACGCCGCTAATGTATGTTTTTCCTTTTATCGCTTGCTGAAAGTAGTCACGCTCAGATAAATTTTCTACCGAAATATCAGTTGTATTGCCGCTGACCTGGGAGATCGTTCCCTGTTTGTCGAGTATCAAAATCATATCAACTTCAGGAGTAAGCTTTCTAGCTTCATCAAGCAATTCCTGGTCTTGTCGAATACGGACATTTGCTGCTATCGTCTTTAATGAGACTCCCGTGTTTTGGAAATACAGCCAAAGCTGCTCTGCCAGATTGACGGCAGCTTTTTCATTTGTCGTTAATAAAAGAGAATTCGTAGTGGATAGAAAAAAACTATCAAAAACAACAAATTGAATAAAACTGCTAATGATAACTAATGCACTAAGTAACAGCGTTATTTTGTGCAAAAAACGCATGAAATCAACCCAACTTTCAAAATCTATATAGCTATAATTTTTCCCATTATAACAAATATGCTCAGACGTGTGAACACTTTAGCAACAGCCTTACTGTTCACACCTAAACCTGTACATATTGATAGCAGTCTTTAATTGCTTCATTAAAGTACTGTCCTGCTGATCCGCCTGATTTCACATGACTGACAAAAGCAGAAAAAACAGGGTATGGTACGAAAAAATACTGATACACTGTCCCTTTTTTAAATTGGATCACCAGAGTCTCCGTTGCTTTATCATAGCGTTACCGCTCTACTGCCGATGAGTCAGCATACACCCAGGTCATAACTCTTTTTCCACCTTTCTTACATGCTAGTATCTCTCTTACTATTTCCTTTTTACTTCAGAAACAGCCGTGGCATTACAAAACAGTTAAGTTTCTCAAAGTAAAGAGCTATACTCATAATAAAGTATAGCCCTTTACCTATTTGTAGTGTATTTATCGAATCAGATTCTTACTATTACATCGGATTAAACCGGTATCCTGCCCCCCACAGTGTTTCAATATATTCCGGATTTGCCGGATCTCTTTCAATCTTTTTACGGATCTTTTGAATATGCACGGCGACCGTTGCTGTATCGCCACAATACTCATCACTCCAGATCGTATCAAAAATACGCTCTTTGCTGAAAACAATATTCGGATTGGAAGCCAGAAACAGCAAAAGTTCATACTCTTTGGTAGTGAGCTGTACTTCTTTGGCATTTACAAAGATCTTATGAGAAGCCGTATCAATTTCGAGCCCCTTGTATTGGAGCACTTCGTAAGCTTTCATATGTCCTCTAAGCCGTTCGTAGCGCTTAATATGTGCTTTAATACGGGCCGTTAGTTCAGCAGGACTGAAAGGCTTGGTAAGATAATCATCTGCGCCAAAATCAAGCCCTCTGATTTTATCTATATCCTCGTTCTTTGCCGACACAACGATGATAGGAATTTCTTGTGTCTTACGAATTTCCTTGATAATTTCATATCCATCCTTTTTAGGTAGCATTAAGTCAACGACAACAACATCATAGCTGCCGGTTACCGCCTTTTTCATGCCCTCCAGCCCATCCTGCTCAATCTCCGCTTTGTATCCGTTTAGCTGCAGGTAATCCCGCTCCAATTCAGCAATATCACGATCGTCTTCAATGATCAGAATGTGTTTCACTATAGAATTCCTCCTCAGTCTCTTCAT
>DKIT01000081.1 GCA_002454415.1 Sphingobacterium sp. UBA6711
AAACGAGTACCAGGGGTTACCGGTTTGAATCTTTTAACTGCCATTTTTTATTATATAGTACTGTAAAAGTCAATAGTTTCGCCGTCTTTAATAGTAATGACAGCCTTTTTATACTTAGGAGCTCTACCAGATACGAAACCTGCTTTTGTGTAACGGCTTTTCGCTTTACCAGCTACTACTGCAGTATTTACAGCAAGAACTGTAACACCGAACATAGCTTCAACAGCTGCTTTAATCTGGATTTTGTTTGCTCTGTGATCTACTTTGAAAGCGTAACGGTTCAATTTTTCCGTTAACATAGAAGCTTTCTCAGTCAAGATAGGTTTTTTAATAATTTCCATATTACTTAGCTAATGCTTCCTCCAAAGTTTTAACAGAATCTGTAGTCAACAATAATTTTGTCGCGTTCAATACATCATATGTATTTAAATCTGAAGCAACAATAACTTTTGCTTTTTTCAAGTTTCTGCTTGATTTATAAACAATCTCATCGTAAGCTGGCAATACCAACAATGTTTTCTCATCAGCTACGTTCAACGCATTTATCAAAGCAACATAGTTTTTAGTTTTGATCGCATCGAATTTTACTTCATCCAATACCACAATGTTATTATCTTTTGCTTTGTAAGACAACGCTGATTTACGTGCTACTTGTTTCAATTTTTTGTTCAATTTGAACGAGTAGTCACGAGGTTGAGGACCGAATACACGACCACCACCATTAAACAATGGAGATTTGATAGAACCCGCACGAGCACCACCAGTACCTTTTTGTTTGTGTAATTTACGAGTAGAACCCGCGATTTCGTTACGTTGTTTAGATTTGTGAGTTCCTTGGCGTTGGTTCGCTAAGTATTGTTTCACATCCAAATAGATCGCATGATCGTTAGGCTCTAACCCAAATACCGACTCAGGAAGTTGCACCTTGGCACCTGTTTCTTTACCTGATAAATTTAAAACTTTAACTTCCATCTCTACTATTTGTCTACGATTACATAAGAACCTTTAGCTCCTGGAATGGAACCACTAACAACGATAAGGTTTTGCTCAGCGTAAACTTTCAACACCTGTAAGTTTTGAACTTTAACTCTGTCACCACCTGTACGACCAGCCATGCGCATACCTTTGAATACGCGTGAAGGCCATGATGAAGCACCTAATGAACCTGGAGCACGTAATCTGTTGTGCTGACCGTGAGTCGCACCACCTACACCACCAAATCCATGACGTTTCATTACCCCTTGGAAACCTTTACCTTTTGAAGTACCGACTACATCTACGAATTCGCCTTCCTCGAAAAGTGTAACGTCAACTACGTCACCAAGTTGTTTTGCATCTGGGAAAGTTTTAAACTCTACCAACTTACGCTTAGGCGTTGTGTTTGCTTTCGCAAAGTGCCCTTTCAAAGGAGCTGTCGTGTTTTTCTCCTTAGCCTCGTCGAAACCAAGTTGAATTGCCGAGTAGCCATCCTTTTCTTCCGTACGTATCTGCGTAACCACGCACGGCCCGGCCTGAATCACTGTACAAGGAATATTTTTCCCATCAGCGTTAAACAGGCTCGTCATTCCTACTTTTTTTCCAATAATACCTGACATGTTGTAAATTAATTAATTAAAAGTCCTTCGAAGCAGTAGGGCTTCGCTCAAGACATACTATTCCCATTAAGGGACTGCAAAGTTACAAACATTTTTATAACTGTCAAATAATTAATGAATTATTTTTTTTATTTTCTCATTTAAGCTGAAAATCTTTTTTCATCCTTCATCACCTGAACAGAACCCTACCTAGCGCATCTTGACAAAGAAAATCACAATAAAATAAATTTCACATTTCTTACTGCCATACAGCTGTCATAACTCCGCCTAATTTTGGACTATCATACAGCGCTAGAGACGATGTTAATCTTTAAACTTTAAATACGATAATCATGAAAACAGAAATCATTTCGAAGAACGAGCTACTTCAACATTGGTTAGGCCACAGAAACCTAACAAGACAGACTATTGAAAAATTTCCAGAAGAAGAATTGTTCAATTACAAGGTAGAGGGCATGCGCACTTTTGCAGACATGATTAAGGAGTTATTAGGTATTGCTGTTCCGGGACTTCAGGAAATCGTGAACAACAAAAGTGGCGAACTCAACGAGAACCTCAGTTATTCGACCAAAGCACAATTACTAGAAGCATGGGATGAAGCTACTCCACAGATCAGTGAATTGTTCGACAAAATTTCGGAAGAACGCTTTGCTGAGGAGTTTAATTTATTCGGACAATACAAATCCCCAGTCATCCATAGCATCCTTTATTTTATCGATAATGAAATCCACCACCGTGGCCAAGGATTTGTCTATTTACGCTTACTGGGTATCCAACCACCATTTTTCTGGGAAAGGGTNNCAGTTTAACTCGGAGTCACCACGGACTCATATCGGATTCACCACGGATACAAGCTGACGCTGACACGAAGCAGGCTCGAACAAGTACCGAAGGAATATCGAAGCTCTGCTTCCACAGTTGACCCAAAAACTATTGTAAATTAGGTTATGGATAGTATCTTTTAGATTTGTTCCAAAGCCGATGAAAGCAGACGCTTTACAGCTTCTTTTAACGATTCGGGTTCAATAATCCTGCCTTTATCAGCAAACATCAGATACCAGCGCGCAAAACCATTCTCCATATTTATACTTTCAAAATGCATCTCCACATAGTTATCCGTGACGATTTCTTTTTGGAAGCCAAAATAGTGGCGATCCCATTCCATATAGCGTGCCATATCCTTATCCACCTGCACAATGACATTCGTTGTCGGCACTTCATGCCGCTTATTCAGAAAGAAAGATAGCTCGGGGTGCTCCTTTCCAAAATCTTCGGCAAGTATTCGGATATTGTTTATACGGTCCAAACGAAATTGCCGATAATCATTTCGTAATTTACAGAAAGCAAGAATATACCAGAATTTGCTTTCCACAAAGATACCGACAGCTTCAATTTCTCTTCTTTCAGGACTTTTGTCCGAAGGTTTGGAATAATAGATTTCAACACATTTTTTCGCGGCAATACTTTCGATCAATATGTTTGTACCATGGGTTAACTTCTCATTGAATTGGTGTCGCCCACCTCGTACGAGAAAATTATCCCCTACTAAGGCAACTTGCTCTTTTTCGTTACCTCTCAGTATGGCTTTCATTTTAAGCAGGGCTGTAGCAAAATGATGGGCAAGATTTCGGTCCGTATACTTTTCAACTAATTTCTCTGCCGCAACAAAACTCAATGCCTCTTCCCTTGTAAATTGCAAGGGAGGCATCTTATATCCCTCCACTAAAGAGTATCCACTTCCAGCTTCACCATAAATAGGTATTCCGGCCTGCATCAGTGACTTGATATCGCGATAAATGGTGCGCAGGCTTACTTCATAGCGTTCTGCCAATGCCGCCGCTGTCACAACAGGTTTAGCCTGTAAATGCATATAAATTGCGAGTATACGATCAAATCTTTTCTGGATATCGGTCATCGGGATAAAGGTACGACAAAAAATATTGCAACTATCAATGTATCTGATGTACTTTTCGTTGACAAAATACATTTCCACATAACTACGTCAATCCTACCGCCATTAACGTTTCAGACGGATATTTAAAATTGCGCAATAGAGTAATTAACGATAATACTTTTATTAACAAAATCATTAAGAGGCGGCGAGAAGAAGTTGGAGGAAATGAAAGGAAAGAGCTATATCAGTTATCGCTAAAAGACTACTTATATCCAGAAGAACCAGATATATATTTATCTATATCTCTAGCACATTAGATATATGACCTATAGATTTGTTTGCCTAGTGACACAATCAATCTAAATATAAACTCAGGTATACTAAAAAAATGCTTTAATGTTATCATTAATCCAAGAGAGTATCACAGGAGGATACTCTAGACCCCATTTGCAGGACATAGAATAAGAAAAGTAGGGGATCTGCCCAACTTCCGCTTGCTCTATTGTATCATCCTACTATGGGTTTACGTATAAGACTTATTTAGTCTCTAATTTTCCATTTTTCAAATTTGAAAGCTTCCTGTTCTTTTTGATAAAATAAAAATTTTATAGCAATTTCACTTCCAGATATCCAAAACATTTCCACAGGAAAATATTCTCTAAAATCAAAACTTCCAACCCTCTTATTTACCGTAGCGTCATTTAATGAGTAAAAGTCAACTCTATTTTCAAGATAATCCACTTGCAAATTGTTGCTATATGTAAAAAAGTAAGTTGAATTTTTATTCAAATATGGGTAAGATAAAATTCGAGTCCTTGTACCATCTTTAATATTAAACAAGAATAATTCATTGGTCTCGTGGCCGTCTTCAGATAACAGTAATAATTCTTTATTTACATTTCCCAGATAACTATAATTCTTATAATCTAA
>DKIT01000014.1 GCA_002454415.1 Sphingobacterium sp. UBA6711
ATTTCCTTGGTTTTGAATTGTCCCCAGGCCTCATTAAACGGCACCCAAATGACAATACTTGGGTAGTTGTGCAATACCTCCATAATGGTTTTCCACTCTTTTCGGTAGTAACCCTCAGATTCCTGAGAACGTTGCTTATCCCGATTGCCACCGGAAATTTTTCCGGGTTGCATATCCCAATGATTTCCGCCGAGATCACCGCTAGGCATATCTTGCCACACGAGCATACCTATACTGTCACAGTAACGGTACCAACGCGCCGGTTCTACCTTGATATGCTTACGGATCATATTGAATCCCATTTCCTTTGTCTTGATAACATCAAATTTCAGAGCCTCATCCGTCGGCGCTGTATGCAGACCATCCGGCCACCAGCCTTGGTCCAATGGACCATATTGGAAGGTGAACTTATTGTTTAACATTAAACGTTGAACGCCATTTTCATCTTTCTGCATGGCTATTTTTCGCATGGCAAAATAGCTCTTTGCTTGATCAACAATTTTCCCCTTGCGAATCAGTTGAATTTCGAGGTCGTACAATTTAGGATTGGTCGGCGACCAGGCTTCCAAATTAGCTACGGAAAGATCAAAAGAAGTATTGGGTTGCCCGACCTGTTCTTTCACAACTTTCCCACCATCTAATGCTCGAACCTTTATTTCGTCACCGGCTTGGCTTCCTTCGACAATAGCCTGGAATGCTAAGATCCCTTCATCCAATCGTGGTGTTTGTTTGGTTTTAACAATATAAGATTGTGGAACACTTTCTAACCAAACGGTCTGCCAAATTCCCGTAACTGGTGTGTACCATATACCATTCGGCTTATTGACCTGTTTACCGCGTGGTTGAGGTCCATCATCAGTCGGATCCCATACCCGAATGGCTATTTCCTGTTTTGCTCCTTTCTTTAGGAAGCTTGTCACATCCATCGAAAAAGGATCAAAGCCCCCCTCATGTCTTCCCACCAATTGGTTATTTACATACACATCACATTGCCAATCGACCGCACCAAAATGCAACAGAACCTTATTTTTATGGACAGACTTGTCCAATGTTATGGTATTGTTATACCATAAGGCTTTATCCTTTCCAACTTCTTTACCGACACCGGACAGTGCCGATTCTATAGCAAAAGGAACAAGAATATTTCCATCCCATTGACGAGGAATCTCTTTTGTACCTACTGGAGTGACCGCATATTTCCATAGTCCATTTAAATTCTGCCAGTTATTGGCTCTNNTTCAATTGCGCCGCCATCATCAAACTGGCAAAAAATAGGGTTTTCTTCATCATAAAAAATCGTTAAGTCATTTATTTATATCGTGTTTATATTATTTCACCGTTGGAAAAGCTGCAATACGCAGACGTGCTGCACCCATAGGAATGAGTTCAACTTCCTGGATCTCGCCCTTGCTTTCCACTGGACTAAGTGGCAATACGCCTGTCAGACCATTTTCATCGATTTTCCATCCGTCGATGCGTTTCGCTTTGACATGAATCGAAATAGGCACTGCTTCTGCGTCGAAAGGAAACGCATCTTTCGGCCATGGTCGTTTGACAACTTTTAGTTGGTCAACAGCTTGTAGCTGATTTTGAACAAGTCCATAATTCCACTCACTTGCAGGAAGGATTTCATAGGATGGCCATTTTGATGGATCTGCAGTCTCTTGNNTGCCGAAGCTTTACTATCCTTTTTCAACAATTCTCTTTGATTTTGAGGGCATAGGTTAATGGTCCTCGCTGGATACTAACTGAATTCTTGTTGGCAGTCCATCTTTTCACATCTATGGTCATTGGTAAAGAGAGTTCGACTTTGTCACCATCTTTCCACTTCCGTTCGATCCGAATATATTTTGCACCAGCTTCTACAGCCTGGCTTTTACCATTAACGGTTACTTTTGCTTGTTTTGCCCATGCAGGTATACGGAGGTAAAATGGAAAATCAACAGCTTTACCCTGTGTCCCTATTTCAAATCGTAGCGATTCTTCAAAAGGGTAATTGGACTCTTGCCTGAGCTGAATAGTTTGATTATTACCAACCTTGATTTCAGCTTTCGACGCGGCATAGAGTACTGCAGCAACACCATTATCATTCGTTGCCATGTACAAATGTTCAGCGTAATATGGCCAGCCCTGACTATGATTGTGCTGACAACAACGTGAACTGAAAGGATTCATCATTAAAAATGGTCCATTATTATCAATACCTGGTGCATGATTATGACTGTCGCTAATGGTCATATTTGGACTTGTAATATATCTTAGCGCTTTAAAATCAGCTGTAACAGCTGCTGGATAGGTATTAAATGCCACCTCTTCGGCATGATCTGCCCAAAAAGGGTCTCCGGTTATTCCAAGAAGAATTTCATTGGAGGCCATCTGCTCCACCATACCACAAGTCTCTACCCCCTGACGGGGATCTGTATATCCCGGACGTGCATTTTCATCGGCACCGAACATACCTCCGGGAACCTGACCAAATACCTGTCTGACAAAATGAAAGTTAGCATAGGTCGCGTGAAGATCTTCACTCGACTGGCTTTTCAGATAATAGGTTGCTGGCTCTCTAAAACATTGTGCAACATTGACATTATGCCAATTCGGCAAATCGTCTTTCTGGCGCCAATTGGCTGTATTCCGATGGATTTTATCCGCTAAATCCATCAACCATTCATTCCCTTGCGTTCTATTATAGAGCCAATATACGGATAGCAAATTGTCTCCACCCCGACTATTCTCCCAATAGTCTTTAAGAAAAAAACTATCTGGCAAATGGGTCTGCCATTTAAAATAATTAGTCATCAACGTTAAGACACGTTGGTCACCGCTATATTNNATAGCATAAGCATATTCCCCCATAAATCCGGTTTGTTGTTGCGTAAGATCAGTGGTCCAAAGTATCCATCAGGACGCTGGCTTTTAAGCGCTGCCTCTAGCCAGATCTTCGACTCCGCTATGATTTTAGGATCTTTCAATATGTACCCTAAGTTGGCGTATCCTTTGAGCCAATAAGGAACCTCTTCCCAACCGTACTCCCCTTTTCCATCTGTACTTAACCAAGCATTATTCTTCTTGGATAGCCAAGCGCTAATTTCGCCCAGATGGCCTGTGAGACCATCTTTCTGCAGCTCCAGATACTTCCCAAGCCAACCTTCGGGGACGATAGTACCCACTGGCAATTTTATCAATGCATTCTGTCTTAGTGGAGTTCTATTGTTCACGTATTGTGTATTCTTACCGGTTAATGGTAACCGGTCTACAGCTGTTGCTATTCCCGTTTGTGCAGACGCAGCGAGACTGATGCCCATTAACAGGCCTAAAAAGCTATTTTTTTTGATCATTGTT
This sequence comes from Sphingobacterium sp. UBA6711, assembly GCA_002454415.1. Lineage (GTDB taxonomy): Bacteria > Bacteroidota > Bacteroidia > Sphingobacteriales > Sphingobacteriaceae > Sphingobacterium. The sequence goes on from DKIT01000014.1 coordinate 3,343, forward strand.
ATTTCATTTGCTTAGGTGAACTATCATATAATGCTTCGGTTATACCGTTTATACGTAGGCCTACTCGCGCATACACAGCACCACTCTTTGCCAGGAAGTCTTTTATATCGAGTTCCAGCTCGACATGTCCGCCATTTATACCCGTTTTCTCAATCTTATATGTATATTGGCCTAGATCTACGAATTTTGTATCATTAACCAACAAGGTCACAAAATCAATAGCCCTTGAAGCATCTATGGTCTCTATGTCAAAAGAGGCTTTAAGGATATTTCCTTGCACATTATAGGTTATATTCCTCATCATGTAATAGGGTTTTACGTGGTAATCTATCGTCGTGTTACCCCGAACATCAATAGACACTGTATCGGTACTATTCGCCCAAGGACCGTTACCATTTGTTGTTATCAATTTATACTTTCCATCAAACAATTTGGCAGAAAATGACCCATCTTGCGTAACATACATGTTGATAGCAGATCGGAGTGGAAAACCATCTTGCCACAATTGAAGATAGACCGATTGATTAGATCCTCGCACGCCCAGAGATGCTGCGTTATACGTCACACGGCCGCTTAGCATACTTTTAGGCGCATCATAGTTATCTTTTCCACAAGCAAATACGCCAAAGAGAAGAAACAAACTGACTATTAATTTACAAAAAAAAGTTTTCATAAGAATAATGCTATTGATAAGGATTTCGGACTAGCTTAGGATTATTGTTGATCCAAGACTGGTCAATGAAATTATAGTAGTTCTGATATTTAAAATTCCGGGGATAGAGTGTGTGGCTTGACTTTTGTTTTTCAAAAACCCATTTACCATCATTTGCATCTCCGGGAGCATATATTTTATAAGGAAATAAGGCATAATGCACGGCCTTATAATTGTCAGCACTTCCGTTCCAAATTTCGTGAGCTATCCGCAAACGTTTGAGATCCCAATACCGATGATCTTCGAAAGCAAACTCAACGCGGCGCTCCTGAACAATATCATCCAAAGAAATTGTCGTTAAGGACTGTATTCCCGCGCGCTCCCTGATCTTATTGACATATCCCGTCAATTCAGCTTGCGGCTTACCAAGTTCAAGTCCAGCCTCTGCAGCAATTAGTAGAAATTCGGCATAACGAAAACGAACAAACCAAATATCCGAACCCCTTCCGCGGGTAGAAGCATCTTTGTTTTCATCAATAAACTTCCTGATATTAAATCCTGTCTNNAGATACATATCATTGGAAGTTGTAGGGCCATCTTTGCTTGTAATAGTTCCTCCGAATTTGGAATCAGAAGTACCGGGTATGGCGGTCATCGTCTTCCAAACACCTCCTTCTTTGTATCTAACGCCTGCTTGGTAAGTTATTTTGGTACCAGCAAAATCAGCACCAGAGTAGATTACAGTACCATATAGGCGCGCATCCTTATGAGCGAATAAATCTTCGGGATTGTTGTAGTATATATAATCACCCGTTGTCGTCTTCGTTTTCAATTCACCATTTCGATCATTTGCATATTCAAATGCTTCCACCAGATTTAAAACAGGCGTAACAAAATTGGCATCAATATCTCCACGGACGGAGGAGGCAATGTTATTGTTGGTAAAAAAATGTGTTTCACCCGGGTACGCATAATCCTTTGCCCAAATCACTTCATTGCTGCTTGATTTTGAACTTACAGCGAGATAGAAGTTCTTTCCTTTATCCGCATTTCCATTGTAGAGGGTATAAGGGCTATTGCCGATAATATCCAATGCAGCTTCATAAGCTATCTGATAATATTTATTGGCTTCCACTGCAGGAATCCCCACCTCATTCCCTGTTGTTTTGACATCCGGGGTTTTATAATTATACTTCGCTATAGAAGCGGCGTACAGACTCGCCCGCGCCTTGAGAGCCAAAGCTGTCCATTTGTTGGCTCTAGCTGAATTTATGGTTTTCTCGGCACCGAGCATTTTCGATGCTTCGGTACATTCGCTGATTANNCCTCTCCCTCAATGCTTCTTTTATTATTCTCATCTAATGCCGATTGACGAACACCCACAATAAATTGATTCAAGTTACGGATCAATTCATAATCATACATACGCCAAAAATCGTTTGGAAACTCCTGCATATTATTGGGCGAACCACTCGAAAATCCAGCTTCATCTAACATAGCGAAAGAGCCATTATCACCAAATTGCTGTCCCCAGCTAATTCTTCCGTAATAATTGGCCAGTACAGATTTTATCATATTTTGATCCGAAAATATCTGATCATCAGTAAAAATAGCCTGTGATTCCCTTTCCAAAAACTTATTACAACTTGAAAATGCACATACTAAACATGCACCCAATAAAATAACCTTTCTATTTATCATTTTCTTTAAAAAGTTAAATTAACACCCACATTTATAACTCGGTTCGTTGGATATTGAACACCTGAGTCACTTGTGATTTCTGGATCAATTTTCATATCACCCAAATTATCTATACTAAACAGGTTCTGCATCATCGTATAAATTCNNATAGCTTTTGAATTCCTCGAGGTTTCATCCACTTATCTGGCAGGGTAAATCCAATTTGAAGATTTCTTAGTTTTATATAATTGACATTTGTAAGCCAAAAGTCGCTATGCCAATAATTGCTATGGTTTTGATTTCCCTTGATCAACGTCGGGTATTTCCCTGGTATCAACGTACTATTCGGGTTGGTAATATCACTTAACATCCATTGGTTTTCCATATAATACTGGGGGTTGTTTCCACCGTCATGAAAAGGATTCATCGCCTCATAATTGGGACGATAAGATGCAAAAGCCGCTCCTGTTAAATCCATCGCTAGGTCAAACCCTTTAAGTTGTCCACCCAGATTAATACCATAATTGAAATAGGGCAATCCTCCTTGTCTATAACCAATTGGTCTTTGGTCCAGTTCATTAATTACCTTATCACCATTGATATCTTCATATTTAATGTCACCAGGTCTTAAGGTAGAATTTCCTTGTCGATCATTATCTACATCATAATTTGCAATTGCTTCCCATGACTGAAATTGTCCAGTAGCATGTAGCCCCCAATTTAGATAAGCGTAGCGATCAAAAATGGAGTTCCGATATTGATCCCAAGAATTCCCAAACCGCGGTTTGTATTGTTCACCATCGATCTGACGGGCAAATGTAAAATTCCCTCCAACAAAATAATTGAACTCACCAACCTTGCTTCGCCACATAATTGAACCATCGATACCCTTATGCATATCCGAGTTCAAATTTTCATAAGGCAAACTAAAACCCACCTCGTTCGGTATCAGCACGTCTTCTCGCTTTGCTGGTAATCCTGATCGTTTCCGTTTAAAGAAATCGATCGAACCTGTCAATTTTCCGTTTAACGTACTAAAGTCCAAGCCAACATTTAACATATGTGCTTGGATCCAAGAGAGCGTTTTAACAGGCAGTCCACGCGCTTGAGAGCCAATAACATACTTACCATCAATTGTGGATCCTGTGATATTTTGGTAACCGTCACGCGTCGGCTTTCGAAAGTAATTATATCCACTCAAATAGCCGAAAGCGAAATAATCCCAGGCATCCAAATTATCATCCCCCAATACACCANNACATAAGAACCTCTTAACTTCACATCATCAAAGACTTTTCGGAGCCCTTCAGACCAGAACTTTTCAGATGAAACGCGCCATCCCGCAGATACCGAAGGGAAGAATCCCCATCGACTTCCAGGCGCAAATTTCCAGGAGCCATCGTATCGAGAGGAAAGTTCCAAGAGATACTTTTGGTCATAGTCATAATTGACACGACCAGCAAAACTAGCCCTTGCTTGGGTATTGATACCCGTATCGTTATAGGTATCCATCGTCTGAAAGTATATTAAACTTAACGCGTTTGATGCTGGACGATCGTGCACGTAAACATCTGGATTATCCCGTTTTATAGACTCTGCCGCAAGCACAGCATTGACTCCATGTTTGCCAAATCGCTTGTTATAATTTAAGGTAAATTGGGTGGAGATTTCTTCAACCTGCGAAATAGATCTTTCCCGCCATGGGTTGTCCATGCTAAAAGTTACCGGGTAAGTATCTGTCTTCTCATCGTAACCATATAGTTTATAGGTAAATTCTTGATTATCCATCCATTTATTCGCCAGGTAATAACCTATTGTTCCTTTTGCTATTAAGTCGTCTGTGATTCTGTATTCCGCATTGAAATTCAGCTGCATGACCCGCCATTTTTCTTGATATTCGCCCGAAAGATCGTAGTTTAACATAGCAAAATTCGTTTCCGCATTGGGGGATGTTTGTGTTGGGTATAAGGGATTATCGTTTGCAAAAGGCCGAGCGGTCGGAAGATTGCGATAAATCGCAAATAAAGCTTGCCAAGTATCATCTGCCCCGGGTACCCCGGGCTGTTTGCGTTGTTCGATACGGCCGTTCAAATTAGCACCAATTTTCAATCTCTTTGATACACTCGCATCAATATTCATTTGTACATTGGTACGATTAAAGCCTCCATAATTACGAATAATGGATTTCTGATCCAAATGCCCCACACTTAAGTAATAATTGATTTTTTCAGACCCACCACTCACGTTTCCAGAAATATAGGTTTGTGGACTTGTCTTTAAAATATAATCATACCAATCAAAAGGACGGTACCCTTTTTCTGTTCCCTGTTGCCATTTCTCAAGATCGCCCAACGTATACGCTGGCTCCTTCGTACCGAGAATAGCATCAGATTGAATATAGCTTTTTACATAGGTACTGGCATCTGCCGGTTTGGGAAAACGGAACATGCTTTGCCATCCGTAATAGGAATTGACATTAAATGTATTGTTATCTCCTCTTTTACCTTTTTTTGTCGTCACCACAACAACTCCGTTAGCCGCCCGCACCCCATAAATTGCCGCCGCTGCATCTTTCAGTACAGAAACCGATTCAATATCATTAAAATCTAAATTATTGAATTGCCCTTCATCTTTTTGGACACCATCAATTACATAAAGCGGTGTTCCCATGTTACGAATACTGNNGATTCCTGTGGACGCTCCAGGACGTCCATCTTGCATGCGGCTATTAACACCTGCGATTTTTCCAACTAGAGCACCCGAGGTTGTCGTCGCTACCGATCGCGAAATATCCTGTGAAGAAATTGCCGTAATCGCACCTGTGACGGATTCTTTCTTCTGCGTACCGTATCCTACAACCACCACTTCCTCTATGCGCGAGTTATCATCCTGCAGCGTAATCGCCAAATTTACAGCCGCAGGCACTTCCTGTGAGAGATATCCAACTGAAGTAATCGAAAGTAGCTCACCTATATTGACTCCAGCCAGCATAAATGCACCATTTTCATCCGTAGAAACAGCGATACTGGATTTAGATTTTAGAGTTACCGTAGCCCCCACAACAGGATTGCCATCTTTATCTTTAATAACTCCTTTAATTGTTTTTTGCAATATTACACCTTCAGAAGAAACTTGGCGTATGTCTCCCCCCTTCACTGAAGGAATAAAACCGCTCGTACAGCAGAGTAATGTGACAGATATTGGCAGACATTTAAGACCCTTAAACATACCTAGATTGATTAGTTTGTATAATTGATTTGTCCAAAATTAAGGTATATTCGAACGAGCAGGCTTTCGTTTTTTCTCAAAAAACTGCCTATTTGTATCAAATGAGATAATACACCTAAAACGTTTTAAAATCTATTATAACAGAGAAAGTACAGCGCTTTTCAGCGATGTANNTATCATTATTAAATATGTATTATTTTACCGAAAAACGATACAGGGATTTCGTTTGATATACTTCTCTCGGATTTAGGATAGTCGTTGGAAAAGCCAGTTGGTTTGGCGCATCCGGGAAATGCTGTGGTTCTAAACAGAAACCTGTTCGGAACGAGTCTTTTTTACCATTCTTTAATTGCACCAGTTCGTTCATAAAGTTACCGCTATAAAACTGTATGCCAGGTTCCATGGTCAGGATATCCATAACGATACCCGATTTATCCCCGACAACATGTGCGGCTTTATACCAATCGCCTTCCTTTTCTTTGCTTAACACAAAGTTTTGATCATATCCTTTTCCAAAATTTAGCTGCGGGTCATTTGCATTGATTTCCTTCCCAATAGCCTTTAAATTGGTAAAATCAAAAGGCGTTCCTTTTACCGAAGCCAATTTTCCTGTTGGTATCAAGGTGCTATCCACCGGAGTATATTGATTTGCGAATAATTGAAGCTGATGGTTCAAAATTGTACCGCTTCCTTCTCCGTTTAAGTTAAAGTAGGCATGATTTGTCAAATTAATTACCGTCTTTTTATCAGAGGTAGCTCGGTAAGCAATCATCAATTCATTATTATCCCTAAGCGCATAAGTCACTTCCATCTGAATATTGCCTGGAAACCCTTCGTTTCCATCAGGTAAAGTATAAGCAAAAGTAAGTGATGATCTATCCGATGATTTCAATGTCCAATTGGCAAAATGCACGCCTTTAAAACCGCCATGAAGTGTATTGGGACCGTTATTAACCGCCAATGTATAGATCTTGTCATCCAATTTAAATTTCCCCTTTGCAATCCGATTACCAAAAGGGCCTACTATCGTACCAAAGAACGGTTCTTTCGTTNNAATCGGAAGCTTTTAAAAAGCCCAAAACAACGTCACATAATTTACCTTTATTGTCTGGAACCCATAGGCCAACCACACGTGCACCAAAATTGGTAAAATAAGCCTGTACGCCATTTTTATTGCTCAACTCGTACAAATAGGCCTCTTTTTGGTCGATGGTAGCTTTAAAAGATATGCTGTCCATAAAAGCCGCCAGCGAATCTTCTGTTGACGTTTTAGAAGTTGCAGAATGCTGGCAGGACATATTATTAAAGGCAAGCAGTGCAGAGATACCTAAAAAGGTTAATTTTCCTTTCATTCGTCATGATTTAAATAGTTTATAATCTTTGTTTATACAGAACTTGTGTCCTTTTCTAGATTTTCATAATTTTAGCGATTACAATAAGCTAAAGTTCCAATTATATCCAGAATTTTTAAGATTAAATTGTTTCATTTTAGCACCATTTTGTATCAATAACCACATGATTATGATCAACCTCAAGCAAATACGTTTGTTATTTTTTTTGCTACTCCCGACATTGAGCCAGGCACAGCCTTATTACTTCAATCATTATCAAATCAATGAAGGGTTGTCAAATAACGCCGTTATTTGCAGTATGCAAGATAGTTACGGATTTCTTTGGTTTGGAACGAAAGATGGTTTAAATCGTTTTGATGGTAATAGTTTTAAACATTTTGCCGCTTCAAAATCTGCAAAAAATAGCCTTGGTGGCAACAATATTATCTCTTTGCGAGAAGATTTTAGAAAAAGAATCTGGATCGGAACGGATCAAGGAATCTATTGTTATGATCCAGTCGATGAACAGTTTAAACTATTGAGTAAACAGTTTGAAAATGCCGATGTTCCTGTCATTATCACCGATCATCAGAAAAGAATTTGGTTTATATCAAACGGGATGCTCTATTGCCATGATCTAATCAGCCATGACATTCAACAGTTCACCAAATCAGACCTTTACATCACTTCGCTCAGTTGTGCAAAAAATGGAACTATTTTCTACGGAACACCCGAAGGTAAAATCTTTCAAATAGACCGATTGGGAAAATCTTCGCTCATGCTCGATTTTCAGGCGAAATATGGAGCGAAGGATTGGTTTAGTATTGAGAAAATAACAGAAAATAATAAAGGAGAGCTTTTGATTGGCACCTCAAAAACAGGCGTCTATTGCTATAATTTTAAAGAAAAATCCCTCCGCCCCATCTTGGGTCCAGACCGATTACATCAATTCTTATATGTCAGGGATATCATTCAACCTAATGATCATGAATATTGGTTCGCAACGGAGTCCGGCCTTTTTATTTACCAGATTGCCAGCCAAAACTATATTCATATTCAAAAAGAACAGAAAAACCCTTGGGGAATTTCCGATAATGCAATCTATAATATCCTTCGGGATAAGGACGAAGGTATTTGGTTGGGAACCTACTTCGGCGGTATCAACTATTATCACAAAAACAACAGTATAATTGAAAAGTTCCTCCCACAGGATCGTCCCGGAAGCCTCAAAGGATCAGTTGTGCGAATTATCAAAAAAGATAATAATCAAAATATCTGGATAGGCACTGAAAATGGAGGTCTTTCTAAACTCGATCCGCTATCGGGAAGTATTCAAAATTTTTCAGACAACCAAGGAAATCTTGCAAACAATAATATTCATGGAATACTCCCTGTTGACGATAAACTCCTGATCGGCCCTTTTGTAAATGGCTTAGATATCTTTGATCCAACACTTCAAAAAGTAGTGTATCATATCGACCGTAATAACAATGCTACACCGGATCTCCTCAGCAATTTTCTATTTTATCTCTATAAAACTCGAAAAGGAGATATTCTGGCAGCTTCTACACGTGGATTGTATCGCTTTGATCTACAAAAAAAATCATTCCACCTAATTAAGAATGTTCCTGGATACATGTTTTATACCACGATCGTAGAAGATAAAATGGGAAACATCTGGGTAGGAAACTGGCGGGACGGACTATTTTGTTATAATCCAAACACACAGTATTTCAAACATTATACACATCGGCAAGACGATCTCAACTCCCTTCCCAACAACAGATTCAATAGCATATTCGAAGATTCAAAAAATCAGATTTGGATAGCGACGGAAGGTGGAATGGCAAAGAAAAAACCCAATCATGATAGCTTTGAAAACATCGGTTTAGATGAAGGAATGCCAAGCAATGTAACTCTAGCCTTTTTAAAAGACAAACAAAACAATCTTTGGGTAAGTACTTCTAAAGGACTGGTACGTTACCATATCCCCGACGGGAAAAAACGGATATTCAATCTGGAATCCGGCCTTCCCACCGTCCAATTTAATTACAATTCGTCCTTTGATGACGAAAACGGTAAATTTTATTTCGGAACCATTAATGGACTTATCCGTTTTGACCCTGAAAAACTCAATCAGATCAACTACAATAACCGTATTCCAATATACATTACAAATTTATACATCAACAACAGGGCAATTAACCAATATACCGACGCTGGTATCCTTTCCAAGTCAATATTGTTTACCAATAAAATCAAATTAAAACATGATGAATCATCCTTCAGTCTCGATTTCGCTGCATTACATTACCAAGCTCCACACTCTATCCATTATAGCTATAAAATGGAAGGTCTTGATGAAAATTGGATTGATATCACAAGCAATCAACGCGCTTACTTCACGAAACTTGCCCCCGGGACTTATGTTTTTAAAGTGAAAGCCGAAGATCCTAACGGAAATACGATCCCGACTTTCGCAAGCCTTAAGATCACTATTCTGCCACCTATTTGGGCAAGCATTCCAGCATTCATTTGTTATGCGCTCATCCTCGCAGGACTAATCATATTTGTCATCCATCATTTCAACGAAAAGATAAAACAACGTAATAGGCAACATCTGCTAAGCGTACAAAATCTCCGCGAACAGGAGCTTTATCGTTCAAAAATTAACTTTTATACGGATGTAGCACACGAAATACGAACACCTTTAACATTAATCAAAGCCCCTTTGGAAAAATTAATGGACAAAGTCGAACACAACCCCGTAACAGACAAACTGTTATCAACCATGCAAAATAATACAGAGAAATTAATTGCACTAAGCAATCAATTGCTGGATTTCCGAAAAGTCGAAACGGAAGGATTTAAATTACATTTTGAGTTAGCGAATATAAGTCAAACAGTACAAGAGATTATTAGCAACTTTATTGTCACCCTTCAAGCCCAGGGAAAGCAAATGGTATCAAATATTGAACCTGACATTTTCGGCCAGGTTGATATAGATGCTTTCGACAAAATCTGTTATAACTTATTAAATAATGCACTTAAATATTCTTCGAACTATATTGAAGTGAATTTAACTATGGATAAGCAGAAAAATATCTTTATCTTAACGGTCAAAAATGACGGAGCTTTAATTCCTTCAGAAGAAAGGGAAAGAATTTTTGAACCATTCAATCGTCTAAAACAAAATAAAAATGTTCCTGGAAGTGGCCTGGGCTTGGCATTGACTAGATCTCTAAGCTCAAAACATCAAGGTACATTAATTTATAGTGAAAATGACCTCCAATTGAATGTATTTAGCTTAACATTACCTTTGAATAACAATACAAACCAATGATTATGAATGCGAAATCCAATTTATTATTAGTAGATGATCATACCGAACTACTTGAATTTATTGCAGATGATCTCAATGAAGATTATCAAATAACGACGAGTTCAAATGGAAAGGAAGCCTTGGATTTATTAGCATCTGAATACTTCGACCTTATCGTCAGTGATGTTATGATGCCCGAGATGGATGGCTTTGAACTTTGTCAGAAAATAAAGGAAAATATCGCTTANNCCGATGTCTCAGATTCAGCAGATTGGTCAAAATCAGAGTGACCAAGAATTCCTATTGAAGATAGAAGAAATTATTATGCAGCATCTAGATGATCCTCAGTTCAATGTTGATCGGATGGCTGATATTCTCTGCATGAGTAGACCGACACTCTATCGTAAAATCAATGTTGTATCGAGTTTATCTCCAAATGAATTAATTAATCTAACACGTCTTCGAAAAGCGGCGGAGCTATTGAGTCAAAGACAGCATAAGGTGTACGAAATTTCTAATTTATTGGGTTACAGTTCAGCGACACATTTCTCGCGCAATTTCCAAAAGCAATTCGGACTTAGTCCGACAGAATTTCAAGACTCACAGGCCGCTGCGCATAAATCTTGATAAAAGATATAGCTACATGCCAAAAAGCTGTTAAAAGGAGAGCGTCCTACTTGCGGATCTTTCCATTTAACAGCTGTCATCTTATCGATCCTGGCTATGTGGCCGCATCTAATAACGTTACTTTATCTTATTTAACTTGTGCAAGTGTTGCATATTGTGTTGCATAGGTAAACATAAACATGCCTTCCAGATCATTTTTATTTGGGTTCATCGCCCAACCAGCCAGCAAATCATTCGGTAAGAAACCATCTTTCAAAAAGTGTGCATACCCATAATCCAAGTTTTGTTGGAAAGAATCTATGTAAGTTCCCGCCTTTCCATAGATTGGATACATGGATGTAAAACCTCTCAACAAAACACCATTAAACCAGTTGTTGAACCCATCAGTAGCATAGCTATAATGTTCCGGAACTTGCTGTCCTAGCTTGGCAAAGTGCCTAAAGCTCGCATCGGCCAATTTCTTCCCATCCTCTAAATAACTTTTCACATTTGTGACACGATATAAATCTGCAGCTCCGGAAAGCATTGTTCCACTATTATAAGAGAATGCCGTGCCGACTGCTTTTCTCAGTTCGGTATTTTTTCGATAACGGGTGCCATTAACTATCTCGTAGGCTATAGTACATTCCGGAACGCAATCCCCCATCATATCGGCATAAACTCCTTTTTCATTTAATAAATGAGCTTTCTGCCAATCATAAATCCTTTTAGCAAACCGAAGGTAAAAATCACTTTTTTTCTCTTTTCTAGTAATCCGCGTTATTTTATCCGTGGAATCAATGGAATGAGCAGTAATTTGATCGCCCCTCTTTTTGTAGATTTCATATAGTCTGACAAGTGGACTGATCATCGGTGCATTACTACAAGCATGTTTCGTTACATACCCCGGTCCCCAAGGAATTCCCCCGTTCTCCTTTCCTTTTTCATCAAAAGTGCAATCCCAGCCATCAAGTACGTAAGCGGTAAGATATTCTGCTTCATCCAGATAACGTTTCTCCCCCGTTACATGATAAGCTTCAAGTAATTCATGGACTAACCACATCTGATCGTCGTACACATTAAGTACCCCCGTAACATTTGCCTTGCCTTTTTCACGAGCGCGGTCCACAGCATAAACCGTCCATTCTTTGTTTTGGGTAAAGGAAGTCAGTGTAAAAGTACCCAAATAATAGGCAGCATTCGCATGAAGTTTGGCTAACAAATCGACATAACGCGTGTAGTGAGCTTCATAAAGCTTACTTTCCCCCACGTTATGCTGCTTTTTAAGTCCATTTAGGACGGCATTTACAGCCTCGATAGCGGCGGAATACATCCATACACTCGCTTTCTCTTCGGAACGTACTTGTGTAAAGGGATTATAAAAACGATGCATCTTTATATCTTCATCAGCAAAATAAGCAGCCATAGACCGATCGATCAACTGAATAGCACGTAAAAGATTCTGTTGACTTTTGTCCTGATCATCCAAAAATTCTTGGCTTTGCTTCTCATGCGCAAAAACTTGATTTACACAGGCAGAGGGGACGGTGACTGAAATTAAGAAAAATGCCAATATAGGCTGAATGCGAAAAAACTTGATCATGGTAATGGTTTTAAATTGATTAAGTAGCCTATCATTTGCTTTGGTAGAGCGCTACAATTGTCGTTGAAGATAAGCATTTTTTTAAAACAAAAAAATCGCATTTTGGAATGCGATTAAATTTTATGTAGCTAGCGCTTAGCTAACCAATCGTTAAACCTACTGGCTAAGCCGACACGGGCTGACGATGACGATTTACAAATTGCTTTTTTAACAAATACTAATTATAATGATCATAAAGACCAATGATTAAAAGAACAAGACAAACAACGTAAAATGTCTTGTTAGATAAATAAGTGAAGGAAATACCACTCAAAAGTCCGCCGATAACATAAGCACTTACTATACTTAACAATAAATGAAATTTGTCTACCAAGGCCTTATTGCTCCGGTTCGACTCTTTGGTAAACATAGATATCAATATTGCTAAATCTGTCGTCAGTCCAGTCAAATGTGTTGTTTTCACTACCGAATTCGATATACTCGCGGTCAAACCATTCTGCAGACCCATAGCAAATAATAAAGCGCCCACCAATATCTCTGTTTCCTTCAAAGAGTCCTGATAGAATAGGTCAAGGTATATTCCAACAAATAAAATACTCAATATTTCCAACGCCAAAGGAATCGAATGTGTCAGATAGGAACTAAAACGTCCTTTTCCATGAATGATAATAAGATTTGAAAGCATACTACCAACTAAAAAAAGTAAAATCCAGAATAGTACTACTGCCCCTTGATACCAATTTCCTTTGGCAATTTCCTGTGCGAAAACAGCATAATAACCAGTGACATTCGATGTAAAGGAAAAAAAGACAATGACGGACGCAACATTGACCATTCCTGCAGAGAAAGCAGTAATTGCACCCAATTTAATGTTATCTTGAATTGTCCTATGATTGCTATATTTTCTCAGCATATTTTTCCTTTCCTCCTTTTTTCAATACAATACGTGCAATTCCTTTCGTCTGCATATCCAAATTAAGATGCAAGACTAACTGATCTTTATTCAATTTTTGAATCACAAAACTCTCCACAAGCTCATTATTTTTACGAAGCTCAAGAATATGTCCACGCCCTTTTAAAAACCAATTATATCGCTTATCCTCATGATGAGCAATAAAATTCTTATCACCCATTTTTTCAAAATGCCAAAGTCCATCCTGTAAAGGCGGTAGATGCGCTATTGCTGCATCTTTAATCCCTTCATGAATAATTGCCTGCTTTTTGAATGTTGGCGATTTCTCTACCTTTTCAAAGTACCAACCCTGTTCTTCCCACTCCCCTTCCAAAAGTCTTTCGGGATTTTCATAAAACATGACCATTGAGGTCGCTCCCAAAAGCAGAAAAGACAACAGTACAAAGTTGAATCTCGCTAATATTTTTCTCTTAGTAATTGACATCCCATTTTTTGTTAAAGAATAAATCCGCCAGGACATTTCGCCCTGTTTTGTTTGTTCCAGGTTTCTCTACAATAGAAACATGCTTTTGCTTACTCTTATCCAGCGAAAGCAAAGCCTGACCGACATCAAAAAAATGCCGGGTTCGTTTTTCAAACTCATAATCCGTGGGAATCTTAACCTCATCGATTCGAGCTCCCCGCAAATAATGATGTAAATAATTGAGATTGTCTGAACCTAGGATATCGGTATAGATAGTTAGCTTACGATTTCCATAGCGGTGACAGATCATTTGGCAAGCTTTCAAAAAATCTTCTGATTGAAGATTATTGAGTTGGTCCTCTAGTGTAATTCCCAAAAGCTCGCTGATCGAATTGCTACTCTTATTACCATAGACTAAAATCACATCCAATTGTTCAGCTGGAGATTGTTCTATACTATGAATTACAAAGAATAGTGAATCAATCGTAAAATCACTTGGAATCAATACACGTGTTACCTTTGCCATACTCAATTGTTTTTATACAAAATTAAGTACCGATCATGGCAACGGAATGAATCTGAAATTAGCTTTTCATTAAAATTTCAAATGCGGTATTAAAATGAGATTAAAAAGATAGCTTATATTAAAATAAGATTAAAATTTAGTTCCAGCTTTGTAATACAACTCTGCAAGCGCTTTCCGATAGTCTGTCAGGAGCTTCTCTTGCTTGATCTGCATTTCGATCAATTTGTTTTCCCTACTGTTGACAACAAACAAGGTAGATTCACCCAGTTCGAATTTATTCAGTTCTCCTTTAAGCAGCAGTTCCTGATTACTTAAATTCACCGATTGAAGTTTTATTTGCTCACTATAAGCATTTAGATCGTTGTATTTTTTAACGACATCATTGTGAATATTCCTTTCTGTTACGAGCTGTTCAAACCGCATCTGATCTTGTTTAATCCTCACCTCTCTTAACTTTCCGCGCTCGGCACGCACAAAAAGAGGAAACGCAAATTCAAAACCAAGTTTGTAATTATGCCAATTAAAGTCATATTGAGGCAATATAAACTCATTGAAACCCCGGCGACTTGCTATAAGAGTACCTGAAATATTAAATTTCGGTTTAAGCATCTCTTTTCGATAGCTTTCCTCAAAAACGAGCTGCTGATTTTTACTCGATAACTTTATCAATTCGGGATGCGAATTTCTTGCTGAGTCGAGCAGTGCCATGATAACTTTACTGTCTGGCAAGTCGAGATTATCATCTATTCTATCTGGGACCACATGTTCAGGAAGTTCTACCGGAGACTGCTGATCATTCCACAAATGATTAGACACTACTATTCTGGCATTTTTAAGCTCGGCTTCATATTTCGAAAGTTCCATTCGTCGCTCTTTCAAAATGACTGATGCTTCAATGGAGTCAATCGCAGGTTTATCACCTAATAAAGTTTGCTCACTAATTGCATTAAATCGCTGATCAGCTAATTTCACTCCCTCCAACAAAAGCTGATATTGCCGATAAGCAAAATACCAATTCCAATAATCTGACAACGCCTGAAACCAAATAGTATTAATTTGTTTTATCTTTTCACCCTCCAGATAATTTATCATGGCCTTTGCTTGTCGCAAAGTATTTCTTCTATTGTCAATAATTAATCCTTGTCCCAATGGAATACTTAGGCCAACTGCAGAGAGCCCAGCATTGTTTGTCCTCGATTGAGGATTCGTGTATTCGCCAACATTCCGATCGTAAGCGATTTTAAGATCGGCACCAGCTAGCCATAAAGGGATTTTCAATTCATTATTCCATTCATTGTAGTAATCGGTATTGCCGAAATGTTTATTTTTGAAGCTTGAGTAGATTGCCGGATCAAATTTTCCCAATGCTTGTGCAACCTGTGCTTTAGCGCTTTCACTCAAAAGGCTTACCTGTTTGACAATAGGATGATTCGCCATCAACAATTCTTCCAAATCATTAACTGTAAAAGCTTTGATTGACAAGTTATCTTTTTCTTGTGCTACAAGATGTCCACAGAAAAAAAAGCACATCACGATCACAATGAAATTCAATCTATTCATATAATACTTACTTTTTTCCACTTTCTTTTGGTTCACGTTCCAAACTTGGGGGGAAACCATTTAACTGTCGCCATATCTCATACCATAAGGGGACTTTATTTAAAATTACTCTTCCGAATGCACCAGAACCTTGATTTAGCTTAACTGGCCAGGGCTCATCTCCTTGCGGAACTGGATGCGTTGGGCGTATCAAAATCCTAAATTGTCCATTTGCGCTGCTCACTTTGTCGATTACTGAAACTTTTCCAGCAAAGGTACCCACCGCTACAGAAGGCCAACCGGAAAACTGGATTGACGGCCATCCATCAAATTGTAAACGGACATCGCTTTCCGGCGCTATAAGTGGTACGTCCATCGCATTCACGTAAAGTTCTACAGCGAGTTGTGGTGTTTTAGGCTGTAATGTCGCAACCGATTCACCTTCCTTCATATTTTCACCAATTCCAGCTTTAAAAGTTTTAATAATAAAACCATCCTGTGGAGCCCTCACGACATATAGCCCTCGTCTCACATCAATATTGGATATTTCATTTCTCAATTTTGAAATATCTGCCTGCACCGAAGCTTTGGTAGAAAAGGCTGAACTTAAATCGGACTGAGCTTTCGCTAAAGATTCATTATATTTTGCCCGGATGTTATTTAACTCAATTCGCGCATTTACAAGCGATTGCCGTGAGTTCAACAATTTATTATCTGCACTAACGACCTTAGCACGGTCATTTTGTAAATTTAAACGTCTCGTTTCGATATCGGTCAACGAAAATAAGCCATCACGATAACCTTCTTCATAACGTTTCAGCCTCTTTTCGCTCGTTTCATATAAACTTAGGGTAGCAATTTGTTCGGCACTGTCGATTTTAACTAAATTTTGCGTCTGTATCACCTTGTTTTGAGCGGATTCAAGCTGAAAGGCTAATCCATTTCGTAATGCTTCAATCTGCGCTTCGGTGGCTTTCATCTTTTGATCAGCAGCATCTTCCCCAGTTCTTTTGGCATGCAATTGTTCCTCTAATCTTAATGGCAACATAGGGTCAAAATAAGATTGTGAAGTTTCCGAAAGAATTAATATTGTATCCCCTTTTTTGACTTCCTGCCCTTCAGCGACGGCCCAATGCTCTATACGACCTCCAATTTGGTTTTGGATTGTCTGTGGCCTATCTTGGTGTCGTAAAGCGGTAATACTTCCTATTCCAGGAATAGTCTGCCTCCACGGCAGAAAAAGTGATAAGAAGAAAACTAGTCCAGAAAGGATGAGTATACGTCCCAGTACTAACGATCCTTTTTCCTTTATTAAGGAATTTACCGCATCTCTTGACAGTCCTCTCCAGCTGACAGTTTTCTGAGTCGATTGGCGCTTATTAATCAACATAATTAGCAGCGTCCTCCTCCAACGCAAGATCTGTCACGGTCGCCAACTTGACAACACCGGTTAACATATCAAAAATTGTATTTAGGTTTGTCATCAATTTTTCTATGGCATAACCTATTTGAACAATGACGACCTCGGCGGCCACAAACTGCCCAAAAGTCATTTGTCTCTCCACAACAAAATAAGATCCCAACAAAAGCATAGCTCCAAACAATAGGGTGCGAAGCAGCACGGATCCTATGAAAAAACGCTTTAAGACCTTAAAATGATCATTTCGNNGTTTTACCCTCATCACCACGGTAATGATCAATTTGTTCAGCAACATTCTCCAAATAGGCGACAGTCTCGTATTTATGTTCAGACTCTGTAATACTGGTTGTTAAGCCCCTTTTATAGTATAGAACAAGGATTAATAGGACAGCTATAATGACAACCAGCCCAAATCCCAAAAACGCAGGATGATAAAATGACAACAGTACAACGCTAAAAAATATTGTCACGACCGCAGCGATAATATCAATCAATAGTTTTATAACTCCTTTCTGAATAATAATAACATCAAAAAACCGATTCACCAACTCCACGAGATTTTTACCCCGCAATTCCTCCGGTTTTATCCGTGGAAGTCGATAGGAAAATTCAATCGCCGATTTTAGGAAAATTTTTTGTTCCAGATATTCCACCAGCGTCATTTGTCCGATTAGCAGCGTTCCGGCTACAACAACGCCAAATAAGACGAAAGCAATTAAAATATACGTGGAACTATACATCGCCCCATTGCTTAAAAAATTAAATATGGCTGTTATCCCAATGGGGATAGTTAAGCTAAAAATACCGATTACGATAGCATAGATAAAAATATAATTAATCGTTTTTCGCTCCGTATGCAGTAGACTAACTAACCTTTGTAAGGGTGATGGTCCGCCTTGTATATGGCCCATATAGATAGAAGGTAATTTAGAAATTGTAATTAATAAACAAAGACAGTGATAATACCTCGTTTTTATAATTTAAATGATGAAATTTCACTGTTCAGGTATTGATTTATGACTTAAATGAAATGCTAGGACAAACTTGTCCTTCAATATTCAGAAGTGCATGAGCGACATTAAAAAAATTGCGTGTTTTTCTTTTATAAGTATAATTGCTGGGAATCCTAACTTCATCGACCGACTGCCCTTTGAGGTAATGCTGTAAATAATTTCGATTATCAGTACCTAAGATATCCGCAAAAATGCTAAGCTTACGGTTTTGATAGCGTTGATAGATCGCCTTACAAGCTTCCAAAAATGACTCAGATTGAAGAGCATCCAACTGGTCTTCTAGCCCAATACCCAACAATTCCCTTGCAGATGTACTGCTCTTATTGCCATATACAAGAATAATATCCAACTGATCGGCTATTGATTCTTCGATACTTTGAGCCACAAAATCAAGTGAATCAACGGTAAAATCACTAGGAATTAATATGCGTGTTGTTTTAGCCATGTTTTTTTTAACAAAGTTAAAACGCACATATGGCAATGGAATGAACCTCGAATTAGCTTTCCATTAGAAAACTAAAAATAGTATTAAAATGAGATTAAAAATGAACGCTAGATTAAAAACAGATTAAAACCGAAGATAAGTCGGCAGTTCGATTTCTACTGTCGTACCCTCACCAACCACGGAATTAACCTTCAATATACCGCCGTGAAGTTTAATAATGTTCCTGGCCAACGGGAGACCAATGCCATAGCCATCAATTCCGCTTGTATTGGAGGCTCTGAAATAAGGATCGTAAATATGATCCAATTCAAGAGAAGGTATTCCAATACCTTTATCTTTAATCAAAATAAAAACTTTATTGTCCAAAGCTCCTAATGCAATATAAGCGGTTCTATTCGAAGAATACTTACACGCGTTGCTAATAATATTCGATAGCGCTAATTGCAATAGAATTTCATTCCCATTCACTTTGAGCCGCATGCTATCGTCCGGCAAAAGACTAAAATCAGTAATAATCTTAAACTTATCATTGATAGCCTTTACGGTCAATTCGGCATCCATGACAATCTGATCGATCCGAACCGGTTTAAATGTAGTGGCATTATTAACAAATCCAGTTCGGGCCAAAAGCAAAAGTGCTTTGGTCTTTTTCTCAAGATGCTCCGCCGATTCAATGATTTTGCATAAAGTCCGTTGGTACTCCTCGGTAGTTCGTTCTTTGGAAAGCGCAAGATCCGCCTGCCCTATAATGGACGTTAATGGTGTATTTAGTTCGTGTGATGCGTTGCTGATAAAATTCTTTTGTGTCTCGAAAGAAGTTTCCAAACGTGTCAACATACGGTTGAAAGTAAGGGCCAAATCCTGAAGTTCCCCTTTATATTTAACCTCATCCAAACGCTTGTAAAGATTTTCGGATCCTATTTCCTGTACCTCCTTCATCATCGTCAAAATCGGCTTCAGGAAAGAACGTTTCATAAAAACGGAAACCACAAAAATAAAGAGGATTCCCAATATCAAACTCACGACAAGTAGATTCCGAAGATAGGCCAGATGGTGGGTATAAAAATAATTTTCAGCAGATGCGCCAACTATATAATTTCGACCATGCTGTGAAAAATACTTGGTGGAGTAGAACTGATTGTCGGCTTTAAAATTTGAGGTACCTTTTTTATTGATTTTGCCCCAAAGCTCTTTATGAAACCCCTGGCTCCTTAAAATCGTACCTTTATTATCAAATTCCACCAAAAATTCATGCTGATTATTTAGATTCTCAATAAAATCCAAGCTCCACTGATCCGCTTGAGAAGCAGATTTGCTATTAAGAAATTTTTCGGCTGCGATATTTCTTCGCAAATCCAAACGCTTATAAAAATCCGTAAAGGCGAAATTCGTAATGGAATAAAAAATAAATCCGACAAAACAACTCACGTACACGACCAGGATCGCAATGAGATAGATGAGCTTTCGATTATAATTATGCATTTTAAAATTTTCAGTCTTCGATTTTTAAAACATATCCCATTCCTATAACCGTATGGATTGCTTTTTTGCTGGTCACCTTTTCTATTTTCTTTCTCAAGTAATTCACGTATACATCCACGACATTTGATCCGATATCAAAGTTTATTCCCCATATTTTATCCAACAACTCACTTCTTTCAAACACCTTTTTAGGGCTCTGTATAAACAACAATAACAAACGATATTCTG
>DKIT01000062.1 GCA_002454415.1 Sphingobacterium sp. UBA6711
TCGGATCACTGATTTTAAGTAATATCACCCCAATATGAGGTGGGATCATGAGCGGATTTCCAACGGATGAACAATTAGCGCAAATGATAAAAGAACTGACTTATGCACGCTTTGTTAACTGGACAGAGACAGATTTATTTACCTGGCAATGGTGGTTTATGCTTGCTACACTACTTATTCCTTGGATCATATTTTGGCGTATAGTAAATAAAAAACACTTACCTAAATTATTATTATATGGCACATTCCTAATACTTTTAATTATGACTCTGGACCTAACTGGCTTTGAAATTGGACTATGGTATTACCCAATTAAATTACTACCGATAGGCCCATTGACTGCCTATATTGATATTAGTCCGTTGCCTGTTATCTATATGCTAGAATACCAGTACTTTCCGCGATGGAAAAGTTTTATTATGATATCGATTATTACTGGTTTCGTGTTTTCTTTTTGCTTTGAGCCTATTATGATAGTGCTAGGTTTGTATATTCCTATACGATGGGAGCACTATTATGGCGTACCTTTTTATATTCTAATGCCTATAATAATGAGGTTAGCAGTTGAAAAGGTATTTTACGCTGCAGAAGAGCAGGACTAAAAAATATCACTACCAAAAGCCTTCCAATTATGGTAGGCTTTTTCTATATGGTCGGACGATTGCAAGCCTGACCCCGTAGCTTTTACCAAATATAGGAGGATTAAGGAATGAAACGGTCGAAACGTAGAGCAAGTGCTAATAAGCGTTACGGAACTACTGATCTAGCGAAATGGGACGGACTATAACGATCTATTATTAAACAAGTCAATTTTAGTATAACTCAAGCCTGACCCCGCACTGAACGGGAATGTCAATAGGAAGGAATAAACCTGATAACCATTCCAGCAGAGCTTGGCATTGTTGTCTACTAAAGCCGATTTTCGGAAGCAACACACAAAATCTAGGCGATTAACTTGGAGGGGGAAATTTGGACGTAGTTTTTGAATCTAAAAGATTGCTATTCCGAAAAATTGTTAAGAGTGACTTTCAGAATCTATGCTCTGTTTTACAGGACAAGGAAGTTATGTACGCATGGGAGCACGCATTTACTGACGAAGAAGTAAATAATTGGATTGATAAAAATTTAGAACGGTATAGCAATGAGGGATATTCATATTTTGCTGTCATAGAAAAACAGACAGATCACTTTATTGGTGTTATCGGACCTTTGATCGAACAAACAGAAGATGGGGAACAGATTGGAGTTGGCTATATTTTAAATAAGCAGTATTGGGGAAAAGGATACGCTGTAGAGGGAGCAAGGGCTTCGATAGATTATGCTTTTCAATATTTAAAAGCAGACAGGGTAATTGCTCACATCAGGCCTAGCAACTTGCCTTCCAGAAAAGTTGCTGAAAAGCTCGGCATGAAAATCGAAGGCGAATATGTAAGGCATTACAAAGGCAAGGAAATGTTACATTTAATTTATAGCCGTGGGAAATAAACACAAACTGAGATTTGATGTCGATACCCAGTGATCGGGGTTGTACATACGATTCAGTATGCTTAAGCGTAGGTCTGGGGTCAGGCTTGAGTTATTTAGACAGTTGACTTTTCAACACGCTGTAATAAGTCAATTTTAGTATAAGGCAAGCCTGACCCCCTCAGACATGGGACAAGGGACCTGTCCCCTTGTCCCATGTCTGACTCGATGTTATGTGTTTCGTGGAAGTTGAGAGAATGAGTGCCGCTTGCGATGAACATACGCAGGTGGCATTTATTGTCTTTGCTCTTACCGAAAGAAAATAGTAAACTTCTTATGCTGATAAACATTAAAAAGCAAAAAGGAGTTTATAGTGAAGAAAATATTAGACTTGATAATGAACTTTTCTTACTTTCGCACTTGTGCTGCCTGTGGTAAATCGCTTATTCCTCAAGGAAAATGTCCTCAGTGTGGTTCAACCCAAAGACTTCTTTCGTCAAAGGCATCACTTGCCCAGCAATGTATAGTTTTTGCCGGGATGGTTCCATTATTTTGGTATCTTATTAATAATCATATTGATGATTATCTGTTGCTTACAATCATGGTTCCTTACGTGTGGGGTTGGGGAATTGTTGCTGCTTGGATTACTCGAATAATTTTTTTAAACAAGTAATAAGAACAGCTTCTTCTGATTCTTGCCGCTTTGTGTTGCTGGGGTTATTTAGGCCGTATTGTATAACTAGCCACAGAAAGCTTAACTAGATAAAAAATAAAGCAGTCAGCATACTCAATAAGAGTTTGCTGACTGCTTTTATTTATGATTTAGACTATTACTTGTTTACTTCAGCCACTTCTCCGGCATTGAAGCAAGCTGCTGCAGATGATTCATAAATTGTGCTGCATGATAGCCATCTGCTACAGCATGATGAACTTGTAAGCTTACCGGCAATTGTAAGGTGCCGCTCTGCTCAAAGTACTTACCGATGGTCACGATAGGCAGAAGAAACTGGTTGTCGTTAAATAGATTTAAGTTAAAACCAGTAAAGCTCGTCCAGGGAATGCAGGAGATCGGTACGCAATTAGGTGGGCAATTCGGTTTCGGGAAGAGATCCTTGTTATTGGCGTACTTCTCAATATCAACCTGGATGTTTTGATAAAACTCATTAAAATCATCCGTATACTCCGTCCAAAGGCTCGAAAAGGTATGGGTATCCTGATGAAATACCGTATAAGATGGATTCATAGCTTCCCAATAGCCCAATTCCTTATCATCATTGAAGCATGTTCGGAGTTCCTGCTGCATGTTCACTACAGTGGTTACCATATAGAGCAGGACGGGATAAAGCTTTAATGATCTTGTCTTTACTGCTGGCACTAATACCGTAAACTCTATATTGGAAGTGATGCTGAAGCCGCATTTTACATTCTTTAAATAGTGCTCAAAATGCTGCTTGCGGTTCCAGGTTTCCATATCAATTTTATTAAAATTCATTTTTTTTGACCTCCTAAAAATAACTGAAGTGTTCTTTTAGGAGGTTACTTCTCTGCCTTTTTCATGTTCTCACCTTATTATATAAGATTTAGCTGGCTCTCTACTCTATATAGGATAAGAGAGGGCTTGGGTTCATTTGTATATTATATCGTAACATTATCAGTAGTGCTGAAGTAGAAAAATAAAGAAGGTAATTGAAAGTATATAACTAAACAATTGTAATTAAACAATAAAACGTTAAAGACAGAATTCCTGGCTAATTATCGAATTTTTGCAGGAATTCTGTCTTTTTTTAAGGAAATAATGTAACAAAAAATATCTTTATTTAATTGAAGAATCAGCAAAAGCAAAGGCGGTGGATTTTTTGGGGACGGTGTTTGTCACTGGTACATACGGTGTCGGCAAGAGTACTTTGTGCGGTCAATTGTCTAAGGAGTTAGGAATTCTAGCTTTTTCGGCAGGAGATCTAATAAGTGCTGCTAATGGTGAACAATACGGAGTTAATAAAGTGGTTGCTGATAAAATAAGTAATCAAAATATACTAGTGGTAGAAGTGAATAAGCAACTACAATTACATCCCCAAATATTACTGGCTGGGCACTTTTGCATCTTCAACCATGAAAATCGAGTAGACTGCTTACCAGAAGATGTTTACGAAAAATTACATATAACGCAAATTATTTTGTAATTTTTCGTAAACATCTT
>DKIT01000110.1 GCA_002454415.1 Sphingobacterium sp. UBA6711
GATCAATCTCAGCAGTAAAAAGGTTTACTGAAAATAATAAAATTGCTAAAGAAGAGACTGCAAAACTAGCTCTTTTTGAGAAAGGTTTAGGGTTTAGTTTGTATGGTTTTTTTCTTAATACTATTGCAATGATAATAAAATCCGCAAAATAGACTAAATCCCATAAGTTGAATAACTCGAGTGCTGTTTCACCAAGACCAGTAGAAACACTCGAAGTTGCCATCATTGTAGAAACTGAAATGTAATCAGCAAATTCTCTATAATAGACGACATTTGAGAAAAGCCATAGGAACAAAACAAGATAGATGGTTATGGCAATTCCATAAAATAGCTTAGTATTTTTTATATAAAGTGCTAGTCCGAGTAAAAGAAATGCTAGTGGAATTGGATTAAAAATAGCAATTAAATATTGAAATAAACTAGATAAATCCAAATAAAAATCAACAAAATAGGCCCAAAGGGATTTTGTCCAATAACTTAATAATAGTAAAACTATGAATCCAATACGAGTCTGATAGTTCTTTTTTATGATATCAATTAGTTTTTTCACAAGTAGTAGTCTCCACGTTCCTTTCTAAAATCTTTGTACATTATATCATATTTTATAAAATAAACTGCAATAATACGAGTTTTTTTGGCATATAGTTTAATTCATGATATACNNAATAATAGTTAGTACCATTGCAGAAAAAAAGATTAATAAAGGAATCAGCCTTTTAGACAGTTCAGATTTTAAGGAAAACCAAAACCTACCTGATGGTCAAGTGTCATTGTTTTCTAAGAGTAGAAGATATTTAGGCGAGGCTTACTTGTCTCCACAAAATAAGGGAATTGGTTGGCTTTTTAGTCTTAATAAAATAGCATTGTCTGTAGATTTTTTTACTAATCTCTTTAAAAAGGCAAAAACAGTACGCCAGCCGTTCTACCATTCAAATTTGACAACAGCTTTTCGCTTATTTAACCAAGATGGTGACGGTTTTGGTGGATTGACAATTGATTTATATGGAGATTACGCTGTTTTTTCTTGGTATAATACTTTTGTCTATTCCATTAGGCAGTTAGTTATTGAGGCCTTTCAAATTGTATTTCCTGAGGTAGTTGGAGCTTACGAGAAAATTCGTTTTCAGTCAGAATTAAGAGATTCTAATTTCCTGTATGGAGATCAGGCCCCGGAAACATTCACTGTTTACGAAAATGGTGTTGCTTATCAGGTATTTTTAAATGATGGATTGATGACTGGAATTTTCTTGGATCAACATGATGTTAGAGCTTCACTGGTTGATGGACTTGCTAGCGGTAAAAAAGTGCTAAATATGTTTTCATACACAGCTGCTTTTTCGGTTGCGGCAGCTATGGGTGGTGCGAGAGAAACTGTCTCAGTTGATTTGGCGAAACGATCACGTGATCTATCTAAAGCTCATTTTATGGCAAATGGTTTACCTCTTGATCACCATCAATTCGTTGTAATGGATGTTTTTGAATATTTTAATTATGCAAAGAGAAAGGGATTGAAGTTTGATATGATCATTCTGGATCCACCTAGCTTTGCTCGAAATAAAAAGCATACATTCACAGTGGCAAAAGATTATTACAAACTGATTGAACAATCACTTGAAATCTTACATTCAGATGGCATGATTATTGCCTCAACCAATGCTGCAAACATTTCGATAGACAAGTTTAAACAGCAAGTTCAGAAGGGACTTGGAAAAGTTAAGTATCGCTTTTTACAAACTTATCGCTTGCCAAACGATTTTACAGTTAATAAAAATGATGAAAGTAGTAATTACCTTAAGGTCTTTACGATACANNGTACAGGTGCAAAAATGAAAATTGTTGTTCCAATAATTCCTAAAAATTTAGAAGAAATAGAAGCAATTGATAGAGAACGATTATCTGAAGCTGACATTATTGAATGGAGAGCTGATTTTCTTCCAAAAGCTGAAATATTGAAAGTTGCACCTGCCGTTTTTGAAGTATGTAATGGTAAAGAGGTATTATTTACGCTTCGAACCACACGTGAGGGTGGACACCTAGATTTAGAAGATCAAGAATATGTCAATCTAATTAAGGAAGTTGCAGCAATTTACCAACCAGACTATATTGATTTTGAGTACTATTCTTTTCAGTCTGTATTTGATCAAATGTTGGATTTCCCTAACTTAGTTTTAAGTTACCACAATTTCACGGAAACACCTTCCAATTATTTGGAAATCATTTCTGAGCTTACACGTTTATCTCCTGCGGTTGTGAAAATTGCTGTTATGGCAAACTCCGAGCAGGATGTACTTGATGTGATGAATNNATTATACTCGTGGGTTTAAAACATTGAATTCTGAGCAAGAGTTTGCTACAATTTCAATGGGGGCATTAGGGAAATTATCTCGGATATCAGGATTTGTAACGGGTTCAAGTTGGACTTTTGCAAGTTTAGATGAAGCTTCTGCCCCTGGCCAGATCTCATTGGCAAATACACGAAAATTTTTAGATATATTGGAGAACTAGTATGAGGTATTTAACAGCAGGCGAGTCGCATGGCCCACGTTTAACAGCCATCATTGAGGGAGTTCCAGCAGGTCTTCCTTTAACAGCTGAAGATATTAATAAAGACTTGAAACGCCGTCAAGGTGGTTATGGTCGAGGAAGTCGTATGCAAATTGAAACGGACCGTGTGGAAATTACTGCTGGAGTTCGTCATGGTAAAA
>DKIT01000016.1 GCA_002454415.1 Sphingobacterium sp. UBA6711
AACCTGCATTATTTGGGTTGTTAGGTACGGAAATGGGTTTTTAATGGTTCACGATTCGGGGCAGTTGTTATTGACTGAAATTGTTGCCCTGATAAAAAGTTATGGGAAGCCTTTGGCGATAGCTATTCATTATGGCTTACATTATAGTGAAAACACCCATAAATCCCGGGTGAATAAGGTATGCAATCAATTAGGATATGCTAGCTTACCAATGATGTTACATAGCGAAATGGCTTCATTTGGAGTATTGCAGGAAAACGATGGTGGATATGAATATTACCGATCTAAGATTAAACCACGTGGTTTAGTACCTCTTCCCGATTGTGAAAATCGTATCAAGATTGTCAATTTCAATAATTTTTTTTTAGAACCATCAAGCCAGTCGCTAAAGATAGATTTGCAATATGATGGCGAGTCATATCTTAATAATACATATCCTCTTCACAGTGTAGAAAGTGTATTAAGCGATATTGAGTCGCAGCCGAAGCACTTCTACAATAATCTCATGGTACTATTTCCTATTATTAAGATGGATATCGTCCAATTCCCAGAATGGTGTAAAGCTTTCATTAATAACTATCTAGACTCCAATGGTCGTGTAAAAGAGAGCGAGCATTTTGAAGTCATTTTACATAAAAGATTTGTTGATCTCAAAGGTGCAAACACATAATAGAGGAATTCTCCATATTTAAGTGGCTGAAATGGATGATAATTTAGAACGGTAATTCACCCTGCAAATCAACTTCATTGAAATTCTTTATGCGTTCTTGATCGCTGTCATATCCAAGAGCATTCAGTACTGTACTGAATGCTCCCTCTCCAATGAACATGTAACGGTCCACATCAATAGTGCCTAACCAGTACTTCCCTATCTCGTTTTGAAACAGTACCTTCTCACCTATACGTTCATCCTCAAGAGCAGAGCCATAGAAGCATACGCGATAGGCTCTACCCAGATGAATGAAGTACTGCACGCTTGTGGTCTGGGATGGATCAAAACCTGATTTCGATGTCATTACCTGCCCTCCATACTGTATGTATATACAGTATTACGTATAGGTAAACAGTCTGTCCAGTAGTCTCGCATTGAAGACTTATACCTCAACAGAATGAACCATACAAAAAAACAGGTGCTATCAATATTGTATCTTTTAAAATTACATTTTATTGTATATTCTAATACCGCTTAATTCCAACATACACAAAAAGGTAATATGAAAAGAAAAATATTTTTAATAGCCCTGGCTCTGTTAACATTACAGGGTTGTGATAGCGGGGAAGATAAAGTTAAAAAGTTCATCAAATGTGGTCTGGCCGTGAATGAGTTGGGGGATGAAACGGCGAGAAATAACTTTGATAAAAATAAGTCAAACATACTTGATGGTAAAGCACCAGAATTGACATCGTATGATATCGCCCGCATAGGAAGTGAAGCGAGAGATGAATTAGGGACATATTTCCCAAATAAACGTGAAAGAGCCAGACGAATGATTGATGAATATGAGAAGGGTTATTGTGTGGATACTCATAAAGTACCGAAAGGTGAGAAAATTGAATTTCTCAAAAGAGTAATTGATTATTAATATTGACTAATATACATTAACCCGCTCAATTAGTGGGTTTTTCTAATTTAATAGCATTAAAAAGCGAATGAATTATAGGTTCTCCGGTGATTTTTAAAACAACGCGAGTTTTCGGCAGCGGGTATAATCATCTGTGTGTGAACAAAATGAGCATACCCGCACCGCATTCAAAAAAGCACTACACCAATTTCATTAAATTTACATTGGCAATTATATCTTACTGGACATTCACATAATTTAAACACGGCATAAGAACCGTTCAGTTCTTCTCTTACGTACTTTCCCATAAAATCGGTATCATCAGGTTCACAAAAAAGATGGAAACCAACGCCAAGGTAATTACGTATTTTATAGTTGCATTTTTTGATGGCACTGATTTTCTTTTTGTCAGCAGTTAATCCCTTAACCAATGATGCAACACGCTTAGTACATTTAAACTCAATGAAAATATAATCATCAAAAGATGAGGATTTTTCACGTAATATCAAATCTACTTTAGCAAGTCTACTTTCAGGGAAGATTATCGGATCAAGGTATATTGTGACTTCACGATGTAGTTCGTACTTCTTTTTTGAAATGAGATAATGAGCAAATTCTATTTGTAGCCATTTTTCCCAATCATTAGTTTCTTTTTGAACGAACGAATATAGTCTTTTTTTAATCTCATCCTTCTTTAAAAACCCGTTCAGCAATTTTACTAAAAGAGAAAAATCATTGTTACGGTCTGACATTGTAAACCCTATAAATAAAATAAAAAGGATTAAATATGGATATCTCATTAAGGTCATTAGCGAGACAGTACGGATACGATGAATCTACAGTTCGAACCTGGGTAGAAAAGGGGATGCCAACAGACACCGATTCAAACGCAAGACGTTGGATTGTAGATAATGTACTAAAGCCGTTACGTGATACTAATACAAAAGAACAAATTGAACAAGAACGTTTGAAGAAGCTTTCAGCAGAAAGGCAATTATCAGAATTAGAATTAGCAGAAAAGAATGGGCTGGTGGTCAGTGCTGAATATGTGGAGCAGGTACTAACAGAATATCTGTTTCAGGTTAAAACAGCAGTACGGGCAATTCCCGGTAAAACATATCTAGAGCTATTTGCACAAAAAGATGCAAAAGATTTACGTGATATTCTAAGGATGCACATTGATAGAACATTATACCAATTAGGCTCAATGGAATTTGAGCTACCCGAAGACATGGAAGTGCTTGAGGATGCAATCAAACAAGAAAAAATTAACGAACATATTGAAGACTGTACTACCAACGCTTCAACCTCCTAAGATTCAAAATACGTCAGAGTGGATTTCTAATGGTGTAGTTAAATTTGTCG
>DKIT01000080.1 GCA_002454415.1 Sphingobacterium sp. UBA6711
TGGCTTCCCAATTCAGCCATAATTTCTTTCAAGATAGGATGTGCAGCACCACAATGCGGACATTGATAGTCCCCATATTCCACAATGGTCAGATCTGCCTGGCCATTGCCCATTATATGGTCAGCATCGCTGACTTTCGGTTTTAATGACATAATTAATTAGATTTAAGATTTTCCAAAGCCTCTATAATACCGTCAGCTCCAGGATTAACCGCTGTAGGTGACATATAACTCCAGGCAATGACTCCCTCCTTATCGATCACAAAAAGGGCGCGTTTGCACTCGCCTTCCTCTTCGTCGTATACCCCATATTTCCTCGCAACCTCGCCTTTTGCTTCAAAATCAGCCAAGAGCGGAAAATGTAATTTTCTGGATTGCGCAAATGCCATATGACACCATTTACTGTCAACTGATATTCCTAATATTTCAGCGTCATATTTTTTAAAATATTTGAGCATCTCATTGTACAGCGCCATCTGATCACTACACACAGGACTCCAATCTGCAGGATAAAATGCAAGAACTACATTACGCCCTTTAAATTCGGACAATTTAATTTTTTGATCCGGTGTCGCATAAAGCGTAAAATCCGGTGCGACATCATTTTTCTGTAACATATGTTAAATTTTTAGCGTTTAGTAAATAAAAATTATACAACCAAGCAGAGCTGATTAACAACAATATGGGCAGAAAAAGAGTCCACTTGCCCAAAGTCGGCATCATTAAGGCGGCCATGTATGCTCCAATTATAAAGCCCATATATATTAATAGCAAATTGAGAATATTTGTTTTATATAGTTTTCTCTGCTTCATATCTTTTGACATACTCCATAGTGCCACATAGCGCGCTACGTGGTTTAAGGTCCCGGTAATAAAGTCTGTATTTACCTGCTCTTTTCCCACAGTGGTTACTATGGTATTCATCATTCCCATTGATAAACCTACTGTTGCAATCGAAACAATTGGACCAACTGTAAAAAACAAGGAAATGACCATATAAACCATCAAAATCCCTGAAACGATCAAAAAAAGTAACGCCTGATTACTAAACTTCAGCTTCGCGGACAAGTACGTTCCTATAAATATGCCTGCCATAAAACAACCAATCGCCACACTTGATACCAACATGGCATCAGCTTTATTATGATGTACAACAATTCCTAATTGAATTGTGTTTCCACTCATAAAAGAAACATAGGTTTTCCACTTAGTTATTCCTACTGCATCCATATAACCTGCTGTAAAAGCTAATAGAGCAGCTATTCTTGCATGTGACTGTGTTTGCCATTTTTCCAAGTTATCACGCGCAACAGAAATCAGGTCCTGGTCCATCGTTTCGAACTTAAATTGACTTTGGCTGAATAAAAAGCTGGCCATTTGGAAGCTTTTCGATCTCACCTTTTTTCAATGCAAAATTCGTTTCGACCACGTCTTTTGGGTTTCCTGCGATCCAGCTGCTCAAGTCGATGGATTGATAGGTTCCACTATTAAAACCAATAAGTACTTTGCAAACTGTGTTGCCCGTATTTTTTATGTAGTGACCTGCTCCCATGGGTACATAACCGACATCTCCAGCATTGAATTGTTCGGTTACCACTGTTCCTTCAGCAAGGAATACCGACATTTCCGCTTGTCTCNNTTGTCCCGAGATATAATATTGCCATTCATCCGCATTCGGGTGCCAATGCATCTCCCGCAGTGCACCAGGTTGCAATTCAATAATGGACCCAGCCATTGTGGTGCTGATCGGAAACTCTTTGCTGCTGACCAATCTTTGAAGGCCTCCCCCTGGGATGATCCTTGGTTGCTGTGCATGTAATGGATACCTATGCATGCTTGTCAACATGATATCTTTTTCATCAGGTCTCGATGAGGCCAAGAAAGATGATTCGTCCGGAACAGGGCCAGCCGCAAAGTAAACTTCTTTCTGGGGTAAAGCAGCAACCTCATCCAAGGATAAGCCTAAATTTTGAGCAACAATTTCCGGCGGCATACAGGCGACAAAATCAGTAGCGCTAAAAGTGTGATCTTCGGAGAAATTCCCGTTATCAAAGATTAAGATAAAATGGCATTCTTCGGTCCCCGTAGCTTGTATGGAATGTGCATAACCTTTCGGGAAATACCAGACATCGCCAGGTTCAAAATTATCAACATAACTATGACCATCTGGATGAATAATCGTAGTTCGCACTGTCCCTGAAATTACATATGCCCATTCGGCTGCATTCGCATGCCAATGCAATTCGCGCATGCTTCCCGGAAGTAAGCGCATGGATACTCCAGCAATCCCCACCGACGCTGGAAAGTCGGTAACCGAAGCACCTCTCGTCGTTCCACCGTCATTAGTACGTGGTGTTTTGTTCTCTAACTCGTATTTAAAACTTAATGTCGCATTTTCCATCTTCTACTATTTTAGTGATTTAATGATATGTTTTACTTACTAAGTTAAAGCTAACCAACCCGAGATCTATTTCCATTTCATGTTCGGTGAATGGGCAAAAACTATCGTTGAATCAGGTTCATTTTAAAATTTACTTGTTCAACCATTTCCGGATCCATCTGGTGTAATTGGGCATAACGACGTAGACCATCAAAAATACGATCGACCCTGAAATCAATAAGGCATCAAAAAAATGGTTTTGTGGA
>DKIT01000027.1 GCA_002454415.1 Sphingobacterium sp. UBA6711
TAATTTTCTTTGTCCGCTGATCAATTTTATAGCAGTGATCTTCTTTACTTCAAAAATGGCAGATCAAACTGAAATTGTCCCAATTTTGAGTGCGGGGTACAGTTTTAACAGATTGTTACGCCCGTATATGATTGCGGCTACATTAATATTTGCTGTTTCCCTGATATTCAATATTTTCATTATCCCCAATACCAATAAAATGAAGGTGGATTTTGAGAATATCTATGTGAAGCCACCGAAGGATAACTCCCGGGTCTCTACCCACTAGCAGTTAGATAAAAATAGTTATGTATATATCGACAATTTCGATAATACCACGAAGACAGGCTACGGATTTGTGTTGGAGATTTTCAAAGGTGATACGCTTAAAGAAAAAATGATGGCCGACCGGATTACTTGGGATTCCGTCGCTACGAAATGGAAGATAGAGGGCTATACCAATCGTATTATCAATGGGTTGCATGAACGGATGGAGAAAGGTGCGCTTAAAGATACAACATTGGATATGAAACCTGCAGATTTTGAGGTGCGTGATAATATGTTTACAGCGATGGATACGCGGGAACTGAACATTCGTATCTTTAAAGAAAAGACTAGGGGAACAGGGGTGATGAACGATTTGTTGCTGGAAAAATATAAACGTTATGTTTATGCATTTTCCGCTTTTGTACTCACACTGATGGGGGTCGCACTGTCTTCAAAAAAGGTCCGTGGGGGAATAGGCTTGAGCCTTGGAGTTGGCATCGCGCTGAGTTTTACTTATATCGTATTTATACAGTTTGCAAACATGTTTTCCTTGAAAGGGGGATTACCACCGTTAATTGCCGTATTGATTCCGAATGTTACCTTCCTGTTGGTAGCAATTTACTTGGCGATAAGGGCGCCAAAATAATATCTTTTTAATAAATGACTAAAATTCAACTAAATCGGAATATTTTAATTCTGCATTTAACAATTCTTATTTGGGGATTTACGGGGATTTTGGGTAGCTTGATTTCGGTATCGGCTATTCATTTGGTTTGGTATCGGGTAGCGATTGCGTCCATTTCATTACTGATCTATTTTTTTGTAAAGAAACAATCGATCCTAATTTCTAAAAAGGAGTTTTTTCAATTCTTTATGGTGGGGGCGGTTGTCGGCTTGCACTGGGTCTTATTTTTCTATTCGATCAAAGTCTCTACCGTATCTGTAACACTGGTCACCCTATCATCGGTAACTTTATTTACTGCCATATTGGAACCTATCGTGAATAAAAAGCGTATAGCGCTGCTGGATATTATAGTAGGTTTGGTGATTATTGGGGGTATTTATACTATCTTTTCTTTTGAAACACATTATTTGGTCGGTCTCCTAGCTGGTTTAGGATGTGCTTTTTGTGCAAGTATATTCTCCATTGCCAATGCACGCATGGTCAAGAAGTCAAGTCCGACCTTGATTACGTTTTATGAAATGCTTGGTGCATGTTTTTGGATTAGCATTCTTATGTTATTTACAGGAGATTTTAATGCGGAGATGAGATTGGGACAAGAGGATCTTATCTTTTTATTGTTGTTAGGCGTGGTTTGTACAGCCGTAGCCTATGTCATGGGAGTTGCGGTAATGAAAGAATTATCTGCGTTTACGGTGGCTCTAACGACGAATCTGGAACCTGTCTATGGTATTCTTTCAGCGGTGTTGATTTTTGGTCAGAAGGAGACTATGAGTGGTGGATTTTATCTTGGTGCTTGCATCGTTCTCGGTGCTGTATTTACCTATCCCTATGTTAAAACCAAATTGGAGAAAAGACAAAAAGATCTAATCATTCGGAAATTGCATTAGCAAAGGACGGTTGGCAGGCCAACGTGCTGACCTGCCAATCCTATTGATATTATTTAAAAGGTGAACTCACCAATAGCTGTATTTTGTTCTTTTGTTCGATCAAGGTAAAGAGTCGTTATTTTGCGCTCTTGCCTTCCACTACTATAGTAGGTATATATCTCAGCCATGACTGATGCAGGACCTGCTAATGTCAATGAACTATCGTCATAAAAGTCGACTTCAATTTTATATTTTCCTTTTTGTGCTTTTTTCAATAAGAACTGCTCTGGACCATAGCCGCCGGTAAAATCATTGCTCAATCGTCCACCAATTGCTGTCGCCGGATTGCTATAAAAACATTTTTCTCCATTCGGATCGGTCACCCAAAGATCGATATCAGTGTTCTGTGAATTCCAATTGATGACGACACGTATATCGACAGGAAGGTCTGCGATTAATTTTTTGTCTAAAGTTATGTTGTTAAGGGCGGCTTTTTTCAGGCTAACGAGGTTGTTGATCTCCATCAGGATTATTTCCTCAATACCATCGTCACGATCTGCAGCTTCCGGTGAATAGTTTTGTGTTAGTATACGATATAACTCTTCTATAGCTTCTTCATACCTGCCTTTATCCTGTAGTGAAAGCGCATAATCGCGATGGCTTTGTGGATCCATTGGTCTCCATTTTAATATTTTTTCAGTTATGAATAGCGCTTTATCGTAGTCACCCCATTCGCGCAACTTGTACGAGATAGTTTTATAAAGATCTGCATTTTCAATTTCGAGATCGGCCAAAGTACTTAAGATGAGCAAGGCTTGCTCGCGATCTCCTTTTTTGAAAAAGAAATTAGCTATGTCGAAATAAAAGTTTGGCGTTCCCATATAGTTTTCACGTAGCTGTAAGTAACTTTTATAGGGGTCTTTTGATTTGGCGATTTCCCGCAGGTATTCATTGTCTTCTTTGATCTCAGGTATGCTAATTTTTCCGACAGTCTCATTATTGATCGAGTTTAGGCGACTGACGGTGACGACTTCCATCAATTCGTTATTATTGGTTATGGCAGCCTTCGTATCCAGATCAGCTACTGCCACTTCTGAAATCCTGTAATCTTCTCTTTTGTGTGCCATATTATTTTCGTCCTGTCTTGCCATTGGACGAGGGGCAGGCTCTTCCTGCACAACAGCAGGTTGTGTCGGGGAAATCGATTCTTTCCGTTGCGGGTACTTGTGTTTTTGTTTGAAATCAGTGTTCCACCACGAACGCAGCTCTTCTATATTCTGCTGAGCTTGTGTCAATAAATCTGAGACACGCTTTTCTTGCTCAATACTGTTCTCCTTCTTGATGGCATTAAATTCCGCTAATAATTCTGTGGGTGGTATGATGTTATATCGAACATAGTCAGCTATCTCTTCTAGTACGATCAGACTTGTATTGCGCGTAACGATACCAAATTGTTTTCCCAGTGCTTCAATTTCTTCACGATGATCTTCATATTGTAGATCTAATGTTTCAATCTTCTGTTGTGCCCAAATCTGTTGTAAGTTAATTTCGCTGTTATCTGGAGTAAGCGCAACTTTGATTTCTTGCCTAATTTGTTGTCCATCACCTATGAGTAATGTCATTTGTTTTAAATTATCGTGTTTTCCCAACCCTGCAACTGAGAAGTAAGATTGAACTGGAGTTCCCTTTTCAGGATAAACTTCTTCAAACCCCTCTTGTTCTTTTATACCTAAAAAAAGAAGGTCTACTGTACTTAAGTTTATAAAAGCTTGATCTATGGAACTATTGGTTAAGTTTATCATTTTCCCACTATTTTTTTGTGCAATCTGTTTCAAGTTGGCATAATCCGAACCATTAGAAGAAGAAATACAATAGACTGGTCTATCGAGTGCGATTTGGCTTTGACCAAATGTGGAGAGACCATCACTAAAGAACAGGTAATTAGTCCCATGAAGTACGCCACTTTTGACCTGACTATAATCGGTGCCACCGTCGTAGGACAGCTGGTTGAGGTAATTTTTTAGGGCGCTCCAATTTCCTTTTTCAATCCGAAATATCTGTGCTTTCTTAAAACGAATATCAAGTAAACCCAACTCCACTATCATGTCTGGATTTTTTTTGAAAAATTCATTCAATAGCGCAAATTCTTTCTCCAGGTCCCTATTTTTTCCACTCAATGATTTATCCCAGATAATTGAAACCTGGTTTCCCCATTTTTTTTGCTCGGGTTTTGTAAGATTTATCCGTGCATTAGCAAGGAAATAAAATGAGCCGTCTTGATTGGCTTGTTTCAAACCTGTAGATAGTTTGCTGGTCACAGGAATTTTGATAGTAATATTTTTTTGGGGTTTGTAATGTTGTCTTTGTAATGTAGCCGTATAATTATGGTTATGTTCGGAAAATAGCAATGTCTCATCGAGCTGCTCTGTGAAGTTTGGTTTTTGGTTGCCTTGATATACCTTTACAGCTAAGTCAAAGTTGTCAATGATCGTATTGTAGTTTAAGGGTAAATAATAGTAGAGAGCCTGATCGGATTCTGTTTTTAGATTTTCCGAGTAACTGATTTGAACGGTCCGTTTACCTTTTGCGGGTAGGGGATAAATTCTGGTTCGAAAATTATTCCCTTCTACCTTTTCGAGTAGCCCCGGATCGACCCGGCGGGTTTCAATGCTCTCAAATATTTCGGTGCCTTTGTTTTTATCAATAGGTACGGCCTGGCGTAGTTTTCCATTGATATCCAGGGCGTAACCGCTAACGGATACACCTTCAGGCATAGGGAAGGTAAGTTCTCCTTCGAGATCCCGATCGGTCATGTTTGCAAAGGTCATCGTCATTGATGTTTTGGCAATATTTCCAAAAATGCTCACATCGATTTGGAGCTTTACCAGTTGCACACTGTTTCTTTGTCCTTTGTCGTTTTTAACCTTTAAAGTAGGTACTTCACGTTTCGGTTTTATTTGCGATTTTGTATCCACATTGGAAAATATCAAAAGGCTGAGGAGTATAATAATGATCTTTTTCATCATGTTCGTGTTATTTTTCTAGTGATGCGGAGAAAAGTGAAATTCCATAATGCCGAAAAATTAATTTTTACTTGTACCCATTTGTAGGACATGGGATCAAAAGTTTTATGGTAGCTAAAGCATTGTCATTAAATGATAAGGCCGAAGGATTGGCAATAATTGCTTCATCTTTGACTGCCGTATGGAATGATGATGATTTTGGGATGACCGGAACAAGGTTTGATGTTGAAAATTCCATTACATAGGAAAAAAAGAAATACCAAATAATAATGGTCTGTCGAAATATCGACAGACCATTATTATTTGGTATTT
>DKIT01000079.1:0-983 GCA_002454415.1 Sphingobacterium sp. UBA6711
TGACTGGCGGCTATGTCCCGTATCTTAAAGTTGCCTACCGGACAAATGAGCCTTGCTACGAATGCGGCCTGCCAATCCAAACGCAGCGCGTCGGTGGCCGCAATGCCTTCTACTGTTCAAACTGTCAGCATTGATTCACAACTTTCTGTAAATTATTCTATATTTTACAATTAATTCCTTCTAGCAGTAAAGCTTATTTCTTAATATAAAAGCTCCTATTTAGCGGATGAGGAATCACAAACTTAATCTAAACTTAACATTCCCTTCTATTATATAGAGAAATTTCAGCATCCTTTTTACCGGAGTACTGGAGGGAAGAAAGAAAAAACCGACAGCCTTAAGCCGCCGGATAGTGTGATTCGGTATAACAATGCTATGAACGGTCAGAATGCATAATCCAGTATATACATAAGGCAGTTATTCCAATAACAATAACTGCCAATTTAGGAACATCCGATCCATCAAGCCACACATTCTAGCCCCCCCTAATTTGCTGGTAAAAATATATACCATTAAGATCGAATGTAGAACCACCTTCGAGATATTACAGCTTTTGAAATTTTCATCTGATAAAATTTGCTTTTTACATAAAAATAGTGTATCTTTATGTGGGGAGCTGTTGCGTGTGGTGACGCAGCAGTGCTGGGAAGTGGCGGCAACAGCGAGAGCGGATCGGAATGCTCTCGCTGTTGTTTTTTACGTTATCCCTATAATTTTTTGTAAAATTCATCACTTGCCAAATAAGAGCTTAATATTATATAAGATTCTTCTGTTATTCTCAATCGTTCATCAATCAGTTGATTCACTCTTTGCGCTGATTCAAGATCACCTTTTTGAACAAATGTCCGCTCAAGGCTTAATAATTGTTCTGTAATAGCAGGAGAATTATCCATAACAGTATTTACAAATTTTTTTTCGTTTTCAGAGATAGTATTACTGCCTGTATCCCCATAATCTTTCCATGCTCTATATATTTGAACTGC
>DKIT01000079.1:1019-2518 GCA_002454415.1 Sphingobacterium sp. UBA6711
CAGCACTAACGGGTTTCTTTGCCTTTCCATCTACTACCACTTCACCAGAACTCAATATTTCGCGTGCACGTTTTGCTGCAAAAACAGAAAGAGTATATTTGTCGCCAACCTTGGCTAACAAGACATCTAACGGTGGATTGATCATTTCATGTACCTCACTTCATTTTTCTCTCTCGTTAGCCAGCTTCACCTCACATAAAATATTGTTAAGTCTTTCTATCAACATAGTTTATTATATCATATTTTATTAGAGATTATTACAATTCATCAAAATAAAATATCTGACAGCAAAAAATACCGCTAAAAATGTAATAGACCAGCGGTTTGGTTGATTACCACCATTATTTTTTCGTGACTGGAATTGAACAAAAGCTTTCTNNCGACACCAGAAAAACAATAAAAAAGCAATAATAAATAGAACTACGATCCCTGTCCTGTTATCAGGAAAACAATTATTATGGCATTTACAACCACCGTACATGTTAAGACCTCCTCTAATAAAGGTGCTTTGCTAAACTATCGTATGCAAAAAGATATCGTTCGGCGCATGTAGATTTTTCTAGAATAAAAAAGCCCCGCAATTGCGGAGCCAGGGAAATAAAGCATTAATTCTCCTCTTCCCTTTTACGAGCCAGTTGGAGAATTTCATCGACATTTCTATCTATTTCTGCTATTTGATTTTCTAATCTTTCTAACCGTTTCTTAAATGAGCTAATAAGATCACGAGTTTCATCAGACATCATTTACACCTCCTGTTTTTACATAATATGTTTTACAGTCTTTTGAGGTGACAAAAAAACTAACTACCAGAAGGTAGAAGTATCCATAACCGGATCATGCTGTACCCGGACTGCATCTAGGTATAAGATGATACCCATTCAACCATCAAACATTTTAAAAACAAAAACTGCAAACAAAACCACTTCCAATAAAATAATTGCTAGAGGTGTCCGGTCATCTTTAGTCGTTTCTAATGAATTTGTATATGACATAAATCCTCCTCTTACGTGTGCCTTATCATAAAGTAGCGGGCTGCTTTATAGTTAAAGTTACGTAAATTCCTATACAACCTCAGTATACAACCCGAGTCTGAAAAACAACTGAAAAGGAAGGAACACTTTCTATCTATAATACACATTTCCATCAAATTTATGGTTGTTAATCATCAAGCTATCTGTAAATTGCCACATTCTCGCCCGAGAAAAACCATTGCAGCTTCCCCAGAGAGCATTCCAATACGGTACATAATCGGCAAGCTGCGCCGTATTAATTACTTCTGTCAGCCATGAATACGAGGCATAAATACCGACATAGGAATAGCCAGTATCATTGAGCGTACAAATAAATGCGGAGCACATTGCAGTAATAGTCTGCTTGTCCGGCATCCCATTGCGTGCCTTATAGCCATCTGCATCTTCCATGTCGAACCAGATGCCAAGCTCAGGATTAACTCCATGCTTTTGTAGGATTTCATGTACAAACTGCGCTTCTGCTTTTGC
>DKIT01000112.1 GCA_002454415.1 Sphingobacterium sp. UBA6711
GCAACACAACGCAATATTGTGCGTTTGAAAGGTGTTTCACCTCAAGGTGGAGCTGTTCAGTTGAGCTTCCCTGTAGAGTATTAATACTTGAATTAAGAATTGGTTGATTAATATAGTTTAGGTGGCTATAACCGTCAGGTTTGGCCACCTTTTTTATTTAGAGAGGTGAGTTGGTAAGAAGTAGGTCAATTTTTCGAGGGTTGTTTCTTCAATAACTTTAGTTTACCTATTTTGCGGGATAAAATTCCAAAGATTCTACCGGAATAGGTATGGTAGGCTAAATTGGAATTTGATATTTATGTTATATAGGATGCTGCCAACGCTTTAGGACCAAATTGTATTGATTTAAAGTAGCTTTCTGTACCGCTACCAAAAATTGGTGTACTTGGAATTTTATAGCTTAATAGCTCTTTTTAAAATTATAGAGATGAAGATTTTGATGGTTTGTTTAGGGAATATTTGTCGTTCGCCACTTGCGCACGGAATATTGAAACAAAAAGCAGCAAATAGCCGCTTAAATTGGATTGTTGAATCTGCTGGTACAGGTGATTGGCATGTGGGTCAAGCTCCAGATCGTAGAGCTATAGCTATTGCGAAAAAGTATGGTGTCGATATTTCCGGTCAACGAGCAAGACATTTTGATCCCAAATTTTTTAATGAATATGATCTTATTTTTGTCATGGATAGACAAAATTATGCCGATGTATGTGCACAGGCTATAAACGAAGGAGATTTGAACAAGGTTAAATTATTCTTAGGGGATGATGTTGTGCCAGATCCGTATTTTGACGATAATTTATTTGATCCGGTTTTTCAGATGATCGATCAACGTTGTACAGAAGTTATTACCGAAGGAACGAATACACTAGTTTAGGAGGGCGAGTTAAATAAGTTTGCAAGTGAATGCAAATTTATCTTAGTTTGTATAAATCAAAAGAAATGAAGGCAGCAGAAGTAAACAAAAAGTGGAGTGTCCTACAAGACGAAATAGCTTCTTTATTTGATATGGAAAAACCTGACATCAAGGTGTGTTTATTCCTTATTGGTGTACAGGAACTGGGAAAGGGCGCTCAAAAATTCTCGAAGCGTGAAAAGGAAGAACTGATGCACATAGCAACTTGTCGTCTTTTCAGTGCAATGGGGTTTTATAGTCTCAAAGGTCTAGACGAGGAAGGGTGGCCACATTGGGAATTGGTCAAACCAATCCCTAATTATACATTATTGGAACAAGAGC
The DNA here is from genome assembly GCA_002454415.1 of Sphingobacterium sp. UBA6711. Lineage (GTDB taxonomy): Bacteria > Bacteroidota > Bacteroidia > Sphingobacteriales > Sphingobacteriaceae > Sphingobacterium. The sequence continues at coordinate 1,235 of DKIT01000112.1, forward strand.
TTATTATGAAGTCTCTAATTATCGATTATTTTGAGGAACTAAACGTTATCTGAAATCGAAAAAAATTAGGTAAGTAAGCTGTTTAAATAAAGAACGAATAATTATTAGCGCATGAAATTTTTAAAAGCTGGTTTAATAGCAGTATTTTGTTTTTTACAGATAGTGGCATTCGCTGCTAAACCTGAATTCAAATATGTACAGATCATTACTGACAAGGGGGCTTGTGTTTTGCGTCTTTACAATGCAACCCCAAAACATCGGGACAACTTCGTCAAATTGGCGAAAACCAACTATTATGACGGTACTTTATTCCATCGTGTCATACAGAATTTTATGATTCAGGGGGGAGATCCAGATTCTAGAAATGCTGTCGGCGGTGCTCAGTTGGGTAATGGTGGGCCCGGATATACGATCCCGGCGGAAATTCAAGATAGTTTATTTCATAAAAAGGGTACTATTGGTGCTGCGAGGGATAACAACCCCGCAAAGGCTTCTTCTGGTTCTCAGTTTTATCTGGTTCAAGGAAAAGTATTTACTTCCGAGGATTTGAGTCGTTTAGAGCAGACACGGATGAATGGGAGGAAATTTTCTGAAGCGCAACGTCAGGCTTATACAACCGTTGGTGGAGCGCCTCATTTGGATTGGAGTTATACGGTATTTGGGGAATTGGTTAGAGGGATAGATCTAATTGATCAGATTGCAGCTGTGAAAACTGATAAGCATGATAGACCCGAAGTCGATCAAAAGATGAGCATGCATGTGTTAACAAGACGCGAAGCGTTAAATTTAGAGCGAGAACTGAAAGGCTTAAAACCTCAGACTGGTTTCTTTTCCAAAATTGCTGATCTTTTCTCTTCGAAGGACTATTAAATTTGAGGATTTGTTATCGAATGATCTATTAATATTTCAATATTATAATACATGAAAATAGTAACCTATAATGTGAATGGTTTACGTGCGGCCTTAAAGAAGGATTGGTTGGGCTGGCTGAAAACGGTGAATGCTGATGTCGTCTGTCTTCAAGAGATTAAAGCTACACCCGATCAGATTCCTGAAATAGTTCTATTGGAAGAGATGGGCTATGAGCATTACTGGTACCCTGCTCAAAAAAAAGGCTATAGTGGTGTAGCGTTATTTACAAAAATAGCGCCTAAGCATGTTGAGTATGGCTGTGGTCATGAAGACTATGATTTTGAAGGACGTATTATCCGCGCTGATTTTGATCGAGTCTCGGTGATGAGTACTTATTTCCCTTCGGGAACCACCGGTGATGTGCGGCAGGATTTTAAATACAGGTTTCTGGAAGATTTTCAGTTGTATAGCGACAAGCTTTTGGTCGAAAAACCAAATTTGGTTGTTTGCGGTGACTATAATATCTGTCATCGTGCCATCGATATTCATAATCCAAAATCAAATGCAAACTCTTCGGGGTTTCTTCCGGAAGAGCGTGAATGGATGGAGAATTTTATTAATTCGGGTTATATCGACTCTTTTCGTCATTTAAATCCGGACCCGCACCATTACAGCTGGTGGAGTTACCGAGCTGGAGCGCGTGCAAAAAACTTGGGTTGGCGTATTGATTATAATATGGTTTCAAAACCATTGGTTGAACAGATCAAATCTTCTAGCATATTGTCGGATGCTGTCCATTCCGATCATTGTCCAGTATTGTTGGAGCTTGCTATCTAGTTTAAAGGCATTTCATAAAAAAGGCTTTCATATGCTATGAAAGCCTTTTTTGTTTGATCAATTGCTTAAAAGTCTCAAAGAATAATTACTTTCCTTGACTATGGATAATAGAGAGTTGCTGAGCGACTTTCTCTGCAATAGTTAAAAACGATTTTGTAACAGGATCTTCTGTATCTATAGCTATCGGAAAGCCATTGTCTCCAGCATCAGAAATACCCTTTAACAATGGTATCTCACCAAGAAAAGGTACTTTATATTCTTCTGCTAAGCGCTTGCCGCCGTCTTTGCCAAAAATATAATACTTATTGTCAGGAAGTTCTGCTGGTGTAAAATAAGCCATGTTTTCTACAACCCCTAGCAACGGTATGTTGATACTGTCCATCAAAAACATCCCGATTCCCTTGACAGCATCTGCTAAAGCTACGTGTTGTGGCGTAGTTACGATCACAGCTCCTGCGATAGGGAATGTTTGCGATACGGTGATATGAATATCGCCTGTGCCTGGAGGCATATCAACAACTAAATAGTCCAATTCACCCCAATGCGCATCATTAAAAAGCTGTTTGATGGCCGAAGTTGTCATCGGTCCGCGCCATGGAATAGGCTGATTAGGATCGGTAAAAAATCCTATAGAAAGTAATTTTAACCCGAATTTTTCAAGAGGATCAATTTTAACCTGTCCATCTGGCATTTCTACGGATCCAGGTTTCGCTCCTTCAAGTCCGAACATGATCGGAAGTGAGGGGCCATAGATATCGGCGTCTAGAAGTCCCGTTTTGGCTCCTTTAGCATGAAGTGCCAAAGCGAGATTCGCTGCAACAGTAGATTTACCAACACCACCTTTTCCTGAGGACACCAATATGATATTTTTAATTCCTGAGACTTGTGCGCCTTGTTTGCCGATCACGTTGGATGTCATGTTGATCTGTACCTCGAGATTCTTATCGATAAAATGTGCAATGGCATTTCTACAGGCGTGCTCAATGTGATCTTTTAATGGACAGGCGGGGGTCGTTAAGATCACATCAAAAGCAATTTTTTGCTCTTCGATCAGGATATTTTGAATCATATTCAATGTTACAAGGTCCTTTTTTAAATCTGGCTCTTCAACATAGGATAATGCATTTAATACTTGTTCTTTGGTAACCATCTATTATTCATTTGTAATCATGGATTACAAAACTACTCATTGCTGATCAAATTCATGTCATTTCTTTGTTTTTAATGGGGTTGGATTAGGAGAATAAAGATTACTATTCGCCGTTATGGATCTGCCACTAGACTACTTATGCTTTCCGTTAATTATAATTGTATATACAGTCAAATTTATCTAAGTTTGACTGTTGATATGCACGGATTTGCATTAAGTAATAATTATGTCCAATCGATTTATAACATCTCTTAAGTCCCGCAAGTGGCGATGGCTTTATATCACTTTAGCTACTTTTTTAGTTTTGGCGATCGCCGCAGGTACATATGCATATCAGAAAAGGGATGCCATGCTTATGGGGGCAATCAACAAAGCGAAAGCAAAATTGTTGGAGAAGTATGATATGGAATTGAAAATCCAATATTATGCGTTTCGAGGAATTAATGCAGTGCAGTTTAAGAATATTCAGTTATTGCCCAAAAATAGAACGCAGTTGGCACAGATCAATGATCTCACAGTGTCTGTCAAGTTGTGGCCATTGTTGTTTGGAGATGTGAAGCTGGGCCAGGTTATTTTGGACAATGGGGCAATATCTCTTGTCAAAAAAGACACCGTTAGTAATTATGACTTTCTGTTCAAGAAGCAAAAGAAAGATACCGTAGAGAATGATAATCCAAAACAGAATTTAGCTGCTTTGGCAGACCGTTTATTGAAAAACGTGTTTTTTAAAATTCCGAATGATCTTGATCTTAAAAACTTGGAGCTTTCTTACCGAGATGATAGCACTTCTCAGCGGATAGTTATTCCTTCTGCGGTAATCGATGGGGGCGATATGGAAACTAAATTTTTGCTCAACGATCATGAAGCGGCCTGGAACTTGACTGGAACGATCGATCCAGATAATCAAGAATGCGATTTACGTCTTTTTTCTGATAAAAAGGGAGTAAATCTTCCCTTATTACAGCGCAAATTTGGTTTAGCGATAAGTTTTGATGAAATATCATTTCGATTAGAAAAGGCCCACAGAAGAAATAAGGAGTTACTGGAATTGCATGGACAATGGGGGTTTAAAAATCTGAAAGTTAACCACTGGCGTATTTCAAGTAAAGATGTGATTTTTCCTGAGGCAACCATGCAAGGAGCATTGAATATTGGAGCGTCATCTGTAGAAGTTAGTAAAGAAAGTACTGTACAGGTAAAAGACTTTGTGTTTTCTCCCTATCTAAAATATGTGCATAAACCTGAGAAGGAGCTTTTCCTTGCGATACACACTGACAATATAGAAGCACAGCACTTTTTTGATGCCATGCCGGTCGGATTATTTCCCGGCTTAGATGGTATCCAGGTGGAGGGACATATTCAATATGATCTGAATTTTGCTCTTGAATTAAAAAGGCCTGAAAAACTTCTTTTCTCTTCCAAAATGGATGATAAGGATTTAAAAGTCGTTAAATGGGGCGAGGCTAATATTGCCATGTTAAATACTCCGTTTACCTATACGGCGTATGAAGAAGGTAAGCCTATGCGGGAGATTGTAGTTGGTCCTCAAAACCCTAATTTTACTCCCTTGGATCAAATATCCCGTTATATGCAGATTAGTTTGATCAATACAGAAGACCCATTTTTCTTTAAGCACAATGGCTTTGAGGAGAAGGCTTTTAAACTTTCGATAACGACAAACATCAAAGAAAAAGGATTTAAGCGGGGGGCTAGCACAATATCCATGCAACTTGTAAAAAATGTTTTTCTAAACCGGAATAAAACGGTTGTTCGGAAATTGGAAGAAATTCTATTGGTATGGTTGATGGAGCGCTCGCAGGAAGTGAGCAAAAAACGGATGTACGAAGTTTACTTAAATGTCATTGAGTGGGGAAACAATGTTTATGGTATTACTGAGGCTGCCAAATATTATTTTGGAAAAACGCCGGCGCAATTGGGGCTCGGTGAGAGTATATTTTTGTCGAGCATTGTTCCGCGTCCTAAAAAAGGATTGAACTTTTTTGATTGGACGGGTCATCTCAAAGGTAATATGCTACGCTATTTCAATACCTACGGACATATTATGACCAAAACGGGACAGATCAGTGTGGATTCCACAACATCCAATTATGGGTTTTATGAGGTTGTTTTGCAACCGCATCTGCGTTCGGCACGACCTGCTGTTGTGGATTCTGTTGATACAATTGACATGGGCGACGATCCTTTGTTGTTCGACGACTTTGGAAACAGTTCTGCCGACGATAATTTAGAACGGTTGTCTGTTCCAAAACAACTTAAAAAGATGGATCTTACTGAAAAGAAGGAAGAGGGGGAAACTGAGCAGGGTAAACCAAAAAGATCACTATTTGACAAAATATTGGGTCGTAAAAAAGAGGAAAAAGATAAAGACGTACAGAACTAGTGCTTGTACAAAAATGAGAAATATAAGATGAAAAAGATAGAAATAGATGGATTGATTTTCGAGCCTTTATTTGAAGAGGAACAAATACAAAAAAGGGTTCGTTTAATGGGGATCGATATCAGCTTACGTTATGAGCACAAGCAGCCGAGTTTTATAGGGGTGTTGAATGGCTGTTTTATGTTTATGGCTGATTTGTTGAAACAAATTGAGGTTCCTTGTGAAATGTCATTTATTAAGCTAGCTTCTTATATTGGAACGGGTCAATCTGAATTGAATGAGCTTTTGGGGCTCGGTATCGACCTTGAGGGACGTGACGTAATTATTGTGGAGGATATTGTCGATTCTGGACACTCGCTTAAACACACTCTAGATGCGGTGAAGAAACTGAATCCAGCGAGTGTCATTGCTTGTGCTCTTTTGGTGAAACCTGAGGCGTTACAGTACCATTTTGAGGAATTGAACTATATTGGTTTTGAGATTAGCAAAGAATTTGTAGTTGGCTATGGAATGGATTTTAATGGTCTTTGCCGCAATCTACCCGATATTTATAAAAACGTAGTCTGATACACATTCACGAGATCAATATTTTATAACTTTAAAATATTGATCTTTATAGCGTTTGGCGGCGGCTGTGTATCGCTGTCAGATTTGTGATTAAATCTTCCAAATCAGCTAAAGGCAATCTGGAGACAGTTTCAAACATCACATCCTTGTCAAACTTAATGACTAAGACCGCTTTATTATTTTCGTCATAACCTATTTTTTTTAAGGAAAAGTCTATCTTTTCAAAATCAAACTCTTTTAAGCCATCTTTAAACCAGCGGTAGTCAGCAGTGTAGGTTAATTTATTCTTTTCAAAATGGATAATTTCAGCACCATAGGTATTCCATAATGAAACACGAAGCATATAGAATGCTATTAATCCAAATATACCGTAGATAAAAACGGTCAACATGGATAATCCACCATTGGTAATATTGGCGATGAGTCCGCTTAAAGGCAGTGCTGTTACAAATACGGTGAGTAAATAGATAAACAATCTGGCAATGAGCGAACCCCTTTTTTCTTTTAATGTTAGTTGGTTTTGTCTTAAGTCAATCTCATTCATATGGCGTATTTTTCTTGAATAGTTTTTTATAGGTTAGAAAAAAAACTGTTTTTTGACACTTATAAAATTATCGTTTTCGAAAGGCACGGGCGTTTTTTTAAGCGGTTAGCCTATTTAAACGAACAAGTTGCGATATGGTCGTTCACCATACCAACAGCCTGCATATAAGCGTAACATATAGTAGAACCAAAAAACTTAAATCCCTTTTTCTTCATATCCCTTGCTATCTTATCCGAAATCGTTGTGGTGGCAGGTACTTGTTGCAAACTAGGCCAGTGATTGATTATTGGCTGTTTTTCGGGCAAAAAGGTATATAAATAGTCGTAAAAGCTGCCATATTCAGCTTGGACTTTCTTGAAAAGCTGTGCATTGGTAATGGTGGATTCAATTTTATTCCTGTGTTTGATGATTCCTGAATCATTCAAAAGTGTATCTACATGTTTACTGGTGTAAGCAGCAACTTGGTCGACATCAAAGTTTGCAAAAGCTTCTTGGTATGCCGCTCTCCGACGGAGTATGGTGATCCAGCTCAAACCAGCTTGGGCTGACTCCAGTACCAAAAATTCGAATAACGTTCTGTCGTCTTTGACTTGTCTTCCCCATTCTTTATCGTGATAATCCATATATTGTGGGTCAGATCCACACCATTGGCAACGCGTGATTTCTTTATACATGTTCTCTGAATATTTTTTGAATGCAATATAACTTTTTATCCTAACTTTACGACCACAATTACAGAGTTTCGAATATAACAGTGCATGATGTGTCATTGCCTATAAGAAACAATTCAGTTTAATGAGAGTAACTATCTTCAAATATCATATTCTATTTGTGGTGCTTCTGCTGTTTTCAATAACAAGATTGAATGCACAGCGGCGTGCATTAAGGGCGGCAGTGGTTCAGGACAGTGCTGTAATGATGCCTGATAGTCTAAATAGGCTTAGCGATTCTATTATTTTGTCACCCAACCAAGAAGTTTTGGCATCGCTAAATCCCCTGTTGCAAAAACAGTATCAAATTGTCACGATAGAAGAGAGAGGGCTTGTTGTCCATAATATATATAGCTTCGATGTGAGGCAGTATTTTCAAGGAGAACTGCGCAAGAATAATCTGGCTCGACAATACGGAACACCGAAAGTACATCGCGAAAATTGGATTTTGTTTACAGTTCTATTTTTGATCTTCGGTGTTGGGATGATTCGGATATTTTTTCCTTCTGATATTAAATTGGTTTTTCAAGGGTATTTTGATGATCGGGTATTATTGTCTGTGAGTAAAGAAGATACGATTTTGACCTCATGGCCATTTATTTTTCTTTTTGCACTGTTCTCAGGAGCCATAGGCTTGTTTGTTAGTCTTTTTTATGCCTATGAATTGAATAGATTTGATTTTATTACCTTTCCCAATTATATCAAGACTGTTGGGATGGTAGGAGGTTTGTTTGCGCTGAAAATTGGATTCATCCGATTTCTGTCTTTTGTTTTCGAAATTAGAAAGCTGGTTAAGGAGTATGTTACCGTGCTGTATTTAATTTATTTCAATACACTTTTTTTTATGCTTCCTATCTTGCTAGTTTTGAGCCTTGTACCATTGACAACAGTGGGGGCGGTATTGCATTTCGCTATTATAGGTGCCGCTCTGCTCTTTTTTTACCGATTTCTTAAGACAGCGGCCCACATTATGTCTATGTATAAATTTTCTATTTCCTATTTAATTTTGTACCTTTGTTGCCTAGAAATAGCACCAATATTAATACTGTTAAGATTATTGAGCTAAAACTGGTTAATATGCAAACTTCAGACGTAGAAAGAGCAAAGAAGGTAAAAAGTGTACTGGTGACTTTACCAAAACCTGAAAACGATAAGTCCCCTTATTATGATTTAGCAAAAAAATACGGGTTAAAATTAGACTTTAGAGGTTTTATACACGTAGAAGGAGTTCCCGCCAAGGATGTGCGCAGGGATAAGGTTAATTTAGCAGAACATTCTGCAGTAATATTTACAAGTAGAAATGCGGTAGATCATTATTTTAGGATATGTGAAGAAATGCGGTTTGAAGTGTCTGCAGAAATGAAATATTTTTGTATTTCCGAAACAATTGCGCTCTATCTTCAAAAGTATATTCAATATAGAAAACGCAAAATTTTCTTTGGTAAGCAAACAGCAAAAGATCTAGAAGAGGTTTTGAAAAAACATAAAGCAGAAAATTTTCTGTTTCCATGTTCGGATGTTGCCAACGAAGAGACAAGTAATTGGTTACAACAAAATGGTTATAAGTTCACACCTGCTGTACTTTTTAGAACCGTTGTAAGTGATTTACATGATCTAAAGGATGTATTTTATGACGTCATCGTATTCTTTAGCCCATCGAGCGTTCAGTCATTATATGAAAACTTTCCTGACTTCAAACAAAATAATACTCGGATTGCCGCATTTGGTGCATCAACACAGCAGGCTCTTTTGGAGCATGGCTTAATCTTGGATATTCCTGCTCCAACACCTAAAGCACCTAGTATGACAATGGCTGTGGAGGAATATATCAAACGAGTAAATAAGTAATACCCTATATTTGTGGGGGCGATAGAAAAAAGGGTTTTTACAAACCCTTTTTTCGTTACAAAAATACCGTTTTTGATTCACAATGTAAGTATTTGGTATTCGATTAATAACAAGTGCTAAAATTACGATAGCACATATTGGTGCCATTAAATCGTACGGGACTTTGGCTATTGGATTCCAACATCGGTTCTCATGGTATTAAAATGTAATAAATGTGACGAAGGTCATTGAGATTTTCGGTATATTTCTTTTAAATTGGGATGAAATTATTTGTTTCAATTAAAAATAAGACATAAGCTGTATTTTTAAAATTGATAGGAATATTTTTTTTATGTTTGTATTTAAGCAAAATTAGTCAGTCGTGAAGTTAAAGCAAGTTGATAAAATTTCGGGCATTCGATCAGAGGACTTCTTAAAAAATTATCTGAAACCAGGATTTCCTGTGGTTATTACAGATTTTATTAGTGCAGATAGTCCAGCGTGGAAGAAATGGAGTTATGATTACTTTAAGGAAATAGCCGGAGATATAAAGATTGATGTCTATGGAAAAGAAGAAGAATCTATGGACCGTGCTGCCAGTGCTCCTGTGGGGCAAATGACATTTGCAGAATATTTGGATCTGATTACAAAGGAGCCTACAGAGTTACGATTGTTTTTGTTCAATCTACTCAAAATACGTCCTGAATTGAAACATGATGTCGTTTATAATGATGTGACGGGAGGGAAAGTATTGCAGTGGCTGCCTTTTATGTTTTTTGGCGGCGAGGGATCGAGTACTAGAAACCACTTTGACATTGATATGTCCCATGTATTTATATCTCAATTTCAGGGATTAAAACGTATTTGGCTTTTTCCAAACGATCAATCCGATTTGATGTATAAATTGCCTTATAATTTCCATAGTATTGCCAATCCAAAGTATAGCAATATAGAAGAATACCCGGGAATCGAATATTTGGATGGGTATGAAGCGGTGATCCATCCAGGGGAAACATTGTATATGCCAGCGGGATGGTGGCATTATATTCAATATGAGACAGAAGGATATTCAATCTCAGTTAGGGCATTGGCAAATTCAATTAGTGAAAAATTGAAAGGTGCTCGAAATCTTTTTATTACGCGACACTTTGATAATACGATGCGTAAGATTTTTAAAGACCACTGGTTTCATTACAAAATAGATACAGCGAAACGTCGCGCAAATAATGCTATTAAAAGAAATAAACGCTAATAGATAAAGGGGGTATTCATTACCCCCTTTATATTTACACGGTAACTTCGGACCATTTGCTCGCCTCTCTATAGAAGAGGGTGTAAGGGTCGCTTGGGTAGATCATTGCATCGGGATTATGCCGAAATGGAATCTCGGGATTAAAAATCTCTTCCAGGGTGTCACGCAAGAATTTAACAAAATTTTCTTTTTGAAATGCCAGAAATTCATTCGTTAATATGCCTTCTTTTCCTGTGAATAAAGTTCCTTCTTCTCGCATTTTTCTTGCAACATAGAGATGTGGTTCCAATTGTTTTCTTCCTGTTTTTTGTTCGAATACATAGGCGTAAAAGAGCGTTTGAACCATTGCTTTATTCTCCGTATTTGGTGCAAATACTTGATCAATCTCTTTAAATATGACGGAGTCTCCTCCCGTTTTGTAGTCAACAATTCTGCTGATAATTCGCTCGTCATGTGTAAGGACTTCATCTACGCGGTCAATGATGCCGTATAAAGTAACCTGTTGTTCCCTACCATTTATCTGAATTGGAAAAGGAAGTATGTAATCGCTGTCATTTTCGAGCTCGATGATCCTGAATGCCTTATAATTATTGATGTCGTATTCGAGATACATTTTCACATACTCACTTGCAATCTTTAGCATAATCCGTTGCAGGCTAGTTAAGTCATTTGGTATATTTAATTCAACTTGATATTGGATACCTATTTCACGAATAACATGGGCCTCGACCTGATTAAACTGTTTTTGGAGAATAGCCGTTGGTGTAAAATCCTGCTGTCCTTTGAAAGGTTCAAATATTTTTTCCATGACATTATGGATGACTGTTCCCAATTTATTCATTTCAAACTCTTGCGATATGGAGGGTGGTTCCTTGATATTGGCAATATGTTTTAGGAAAAATTGAAGTGGCGACTGCAGATACGTTGTAATTGCCGTTGCCGAGATTCTTTTCTGGTTGACGATAAAGTCCTGATACATTTTTTCCCAGATCCCGTCTCGTTTTTCGATAACAATTTCCGTTGCTTTATCTGCAAATTGGATCGGCTGCTGTTGGATTTTTCGTTCAAACTTAAAGTTGCTCTCAAACTCCAATTGTTTGATGAATCGGCTTTCTTCTCCGGTAGAGCTTTCGTCAACAAGTCCGTTATAAAAGATATGAATTCCTTCGCTATACTGAAAATGTCTATAAAATAGGTATGCTGATAATGCGTCTTGATTTTCCATTAAGGGAAGGCCGTACGCGTTTCTCAAACTATTGGGTATAAAGGTTGGAGAGTTGGAGGTCTTCGGTAGAATACCCTCGTTTGCCCCCAATATATATACATAGTCAAAATTTAAACAGCGGCTTTCCAGAAGACCCATAATTTGGACCCCTTGCAAAGGATCGCCTTCTATGGCAGAATTTATCGGTGATATGGCTTTTTTGATTAAGCCAATTTGAAAACTGATACTTAAGGGTGCAACGGTTTCAAAACCCAGCAACAGCTGATTCAGGGTTTTCTTTGTTTCGATTAAAAGGTTGTTGTCTATTTGACGGATCCGCTCTTGAGACGAGATGCTATGCAACAGGTCCTCAACTAACTTGATAAGCGATGGAATCAAATGGGCGGGATTTTCGATTGGTACGAAAAATTGTGTTAAGGAGCTTTTAAAATGAAGCTCTGTCAGTGCAATCTCAAACAATTGCTTGTCGGCAATTTCTTTTTGAACCTGTAGTTTATCTTTCAGGGGGACCATTGTCAATGGATGACTGATAAAGGTTTCAACCACCTGATAAGAAATCTTTCTTTTTTTGAATTGCGATATCTCCAGATGTACTTCCATCCATAGATCCAGTATTCCATAGATAGGAGATTGCGTCAGGGGATAACCGGTTGTGATATTTGGGCTAACTTCAGGAAGACTTTGTAGCAGCGGAACAAGTAGGTTTTCGTCGGCTAGCAGAATGGCGGATGTTTGCTCTGCTTTATTGTGCTGTTCAAGGACATCATATAATAATTTAGTCTGACTTATTTTTCCCGTGCTGGCATATAAATTTACGGTCGATTTTCGATTGCCGATCATATTCGGACTTTCTCCGAGGGCATTTATTAAACCTGTTTGAAAGATATTTCGACGGATAAATAGACCTGCTTCTTGCATATTATCTTCTAAATAATAGGCGTCCGCATCAAAGTAGAATAGAGCTCGCTCTTCGTCTTGCCACTGTCTGAACAACTTGGCCTCTGCTTTGTTTAATGCGTTGAACCCAACAAATAAGATATGCTGAAATGACGAAGCAAAATGCTGGTTCGGGGCTTTCCCCTCTACGAGGTCCCGGTAAATGGTCGGGTAATTGGTTTGCCCTTCCGATTTTAGTGCTGCTTTGAATCGATCATATAATACTGGGAGTCTTTTCCATAACGCTAAAAAACGCTCTTGAACCCCACTGTGACCGGCAATGGAAAAGGATTGCCAAAATTGACGGATAAAACCTTGCTGTTCTTGGGTAAGATGTTGAAACGCAATATCGATTTTGGTGTTATCATAAAGTTCCAGATAAATCTGCTCAATGGGGACAAGGTCATAGTCCAGTTGACTAAAGTCATTTAATATGATCTCGGCAATTGGATAAAACTCTTCTAATGTTTCGGGCTGTTTGCCCTCTGCGACTAGAAGGTTATTATGAATTTTAAAAAGATGGAAAAATTGTGCTAATGGACTTGCTTCGGTTGCGTTAGTCGAAAGCTTGAAAAATTCTTGAATCGTAAAAAAATGCGGCGACCAAATAGCTTGTCCGTAAACCTCAGCAAGGTGTTTTTTGAGATAGGTAATGGGGCGTTTATTGTTAAACACGATGGCGATCTCACTCAAATCGTTTCCAAAACGTTGTTTAATGTCTGTCGCTACTAATTTTAGAAAGGCTGTCTGCATCGTGAGATTACTTTACTTCAGTTAATTGATTTGATTTGGCATAATAGAGATAAGCCTTAACATTGCTGTAGCCTAGGTTCTCTAAATTCTTTTTATAGTTGTCTACTTGATATTTATGTCCAATGTAGTCTGTTTGAGTAAACTTAAAATCTAATACGATGGTTTCCTCAGCAGAGGTAAATACTTTGTCGGGGCGAATAGTTTCACCTTTCGAAGTAATGATGCTCGCTTCATTCCAAATTTTATACTTTCCAGTAAGCCATTGATTGATGATAGGGTGATGCCAGATTTGGTTGATCTCCTGCATAAGGAAAGGTTCTTCTTCTTTGGAGAGAACCCCTTCTTGGATCAGTTGCTGTACCAACCTTTGAATATCCTTTTCCTTTGAGATTTGGGACATAATATCATGGGCCAATATACCGTATTGGGCCGCTTTCTCCAGCATCATAATATCATTAATATTTCTAGTACTTGATTTCTCTAAGGCCATTTCCAAGGCTTTGGATATGGGATAATGGCTAAGTGAAATCATATCTTCTTCCTGGATTGAGGTCTCTTTGTGTTCAATGATTTGATCGATATGGATACCGGCATCATTTAGTTTGAAAGGAGATGTCGAGGCATCAAGCACTTGGTAGAGAGCATCGCTAATGTACTCGTCTTTAATATCGTATCCTGTAATTTCACCTGTCTTTTTGTCAATAGACTCCTTAAATGATGGTGCGGTAATGTACAAGTGCTCGACAGCGCGTGTAGTTGCCACATAGAAAGTGTTGAGTGCGTCCATGTAATTGAAAAGCATCTCTTCAAAATATTGTTTGAAAAACACAGACTTCCCAACAGTAGAAGTGTATTTTATTGGTATTTTCCCTAATTGAGCGAAGGGAGTTTCCAGAGTATCTATCCAGAAGTCACCATTGATCATTCCATCAAGATCCCATGAGCAGAAAGGGAGCATGACGACATCATAGGCGAGACCTTTTGATTTGTGTATGGTAGTTACCTCAATTGCATTGATTTCTCCATTGGAAGGAAGAACAGCCCTGTTTCCATCTTCTTCCCAGAATTCCAAAAACTGGATAATTCCTCTTTCGCCATTGGTGGAGAAAGTAGAAATCATGTCCTTGAATGCCAATATATAAGGCAAATGAATGTTATTCGGCGTTGTGAAACCGTAGATCTCAATAAGTTTCTCAATCAAATGAACTAAGGGTTGTTTTTGTCCGGCTTCCCAATAGTCTATCAGCGCATGAGGAAGAAAATCTTTTAACAGACAGATATCGTTTGCAGCAAATTTCAGCCAAGCAGCTTGATCGATCGTATTGTGTTGTATATTTTGATAGAGATACACCATTTTGGCTTTATGGATGGTATGTTTATCCGAATTATAGACCAATGCTTTTAGGGTTTCTATCAGCAAAAGAACCGCATCATTGCTTGCCAATGACAGAGCATCGCCCGATATGACTTCAAATGTAAGTTGCTGTTCTTTTTTGAAGTCCATCAATTTTTGGATAACGAGTTTTGCTTGCGCATTACTCCTGACTAAGATGCCAATTTGTTTCGCTTGATAACGACCTGTGTGAAACCATTCGCCTATTTTTTGGCATAGACGTAACAGTGACTCCTCCATGACCTGATTTTTTCTAAAGCGGCCGTCTGATACAGGGATATAGGAAATCTCAATGGATCCCAATTTGTCAAGGTCTCCTTTTTTGTGGGCTGGAATTTCCTGCTGACTATTTTCATAGGCTTTGATCAGCATGTTATCATTTCCGGTAGTCATCCACCAATCTTTGCCTTCTTCGTCCAGACTTTCGTATACCTTTTCATTCAGGACTTGCTGTAAGTGTTGTGGAATACTGTTAAAAAGATAATTGTTTAGATTGATGATATTTGGAAGACTTCTAAAATTGGTGTCAAGGCTTCCATTTTCGATAAAGGTCTTTTTATCTGTTACATCTAAATGAAAAGTCTGGCCAATTTGTTGTTCCACCTGTTGGAGCAATATGCGCCAATCCCCGTTCCGCCAGCGATAGATACTCTGTTTGACATCCCCAACGATCAAATGCTCACTGATGCTACCGTTGGCATCTGCAAGGGCGTTGATTAATAGCGGGCTATAATTTTTCCATTGAATACGTGATGTATCCTGGAATTCATCAAACAAAAAATAGTTAAAACGATTGCCTATTTTTTCCCAGATAAACGTCGGGTCGCTATTCTCATCAAGGCCAAGTTTATTTAATAAAATTTGTGAATCAGAGATTAGTTGGGCTCCATTGTCTTTTCGCCATTGCGTTAACAAATCACTCATTTCCTTTAATAGACGTAAGTAATACAGGTTGCTCTGTACAGACTGATAGGCGATATATGCCGGTAGGTTTTCCTGAAGAGTCTGGAAAGACTGTAAAATTGGGCTGAGTGCGGTGATGAGATCGTAGCGTACATTCTTGCCACTATCCGTAAATGCATCTTCATTATCGATCAGCTGTATGTATTTGTCCAATACTTTTGCGATCTCGGACGAGCTGAGTTTTTCTGCTTTCTTGTCGGTTTTGCTGGCGGATATTATTTTATTGCGTGATTTCCCTTTGAGATCATTTTCGGAAATATTAAATTTTTTGAATGTGTCGCTGAAAGTCTCGATCGTTAACGATAATGCTTCAGTAAAGGAATTGATCTTTTGTTCAACTTCTTGATTCAAGAGATTAAAGATCTCTCTTGGGTTGGCCGCGTTGATGTAGGAGTCAAACTCCTGGAAGTTTTCAGAAAAAATCAGGCTTGCTAAACCCATCAGTTGTTGGCGATAGTTCCAATTTTCATTTTTTGCGATCTTTTTTTCCGCATAGGCAATAATCCAGTCAAGCAGATCCGGGCGTTCATCCAACAGTTGATTAAGCATGACTGTTAGGTCATTTTTCACTTTATTGACATTCATCTCAATCTTGTAAGCTGCATCGAGATTGAGTTCGTATGTAAAAGCTCGAATGACTTTTTGGGAAAACCCGTCAATTGTACTGATTGTAAAGTGGCTATAGTCATGTAAGATACGACGATAGACACGAAAGGCTTTTTCTTGAATCAGATAAGCGTTCCAATCGGGTTGTTGTTGGAGCAATAATTTTCTGAAATCGTCTATTTTCGGACTGTTATCTCCGGTGGCTAGACCGTGGAGTACAGAGAGTATCCGCTCTTTCATCTCCGCAGTTGCCTTATTGGTGAATGTTACAGCCAAAATCTCTTTGTAGCTATTTTCGTTGGAAAGTAGGAGCGTGAGATAGTGCAAAGTCAAGCTAAAGGTCTTGCCCGAACCGGCCGAAGCTTTTAATATTTTTAATGGCGCAACAGATTTCATGGAATGAAGGTAGAAAGTAAATGTGAATTGGCAAAAATGTCGGCGACAATTTCTTATCGGCAGGCTAGGTTACCCTTATGGAAATAGCTATGCACGAGGGAAAAAATAGCGGAAGAAGGGATAATACGTAGCGAATCATATCTTATCGACTTTAGATCTTGATAAACGAGGCTACGGTGTTTGGGTAGGCGTGATTATGCGGAAGCTAAATAGGTCGCTGTCAGTGAATTTTTGTTAAACTATAGTTGTCAATAAAAAAAAATAACTATCTTTGCATCCCCTCTAGTATGAAGCTCGGGGGATATGTTGAATACATAAAATAAAATAAAAAAATGGCAACTAAAATCAGATTGCAAAGACACGGTAAAAAAGGACGTCCTTTTTACCACGTAGTCGTAGCGGATTCTCGCGCTCCACGTGACGGTAAATTCATCGAACGTATTGGTTCTTACAACCCAAACACAAATCCAGCAACTATCGTTTTGGATTTTGAAAAAGCTTTGGATTGGATGAATAAAGGTGCTCAACCAACTGACACTGCACGTGCTATCCTTTCTTACAAAGGTGTTCTTTACAAAAAACACTTACAAGGTGGTGTGAAAAAAGGTGCTTTTGATGAAGCTGCTGCTGAAGCTAAATTTACAGCTTGGACTGACGCTCAAGAAGCTAGAATCTCTGGTAAAAAAGACGGTTTAGCTCAAACTAAAGCTGATGTAAAAAAAGCTGCTTTAGCTGCTGAAGCTAAGAAAAAAGAAGAAAAAGCTGCTGCATTAGCTGCTAAAAATGCTCCTGTAGCAGAAGAAACTGCTGCTGAAGAGACTGAGGCTCCTGCATCAGAAGAAACTGAAGGTTAATTCTTTCATAAAGTATTCGAGAAAGCCGACTCAATCTTGAGTCGGCTTTTTTTCTGAAAATGTCTGATTGCCGATCATTGTTTCGTCGAAGTCAAAATCTGATGCGAAAAGCCGCAAGGCGATCTGTGATGAAAAGAATCTGATGTTGACTCTCAGTTTCAGAAATTGGAGTACTGACAAAAGGTAAAATTTAAAAATAGAGATAGTCCCGTAGGAACGAGGTGTTTATAGAATCTATAATAACAATATCTCAATACACAATAAGCAAATATGACAATCGATCAAAGCTTTTACATTGGTTATATCAGTAAAACCAGAGGTCTCAAAGGAGAGGTGCAATTATTTTTCGAATTTGAAGATTACGAAAGTTTAGACATGGATGTTGTTTTCTTGGAGGTAAACAAAAAATTGGTTCCATATTTTATTGGCAGCATTAAATTACAGAAGAATAGTACAGCCTACGCAACATTTGAAGATGTTGATCATATTGACAAAGCACAAGTGCTTGTCCGTAAAAAAATGTATCTTCCGAATGATAAAATGCCGGAGCGCGATCCAGATGATTTTAGATATACCGATCTAATTGGTTTTTTAGTCATTGATGAAAACCATGGTGAAATAGGGGAAATAACAGATGTCCAAGAGTTTCCACAGCAGTTTGTTGCTACCGTGGATATGGACGGGAAAGAACTGATGTTCCCATTATCTGATGATTTGATCCTGGCTATTGATGGCGAGGAAGAAATTATCGAAGTTGAATTACCTGAAGGATTGGTTGATCTTTATAAGGAATAAGTTTCCGTTCTTTTTCTAACAAAAGAGCCATCTCATATTGAAATAATTTCCTAAATTGGATGCAGATAGCAAAATAATTATCACAAATATTAATCTATTTTGAAACCGCTTGTCATCCTACTATTGACACTTTTTGTGTCATCCTGTTCATTTTTTGGAAGTGAAAAGACATTTCCTGAGGGGAATTATCAATTGATTTGTGGCTATACTACGGAGTCTTATCTCAAAGTAAAAAAGGAAAATCCCCAGAATGTCGAGGCAGATACCTATGGCGACGACCCTACCTATCATCGTTCATTTCTTTCGCTGCACGACAAGGATCAGTTTGTATTGGCAATAGATGATATCTTACTTGTTGGTAAATATCGTTTCGAAGGAGACAAACTGCAATTGACTGATGATAAGAAAGGGAGTATCGCATTGGACATTGTCAAGCTCAAGAAAGACTTTGTTCAAGTGA
The DNA here is from genome assembly GCA_002454415.1 of Sphingobacterium sp. UBA6711. GTDB lineage: Bacteria > Bacteroidota > Bacteroidia > Sphingobacteriales > Sphingobacteriaceae > Sphingobacterium. The sequence goes on from DKIT01000112.1 coordinate 19,753, forward strand.
AGGGAGATTTTTCACAATTTAGTTCGGCGCACATCCCAAATACTGAACGTCTTTATATTAATTTTGCCTTAGATAAAACACCAATCCGCGAGACCCCTAGCAAATTTTCCAGTCAAGTAAACTTGTGGCGGAATGCTCCTGTAAAATCCGAGAGTGAAAACGAGATAAAAGCCCGTGCATTAAATTTTGTAGATTATACTATCGCTTATTTCCAACATATATCCAGTTCAGGCGTTCATCAGAATTATAAAGTGGACGGGGTCGATTCTCCGATTATATATGCTGAAAATGGAATACTACTGAAGGATTGGGAAGATGTTCCTGCATCTTGGAAAGAGTTGTTTTATGATGAAAAGAACGCAGCAGTGGCCTATAAATATCTTCTTGATGGTTTTAAAAATGGGTCGAAAGAGAAATACCATGTTACTGGACTTCTATTGATAACATTTTACCTCAAAAATCTACGCAACTCCCTCGCTACGATTTAGGTAGATACGATTGTTTAGTCGTTCATTTGTTATTAACCGTGGCTCCTTAATCGTTGCTTTTTCAGATTTTTTTTAAAAAACCATTTTCAGAAAAGTAGATGCAGTGAAAGAGTTTTCTCTCGGATAGCACGATCTTTTTAGCTATTTTTCTCTTTTTGAAAAAATATTTTTGTCATTTTGATTTTTTAAAACGATATTAGCAACGCTTATAGAGAAAGGCCGAGGGACTAGACCCAGTGAAGCCTTAGCAACCTGTATTGTTCAAGGTGCTAAATTCTACCCTGCTCCATGTGGGAAAGATAAGTTACATGTAGATAGACAATTCCTCGACTTGTGCATTTCGATGTAAGCCAACCAAACTAAAAACAGTTTTCTAATGAAGATTACCGATCATATTCAGAACGCCAAGGGAAAGACCTTGTTTTCTTTTGAGTTATTGCCGCCTGCAAAAGGACAAGGTATCCAAAGTATTTTTAAAACGATGGATGAACTGATGGAGTTTAAGCCACCTTTCATCGATGTGACCTACCATCGCGAAGATTATATTTATAAAGAACATGCGAGCGGATTATTAGAACGCGTATCCTATCGTAAGCGTCCCGGGACTGTAGCAATATGTGCTGCAATCATGAATAAATACAAAGTGGATGCCGTTCCACATTTAATCTGTGGCGGCTTTACCAAAGAGGAAACTGAAAATGCATTGATCGATTTGAATTTCCTCGGCATTGATAATGTGTTGGTCTTGAGAGGAGATGCCCGTAAAGGGGATGCTGATTTTATTCCAACAGAAGGCGGTCATGCTTTTGCTACCGATTTACTGGAGCAGGTTGCCGATATGAATAAAGGAAGGTACCTTCACGAAGATATTGTAACGTCAGAAAAAACTGATTTTTGCATCGGTGTTGCTGGATATCCTGAAAAACATTTCGNNAATCACCAAATTTCAATACCGACTTTAAATATTTAAAACAAAAAGTCGACATGGGGGCAGAATTTATTGTAACTCAAATGTTCTTTAATGTTGATAAATACAAGGAATTTGTAACGAAGTGCAGAGATAATGGCATCCACGTTCCTATTATTCCTGGGCTTAAGCCTTTGACTACTAAAAAACAGCTTGTGACATTGCCTCGGATTTTCCATTTGGATATTCCCGAAGAGTTGAGCGATGCTGTAGCGGCATGTAAAAATAATGCTGATGTGCGACAAGTGGGTGAGGAATGGTTGGTACAACAGTGCCAAGAGCTGATCAAATTTGGAGCACCTGTATTACACTTCTATACGATGAGTAACCCGGGGCCAACGAAAAAAATCGTTGAAAAATTGGCCTAGTAGATAAACAGAAAAGGAAGCAAAATATGCTTCCTTTTCTGTTTATAATCCTTTTTATTGCACTATTGTAATCTCTTCTTTGCGATTATAAAAAAAAACTCTCACTCAAGGCTATTATCATCTGTCAGCGTAATATTCCAACTTGATGACGATGTTAAATAGTGTTAATTAACATTTCTAAATCAAGATAACTATTTAATTTAAAGTGATAAAAAGGAATTTATTTATAGACCAATTGACCTTATGACGTACAACAGATTAAATTCTCTATTCGGTTTTACTTGTGGACTTATCGCCACCCTTGTCTATATTGCTTCTGTCGAGAAGACCGTAAGCTGGTGGGATTGTGGTGAGTTTATAGCCTGTGCCTATAAATTGGAAGTCGCACATCAGCCCGGAGCACCCATGTTTCTCTTGATTCAGAATATATTTTCCAATTTTGCTCTGGGCAATAAAGGACAAATAGCCTATTGGATGAATATAGGTTCGGCGATTTGTAGTGGGTTGACGGTAACCTTCTTGTTTTGGACAATAACGGCAATTGCGAAGAAAATAATCGATAAGCAAAAACAATCTTCATTATCGAATTATCTCCACATCTTTGGAGCAGGGATTGTTGGCGCAATGGCCTTTAGTTTTAGCGATTCATTTTGGTATTCGGCAGTAGAGTCCGAAGTATATGCGATGTCTTCACTATGTACTGCAGTTGTGTTTTGGGCTATTTTAAAATGGGAAGTGCGTGCAGACGAGGAGGGGAGTGATAGATGGCTGATTTTTATTGCCTTCGTTATGGGGCTTTCCATAGGAGTCCACTTATTGAACCTTTTGGCGATCCCTGCTATAGCGATGGTTGTCTATTTCAGAAGGGCAAGCCAGGTTAGTGCGAAAGGGACCATAAAGGCCTTTGCACTTGGTGTGTTGATCCTGGGGGCTGTGTTGTGGGGTATCATTCAATGGTTGGTCGGTATGGCCGCCAAAGTAGATCTTTTATTTGTAAATTCCTTTGGTTTAGGATTTGGTTCTGGAATATTATTTATATGTCTCCTATTAGTTGGAGCAATTATTTATGGCCTATATTATTCTTATAAAAGGCAAAAATATACGCTCAACACAGCACTATTGGTCTTTTGTTTCATCTTATTTGGTTATAGTTCGTATACGATGGTCATGATTCGAGGTAAAGCAAATCCAACCTTGAACAATAATGCCCCAGACAATGTATTTTCTTTTTTGGGATACTTAGGTAGGGAGCAATATATTCGGGAACCTTTGCTCAAGGGGCCCTATTATGATTCGGAAGTTGTTGGTTTGGAGAGCAAAACAAGTTATCGCAAAGACGAATCCAAGTATACACCGTTCACTCAGATCGACAAGTACAAGTTTGATAAGGAGACCATTTTTCCCCGTATATACAGCCAAGATGGAAGTCATCAAGCTTATTATAGAAGTTATCTCAATCTAAAAGAAGATCAGCAGCCACAATTTTCTGATAATTTCAAGTTTTTCTTCAATTTTCAATTGGGAGATATGTATACACGTTATTTCTTGTGGAATTTTGTGGGGCGTCAGAATGATAAGCAGGGATATGGTACTTATAGTGAGGGAAATTGGTTGTCAGGGGTCAAATCTTTGGATAACTGGCGTTTAGGTGCTCAGGATAAACTTTCACATGCACAAGAGCACGACCCGAGCCGAAACACCTACTTTTTCTTGCCTCTGTTGCTGGGAATTGCAGGTGCAATTTGGTTATACAGAAATCATAAACCTTATACGCTCGTATTAACCTTACTTTTTATTTTCACTGGGATAGCCATCGTCATCTACCTTAACCAGACGCCTATGCAACCTCGCGAACGGGATTATGCATATGTCGGTTCTTTCTATGCTTTTGCTATATGGGTCGGATTAGGAACAATAGCGCTTGTTCAGTTTTTTAAACGCTTTACACAAACGCGCTATGCATTAGCTACCGGTTTGTCTTTTGCATTATTAGGAGGGCCAATTATTTTGGTCCATCAAAACTGGGATGATCACAATCGCTCTGAAAAATCATTGGCAAGAGACGTTGCACGTAATTACCTTGAAGCATGTGCTCCAAATGCTATTTTATTTACCTATGGAGACCACGATACCTTTCCTTTATGGTATTTGCAAGAAGTGGAAGGGATACGTCAAGATGTTCGTATTGTCGTATTAAGTTATCTAAGTGGCGATTGGTATATGCAGCAAGCCAAGCTACCAACCTACCAAGCTGCTGGCTTACCGGTGACAATCCCGGCGGAAAAAACAAAAAAAGGAGTTCGTGATTATATTCCTTTTGTCGATAGGCAGCTCAACAAAGCAGTAGACATACAGCAATTATTGCAATTTGTCACTTCAGACGATCCCGAATATAAAGTTCAATTGAGTTCGGGAAACATGGAAAATTATTTTCCATCTAAAAAAGTACAGCTTCGCATCGACAAAGATGAGGTCGTCAAGAAAAATGCTGTACCATCCTATTTACAGCCTGCTATAGTCTCTACGATGGAATGGGAAATTCCTAATGATCATCTGACTAGGGCAGATCTAACCGTGTTATCGGTGCTTGAAAATAATCATTGGGAGCGACCTGTATACTTTTCAAATATGCTTCCAAGCGATATTAAACTGGGATTGGATAAATATTTGGTCAATGAGGGTTTTACCTCTCGATTGATGCCTATTGCTACTGCAGAAAAATTGGAAGGAAAGTTGGGTGAATATGGAGGTATGGTTAATACGGATGCATTGTATAAGAATATTATGCATACCTATACTTGGGGCAATGTAAAGAATGCAAGGTATTTGGATACAGACTCCTTCCGTTTTACGAGTCTCTATGCGCGCGATATTTTTGGAAAAGCCGCAAGATTATTATTAGCTAATGGTCAGGTTAAACAGGCAGGGGAAGTCGCAAGAAAAGCATATGATCAATTGCCTGGTCGTATGTATGCTATGTCAGATGCCATCAATTATGCCGATATTATTGATAGTCTATATCGTTCGGGGCAGTCTCAGCTAGCCAATGAAATGGTGGATCGAAACCTAGCCTATGTGGCTGAACATATGGAATACTTACATCAATTAGTGGCGGATAAGAAAAACTTAAGCTTCGAATGGAATGATATTCAAATTGGATTGGACTCTGTCGATCGTTATCGAGCAATTCTACTGGAAGCGAAAGATAGTAGGCGGTTAGCGCGCGTGGAGGATTTGAGAAGGCAATATCAAAATTGGTATGGCGAAGAATAGCATTTTCGACCCCATAAACAGCGTTCTATTTGAAGCAAGTCAGAGAAATCTGACAAAGGAATTTTAATAAATAAACCAGATGAGGCCTCTTCCAAATACAGGAAGGGGCCTCGTTACATATAGGATAAAGAAATGAGCCAGATGATTAGAATTTCATACCGACACCAAAACCAAGCAAAAAGGGATTTATATCAACTTTTGCAGGTATAGATAAGTTGGGAGCCAGATTTGATCCGTCAACATTCACATCGGTTTTTAAGAGAATATATTTTGCATCCAAATTCAGGAAATACTTGTCAGATAGTTTAATATCAAGGCCTAATTGTGTTGCAAATCCAAAAGCATTATCATATTTAACATTTTTTACTGTTGGCCCTGCGTTGACACTATAAAATATCGTGTAATTTATCCCGGCACCTACATATGGTTTAATGGGGCCGTCGGGCAAGAAGTGATATTGGGCAGTAAGAGTTGGCGGAAGAAGCCACACGCTACCGAGATCGACATTGTTAGATGAACTACCTCCAATCGCTGTTAGATCTGAGCCAACTGTATTGACTTTATGCTTTGTCGTTCCTAAAATCAGTTCGGCCGCAATATTTTTTGTAAAGAAATAGGTGAAGTCCAGTTCGGGAATAAGCTTGGTGTTGATGTCAATGTCTCCACCTATTGTATTGATGTTGGCAGACTCTGTCGGCATGACCACTACACCTCTAAGTCTCATTTGCCAACGTTGGTTGGGCGTTGTTTGTGCGTGTAGGCCGAGTGTTCCTAGCATGAATGTGAATGCAATGAAGAATAACTTTTTCATATTATTAAGGGTATTTGTTTAGCGTAAAACTATCGGTAATATCACCACAAAAGAGTGACGATTATCAGGTTAGAAAATGAATGATACAACACTATCTTTTGAACAAAGGACGTACCTTTATAAATTACGGCTATGAAGAAATGAAAATGCTAGCGAGCATCAATTAGAAACGTTGGTAGCGGCCGCTGGTGTTGAAGAAAAAGCTCTTAGAAGAGATGCGTAAGACAAATATGCTATAAATGAAAAAGGTCNNGACCTTTTTCATTTATAGCATACATTTTTCTATGCGTTTTTTTTCACTTCTTTACCCCATGAGTCCTTTAATGTAACTGTACGGTTAAAGACTAAATGCGTTGGAGTTGAATGCGTATCTAACGTAAAATAGCCCAATCGTATAAATTGATACCCTTTTCCCGGCGTGGCATTGGCAAGATCCGGTTCGATATAAGCGCGTTCGATGATATGTAGGCTTTCAGGGTTGATCGATGCTTTAAAATCTTCGGCAGCTGCAGGATTTTCATCATTGAACAATCTATCGTATAATCGAACTTCGGCTTCTTTCGCATGCGGAACCGAGATCCAATGGATTGTACCTTTTACTTTTAATCCTGAGGTATCTTCTCCTGATTTAGAATTTGGAACATAAGTACAGTGTACTTCCGTTATTTTTCCATGCTCATCTTTCACAAAGTCATGGCAGGTTACGATGTATGCATGTTTCAAACGTACAGAAAGCCCAGGTCCTAAGCGGAAGAATTTTTTTGGAGCATCTTCCATAAAGTCATCGCGTTCTATCCAAAGCTCTTTTGAAAATGGAATGGAACGTGAACCTTCACCACCTTCAACTTCAGGATTGTTTTCGCCAATCAGCTCTTCTACTTGACCATCAGGGTAGTCTGTGATCACCAATTTGATTGGATCAAGTACAGCCATTCTACGCCATGCAGTTTTGTTGAGGTCTTCGCGGATACAAAATTCCAAAAGACTGACGTCAATCATATTCTCACGTTTTTGAACGCCAATTTTCTCGCAGAAATTACGGATACTCGCAGGTGTATAACCTCTTCTCCTCAATCCTGAGATTGTAGGCATACGCGGATCATCCCAGCTTTCAACAAATTTTTCATTAACCAGTTGCAGCAATTTGCGCTTACTCATGACAGTATATGTCATATTCAAACGTGCAAATTCATATTGCTTGGAGGGGAAAATCTCTAATTTGTCAATACACCAATCATAAAGTGGGCGATGTGGAATAAATTCCAGTGTACAGATCGAATGCGTAATTTTCTCGATGGAGTCAGATTGGCCATGGGCAAAATCATACATTGGATAGATACACCATTCATTACCTGTTCTGTGGTGATGTGCGTGTTTGATGCGGTACAACAATGGATCGCGCATGTGCATATTCGGGCTCGCCAAATCTATCTTTGCACGGAGCACTTTTTCGCCATCTTTATATTTATCGGCACGCATATCGGCGAATAGGTTTAGATTTTCTTCAATTGATCGATCACGATATGGTGTTGGGATCCCTGGTTCTGTAGGTGTGCCTTTTGCAGCAGCGATTTCTTCTGCTGTGCTGTCGTCAACATATGCTAAACCTTTTTTTATTAGCGCTACAGCATAGTTATATAATGTCTCAAAATAATCTGAAGTATATAATTCCTCTGCCCACTGGAATCCAAGCCATTGAATATCTTTTTTGATACTTTCAACATACTCGGTGTCCTCAGTGACAGGGTTAGTGTCATCAAAACGTAGATTAGTCTTGCCATTGTACTGTTGTGCTAATCCAAAATTCAAACAAATGGATTTGGCGTGACCAATGTGGAGGTAACCATTTGGCTCAGGAGGAAAACGTGTCAATACACGTCCGCCATGCTTTCCTGTACGAAGATCCTCTTCGACAATTTCCTCGATAAAATTTAATGATTTTTCTTCACTCATAGTACAAAGTTAATTATTAGAAGCGAGATATTAGCTAGGTGATCGTAGATATTCAGCTCGGCGTGAGCGGCTGATGATATGAAAAATTGCTATTCATAAGGCCGGCGGACTTTAGTGTCTGATCTAAAATAAAAAAGGGACGATATCCGTCCCTTCTACCGATTTTTGTTACCGTTTTACTTACTGATAAGTGAAGACTTCACCTAGCTCATCATTGTTGGTAAATGTACAATGTTGGTCGATTAATTCTCCGGTACCAATATTGATGATCATACCATGGACCGCAAGATCGTCGCGTTCTTTCCATGCATTTTGAATGATTGACGTTGCGCAAAGATTGAAAACCTGTTCCTGTACATTTAGCTCAATTAAACGATCCACTTTTTTATCGTGATCTTGAATAGCATCGATTTCTGCGCTATGTAAACGATAAACATCTTTAATATGGCCCAACCAGTTGTCGATAATACCGTATTGTTTCCGGCTTAGAGAAGCAGCGACACCACCACAGCCATAGTGGCCAGCAATAATGACATGTTTTACTTTCAAAACATTGACCGCATAATCTAATACAGAAAGCATGCTCATATCCGAGTGAATGACCATGTTGGCGATATTGCGGTGAACGAAAACCTCTCCAGGTTTTGTGCCCGTCAACTCATTTGCTGGTACACGGCTATCCGCACATCCGATCCAAAGAATTTCTGGATTTTGACCTTTGGCAAGTTGTTGAAAACGCCCTGTCTCATCATTTTTCACAAATTCCATCCACTCTTGATTTCCCTTAATGATATTGTCAAATCCTATTTTTAAATCTTTATTTTCCATATTCTATTCTTCCACCTTCAGCGAAGGTTATTTTTCTAATCTATTATAATACAAATGTCTAAATTCATTGTTTACTTCAAACAACTTATTTTACCGAAAATCTGTCCCCGATTTTCGATGCTGTACATTGGGATGCTATCACCTTTCATTGACATTCCCATGAGGCGACCTCTTGTCAGTAGGCGTTTTTAAGCCTGTGCCCTAAGACTGTTTTTTATAGACCACCTGTAAGAGCTCAATATCCTTGCCTTTGCTCCTCGCATTTTGCTCGAAGTCCTTAATTACTTCAATTACGTCTTTGTCTATAAATTTGCTGAAAGTTCCATCGATGCGGATCTTACTGACGGATTTTGGTAAATTGTACAATTTCTGTTGGATAGGAACTTTATTTAAAAATGATACTTCCTCCGCTAATGTGATGATTGCCTTATCTTCCTCGTTATCTTTTTCGATGTTGTATTTAAAGGCATTTTTCATATTTGCCCTTAAAATATAAAATGTTGCGACGACGATACCTATTCCCACTCCCATGAGTAAATCTGTAAATACAATGGCTACAATTGTCACGAAAAATGGAATGAACTGATCTAAACCTTTTCTGTACATAGAGGTGAATAGGCTCGGTTTAGCCAATTTATATCCCGTATGCAAAAGAATTGCTGCTAAACAGGCCAAAGGAATCATATTTAATAATGTAGGGATAGCCAACATAGCTACTACGAGCCAGATACCATGCATGATCGCTGATTGCCTTGTTTTTCCCCCGGCATTGACATTGGCCGAAGACCGTACGATAACAGATGTTAGCGGTAAACCGCCCAAAAGCCCACTGGTCATATTACCGACCCCTTGTGCGACAAGCTCGCGGTTGGTGGGCGTATTACGCTTGTATGGGTCTATTTTATCGACCGCTTCGATGCTCAATAATGTCTCGAGACTGGCAATAATGGCAATCGTAAATGCTGCGATCCAAACATCTTTGTTTACAATCTGTGTAAAGTCTGGCAGCGTAAATAAGCCGGTAAACTCCGCAAATGAGCCGACAATAGGTACAAGCACAAATTGTTTGTCATGCAATTGGAGTCCAGAGCCGTTGAAGAGATAAGCTAATGTCACACCCAAAATAACGACGACCAATGGAGCCGGAACCTTGTTTAGCTTTGGGATCGCCGGCCAAAAGATTAGGATAGCCAATGAAAGTGCACATATAATCAACGCTCCAAAGTTGATTGCTGAAGCTATCGTGTCGAAATAAGCACCAATACCATGTCCATTATCCAATTCGAAGGCATGGGTTTCGATTAAGCCCAAAGCTAAAGGAATCTGTTTCATAATGATAGTGATACCGATGGCAGCGAGCATACCGACAATAACCGCTGAAGGGAAATAATTTCCGATCATACCAGCTTTTAATATACCAAGAATAACTTGTACTACGCCGGCGATTACGACGGCAAGTAGGAAGGTTTCATATGCGCCTAGGCTCTGAATAGCTCCTAAGACAATAACAGTAAGACCAGCAGCCGGTCCACTTACACTGAGTGGTGATTTACTGATTGAAGCGACAACGATTCCACCAATTACACCAGTCAATAATCCTGCAAACAATGGCGCACCAGAGGCCATTGCAATTCCCAAACATAATGGAAGTGCCACCAAAAACACCACAACACTAGCAGGGAAGTCATATTTTAAGTCTCTTTTCGATAGTTTTAGAAAAGCCGACGTACGAGTTCCAAACATAAAATTTGTGTTTATCTGTAAAATAAAGTTTCCATGAAGCGCAGCTTTCTGTCGGTATGAGCTGAGCATATGCATTGAATTTCACATCGTTGACGCATGCCTCCAAGGTGTAATTAACAAAATGCTTGCTTATGCCTGCAAAAGCAGATTTACTTCGGAAAAAATCAATAAGATACCAAGTACACCTTAGATCGGTATACCGGTCGATAGGATACATCCCAAAGGATGTCTTTAATTAACAGTTAGGAGGCGGAGTTGGAACCGTAGGATGGAAAGCTAAAATGCTCTTCTCGTTTTTAAGATAATTCTTTTGTTTTCCTTGGTTCTCAACGATGATACTTTCAAATACAATGGTTTCTTCTGTTTTTGTATTGAAAAATTTTGAGGCAGTTTCAAGTGTNNAAGTGTGTCGTTACTTGCGCCATTATTGTTCTCGATTTCTAGTTGTAAAACAATTTGTAAGATTGTACTTTGGTCCAAGCTGTTGGAAAAAATAGGCGAAATAGAGATCGTCATCTTTGTGAAAAAGATGATAGCACAAAAGAATGCTGCTACAAATCTAAATCTCTTATTTAACATTTTTTATTACCTTTAATCTTGTTGTTTTACATCGTAAAAATAGTAATTCTATGTTAAATTCAAATTAATAGTGCACTAAAAATGGAATTTGGCACGAAATTGTGACGAAGAGATTATTTTTTGCAGCGTGTTCAATTTAGTTTTGACTTATAAATATTAAGCCTTTTTTATGTCAAATAAAGACCAATTTATTGAGAAAGTCCAGGCATCCTATAACCCTAAAGGAGCATTTATTTATCTGGGGGCAGGTATGCTCAACGGCGAAATTCTGGCTGAGGCGAAGGTGAATTTAGCCTTGAAAATGATGAACCGTCATGGGCTTATTGCCGGGGCCACAGGAACTGGTAAAACGCGTACACTGCAATTGATTGCCGAGCAGTTGTCCGACGCGTCTGTGCCAGTATTTATGCTGGATGTAAAAGGAGATCTTTCTGGCTTGACAGTTCCAGGTATGACCAATCAAGCACTTATTGATCGAGGAAATGCTGTGGGGGTGCCCTTTGAGCCATCGTCATTTCCGGTAGAACTTTATTCACTGTCCGGCAATAAGGGAATCCCGATGCGGATTACCGTGGAAGATTTTGGGCCAGTCCTGCTGGGCCGGATCCTTGAGCTCAATGAAACACAAACCGGGGTATTGGCCGCGATGTTCAAATATGCCCAGGACCACCAGATGCCGTTAATTGATTTTTCAGACACCAAAAAATTACTGACCTACCTCTCGGAAGGACCTGGCAGCGAAGAAATAAAAAGTGATTATGGTAAAATTAGCGCTGCTAGTTCGGGAACAATTTTACGTAAGATTGTGGCATTGGAGCAACAAGGTTTAGCACATATCTTTGGGGAGAAAGAATTTGATATCAACGATTTGTTTCAGAAGGTAGATGGTAAGGGGGTGATTAGCCTATTGAATATTTCTGATGTACAAGATCAACCTATCTTATATTCTACATTCTTATTGAGCTTGCTGGCACAATTGTTTAAAAATATGCCTGAGGTAGGGGATCTGGATAAACCAAAACTGATCTTTTTCTTTGACGAAGCCCATCTTCTGTTCAATGGGGCTCCGAAAGCCTTTTTGACACAAGTAGATCAAATCATCCGGCTTATTCGTTCGAAGGGAATCGGTGTTTTCTTTTGTACCCAATCTCCAACAGACGTTCCTGAGTCTGTACTCGCGCAATTGGGAAATCGCGTGCAGCATGCATTGCGCGCTTTTACACCGAACGATGCCGAAAATCTGAAGAGAACTGTTAAAACCTATCCGAAATCTGATTTTTATGAAATTGATCAGGTGTTAACTTCTTTGGGGACAGGACAGGCGTTAATTACGGTATTGAACGATAAAGGTATTCCAACAGAGGTTGTGGCCACCCATTTAGTTCCTGCACGCGCGGTAATGGGGCCAGCTGATGATGCAACGGTTAGCCAGATTATCAACCAGTCTGATTTACGTGCAAAATACCAAGAGCGGCAAGAAAATCGTTCGGCCGCCGAAATCATCGATGAAAGAATGCGGAATGCAGCGCAAGAACAACAGCGCGCGGCACAGGAGAAAGAAGCGGAAAAAGCGAGCAGACCTACATCGAGAAGACAGACACCTTTGGAAGCTGCACAACGAACTGCGACAACGACTCTCGCAAGGGAGGGAGTTAAGTTATTAGGGAAATTGGCAACAGGTTTACTGAACGCATTCTTAAAAAAGAAATAATACTAATTTTTTAAATCTTTTCATTTCAAAACTCTATTTTTGAAACCAGAGGTGAACATAGCTGAATTTGTTTTTAAGGGCAATTTTGGCTAAGTTTGCGAACGAAAAGAAAGTTCTATTAACGCAATTTAAATATGAGTAAACCAACCCTTTTGATTTTGGCAGCAGGAATGGCTAGCCGGTATGGTTCTTTAAAACAAGTAGACGGTTTTGGCCCACACGGCGAGACAATTATTGACTATTCGATCTATGATGCCATTCGCGCAGGATTTGGAAAAGTTGTATTCATTATACGAGAGGAATTCTTGGAAAAAATGAAATCAGTATTCGATGAAAAATTGGCTGGTAAGATAGAAGTAGATTACGCTTTTCAAGATTTTGACCTTACAAAGTTCGGCGTTAATCATGTCATCGAAAGAACTAAACCTTGGGGTACAGCACATGCCGTAATGAGTGCGAAAGATATCGTAAAAGAACCATTCTGTGTGATCAATGCAGATGATTTCTACGGATCGGACTCTTTCGAAAAAATGGCCCAATTTTTAACAAAGGAAGTTTCTGATGAACAAATGTCGCTGATGGGATTCCAAGTTGGAAATACCATGTCTGATTATGGTTATGTTTCACGCGGTGTATGTGAGGTTAGTCCTTCTGGACACATGGAAAGTGTCACAGAGCGTACAAATATATACTACAAAGGTGAAGGTGATGATCGCAAGATTGTCTACGAAGAAAATGGAGTAGAAACAGATCTTGATCCTCAAACACGAGTGTCGATGAACTTTTGGGGCTTTACCCCTAAAATTTTCGAAGTGGCACAAGAAATGTTCCCTGCATTTGTGGAAGAAAATAAAGAAAATTTAAAGGCTGAATTCTTCATCCCATCTGTTCCAGATTATATGGTGAAACACAAGCTGGCAGACTTCAAAGTAATTCCCACTTCATCGAAATGGTTTGGTGTGACTTATAAAGAAGATAAACCTATCGTGCAAGAATCAATATCAAAATTGGTCGCAGATGGCGTTTATCCTGAAAAGTTATTTTAAGAGCTAGTAGAAATAGCTTATATTGAACCTGTATTGCATTGCAATACAGGTTTTTTTTGTGGATAAAGCACGTTGATAAGAAACAAGAGTAAATAGTTTACATGAATGAAAAGAGTACTGAAAGTGATAGGGTATATTTTTTTAGGGTTATTGTCTTTCTGTGTGTTATATATCGTTGCAGAATATTGTTTATCAAGGATTCCCGCTGCGCAAAAGGAGGTTGTTGGAGAGCGAACGATTCAAGTATTTGTACAATCCAATGGTGTTCATACCGATCTTGTATTGCCAGTGATGAACGAAGATATGGATTGGGCGCGACTATTTCCTTATAAAAATACAGTCGGGAAAGGCGAAGGATATCAATATATAGGTATCGGTTGGGGCGATAAAGGCTTCTATTTGGATACACCTGAATGGAAAGACCTAAAAGTGTCTACAGCTTTTGTTGCGGCATTTGGATTGGGTGAATCCGCAATTCATGTGACGTATTACAAGGCAATTCGTGAAGATGAGCTTTGTTTCGCTTATCAGATTAGTAGGTCGCAGTACCGTGATCTGGTACAGTATATAGAAGAATCGTTAGATCGAAATCAAAACGAAGCTATTTTGGTGAAGACGGATGCCCAGTATGGAGACGCCGATGCATTTTACGAAGCAAAGGGAGCATATAGTATGTTTTATTCCTGCAATACCTGGACAAATAGTGCACTGAAAAAAGCAGGTATGCCTGCGGGGATATGGGCGACATTGGATAAGGGGATATTGAGTCACTACAAGAAGTAGCGCTGACTTAACAGATGCGATATCTTTGAATTGTTCAAATCGAATTTGGAGTATCCCTAAATAAAAAAGCTCTGGAAAATTAATTCCAGAGCTTTTCTTATTTTCTAAGAAGCGATAATTACTTCACTTCTTCGTAATCTACGTCAGTTACGTCATCACCACCTTGGTTTCCACCTTGAGCCTGACCTGCATCACCTTGAGGTTGCTGTGCGCCACCTTGAGAAGCAGCATACATTTCTTCAGAAGCAGCATTCCAAGCATTTTGCAATTCTTCGGAAGCAGCATCGATATCAGCAAAGTTTTTCGCTTCGTAAGCAGCTTTTAGTTTTGTTAAACCAGCCTCTATTGGCGCTTTTTTATCTGCTGAAATTTTATCGCCATATTCTTTCAGTTGTTTTTCAGTTGAGAAGATTAACGCGTCAGCTGCATTGACTTTGTCAGCTTCTTCTTTCATCTTTTTGTCAGCGTCAGCATTTGCTTCAGCTTCCTCTTTCATGCGTTTGATTTCGTCGTCAGACAAACCTGAAGATGCTTCAATACGGATATTTTGTTCTTTTCCAGTAGCTTTATCTTTCGCAGATACCTTAATGATACCATTGGCATCAATATCAAAAGTAACTTCGATTTGGGGAACTCCACGAGGTGCTGGTGGAATATCGTTCAAATGGAAACGACCGATTGTACGGTTTTGGCTTGCCATTGGACGTTCACCTTGTAAGATATGGATTTCTACAGATGGCTGATTGTCTGAAGCAGTGGAGAAAGTTTCCGATTTCTTAGTTGGAATGGTTGTATTTGCTTCGATCAATTTAGTCATCACACCACCCATTGTTTCGATACCCAAAGAAAGAGGAGTAACATCTAATAATAAAACGTCTTTTACTTCACCTGTCAATACACCACCTTGGATAGCAGCACCTAAAGCGACAACTTCATCAGGATTCACACCTTTAGAAGGCTCTTTTCCGAAGAATGCTTTTACCGCGTCAACTATAGCAGGGATACGAGTAGAACCACCTACTAAGATAATTTCGTCGATATCTGATTTGCTGAAACCGGCATTTTTCAATGCAGACTCACAAGGAGCAATTGTTCTCTTGATCAAGTCAGCTGCCAAAGCTTCAAATTTAGCGCGTGATAATGAACGAACTAAGTGTTTTGGACCAGTAGCATCTGCAGTGATATAAGGCAAGTTGATTTCAGTAGAAGTAGCACTTGATAATTCAATTTTAGCTTTTTCAGCAGCTTCTTTCAAACGTTGCAATGCCATTGGATCTTTTTTCAAGTCAAAGCCATTGTTTTCGCTTTTGAATTCGTCATTCAACCAGTTGATGATTACGTTATCAAAGTCATCACCACCTAAGTGAGTATCACCATCCGTAGATTTTACTTCAAACACACCATCACCTAATTCCAATACGGAAACGTCATGTGTACCACCACCACAGTCAAACACAACAATTTTCATGTCTTTGTGTGCTTTGTCCAAACCGTAAGCTAAAGCTGCAGCTGTAGGTTCGTTGATGATACGTTTTACAGATAAACCGGCAATTTCACCAGCTTCTTTTGTTGCTTGACGTTGTGCGTCATTGAAGTATGCGGGAACAGTAATTACAGCTTCAGTTACTTCTTGACCTAAGAAATCCTCAGCTGTTTTCTTCATTTTTTGAAGAATCATCGCGGAAATTTCTTGTGGGCTATATTTGCGGTCATCAATCTCTACACGAGGTGTATTGTTGTCACCTTTAACGATATTATAAGGTACATGTTCAGCTTCTTTTACTGCTTCATCGTACGAAAGTCCCATAAAACGTTTGATGGAATAAATAGTTTTATGTGGGTTAGTAATTGCTTGACGCTTTGCTGGGTCCCCAACTTTGCGTTCGCCACCTTCTACGAAAGCTACGATAGAGGGGGTTGTACGTTTACCTTCGTTGTTCGTAATTACTACAGGCTCGTTACCTTCCATTACGGCAACACATGAGTTTGTAGTACCTAAGTCAATTCCTATAATTTTAGACATATCTTGTATTTTAATTTTTTTACTTAAATAAATTCTATCACTCTATTATCAACCCTTATGCCAATCCACATGTTTTGTAAAAAAATCACTCTTTGTCATCAATTTATACTTCGGTACTGCCAAACTGACATTTTTAATAGACAAGTTGCTCTAATATTCTTTTTTTTGCTGACTCATTTTGACGATTCCGTGGCATATATCTGCCAAAGAGATCTGAAAATTCGCTCAATTTCATCTGTTTTGATTTCTTCTCCCTCCAGTCGGTAGGTACAAGCTTATTGCTGTAATTAATAGCTGTAGCCCAATACTGAATATGCATCTCTGGTATGACGAGTCCCAATATCATTCCTGGAAGACCATGAGTCAATGCTGGGCCCGCTGAAATTGGGATTTCTTCCGAGTAGTAAGCAATGAGATACAGTGAATCCTTGGTGGCTCCGTTTACTCTTCGACAATTAATTCCAGCAATATTGCGAAACTCTTCCGTAAAGCGCCATGTTATGCTGTCTAATGTTTCGGATAGCATATACTTTTCATCAATATCGAGTTGAATATCTGCCGTTCCGGCCTTCAGATCTTGATAAAGTACTTTTCCGTTCTTATTTGCTCCACCTCTAAACATTCCTCGTTGGTTGCCACCTGTCCTTGAGGCTCCTTGGGATCTTCCTCTCCTGACAGCCCCTGAAGATACGGTAGGAGCGCGCATTTTTACCTCTCCATTTTGTTTAGTGTCCCCTGTGCTTTCCTCAGGCATCAGAACGGTAGCGTTTTCATCAAAGTAGAAATTTAATTTTTCAGTATGAGATTCAGGCATCTTGTCAAGATGTTCCATCATGCCCATGCCTCGGTCCATCATCGTCGAATTCATCTCATTGGAAAGCTGACGCATCCGGGCTTTGGTATACGTCACTTTATCAAAACTAATCGTTCCTCGAGTGCCAAAGTAAGCATTTTGAGCTTGAACAGATAACCCAAATAAGCAGCACAGAATTATCGTTAAATATAACTTAGTCATTATCTTTTCCTAAATATTTATTAAAGTCCCATTTTACACCAACTAGGAAATATTGTGTCAGCACTTGTTGCACTGATTCAGAATAGTTGGTATCACTACCATTACGGCGTGTATTGTTGTAGGTATTAAAGAGATCAAATGCTTTGATACTAACTGTCAGACTTTCATCTTTCAAAACCTTTTTCTCTAATTCGATATTTGTATAAAATTGGTTGATTGATTTCCTGTATAGTTTTGTTGGCCCCGTATAGCTGTAAAAAATGTTTGTTACAATGTTAAATTTCTTGGGTAAAAAATATTTGATATAGCCCGATGCGCCACCTTCAAAACTTGTTGCATTGTACTGCGTATTGATCGAATTTTGTTGAACATTGATGCCGGTATTTACAGAGATATCGAAATCGAATCCTTCCGAGTCTTGTTCATTTAGGCTTGAACCAAGCCCGAAATTCGTGTTTTTGGCATTATTCAAAAGAAACTCATCATTGGATTCTCCCCCTGTAAATTTTGTGTAGCTATAACTATTGTTAAATCTAACATTTGCGCTCTTATTAAAGTTGATGCGACGATTGGCCAACGGTTGCATATGATTGATATTCAAACCGCCATTCCAATTTGATTTGCCGGATAGATTCTCATAAGTGCTTATTTGTGCAGAGTTATCAAGAATTGTCGTTTTATTGATGATCGGATTGTTTACGAAGGAAAGGTTACCGTTAACATTGATGTTTGTTCCTTTCAAAAGACTGAAAGCATTATAATTTGCCGAGATATTGTTGTTGACAGCACGTTTCAGATTGGGGTTTCCGATCTGTTGAAATAACGGATTGGTTTGTGGTTGCAGTGGCTGTAACTGATCAAACGACGGAATAATATTCGAGCTTTGATAAGCTAGTCGAATATTTTTACTATTTGAAAGACGATAGTTTGCGTCCACGTTCAAATTGTTGTCCCAGAAATTTCGGGCAAGATCTATATTTCTATAGCTATCATTTAACTTTTGATTTTTATAGAAGGTACGATTGGAAAAATTGATTTCAATCTTTTCTTTCCGATAGGAAAAGTGGAGGTTAACCCCCTGATTGGTGTTGTTATCAATTTGATTCTGGGAATACAACGAATCAAACTCCTTTGTGACATTATTTTTTGAGTCCTGTCTATTTGTACTTTTTGAATGATTGAAGCTATAGCCTAGAGCGACATTCATAAAATCATTGATTCTATTGTTGACGTTAATTGAAGAAGAGAAGTCGTTCCCATTATTTCGACCCTGTCTAGTTTGGTCAATTATCGTGCTGTCACCTGTTTTATAGATAAAGGTCCTTGATTTTACTTCCGTTTCTGAGCTCGATTCTTTATGATTGTTGCCTACCATTAAATTCAAGGAGCGCCCCGCTTTTAAGCGCTTTCTATAATTTAAGCGAAAATTATTGTTAGCGCTTGACGAGTTCGATTTATTGTCTTCCGTAAAGTCACTGATCGGATTACCCTGTCCATCGCCTGTTTTACTATCTGTATGGTTTAGATTAAAGTTGGTAGCCCAATTCGCATTGGATTGCAGCTCCATATGCTGCGTAGAGTCCAGTCGCATCGTCAAATTGGATCTGAAGCCATTACTTCTGCTGTGTCTTTCTGTATTGCTATTGCTATTTGTCTCCAGAAAGGAATTATCCGGAAGAAGATTCTTATTATAACTTTGTGAACTGTTCTTGTTGCTATTATTATCGTAACCGTAGTTGGCATTCACCTTTAGTGCTTTTTTGAAGAACTGATTTTCATAATTGGCACCCAGATTTGTGTTTAATGGTTCACCTGTAATTTGGTTGTTCATCCGCAAAGAGCCCTCGCGACCGCTCGAGCTCCCCATATTATTGTGGCTCGCAGTAATACCTATCCGCTCGGTATTGTTGAACTTGGCGGCAAAGAGGTTACCAGCATACAGCTCTTTTGTGCCACCTAAGGCTTCTATGTTCCCAAATATACCCTTTCGTGCTTTCTCTTTCAGCACCACATTAACAGTCTGAATCCTGACCCCATCATCGATACCCGAGAGCTCAGCTTCTTCCGACTTTTTCTCATATAGTTGGACTTTGTCTACTGCATCCGCCCGAACATTCCGGATTGCTATTTTAGGATCATATCCAAAAAATTCCTCGCCATCGATAAAAACTTTCTGAACAGATTTACCTTGAGCAGTGATGCTTCCATCGCCCGAGACAGTAAAGCCTGGTAGACGGCGAAGGAGATCTTCCAGTTTGGCATTCTTCTCAGTCGCGAAGCTCCCTGCATCGTACTCTATGGTGTCACCTTTAATGGTTATCGGAAGGCGTCGTGTAACGATAACCTCTTCCAGTACATTTTTTTGTGAGTTGATCTTGATGTCGTTTAAATCCAGGTCTTTATCCTTAATATCAATCGTATCACTGTACAGTTCAAATTTCGGATAAGTGGCCAAGAGGATATAGCTTCCAGGTTTGATATTTTTTACCTGAAATTTTCCTTCTTCATTTGCTCTGTTGAAATAACGGAGCACGGAATCTCTATTTAACAAAATAATAGAGGCATTTGTCAATGGTTTATTATCAGCTTTGTCCAAAATCTTTCCCTTAATGCTGCTTTGGGAATAGGCGCTGTTGATGATAATAAATAATAAAAGTATTAATTGAACTAATCTTTTCATGTACGGGTTGTATCCTTCAAAGATAATTTACTTAATCGTTAATAAACGTAAAATGTCTCTTCCGAATGTAAAATATTTGGGATAAAGATTTTATTACAATCCATACAGATTGTAACAGTAAGGTTGTTTGAGAAAGTTAGCAGTAAAATTTACCTTTGCACAAAATAGATGTTATGACTTTTGAAAAATACCTGCAACAATTTGAAGATATCTTAAATCATCCTGAAAATCATCCAACTTATCAGGATGAAGAATATTATCAGTACACAAAAATGAACTGGACAAGAATGGGACGTTGGTTAAAGCGTTTCGAACCAACTTTGGCTTTTGAGCAGTTTGTTGGATCGATCACTCAGAAGCAACAATGGATCATTATCACCGAGCCCTGGTGTGGAGATGCTGCTCATTCCGTACCTATGCTCGCAAAGATGGCTTCGAAAAATTCGAATATTAGTCTCGATATCCAATTGCGTGACAGCGCCCCGTTCCTGATTGATTCCTATTTAACGAATGGTGGAAAATCCATCCCAATTTTAGTGATCCGGAATGAAGCTGGAGAAGATTTAGCCGTTTGGGGACCGAGACCGCAAGCTTGTCAACAACTGTTTCTGAACATGAAGGAACAGGGGATTGATTTCTCCGAAATTAAGGAAGAAATACAGAAATGGTATAATACTGACAAGGGGGTGGAGATTCAAAAGGAGATCCAAGCACTTTTGGAAATCAAATAGGCGACATAAACCTTATTTGATCGGAAAATAGCTGTCAGGCAGGTACAAGACATCGTGCCCATCTCTGGGTTTTGATTGGAGTTTGTTCGGAGCTTGTTCGGTACTTCCTCGGAGCTCCTTCGGTACTTGTTCGGTTTTAACCGTACAAGCTCCGAGGAATAAGCGAACAAGCTCCGTCCAATTACCGTCTCTCTTCCCTTCTTGTTCTCGGTTTATTTTAGAAAAAATTAAAGTGAAAAGCGATATCCTTTTTATTAGCTTTATAGCAAGTATAGTTCGATTTGTATGAGATCGTACAAAACTATTTATGCTATAATTAAAATGGAAAAATTATGAACATCGAAGATTTGAGAGATTACTGTTTGTCTATCGGTCCAGTGACTGAGGAAACACCATTTGGTCCAGATACCTTGGTGTTTAAGATCGGTTCCAAAATCTTTCTGTTGGTAGGGTTGGATCAGATTAATGATCTACGTTTTAATGTTAAATGTGATCCAGAAAAGGCGATTGAACTTAGAGAAAAATACGAGCAGACGGTACTACCAGGATACCATATGAATAAGAAACATTGGAATACTGTTATTGCCAATAGGGAGCTTGATGATCGAAAACTGGAGGAGTTGATTCTGCATAGTTATCAGCTTATTGTGGAGAGCTTACCTAGCAAGATCAAGCGGGAAATTAAAGGGCTATAGTGCTACCTAATGTAAAGAATTGGTTGTCTATTAAGAAAAACGTATGGAAACGACCTTTTTTGAAATCAGGAATAGTAGCATTGCGAAATCAATGTGTTGCCCAATGACATTGATTATTAAATTTATGCTAAAAATTATTTTTATGAAGCGAACAAGAAATTACTTCTGGGTAATTAATTTATGCTGCTTTTCTGCTTAGAAAGCTGTATAAAAGAAGAAGCATTAAATGCAGAAGCAGATATTGAAGGTGCGAGTGTTGCTCAGGGCGACCAAATTTTAAAAGGGGAACCTTCTATCGATAACAATACCATCGTTTTCTTGCTAAAACGTTTCGCGGGAAGTTATATGCAGTCTCCCGAATTTGTTTTAACGCCTGGCGCATCTATCGAGCCAAAAAGCGGTACTGAGCTTAATTTTTTCGAGCCACAAAAATATACTGTTACCTCGGAGGATGGAGCATGGTCTAAAACCTATACAGTTTCTTTTGTGTCTGATGAAGGTGCAGATTTGTATTCTGCTTTTGAAAATGCAGAAGTAGTGACTGCCTCAAACTATACGTAAGATCGAAAGCTATAATCCTGGCTTGCAAGTTGGGCTAGAAGCCAATGCTACAAAATGGCTGGGGAAAAGTAAAAACTGGGGATTTCGTTCAGGGATACGTTTTGAAACGAAAGGAATGAAAACAGAAGCACGGGTAAAGAATTATCTAACAGAAATTGTCAAAGATGATGCGAAGGTAAAGGGATATTATACGGGAAAGGTTGAAACCGATGTACAGAACACTTACCTATCTGTACCTGTTTTGGCCGTTTATAAACTGTCGAACCGTTGGAATTTATACGGAGGACTTTATTTTTCCGCATTGTTGGACAATACGTTTGATGGAAATGTATCTAATGGATACTTGCGTCAAAATACACCAACGGGAACAAAAATAACCTTTGAAAAAGGTAGTCAGGCATCTTATGATTTTTCTGAAAACGTTCGTAAATTTCAATGGGGAACACAAATTGGCGCAGAATGGAGAATGAATCAACACTTTAAGTTGTTGACAGATGTTACTTATGGCTTTCACACCATCATCGAGAAGTATTTTAGCTCCATAGATTTTAGCATGCATAATATCTATCTGAATGTAGGATTTGGCTATAATTTCTAAAGTGCATGATCATTTTAAATTATAACGCTCAGTTGCAGACAACTGATTTCAGTACCCTGAAATAACAACATTCCATCGGCCTTATTGCTGATGGAATGTTGTTGTATTTTTAACTTGTTGCGATTCTCATATCAACAAGTTTGTTCTATTTTACATTTTTAATCCGATTTCCCTCAATCGTTCATCCAGGTACTGGCCTGCCGTATAATCTTCGTAGACTTTTGGATGCTCAGCATCAATGCAAGAGTCCAGGGAAGCCAGACTCATGGAAGATTTTGGGTGCAAAAAGAATGGAATAGAAAACCGGGAAGTGCCCATTTTTTCACGTGGAGGATTAACTACACGGTGGGTGGTTGACTTTAATTTATTGTTTGTCAAACGTTGCAACATATCGCCAACATTGATGACTATATCTTCACCTTTGGCTTTAATCGGGAACCATTCTCCATCTTTTGTCAGTACTTCAAGTCCATCTGCGCTCGCTCCGATCAATAAAGTGATGAGGTTAATATCTTCGTGAGCACCTGCACGGACAGCGTCTGGAGCTAGAGCATCAGGGTCGCTGATTGGAAAATAATGAATAGCGCGTAAAATAGAATTACCATTGATAACAAACTTTTCAAAGTAATCTTCTTCAAGATCAAGATAGGTTGCTATTGCTTTCAATAGTTCACGGCCGGTATCTTCCAATTTTTTATAAACCTCTGCAGTGACGCCATTGAAACGAGGTATTTCAGCTACCAGAGGATTGTCCGGAAAATCAGACTTTGAATATTCTTCACCAACGATTGTTTGACCGCGTTGCCAAAATTCCTTCAAATCTGGTGTCGTCGAGTCTTTGGCTTTTTCTCTTCCTTTCGCTGTATAGCCACGCTGGCCTGCAAGTTCCGGAAATTCGTATTTTTCTTTTGTCTCCGTCGGTAAACCAAAAAATTCAGGAACGACTTGATATAATTCTTCAATCAGCTCTTTTGATAAACCATGATTGGCAATCGTCACAAAGCCTGTTTCATTAAAAGCTCTGCCAATATCTTGAATAAATTGATTTCGTTGTTCTTGGGTTCCTTGTGTATAATGTAACAAGTCCAAGCGTGGTATGTTTACTAAAGCCATACAATGATGATGTTTGTTCGGGACAAAGTTAACGCAATTAATTTTGATTATTAAACAGGACTTGTTAATAAAAGTTTTGCGATCTGCTTTATCATGTTGTATTTCAGTGTTTAAAAGTTTTCCACATTTTTGATTTTTCAGTGTATATGAAAGGGAATTGAACTTTTTATGCTGACGGATAAATGACAAAATATATTGTTTTTCGCCTTGCTATTGTTATTACTAACTGGTATATTTGTTATGCAAGCATAATAAATCGCTTGTGAGTACGCTTATGAACCAAAATCAGACAATCGATTATTTTTTAAAAACGGGCTGGCAGACCATAGCCAATAAATACAATCAAATTGCTTCGCAATATGGTTTTACCCAGGCTGCTGGTTATATTTTAATCAATATCCATAAAGAAGGGACGCCTGTTTCTCAGATTGCAAATTTGACTGGAGTTAAAACAACTAGTTTGTCTCGTGTGTTGAATAATTTGGAGTCATTAGGATTTATTTACCGTGAAACCAGTGAAACGGACAAACGTTCGGTCAAAGTGTATCTGACTGAATTGGGAAGGGAGAAACGGAGAATAGCCAAAGATGTTGTCCGTAATTTCAATCAGTACTTGGCGGATAATTTTTCGGAAAAAGAACGGGATCAATTAATTTCTTCTCTGGCCAAGCTCAATGAGCTGGCGACTAGTTACAAGGAAGAGTCTATTGTATAGAAGTTAAACCAAATGTACAGAAGTGCATGATAAATATGTTATGATGAACAGAAATATTAGAAAAGTGGCGGTTCTGGGTTCGGGTGTTATGGGCTCGCGAATTGCTTGTCATTTTGCTAACATTGGTGTTGAAGTTTTACTGCTCGATATCGTCCCTCGGGAGCTACTTCCGGCAGAAGAAGCAAAAGGCTTAACGTTGGAAACCAAGATCGTTCGGGATCGTATTGTCAACAGCTCTTTAGAAACAGCTCTAAAAACAAACCCTTCACCAATTTATAGCAAGTCCTTTGTCAGACGTATCAAAACAGGGAATTTTGATGATAATTTGAAAGATATCGCTCAGGTGGACTGGATTATCGAGGTTGTCGTCGAGCGACTAGATGTGAAGAAGTCGGTTTTCGAACGTGTCGAGCAATTCCGAAAACCTGGAACATTGATTACTTCCAATACTTCTGGTATTCCTATTCATTTGATGACGGAAGGCAGAAGTGATGATTTTAAAGATCATTTCTGTGGCACACACTTCTTTAACCCACCACGCTATCTGCCGTTATTGGAAGTTATTCCAACACCGCATACCAAGCCGGAGATCGTTGATTTTATTCTTCACTTCGGCGATAAAATGTTAGGTAAATCCGTTGTATTGTGTAAAGATACACCGGCGTTTATTGGAAATCGCATTGGTGTTTATTCGATGCTGGCGGTTACTCATCTGGTGGAGCCACTTGGTTTGACCGTTGAAGAGGTCGACAAATATACTGGTCCTGCAATGGGCCATCCCAAATCGGCAACTTTTCGTACGGCCGATGTGGTAGGACTTGATACCTTGGTCAATGTGGCTAACGGACTCCTGCAAAATGCGCCTGATGATGAAGCTAAAGGCGTTTTCCAGCTTCCTGAATTTATCAGTAAGATGGTGGAAAATAAATGGTTGGGAGAGAAAACCAAAAAAGGTTTTTATGAGAAAGTAAAAGCCGCTGATGGCAATTCGGAGATTTTATCTTTAAATCTGAAAACGCTTGCATTTGGCTCGCAGCAAAAGGTGAAATCTTCGACGTTGGAAGCCACCAAGCCAATTGAGGATATCCGGAAGCGGATGAAAGTATACGAGCAGGGGACAGATAAGGCGGCGGAGCTTTTCCGTGCCATGCATTACCCATTGTTTGAATACGTATCACGTCGTGTACCGGAGATTACCGACGACTTTTTCCGGATCGACGATGCCATGCGTGCTGGATTTGGCTGGGAGTTGGGACCATTTGAAGTTTGGGATGCCTTGGGCGTTCGTGATACCTTGTCTAGGATTAAGGCCGAAGAAAAGCGGCTCCCGGGCCAAGATGGCGAGGTGGCATCTTGGGTACATGAGATGCTGGATGCAGGACATGAGTCTTTCTATAAAATTGAAAATGGTGTGCGCCATTATTATGATATTGCAACCAAATCGTATAAAGCTATTCCCGGCACGGAAGATCTGATCGTATTGGATCACATTCGGGAAAGTAAAACAATCTGGAAAAATACGGGTGTTTCTATTATTGATCTTGGCGATGGTATCATTAACTGTGAATTTCATACCAAGATGAATACCATCGGTGGCGATGTTATCCAGGGCTTGAATAAAGCCATTGACCTGGCTGAAAAGGAATATCGCGGTTTGGTGGTGTCCAATGATGGGAAAAACTTTTCTGCTGGAGCCAATATCGGAATGATTTTCATGATGGCCGTCGAACAGGATTTTGACGAACTGAATATGGCCGTCCGTGCGTTTCAAAATACATCGATGCGGTTGCGGTACTCGTCAATTCCGGTAGTCGTTGCTCCTTTTCAGATGACGCTTGGCGGTGGTTGCGAATTTTCTATTCATGCCGATTTTGTGCAGGCTCATGCCGAAACCTATATGGGGCTAGTAGAGCTGGGAGTTGGTGTTATCCCGGGTGGTGGCGGTACGAAGGAATTTACCCTTCGGGCCTCGGAGGAGTTTAAAGAGGATCAGATTGTTCAAAATACGCTGAAGGATAAATTCCTGACCATTGGCCAGGCGAAAGTTTCAACGTCTGCTTATGAAGCTTATGAGTTAGGCTATCTTCAAAAAGATAAGTTTGGCATTACAATGAACCGCGCCCGCCTGCTGGCAGATGCGAAAGCGAAGGCATTGGAATTGGCCGATGAGGGATATGTACAGCCAGCTCCACGTAATGATATCAAGGTTTTAGGCAATCAGGGATTGGGAATTGTGTATGTGGGAGCTTCGTCGATGCGTGAAGGTAACTATATATCAGATTATGATCGCAAGATCTCAGAAAAATTAGGTTGGGTGATGTGTGGTGGCAACTTATCCTCACCAACAGAAGTGTCAGAACAATATTTACTGGATCTCGAACGTAAAACATTCCTTGAGCTTTGTGCAGAACGCAAAACGCTCGAAAGAATTCAATTTATGTTGACTAAGGGTAAGCCTTTGCGAAACTAAAACTCACTACTCACGTAAAAATTAAAAATAATGGAAGCATACATAGTAGCAGGATTTCGTACAGANNCTTTATGCGGGCGGATGATTTAGCGTCGGATGTGATAAAACATCTTGTATCCACTGTGCCGAATTTAAATAAAGAAGATATAGATGATGTCATCGTTGGGAATGCCATGCCAGAAGCTGAACAAGGGCTCAATATGGCACGTTTCATTTCCTTGATGGGACTAGATACCGATAAAGTGCCCGGAGTAACTGTAAATAGGTACTGTGCTTCGGGGCTGGAGACTATTGCAACCGCTGTCGCAAAGATCAAGACCGGTATGGCAGATGTCATTATTGCCGGTGGGGTGGAAGTCATGTCCGGAATGCCGTTTGGTGGCTGGAAAATCGTACCTAATCCTGTGGTGGCAAAGGATCATCCAGATTGGTACTGGGGCATGGGACTGACGGCCGAGGCGGTAGCGAGAGATTATAATGTCTCACGTGAAGACCAAGATGCTTTTGCACTTAAATCGAATCAAAAGGCAGTCGCGGCGATTCAGAATGGCCATCTCAAAGACGGTATTGTGCCGATCACTGTTAAAGAAAATTATTTGAAAGATGGTAAGATCGCAACGCGTGAATATGTAGTCGATACAGACGAGGGACCGCGTGCCGATACATCTTTGGACGCCCTGGCAAAATTGAAGCCGGTTTTTGCCGCAAATGGTTCGGTAACCGCAGGGAACTCTTCCCAGACATCTGATGGTGCCGCCTTTGTATTGGTGATGTCCGAAGCTAAAGTGAAAGAGCTTGGTGTAAAGCCTATAGCAAAACTTGTGAGCTTTGCGGTAGCAGGGGTACCCCCGCGTATTATGGGTATTGGTCCTATCTATGCGATACCAAAGGCTTTGGAAAGAGCAGGACTAAAAAAAGAAGATATTGATCTTTTTGAATTAAATGAAGCCTTTGCATCCCAGTCCCTTGCGGTTATTCGCGAGCTTGGATTAGACGAAGAGAAGGTCAATGTCAATGGCGGTGCTATTGCTTTAGGGCATCCGCTCGGTTGTACAGGCGCCAAATTAACTGTCCAGATCCTAAATGAGCTGAAACGTAGAGGGAAAAAATATGGCATGGTGACGATGTGTGTAGGAACTGGATAGGGGGCAGCAGGTATTTTTGAGTTATTGGACTGAAACTAGCTTTTAAGCAAAACGAGATCAATAAAATA
This sequence comes from Sphingobacterium sp. UBA6711, assembly GCA_002454415.1. Lineage (GTDB taxonomy): Bacteria > Bacteroidota > Bacteroidia > Sphingobacteriales > Sphingobacteriaceae > Sphingobacterium. The sequence goes on from DKIT01000112.1 coordinate 48,117, forward strand.
TGGGGCGCCGATCTCATAGCGAATAGAAGTATTTAAAAATATTGGAGATCAGAAACTAAACAACAATAAGTTGATCTCCCTATCAATCTTAAAAAACAATGAGCGAAAATAAAGCAATTAAAGGCGGAGAGTTCGTTATTAGAGAGACTCCCTATACTGAAGTTTTTATTCCAGAGGAATTCGATGAAGAAGCGAAAATGATTCGTCAGACTTGTTTAGATTTTTTGGATACAGAAGTGCTGAATAAGCTTGACCGTATTGATGCGCAAGAAGAGGGGCTTATGCCCAGCTTGATGGATAAAGCTGGTGAACTGGGGATGCTGGGTGTTTCTATCCCTGAAGAGTATGGTGGGTTTGGTAAGAATTTTAATACCTCTATGCTTGTTGCCGATGCCGTGGGAGGTGGTTTTTCCTTTGCAGTCGCACTGTCGGCCCACACGGGAATAGGTACCTTGCCTATTCTATATTATGGCAATGATGCCCAAAAGGCAAAATATATTCCGAAGCTTGCTACTGGTGAATGGAAGGCATCCTATTGTTTGACCGAGCCCAATGCTGGATCGGATGCAAATTCGGGCCGTACTTCCGCAAAATTAAATGCTGAAGGGACACATTATTTGATCAATGGACAAAAAATGTGGATCACGAATGGTGGATTTGCAGATATCTTTATCGTATTTGCAAAAATCGATGATGATAAAAATCTGACTGCATTTATCGTTGAGAAAGATTTTGGAGGAATCACCATGAATCCTGAAGAGCATAAATTGGGCATCAAAGGATCTTCTACACGTCAAGTTTTCTTCAACGATTGTCCGGTTCCTGTAGAAAATATGCTTTCTGATCGTGAAAATGGATTTAAGATCGCTGTAAATATTCTCAATATAGGCCGTATTAAACTTGGGGCTGCCACTATCGGTTCAGCACGTATGGTGATTAATCATGCGGTGCAGTATGCCAATGAACGTGTCCAATTCAATCTGCCGATCTCTAAATTTGGAGCTATTCGGTATAAGCTGGCAGAGATGGCGACACGTTTGTTTGCTGTCGAGTCCGCATCCTATCGCGCGGGCCAAAATATTGACGATGCCTATGATGCGCTGATTGCTGGAGGCATGGATGAAGCAAAAGCAAAATTGAAGTCCGTAGAGCAGTTTGCAATTGAGTGTGCTATTATAAAAGTATGGTGTTCAGAGATGTTGGATTATGTCGTCGATGAAGGGGTGCAGATCTATGGTGGAATGGGCTACTCGGCAGAAGCGCCGATGGAACGCGCCTATCGGGATTCGCGGATCAACAGAATCTTTGAGGGGACGAACGAAGTGAATAGACTGCTAGTTGTAGATATGTTGCTAAAACGAGCAATGAAAGGCGAACTGGATCTGATGGGGCCAGCTCAAGCTGTTGCTGGAGAGCTATTAGCTATCCCTGACTTCGGTGAAGAAGATGATGCGCCTTTTGCTGCAGAAAAGAAAATTGTTGCAAATCTGAAAAAGGCAGGTCTGTTAATTGCTGGTGCTGCGGTGCAAAAGCTTATGATGTCCCTTTCAAAAGAAGAAGAGATCCTCATGAATATCGCCGATATTATGGGGTATGTATATATCACAGAATCGGTGTTGCTGCGTGCGGAGAAATTGGTACATACGGGTTCTGAGAAAGCTGAATACGCAACAGATATGGCTAAAATTTACTTGTATGGCGCAATTGATAAAATCAATGTTGCTGGTAAAGAAGCGCTTTATTCGTTTGGTGAAGGTGATGAACTGAATATGATGTTGGTCGGCTTACGCAGGTTTACAAAAGCTCAGCCATTTAACGTGAAAGATGCACGTCAGCGAATTGCGAAGAAATTAATAGACGAAAATAAATATTGTTTTTGATTGATAATAGATTATTGGTTTTGGTTGAGGGCCGGAGAGAGATCTTCGGCCATTTTTGTGTTACAATCATAGAAAGTAGCGGTAATTATACTAAATTTAGTGTTTTAATACTAACCAATTTATGGCATCGTCAAGATCATTTGTACTTACAGAAGACTGGGTAGTCGTTATTTTAGGACTCGCCACTATTTTTTTAGCACTTTCAGGCGTTATTGCGCCGGTACCCAGCTTTTCATGGAGTAACTCCGCAGAGCTCTTCTCAACAGTTTTGGAGCCAACGAATTTAATCAGGCTTTTTGAGCAGTTTATTTTTGTATTCTTTACTGCAATATTGGGTACTCTTTTGCTCGGAAAATCCCTAAAAAATCTGTTGGTCGTATTTCCTATTGTATTTATTCTCACAGTATTCGCTTTGATTTTGGCCGGTAATGCGACGGTCAAAGAGTATAATCTTGAGGCTGTAATTTTTAGTTTGATCATTGGCTTAATCATGAGCAATTGCTTTAAGTTACCCGATTGGTTTAAGGAAGCGCTTAGCACCGAACTTTATGTTAAGATTGGTCTTATCCTGCTTGGTACTACGGTTATTTTTGGAGATATTCTTAAAGCGGGATCACTGGGGCTTATTCAAGCCTTGGCTGTTGTATTATCCGTTTGGTATTTTGCATTTTGGATCTGTAAAAAGCTAAAGATCGATAAGGAAATGTCACTGATGCTATCGAGTGCGGTTTCCATCTGTGGTGTCTCTGCAGCAATCGCTACATCGGGAGCGATTAAAGGCGATAGCAAAAAACTTTCCTATGTGATTTCATTGGTTTTAATTACAGCAATTCCAATGATGATTTTTATGCCCTACATGGCCGAGTGGATGGGCTTGTCGCAAGAGGTTACCGGTGCCTGGCTCGGCGGAAGTATCGACACAACTGGAGCTGTGGTTGCATCGGGTTCTTTGGTAGGTGAAGAGGCGTTGAAAATCAGTACAATTGTGAAGTTTTCACAAAATGTATTATTGGGTCTGGCAGCTTTTGCTATCAGTATTTATTGGACCTATGCGAAATCTGTGGATGAGGAAACAAAACAAGAAAAACCAACCTTGAAAATCATCTGGGAACGCTTCCCTAAATTTGTACTGGGATTCGTTTTTGCATCCTTATTATTTTCTTTCGTTATATCAGCAGAAAAAATAGATGCTGTTAAAAGCAGTTTGAAAAACTTACAGGGTCTTTGGTTTACCTTGGCATTTACTTCAATAGGTTTGGAAACTAACTTTAAAGATCTTTTTGTGCAGGATAATAAAAAACCACTTTATGCATTCTTAATCGCGCAGACCTTTAACGTCGTAATCACGTTATTGATTGCATTGCTGTTGTTTAGGTAAAGCTGCGAAATGCTAAAAAACTTTAGTATATCAGGCTGTCCATCAGGACAGCCTTTTTCTTTGCTGTTTTTAGAAATCACGTTTTCAAAATCTATCTCTATGCAAGGCAAGACCTATTTTTCTTCGCCTGCGGGTGGCGATATTCTTCTTAGCTAATTCATATATAGACATTGATCCCGCCACCGGTACGTCTTATTTTACGTATTTTCTTAATTTAACTTGCTCAAAATAAGTCTGTAATGACGTTTTTGAAAAAAAATATTATAAAATCTATCAAATTAGTAGTCTTTTAAAAAATATTTATATATTTGTACCGTTATCTGATTTACAGATGAATAGCTAGGATGACAAAAATAAGCTAATTGAATTATGAAAAGAACAATAATGGCGTCGACCATACAATGCTTGTTTTTGAATTACGCGCTGAAAAGGACTGTATGCAGTCGGCAGATTAAATTCACAAAGAAACAATAAAAATGAAACAAGATTACTCCTCAAAAACGAGTTTATTGTCCGCTTCGAAAGCGGTATATGGTGTGACCTTCAAAAATTGTGGGGAACGAATGTGTTGTTAAAATTTCTCTCTTACACTCTCTTATATTAGAAAAGGGAAGCCTAAGCTTCCCTTTCACAAAGTTTTAACAATGAAGCAAGTATCGATTGGCGTTGGCACTTGTTTTAGATTCACCATTAAACTGAATAAATTTATGAAAAAAAATGCTATTTTTCGAATTAGCGTCATTTTTAGCTTGCTTTTACCTGGTTCTTACCATGCCTACGCGCAAGTAGAAAATCCAAAACCCATTATAAATGCTTCATTAACAGGAACTGTAATAGACGCGGTTACAAAGGAGCCACTACAGGGTGTCACCGTCCAGCTTGAGGCCGTTACTCACCAAGTAAAAACCGACAGTAAGGGGGTCTTTCAATTTGTGACCGGGCAAAAATTACCTTTTTCCTTGATTGTTTCTATTGTTGGGTATCAAACTCGTCATATTGTCGTTGACCAATCTCCTACGGTTATTGAACTTACGCCACGATTGGAGGCGCTAGATCAGGTTGTTGTAACCGCTCGTAGGCGTAAGGAACAATTGCAGGATGTTCCAATCCCAGTTTCTATTATCCGTGGAGCTGCATTAGAAGATGCAGGGGCCTTTAATGTTAATCGTCTGAAAGAGCTGGTACCTACTGTTCAGTTATATGCATCAAATGCACGAAATACAACACTCAATATACGCGGTTTGGGTTCTACCTATGGTCTGACCAATGATGGCATCGACCCCGGAGTCGGATTTTACCTCGACGGGGTATACATTGCTCGTCCTGCGGCAACCTGGTTGGACTTTATTGATATTGACCAAATCGAAGTATTGCGCGGCCCTCAAGGTACACTGTTTGGAAAGAATACAACTGCGGGCGCATTTAATATTACCTCTCGTCTGCCACAATTTACACCAGAAGCCAATGTGGAAGTCAGTTACGGAAATCAGGGATTTATTCAGGCGAAGACTTCCATTTCGGGACCCTTGGCCAAAAACTTAGCAGCGCGGGCTTCCTTTTCTGGAACGCAACGTGATGGAAATCTCTTCAATGTGCACACCAATAGGAAAATCAACGATATCAATAATCTTGGTTTTAGAGGGCAATTATTGTTTACGCCAACTGAAAATATTAAGTTGGTACTTTCGGGAGATGTATCATCTCAAAAACCGGATGGCTATGGTTGGGCTGTTGCCGGAGTGGTAAAAACACAACGGGCCGATTATAGACAATTTGACGCCATTATTAAAGATCTAGGTTATGAACTACCCTATAAAAGTGCTTTCGAACGTAAAATAGATTTAGATACGCAATCAAAAGCGGATAATAAATTGGGTGGAATGGCATTGAATGCCGATATCAAGATCGGAGAAGGGACACTGACATCTACCTCCGCTTGGCGCAAATGGACATGGGTGCCTCTCAATGACCGCGATTATCTAGGCCTTCCGGTATATACTGTTTCTGCTGGGAATTCTGTACATAACCAGTGGTCACAGGAATTTCGATATTCTGGAAAGATCAGCGAAAAGGTGAGCGGTGTCGTTGGTGTATTTGGTTTGTGGCAAGATCTTGGCACCGACCCTGTACATACGGAAGAAACGGGGTCTGCGTTTTGGCGTTTCCAAAAAAACTCAACAAGCGCGCTTTGGGAAACTCCCGGCTTATTTGACAACTTTGGGATCAAGACAGTCTACGGGATAAAAAGTACAAGTCTAGCGGCCTATACACAAATTGATTGGGCTCTTACATCAAAATTGCACATCTTGCCGGGAGTACGGTATAACTATGATAAAAAGGTAGCGAACTATGATAGACAGACTTACGGTGGTCTGCAAACTTCCGATCCGGCATTGTTAGCTCTTAAGAATGGCGTGTATACCAATCAGACCTTCGATGTCAATGCCGATGCAGATAACTTCTCAGGTCAACTTTCAGCACGATACCGCTTCAACCCGAAGATAAATGCTTATGCTACCTATTCCATTAGCTACAAACCCGTTGGTATCAACGTTGGTGGCTTGCCAACAGCCAATGGAGCTGTTTTGCTGGATCTCGCAGAAGTTAAGCCCGAAGCAGTGCGTCATAAAGAGTTTGGTGTAAAAACAAATCCAACGCGCAATTCATTGCTTAATCTAACTGTTTATCAAACGGATATAAAAGATTATCAAACTCAAGTGCAAACGCCTGAACCGGGAGTGAATCGTGGTTATTTAGCTAATGCCGAAAAAGTTCGTGTAAAAGGAATCGAATTGGACGGAAATATCAACATCGGTCACTTCCTGCGATTGAATGGTGCATTGGCTTATACAGATGCAAAATATGTAAAATTTACCAATGCTCCGGTTCCACTGGAAGAAGTTGGAGGTGCCCAAGCTTTTAAAGATGTTTCAGGGGGTGTCCTCCCAGGAGTCTCCAAATGGTCGTGGTCATTGGGCGGCGAAGCCAATAAAAGCGGGAAACTGATCGGACTGAATGGTTCATACTTTTTAGGAGCAGATCTCTTCCATCGATCTAAATTTTCATCAAGCTCGTCTCCATCACAATATCTGAATATTGATGCCTATTCGGTATTGAATGCACGTCTGGGTTTCAGAGGATCAAACGGTATCTCCGTATTTATTTGGAGCCGGAATCTGACCAATAAAGACTATTACGAGCAACTGTTGGCCGCACCAGGAAGTTATGGACAATATGCTGGCGTTGTGGCTGATCCAAGAACCTACGGTGTTACGCTGCGCTACAATTGGAAACAAGGAAATTAGAACCGTAATTCATATTATATTTTTATCGACCGTCTTCATTTTATCGTGAAGACGGTTTTTTGTTTTTCGGATATTTTATAGCGATTGCTTTGTTTATTTATGGAAATCCGTATCTTAATTCATCATTAAGGTGATTATTTACGCATGAACGAGAAAGAGCTATTACAACACTATAAAACAAGTGGAGACTTGTCTACACTGGGGAAATTATATTCACCCTATATGTCCTTGCTTTATGGTGTATGCTTTAAATATTTACAAGATCCCGATCGTAGTCAAGATGCGGTGATGCAAATATTTGAAGAGCTCATACAAAAGCTTCGTCAATATGAAGTCGATAATTTTAAAAGCTGGTTGCATGTCTACAGCAAAAATTATTGCCTGATGCAGTTACGTAAAGATAAAAGAACGACACAGGTTGATATCGAGGACAATTTGTTTGAAAGCGAACAGAAGCTAAATAATACCAGTGAACCGAAATGGGAAGAAAGGGATTTCGAGAAACTGGAGGGCTGCATGTTAACTTTGAACCGGGAGCAACAAGAATGTGTGCGTTTGTTTTACCTCGAGCAAAAATGTTATAAAGATATCGCAGATTTGACTGGATATGAATTGAATAAGGTCAAGAGCGCTATTCAAAATGGAAAGCGCAATTTGAAAATCTGTATGGAAAGGAAAGAAAATGGAAAATAATTATCAATTATCGCGGATCCATAATTACATCCATGGTTTGATGAGCAAGGAGGAGATGTTTCAACTGGAGCGTGAAGCACTGGATGACCCCTTTTTACAAGATGCTATTGATGGTTACCGATTACAAAATGGCGTGGATGCACGACAGTTGAGCTTGTTGCAACAACGTCTTAGTCGCCGGGTAGAAGACACGGTCGCAACCAGGCATGCGCAGTATTTTACCTGGCAGCGCCTGGCAATAGGTGCTACTGCTGCCGTATTGTTCGTTACGTTATTGGCTCTACTGTATTTTAAACATTTTAACGGTAAGGCAGAACGCACCACTGATGTGGAGTTGAGCGAACCTGAAAATAGCGTGTCCGTCGAGCCATTATTGGATGGAGGTGATGCGACACCACGGGAAGGATGGAAGACTTTTGAACAATATCTTAACATTCAGTTTGTATCCTCTGATGCAGGAGGGGATGTCATTGTCAATTTTACGATTGACAAGAATGGAGTACCAACCCAAATAAGTGCAGAAGGACAGCCGGACCAATTTCTCTTTGACGAGGCCGTTCGTCTCCTGCAGACTGGACCGAAATGGCAGGGAACTAAAGGACGGTTAAAGATCTCCTTTCCTGTCCGAGAAGCGAAAGATCAGACCCAAGCAACTGTGATTAGGCCCACACATTGTTTTGGCATGGAGAAGAAATAGATTTATCCGATAAAAAAGCGCTCCATTTCCTTCATAGGAAATGGAGCGCTCCGAAAAAGGAAAACGTCAATTTACTCTTCCCAACGGATTTTTTCTTCAATAGCTGTTCTTATAGGCTCACGTGCCTCAGATTGATGATGACCTAAATAGAATAGGCCAATACATTTTTGATTTTCCTCTAAATTTAGGAAACCTCCAAGATGATTGATCAAACCTGGAGTTGCCCAGTAACCGCCGATATTTAAGGAGTGTGCGGCTAGCCACATGTTTTCAACTGCTGCTGCTGTACAGGCCAATTCTTCCCATTCTGGAACTTCGCCCGTGTAATTGACAACGATAGCGATGGCAACATTAGACTGCGTTGCTTTTTTGCCCATTGTTAGTTCAGTTGCCTCACTATACTTTTCGGCAGGAGTGACCGATTTATAGATTTTGGATAGTTCAGCTCCTAAGCGTTCTAACCCTTCTTTCCGGAAGATGACAAAACGCCAAGGTTGTGTTCTTTTATGTGTTGGAGCAGCATTGGCAGCCTCTAAAATGCTCAAGATATCTTCTTTACTGACTTCCTCATCTGTGAAGGATGCCTGAAATACGGATCTTCTGTAATGTATCGCTTTTAATACGTCGTTTTTCATTATATAGTTATTTTGGAGTGTCTTTTTCAAAAGTATAAATGAATCGGTTCACTCGTTTATTTGCTTATTAATTACTGTTTATTGAAAGGTGTTTATGCCTTTTCTTCCCATAAAGATACAACATGTAAAATTGTTTTGACCGCTTTCTGCATATCTTGTACGGCTACCCATTCTTGTTTGCCGTGGAAAGCATGACCTCCGGCAAAAATATTAGGGCAAGGCAAGCCCATGAAGGAAAGACGTGATCCATCTGTACCACCCCGGATACTTCTTCTTTCGGCAATCATACCAGCTCTATTGATTGCTTCCATACCAATTTCCATGATTTCCGGATGTTGATCCAGGACCTCTTTCATGTTGCGGTATTGCTCTTTTATCGTAAACGTATAGGTACAATTTGGATATTGTTCGACGATTGATTTCGCAAGAGCCTCCAGTTCGTTTTCGTGATTTGTTAGATTGGCTGTAACATGATCGCGTACGATAAATTGAATCTCAGCTTTTTCTACAGTTCCACTGATTTGTACGGGATGAACAAAACCATCTTTTTTGTTGGTGCTCTCAGGTGACAGTCTGTCTTTCGGTAATGCGTCAATGATTGCGCTGGCGATTTTGATGGCACTCTGCATCTTTCCTTTCGCAAAACCCGGATGCACTGATACGCCATGGATGGTTAATGTTGCACCGTCTGCTGAAAATGTTTCATCTTCTATTGTACCTGCTTTTTCACCATCCATTGTATAAGCAAAATCGGCGGCAAGTCGCTTCAAATCTGCTTTGTCAACTCCTCTACCAATTTCCTCATCGGGTGTAAAGAGAATCTTGATATCACCATGTTTGATTTCTGGATGCTTCATCAACAAGCGTGCAGCATCCATAATTTCAGCTATGCCTGCTTTATCATCGGCTCCCAATAAAGTTGTGCCACTTGCAGTAATAATATCATTACCAATCTGGTTGGCCAAGTCAGGATGTTCTGCATATTTGATAACGATGCTATTGTCGTCAGGAAGGATCAAATCTTGTCCTTGATAGTTGGCGTGTATCAACGGCTTAACGTCTTTTCCCGATGAATCAGGAGAAGTATCCATGTGAGAACAAAAGCAAATGACTGGGACTTTCTTGGAAGTATTGGATGGAATAGTCGCATAGATATAACCGTTGTCATCCATGGCAGCATCTGAAATGCCCAAAGCGAGCAATTCCTCTACAAGTAACTTACCAAGGTTCTTTTGCTTTTCGGTAGAGGGACATGTTGGCGAATTTGCGTCGGATTGCGTGTCAATCTGTACATAACGTTGGAACCTTTCGGATACCGAAAAATCACTGATGTTATTTATTTCAAATGTGCTCATTTTTTAATAGCCTTAATATGATAAGGGTGGTCAAACTTAGATAAATTGCTTTTTATTTGCAATTTAATTTAGTTGCATTTAAAAACAATTTACCTTCAAAAAGCTTTCAGAATTTTATAAGCCTTCAATTGAGAACAGCTAAAGAAAAGATGATTCGATGGAATCATCTCTTCTATTTCTTTTCGTCAGCATAACCAAATACTTTTTGCAAAATATCTGTATTTCTGCTGCCGCCAATGTTATTTCTTATTTTTAACTCTTGGTCAGCTACTTTAATAAATAAACCATCGATTGCTTTCTGCGTGACGTATGCCGTGAGGTTGGTTTCTACTTTGTTGCCAAGAGGTAGATTGTTATAGGCCGTAGTCAGTTGAGTCCAATATTGATCCACATTGTTTGTCCCCATTGCTGATTTGATCAGCGGACTGAATTTGCTGTTTAGTTCTGCCGATGTATTTGTTTTAAAAAATGTTGTTGCGGCGTCTTCCTTGTTTCCCAGTAAGATATTGGTCGCATCAGTAATGGTCATTTTAGAAAGGGATTTGACAAATACAGGAGCAGCCTCTTTGACAGCCCCTTCCGCTGCTCTATTCATGCTTTGAATAAATTGATCACATAGTTTTCCCATCCCGACAGCACGGAGTGTTTTCTCTACTTTCTGCGCTTCGGCTGGCATCAAAATTTTTACGGCAGCATCTCCCAAAAAGCCATCCTTTTTAGCCAATGATTCGATACTTAAGTTTAAGCCGTTGCTGAGTGCTTGCTTGATTCCCAAGGAGGCATCCTTGTTGGATAAAGATGCTAAACTGCTGATATTGGATGAAGTTGACGTTGCTGTTTTAGCACTGTCCGTCTGCGCCAGAGTTGTTTTTGCTAATGTTTCGCTGATCTTTTTAAAGATCTGTGCCTCACTTGTATTTGAATAAAGAAATCCGGAGACAGAGAGTGCACAATATAGTAGTGGAAATTTCATCATGATTTGTTTTGTGTTCAAAATTAAGCATATCGACTGTTAATTTATGTGAAAGTTTAAACCTTAGCTATTGCATCAAAGATATTGTCTGGAATCGTAGTAGATGCGCTACACAGGGCCGGCTAGGGATTATTTTTAACACATAGATAGATTTGCCAGGATATGTAAAAAAAACAGCGGATCTTTAAATGACCCGCTGTCTGTGTTATAAGGTTGTTGTTATTAACAAAATTTTATTTCCAGGATAGCGTAGTTGCGACTGGAAAGTGATCTGATGGAAACTTATTCATATAGGTATCTGTCAGGATACCATATTTTTTTACCTGAAAAGGTTTAGTGATAAAGATATGGTCAATACGGCCAGACGTTCTTAAACTTTTACCCCAGCCGTTGAAAGAGGAATTTGGTTCATATCTTGATGGTGCTACCTCGTGCACGTCTGTCACCACTTTGCTATTTGCCAGCGTGAAATAGGCCTCATCCTTCTCATCGACATTAAAATCACCTGTTAAGATTAAGGGAAGATCCTTTGCGAATTCTTTTGCTTTTGTGAGGATCAATTTTGCACTCTCCGTGCGTGCAGTACGGCCGATGTGGTCAAAGTGCGTATTCATAAAGATGAAACGTTTTTTGTTGGCTTTATCTTCAAAAATGCCCCAAGTACAGATACGTGGTAAGGCAGCATCCCAACCTTTATTCGGATGCTCAGTATCTGTTGCGGAAAGCCAAAAAGTCCCACTCTTTATTGCTTTAAATCGTTTTGTATTATAATAGATTGCGGAATGTTCTCCTTCGTGGGCACCATCATCACGACCAACACCGACATAATCGAATCCTGGTAGAAGCGTTTTGAGGTCTTGAACTTGATCATAAAAACCTTCCTGGATACCAAAAATATCGAAACCATGGTACTTAATCAGATTGGTCAATGGAACCTTACGATCATTCCACATGTTATCCACATCCACAGTATTTCTTTGTCGAATATTATAACTAGCGGCAATAAAGTCTTGAGCATACGTGATAAAAGACAGGCAAAGCGCCGCAAGGAGAATAAAACTTTTCTTTAACATTTTTGTATTGAATATTGATTTTGATTGTTCGAGCCGCAGCCTTACTTAACCGCCTTATTTTTTACTTTTTAATTTTTCAACGAGTAATTCTGGCTCGTCTGTAGTGATGAAATCTATTTTTTGATCAATCAGATTCGTCATTTCCTCGGGTGTATTAACAGTCCATGCATTTACTTTCATGCCCAGTTGATGTGCATCACTCAGCCAAGTAGTATTCTTTTTAAATACAGAAAAATGATAATCTAAGCCATTAATTCCAGCAGCATTTACATCTGCAGGTGATTTGTCTCCATTGAGATATTGGATATTGGCCTTAGGGGCGAGTTCGTGGATCTTTTGGCAGGCTTCAAAGCTGAAAGCAATATAGTCTGTTACTTTTTCTGCTTTTAGACTCTTTACCATTTCGACAGTTTTAGTTGCCGCCTCGAGCGTACGCTCCAAACCTAATTTATTGGTTTTTAATTCGAGAATAAGGCGTAATCCTTTTAGTTTTTTTCCTGCTTTGAGGTATTCTTCCAATGTCGGAATAGCCTCTCCATTGGGATGTTTTTTTTGTAAAAGGTCTTGATATGTCGCTGTTGCGATGTCAATGCCATAGAAATCGTTGTCATGGTTGACGACGAGGATATTATCCTTAGTCAAATGAACATCAAATTCGGATCCGAAGAGTTTGAGATCGTGTGCTGCTTTGAGAGAAGCAATTGAATTTTGAGGTAGGTGGCTGTTTTTCCATACGCCGCGGTGTGCTATAGCCTTCGTTTGTGCAAATAGTGCAGAAGATGAAATGACCATAGCCAGTGTCAGACAGCTTAAAATATGTTTTTTCATTCTATAATTATGTATAAGTGTTTGTACAGTATTGCATCATACATAGACTACACTCGGTTACTTGTTTAAATTATGTATGCATATCTTTTTCAGGTATTTTATTGACCTGAAATCGTTTTTAGGCGGATCTTTTCACCGTTTCATACGCATATGTTTAAAAGTTGATTTCAGCAGGACAAAAAAAGTGGTACTTTCTATCCTGCTGTGCAAAATCTAAAGTACCACTTTTATATTTAGTAATTGTTAACTGTAATTTATTTTTTACCATTCCATTCTAACATGAACTCCTCAAGGAAGTTTAGCATGTACTGATGGCGATGTTCGGCAATTTTTTTTGCTGCTTCTGTATTCATCTTCTCCTTTAAAAGCAGTAGTTTCTCATAGAAGTGATTAATTGTAGGTGCTTCAGAATGTTTGTAAGCTTCCTTATCCTTATATTCTTGTACAGGGACGTTGGGGTTGTACATTTCCCGGCCTTTGTTTCCTCCGAAACTAAAAGCACGTGCGATACCTATCGCTCCGATAGCGTCAAGACGATCAGCATCCTGTACGATTTCCATTTCCTTGGAATGGAAAGAAACTTCGCCCAAACTTGCTTTGAAAGACATGTTGAAGATGATCTTCTTAACGTGGTCAATTATTTCAGGAGAAATTTCAAGACTTGCTAAAAATTCACCAGCAACGCGAGGGCCTATCGTTTCATCGCCATCATGGAATTTACTGTCGGCGATGTCATGTAATAGTGCAGCCAATTCACAGACCATGACATCCGCTTCTTCATCTTCTAAAATTAACTTCGTATTGTTCCATACGCGTTGAATATGCGACCAATCGTGGCCTGCTTCTGCAAATTTCAAACGATCTTGCACAAATGCTACTGTGCGCTCAATAATGTTATTCATACAATACTTTTGTTTTTTCGCGAGTACCCTCGTATAATTCGTATTCTAATAATCTACAATCTAATTTACCATTATAAAATTCTATACGTCTAGACGCACGCAGGCCGATTTTCTTCGCCAAATCTGGATTTCCTGTAAATATATAGCCTTTATAACCTTTGCATTCCTGTTTCATAAAGTCACCCATACGCTTGTACGTAATTTCTAATTTGCTATGTGTGCCCAAGCGCTCTCCATATTCCGGATTGAATAGGATGATACCACCTTCTTTAGGAACGTGAGTTTCGGCAAAATCGCATACTTCAAATGAAATTAATTGTTCGACACCTGCGGTCCGTGCATTCATTTTGGATACATTGATCGCTTCTTCTGAAATATCGGAGGCAATAATCTGAGGGGCAGCTTTTTTGTTGATTTGATCTTTAAGCAACCTTCGTTCTTGGAAGAAAACAGTCTCATCGTAACCTATGAAATGCATGAATGAATAATTCATACGCAAGAGCCCTGGTTTTCGGTTTGTTGCAATTAGAGCGGCCTCGATGGCTAGCGTTCCGGATCCACACATCGGGTTGACAAAAGGAGATGCACCATCCCATTTCGTCGCAATGATAGTAGAAGCTGCCAAAGCTTCCAACATAGGTGCTTTTCCCGGAATCTTACGATAGCTGTGCTTTGCCAATGTTTCACCAGAAGTATCTAGAAAAATCTCTGCACGGTCGTCTTTCCAGTACAAATGTACAACAGCTTTGTTATTGTCAGGACCTGAATTTGGACGCATTCCTTTTTTAGCTTTGATACGGTCTACAATCGCATCTTTAACCTTTACGTTTGCAAATAATGGGGTGCTTATTGTCTCATTGTCCACATTTGAGCTGACAGAAAAGTATCCGTCAAACTGAATGAGTTCTTCCCAAGCAACTTTACTTAATTCCTCGTAGAGTTCTGTCGGATTGTTCGCCGTAAATTCCTTTAAGGAGTATAGAATTTGTGAAGCTGTACGTAAGTTCAGATTGAGCTTGATCGTATCGTTTACACTAATTTTTAACTCTACTCCAGTAGGGAAAGCTCTGACAATGTCAAAACCTAACTCTTTAACTTCCTGTTGCAAATACGGCGATAAGCGTTTATTGCACGTAATGATAACTTTATTGGGGGTGTTGAAAACTTCCATCATATTTTGTACAAAGTTAATTAAACTCTTCCTCAAAAATTGCTTAATTTTACGCTTTAATATTTATTTTTTTGATTATGGAAATTAGAGGAAAAGTACACGAGATAGGAGCAACACAACAAGTGACCGAATCATTCAAAAAACGTGATATGATTGTAGCGTATGCCGAAAACCCGCAGTTTGTTGAATATATTCGTTTTGAGTCAACTCAAGATAGAACTTCGATTTTTGATAACTTAGCTATCGGAGAGGAAGTAGAAGTATCTTTTAATCTTCGTGGTCGTCCTTGGACTAATAAAGATGGTGTAACAACCTATTTCAATTCATTAGTCGCTTGGCGTGTAACAAAATTAGGTAATGCTGCTCCTGCACCATCATCTCCTGGTTACGCAGATATGCCTGCGCCGGTAGATTTGACAGGTTCATCAGATGATGATGATTTGCCATTCTAATCGGAATCGGCGTTTGAGTCAGATCGAAGATACCGTAACAAGAAGTTACAGTAATAAATAGATTATTTTTGAACTGTGATCCATACAGTTTTATACAATAAAAAGGGCTTCTTCAAGAAGCCTTTTTTATTTCTTCATATATTAGACCTCATCGTTTCATGTTTTCTTGGCGCTGAAATTGCTTGCAATAAGCTGTTTTAGATAAAATACAGCATTATGAAATTAACAGCATTATTTTTTTGCTTCGCAACGGTATCCTTGACTGCTTGTAATCAAACTCAAAAAAGTGACCAACATATTGGCACTGATTCGAGCACACCTGAGACGTCAATTATGGATACAGTCCATACATCACAAAACTCTTTGGATTGGGCTGGTTCTTATGAAGCAACTATTCCCTGTGCAGATTGTGAAGGTATCAAAACAAATATTACATTGAAAAAAGACAATACTTTTGCTATTACCAGCGAATATATTAACAAAAATACGAAGATAGAAGATGCGGGGAAGATCATGTGGCACGATAACGGTTCTGTTGTCCATTTAACCGGTAAGGAAACGAATATGAAATTGAAAGTAGGAGAGAACANNGTTAGATCAAGAAGGACATGAAATAGATGGGCCAAATGCGCACTTGTACGTATATAATAAGATCGAAGGGGAAAAATAGCTGCTTTTTTATGATGCTATGCCTAACCGCTAACGTATTTACCAAATGGAATTTTTCGTAAACCATACGTAAGTAAAGCGCTTGTCAATAATGTGAGCGTCGCTGCAATAGGAATTTTCCACAATGTGGATAAGGGAACTATTGGGTGGATATAATTCAACAAAAGAATATGGCATAAATAGATGCCAAAACTGTGGATATCGATAAACCTCCAGAATGCATGGAGTGGTTCTGGTAGTTTAAGACGCTGAACAAAAACAAATAGAAAGCCAGCACTCAGTGCAATATTGGGTGATAAATAGTTATAAAGAGTGGGGTCGAACTCCCCGGCGGTTATACTTAGATATTGGGTTCCTGAACCTGTAATCAAACAGCAGAGTACGAAGAATGTAAAGCTTGATAATTTCATCATGCTGACGGGATGATTACGCAAATAATAGCCTAAAACCAGATAGCCCATGTACCCTGAGAAAAAGCTAAGGTCAAAATTTGGCAAGTAACTATTAAACCATTTGTTCGTAAAAAATAAAGAAGCAAACCATAAGGCTATAAAAATCTCGATCTCTCGCTTTGTGCAGTTTCCAACAATTTTGCGGACAAATGGAATAGCAAGGTAGAGCCCAATGAGCATATATAGATACCAAAGGTGTGCATTCGTTCCTGATTTTAAACGAATTAACACAATGTTGACAACTTGTGGAAAACCTACGTATTCAAAATCGATATAACGGATAAAATAATAGACAAGGTAAATGATCGTCCAAAAAATAAATGGTGGGACAATTTTAAGCAACCGCTTTTTGTAAAATTGTCCCGTACTCTCGTTTTTCTGTAACAATAAAGCTCCGGAAATGATAACAAATAAGGGTACTGAAAAACGAGAAAAACTATTGATCCAATTGGCGTAGCTCCAGTCAAATGAGGAAAAATCATTGCTATTCAAATATCCTGAAGAGGAATGAATCAGGATGACAAGAAATATAGCAACAATACGTATTACACTGATATAACTGGTTCGAGCCATTATTGTATGTGATATCTTATAAACTTTTATTGTCGTAAACCTTGAGATAGAGTAGGGTCAATAAGCCGCCTATGCTCGCCATACCAACGCCAACGAGCGAAGGTGCGTTGTAAGCTAACCCCATGGTTATTGGAATCCCCCCCAAAAATGCACCCAAGGTATTGCCAAGATTAAATGCGGCTTGCCCCCCAGCAGCGGCTAATGTTGCTGCCTCTTTTGAAGCCCTGATCAACATGAGCTGCGTTGGTGAGCCAATCGTAAAGGAGACGAGTCCGGTGATAAATGCTAAAGGATAAGCTGTCCAGCCCAATGGCGATATAAAATAAACCATGATAAGACATAGTGCCATAGCGGAAAAACTTGCAATAGCTGCCTTTGTCGGTGAAATCGTATCCGCCAATTTTCCACCGATAAGATTCCCAAAAAACATACCTACACCGATCAAAATCATGATGAGTGGTACACGATCAGGCGCGATACCAGACACATTGGTCACTAGGGGTGCAATATAGCTGATCCAGGCGAAAAGACCACCAGTACCAATGGCAATGATAGCCATCAATAACCAGGCGATTTTCTTGTTGAAGAAGTTGAGCTGACTAAATATATTATTTCCTTTGGAAGCTTCAATTTTTGGCATCCATGCATAAATCGCTGCGAACGTGATCAAACCAAGTATACTGATAATACCGTATGTCAGACGCCATGAATAATGATGACCGAGATAAGTACCTAAGGGGACCCCTGCTAGATTGGCAATAGTCATCCCCGTAAACATAATGGAGATCGCCTGTGCTTCTTTTCCTTTTGGAGCCAATCTGGCGGCAACGACAGACCCTACACCAAAAAAGGCGCCATGAGGTAGACCTGCCATAAAACGTGAAAGGCTGATTAGAAACTGTCCCGGTGCAATGCTAAATAAGCCGTTGAAAATAAAAAATAACAGCATTAAGAACAGCAACACCTTCTTGGGAGGATATTTTCCAGTGAATAAAACTAATGTCGGCGCGCCCACAACGACACCCAATGCGTAAAGCGCAATTAGATGGGCAGCAGTTGGGATTTCGATATGAAGATCTTTAGCAATATCAGGTAAGATGCCCATCATCGTGAATTCGGTCATCCCGATGGCAAGTCCTCCAAAGGCTAAAGCGATAATTCCTTTGTTCATGGTGTTTTAAGGTTGAGGTTGTACGATAATAGTACGAAGATAATAAATAGATTGTACTAAATTATTGATACCTTTTTTGAGGTACACAAGTAATGTCTTTAGTCTTTCTTAAGATAATGGGACGCTGATCTAATCTGCTTTCAAGTACGACAGAGTCTGCAGAATGATAAACGACTTTAAATCGCGGTATATATTGACCGGAAAGATAGCAACCTGATATTTTCTGTTTGCCATTTTCTTTGGTATAGATCCCATCGACGATAATGGAGTCCCCTCGCAATACATAAATACCTTTTGCAGATTCTGTCCAGGAGCCATTTTTATAACAGCTGTCTGGTATTGTCTGTACTTTGTTGTTCACATGCATCGTTGCGTAGACAGAGTCACAAGTGAACTTAAAGTCGGTTAATGTATACTGCATCATGTGATGCTGTCCCGGAATGCTATCCTGGACCCATTCTCCCTGTAAAAAAGGAGCTCCTTCACTCTGCATATCCGAATTGAATTTGCAGGCAGTAAAAAAGAAAAACATACCTATGGTAAAAGCCCATAGGTATGTTTTTCTATGTATGTTTTTGATTGAAATAATAGTCACAGCTTATTTTAAACTTCCAACCATATCTTCAGGTTTTACCCAAGCATCAAAATCTTCAGGTGTTACATAACCCAAACGTACGGCCTCTTCTTTTAATGTAGTGCCATTCTTATGTGCTGTTTGTGCAATTTCTGCTGCTTTATAGTAGCCGATCTTTGTGTTTAAAGCCGTTACCAACATCAAGGAGTTGTCAACCAATTCTTTAATGCGTTTGTAATTTGGCTCGATACCAGCAGCACAGTGTTCTTCGAATGATACACAAGCATCACCTAAAAGACGAGCTGACTGTAAGAAGTTTGCCGCCATTAATGGTTTAAACACATTCAGCTCATAATGGCCTTGCGTGCCACCGATTGTAATTGCAACATCGTTACCCATGACCTGAGCAGCAACCATCGTCAAGGCTTCACATTGTGTCGGGTTGACTTTGCCTGGCATAATTGATGATCCGGGTTCATTCTCAGGAATCAAGATTTCGCCAATTCCTGAACGCGGACCAGAAGCCAACATACGGATGTCATTTGCAATTTTATTTAATGCTACAGCCAACTGCTTTAACGCACCGTGCGTTTCAACGATAGCATCATGTGCTGCCAATGCTTCAAATTTATTTTCAGCAGTTACAAAAGGAAGACCAGTAAATTCCGCAATATATTTAGCGACAACGACGTCATAGCCGTTTGGCGTGTTTAATCCTGTACCTACGGCTGTACCTCCTAATGCAAGCTCAGAGAGGTGTGAAAGTGTGTTTCTTAAAGCTTTCAAGCCATGATTTAACTGCGCGACATAACCAGAGATCTCCTGACCCAAAGTCAACGGAGTCGCATCCATTAAGTGCGTACGGCCAATTTTAACTACGTTTTTGAACTCCTCAGCTTTTTTAGCCAATGTGTCACGCAATTTTTCTACACCTGGAATAGTAATTTCAGCAACAGCTTTATAAGCTGCAATATGCATTCCAGTAGGGAAAGTATCGTTTGAAGATTGCGATTTATTAACATCATCATTTGCCTTTACAACAGGCTCACCTTCACCAATTTTATGTCCAGCTAACACTTGAGCACGGTTTGCGACAACCTCATTCACATTCATATTGGATTGAGTTCCCGAGCCAGTTTGCCAAATAACCAGTGGAAATTGATCGTCCAATTTACCTGCTAGAATCTCATCACATACTGCAGCAATTGCATCACGTTTTTCAACAGGTAACACACCCAACTCATGATTAGCATAAGCAGCCGCTTTTTTTAAGTAAGCAAAACCTGCAACGATTTCATGTGGCATAGATGCAGCTGGTCCGATTTTGAAGTTGTTGCGTGAACGCTCCGTTTGCGCACCCCAGTATTTATCTGCAGGTACTTGAACTTCACCCATGGTGTCTTTTTCAATTCTGAATGACATAATATGTAAGTATAAGTAAAACGTAAAAATTAAAAAGTATATGTGCTGAGCACATGATACATCAGGCCACAAAGTTACAGGATAATACAGAAAAAAGACAAAATTAAAAGGCAAAAATTAAAAAATTGAGCCTCAACCATCCTCACTACGCATATTTGATCATCGAATATGAAAAAAAATCAAAAACCAAGGCGTTTTGTCAAGAACTCATTGACGTGATGGAAAACTTGTTTTGGTTTCAATGTCCGCCAAGGTAGATCATTTAACTTCCCTCCAAAATTGATATAATAATCTATATTCTGTTCTCGAAACTCATCGATAACGTGCTCACGGAAGCCGATTCCTGCAATCCAACCATCTTCGATATCCTGAAACCATTCTTCGTAATAAGAGTCATCCGAAGCATGGAAATTGAGTACATTCTCTCCAACCAAAATAAAATGTTTTATACCTTGGCTGATCATCACATCTATAATCTCCCGCTTCAACAACATAATGTCATTGTAGATCGCGTCATTCCATTCGCCGATAAGTTCAATAATAGCATATTGCTTTTCGTAATCAACAAATAATACCTTTAAGTATAAGGTGAGCGAGCCAAACTCATCCCATTGTGGATGCAACAGAAAATTATAGATCTGTTTGTCAAAATCGAATTCGCTGTACACTGTACCATAGAATGGGGAATGCTCGTCTTCAGCTGCAATGTAATAGTCCCGCCAATTGTAATAAGGTTCGATTTCGTGCATAAAGTAAATCTTTTTCAGTTCAAACTTAGATAAATTGATGTGGATATGCAATCTAATTCCCTCGCATATAAAACAATTATTTAGCTGTACTATTTCATAACAATCAATTTATCCGCTGAGAATATTTTTAATGAGCCAAAACTAGGCGAATTTGTACTAATTTGAAAGTCAAACAGTCATCCCCATATTTGCACTAAAGGCAAGGAGTGGAAGAGAATGTTTTTTTCCATGTAAAATTATGGCGGTTTATACTTATTTAACGAATAAACTTGCTATTTTTGATCATATAATTTTTGTTAAATAAATTTGTCTCATCTTCGATATTTCATGAAGATCTCCCATGCAGAAAAGTATTAAGCGAAATATCTTTGTAGCCGCTACATATGCTGCAGTATTGCTTCTAGGCTTGCTGTTGGGACAAAATTATGCGGAAGAACAGGGGAATAATCAGAAAACAACTTTTTCGAGCTTGGGGTCAAATGGTAATTCAGATAAACTCCAATACCTGATTCAACTTATCTCTGAGAATTATGTCGACAACGTAAGTATAGACACCGTTCAGGACGAAGCCATTGAACATGTTGTCTCCCGATTGGATCCTTTTTCGACCTTTTTAAGGCCTAATCAGGTACTCGCCAAGCAAGTAACTTTAGAAGGCACTTTCGATGGAATAGGTGTTGAATATTTCCGTTTGAAGGATACCTTGCTTGTTGTGGGAATGGTTGCTGCTGGACCTGCAGAAAAGGCAGGCATGCGTATCGGTGACCGTATTTTGAAGATTGGAAATAAAGATCTTGCCGGAAAAAAAGTATCCGAAGCCGAAATCGAAAAATTAATCCGAGGAAAGAAGGGAAGTTCTGTATTAATTGCTATTCAACGCAATGGACAACTGTTGAACAATCCCTTAAAAGTAATTCGTGATCAGGTGAATGTGTCCAGCTTAGACGCTTCCTATATGATCGCCCCGAAGACGGCATATATTAAAATCCGTCGATTTGGCCATAAGACAGCAGACGAGTTTAAGCAGTCGCTCATTGATTTACGAAAGAGTGGAGCGCAGGATCTCATTTTGGATTTGCGAAATAATGGCGGCGGTTTTGTCCATACAGCGATAGATTTAGCAGGACAGTTTTTTAAAGAGAAGAGACTACTGATGTATACGGAAGGGGAAAATGAGTTGCGCCAGGACTTCTACTCTGAAAAAGCGGGCGATTTTGGAGATGGTCGAGTAGTGGTGCTGATCAACGAAAGTACAGCATCAGCTAGTGAAATTGTGAGTGGCGCACTGCAAGATCTAGATAGAGCGACGATTGTCGGAAGACGGTCTTACGGAAAAGGTTTGGTGCAGGAGCAGTTTGACTTTTCGGACGGTTCGGCAATCAATCTTACCGTGGCTCGTTATTATACACCCTTGGGTAGGTGTATTCAGCGAAAATATACACGGGCCAATTTCGATGCCTCGAAATATATGACAGGTTTCGATCTTTGGACACTCGACACCGAATTCAGCCAAAAAGAAATGTTTACAACAAGTAAAGGAAAGTTGGTGTTCGGTGGTGGCGGGATTTTGCCAGATGTTAATATCCCAATTGATACCAACGAAACGAGCGCTAAATATCGGGAAATATTTCATTCAAATGCTATTGAAGAGTTTGTTTACGACCGATTTACAAAGCATTTGCCCGCATATTCCATTGAAAACTTTATCAGTGGTTATCACCTGCCTGCGTCAGAATTTGATCTATTCATTTCATTCTTGAAAGGACAGAAAAACATTTCGGTCACGGTACATGAAGCAAAAAACCTGCACGATCTTATTCAGTCAGATATTGAAGCATTGGTCGGACGCTATTATTTTGGCCGCGAAGCTTACTATAAGATCAAGAACCGTAAGGACAAATTTGTTGAAATAGGACTTAAGACATTGGGCTATCAGATGCCTAAGGTTTAAGTCGTAGATCCGACCATACAGGATAGTGATCTGATAATTTCTGTTTGACAATCTGATAATTCATGATTTGAAATTTTTGGCTTGCAAAGATATAATCGATCTGAAATATAGGTAAAAGTGCATGATGTGTGACTCCCCAACCATTACCCTTCTCCTTAAAAGCATTGAAAAGACCTTCTCCGATCAAGTTGACAGAATAACTCATCGGTGTGTCATTAAAATCACCTACAGCTATATAAGGGTATTGACATTCATTCATATGTTTTTTTAACGAATGCGCCTGCTCACTACGAAGTTCAAAAGCATTTTTAAGCTTTCGACTCAATTTACGTGTCCTGGAGTTGTCAGATTCATTCTTGTTGGATAGATTTTGGATAAATTCCTTGTCTTCATTCTGAAGTGCGAAAGAGCGCAAATGTATATTATAGACGCGTATCAGCGTATCTTGCTTCTTAATGTCAACATAGCTGATTCGATTGATCCCATAATCATTATCCCTAATGGTTCCTGAATCATAGATAGGGAAACGTGATAAGACGGCCATTCCATAGGCTTCATATTCATTTTTCGAACTTGGTTCAAAGTAGAAGTAATCATAACCCAATTTATCTTTGAATTCTTCCGAAAAGACATGTTTCCCCTTGATCTTACTGATATACTCTTGAAAACAGATGACGTCCGGCGAGATACTGTCTATGATGCGAACAACATCTGCCTTAAAGTTTTTCTTCTCATTGTCGACTTTTTTAAATAGATGTGCATTAAAGGTCATAATACGAAGTGTACGTATTTCGGAGGATATCGGAGGATTTTCTTTGCGAATGTTCCAATGTTTAGTCAGGAAGGGCCATCCAATCAATATTGTTGCTAAAGAATACAGGGCAATTTTTCGTTTTCGAAGCAACCAATAGCAGATAAAACCGATATTGACGATGAGAATAGGAAGGTATCCCAACCCCATAAATGCAATGGGCCAAAAAGATTTAGGATTAATAAAGGTAGCTGAATAACTCATGAGCAATGCAATGATCGCAAGCATATTTGCAAGGAACATTGTCTTACTTATAAATCCCAGCTTTCTTCTTAAAAATGTCCTTCTATCCATCAACCTTGTCACCACTATTGCTTGCTCTAAAGAGCGTTTCTTTTTCATGGTTTGTTAGACTGTCATAGCCCGATACTGAAATCTTATCCAATATTGCATCAATTTCATCCTGATTTGGCAAGTCGTAACGATGTTTTCGATTTGTCGGTATACTATTGCCTACAACGACTTTCATTTTTGCGGGCTTCTTTTGTTTCTTCTGAAATACAGTAGACCAGTCCATACCAGATTTTAGGGCATAAGTGAATCCCATTCCGAAAAGTACAACAGCAAAGTAAGAAATTGCAGCTGGTCGGTTGCCCATTGTCAGAAAAAGGAACTCCAATGCAAAGTACACAATTGCTACTACCTTTAATTTAACAGTGCCAAACAACAACAGGCGTAATTCGTAATTAGGGACAAGCGTGACAATTGCCGCTAAGGTAGCTGCAAGAGGTAGCGATCCACCCATGAGTTGAAGACTCGTGGGCATTGGAATGAGCGATCCAAAAGCCACGTAGAGAACACTACCGAGGAGCCAAGAACAACCATAAACAAAGAAAAATTGTCTTTTATTTAAAAATGTAAAAAAAATCTGACCGACCCAATAGAGCCATAGACTATCAAAAAGTATAATCCAAAGCTTTACGTAAACAAAATTTGAAGTAAACAAAGACCAAGGCTGTGTGAGAAAACTTGAGAAACTACTTGGCAAGCTTAATCGCCTTACTAAGGGCTCCAGAAAGCTTTGCGAGACGATCTTTAATTCAAACAGTAGGTCCAAAAAATAAATGAGAACAAATAAACATACCTGAATACTGATCACCAAAGGTACCGGTGATCCTGTCTTATAGGTTTGTCTCCAAAAATCTTTTAACCCAATGTTATTCATTTCACACGATATTAATAAATTCCTTTTCTAATCTTCCAAAACTTAAGTAATAGAAATCCAAATAATGCTCCACCGACGTGAGCCAAATGCGCGACAGAATCTCCCGGTCTAGATAAGCTCATATAAATCTCAATTAAGATAAAGCCTCCAATCATATATTTCGCTTTGACTGGTACGGGAATAAACAAAAATTGAAGTGGTATGTTTGGAAATAGGTAGGCAAAGGCCAATAATACACCATATACAGCCCCCGAAGCACCTAACATAGGAATCCGATAAGATAGTGCCTCGTAATTGCCCGTATTAGCTAAGGAAAGAATCTCGCTTCCACTCATACCGTGGAGCGGAATAAACGATCCTGTCGCATTGTATAACTGGAAACCATTCACCGCGGTATAAAGAAACCATGCTCCAATCCCTGAAACTAAGTAGAAGTTTAAAAAGCGTTTTGGACCAAGTACATGCTCAATCATTGGTCCAAACATAATCAAGGAGAACATATTGAAAAATATGTGTGAAAGATCGGCATGCATGAACATATGCGTAACGACTTGCCAAATTTTGAAAAAAGGCGAATCTGGATAATAGACAGGAAGATATGCGTCTGCAATAGGTACAAATTGTGATCCTAAGAAGAATATAATATTTACGATCAGTAAATTTTTGATAACCGGTGTCAATTGTGGAAACATATGTCTTTATCTTCTAGTTTTTACCAAATTTTTCAGCTAATTCTTGCAATGTAAATGTTACAATAACGGGGTTGCCATAGATGGAGATATTGGGCGATTGACATGCGAAAAGTTTGTCAACCAAGTCAGCCATCGCTGTATTGTCCAACGTTGTGCCAGGCTTAATGGCAGCATTACGGGCAAGACTTTTTGCGAGGTTTTCCCGCTTGGCAAGCTTATATTCCGATTGATTGTTCTTGTAATCTTCTAATATTTTCTCAATTATTTTTATCTCATCAAAGCCCGTTCCTAAGTCTGCAGGAATTCCGTCAATAATATAGGAATTTTTTCCAAATTCACGAATTTGAAATCCTAAACCATTGATGTCTTCCAGAAGATCTTTCATCAGTTCATTGTCAGCCGCATTGAGATCCAAGGTTTGCGGGAATAAGCTCTGTTGGCTTAGGCCCTTATGCTGATCCAATTGATCTAAAAACTGTTCAAAGAGAATACGTTCGTGAGCAGCCTGTTGGTCTATTAAAATAAAACCGGAGTGAATCTGTGATACAATATACTTGTTGTGCAGCTGGAAAAACAATTTTGAGGAAGATTTATCCTCCACCTGAATAGCCTGTGGTCTGTCCGTATTCAATTCCGATTCTGTATGCAGCGGCAACTGAACAGTTTCTTCCTTTTCAACGATTTGGTACAATGAATCCCAATTGCTTGGTATGCCCCCCGTTTTCTTCGCTAGTCCTTCAGCATAGCTGTCAGAACGCGTATAATTAGAACTAGACTTTGACTTGTCAGTATCGAAAGGATTAAAGTCTGGGTTGAAAGTCACTGTTGGGATGATAATTTCATCCAGTGATTTTTTTGTAATCAGGTTGGTGAAGCTTGTTTCTTGCTCAAAATCCAAAGAGGGCATGATATTATAACGGCCCAATGACCTCTTTACTGCCGAACGGATGATTGCATAGATGGCCTTATCGTCTTCATACTTAATTTCTGTCTTCGTTGGATGCACATTAATATCAATACGTGCGGGATCTATATCGATAAATAAGACATAAAAAGGAAATGTCTCTGCCTGTAAAATATCCTCATATGCATTCATGACAGCATGGTGTAAATATGGATCTCTTACAAATCGTTTATTGACAAAGAAAAATTGTTCGCCCCGCGTTTTCTTGGCAAATTCAGGTTTTCCAACAAAACCTTCCACTTTGATAATGGACGTATCTTCTTCTACAGGAACGAGCCGCTGATTGTAGTTGTTGCCGAAAATGTGAACAACCCGTTGTTTCAATGTTTCTGCAGGTAAATGATAGATCTCATTACCGTCACTATGAAGTGTAAGGAAAATCTGTGGATTGGACAATGCAATGCGCTGAAATTCATCAATGATATGACGCATCTCTACTGAATTGCTCTTCAAGAAATTCCTGCGTGCAGGAATATTGTAGAAAAGATTCTTAACTAAGATATTTGTTCCAGCAGCAACTGCTTCTGGATATTGATTGACAACTTTTGATCCTTCGATTTCCACAACAGTACCGAGCTCATCTTCAATACGACGTGTTTTGAGTTCAACCTGAGCAATCGCAGCGATGGAGGCCATTGCCTCGCCGCGAAAACCCATGGTACGGATAGCAAATAAGTCTTCAGCCTTACGGATTTTTGATGTCGCATGGCGTTCAAAACAAAGGCGTGCATCTGTTACACTCATGCCGCAGCCGTTGTCAATGACCTGAATCAATGACTTGCCTGCATCTTTAACAATAAGTTTTATTTTGTCAGCTCCAGCATCAATAGCATTCTCAATCAATTCTTTAATGGCAGACGCTGGTCGCTGCACCACTTCTCCCGCCGCAATCTGATTAGCAACATTATCTGGAAGTAATTGAATAATATCCGACATATAATACAAAGTTACGAAATAGCCATATTTGCAGCGTATAAACACTGATGAAAATCAATTGGACATTCCACATGGTCTTTAAAGACAAAAGTCTGTAGCGCGTTCAAGCGCCCTATTTGTTGGCTGCCAACGTCAGTGTGCCTTGTTCATTTCCGGTATAAAACAAATAACCGAGCCATCCCGCCCCCGTTTCAATGGAGTTACATCTCCAATTTTAGGAAACGTGCGGTTTCGCTTTTTTTATTTTTAATTAAGTTTTCTGGCGTTCCCTCAAATAGCACTTGCCCACCTTCTTTACCACCCTCGGGGCCAATATCGATAACCCAATCTGCTGACTTAACTACATCCAAATTGTGCTCGATGATCAATACCGTATTTCCGCGGTCGACTAAACGGTTGATAACACCCATCAGGACATTGACATCTTCAAAGTGAAGACCCGTAGTCGGTTCGTCAAGGATATAAAATGTATTTCCAGTGTCCTTTTTAGAAAGCTCCGTGGCCAATTTTACCCGTTGTGCCTCACCACCGGATAAGGTTGTGGATGATTGTCCCAATGTAATATAACCTAAACCGACATCCTTTAAGGTTTTGATTTTTCTGTAGATACTTGGTACATTTTCGAAGAAATCCACGGCATCATTGATACTCATATCCAACACATCCGAAATAGACTTTCCTTTGTAGCGAACCTCCAAAGTTTCTCTATTGTAGCGCTTTCCGTGACATGTTTCACAAGGAACTTGAACATCGGGAAGAAAGTTCATTTCGATGACTTTTAAGCCTGCTCCCTGGCAGGTTTCACAACGACCGCCTTTGACATTAAAGGAAAATCGTCCGGGTTTATACCCCCTGATTTTCGCTTCTGGCAACTGAACAAATAAGGTCCTGATATCCGAAAATACCCCTGTATAGGTCGATGGATTAGACCGTGGAGTACGACCGATAGGACTTTGATCAATTTCGATGACTTTGTCAATATGCTCCAAACCTTCAATTTTCTTGAAAGGAAGTGGAGTTGCTTTCGCACGGAAAAAATGCTTATTTAAGATCGGATATAATGTGCCGGTAATTAAGCTGGATTTACCTGAACCCGAAACACCTGATACAACGATCAATTTGCCGAGTGGAAATGTAACCGATAGATTTTTTAAGTTGTGCCCTGTCGCTCCATGAAGCGTCAATGTTTTACCATTTCCCTCACGACGTTTTTCAGGAATTTTAACCTCTTTTTTCCCATTTAAATAAGCCGCTGTTAGCGAATCTGATTTCAGAATCTCCTCAGGACTGCCTTCCGCAACAATTGTTCCGCCATGGACGCCCGCTGCTGGCCCCATGTCAATAACATGGTCAGCATGTAGGATCATGTCTTTGTCATGTTCAACAACAAGCACAGAATTACCAATATCGCGTAGGTTCTTGAGGGCATTGATCAGACGCTCATTGTCTCGTTGATGTAACCCGATACTTGGCTCATCCAAGATATAAAGGACGTTGACCAATTGCGAACCGATCTGTGTCGCCAAACGGATGCGCTGTGCTTCACCGCCTGAAAGTGTTTTGGCGGTACGATCCAATGTGAGGTAGTTGAGACCAACATCCAACAAGAAACCCAAACGTGCGCGGATTTCTTTCAGTATCTCTGTTGCAATGACAAGCTGCCTTTCATCCAGTTTACTTTCTACCTGATCAAACCAAGCTTTGATGGATGTTATATCCATCGTGGATAGTTCGTGGATGTTTTTGTCCGCAATCCTAAAATGTAAAGATTCTTTTTTTAGACGTGCGCCCGCACAAGTTGGGCAAGTGACTTTCGTTCTGAAGTCATCTAAAGAAGGGGCTTCATCAGATGATTTCCCGGAAAATTCTTCCAACATTTTAAAGATGCCCTCAAATTCAACCCGATACTCCCGTGCCCCATAGCTTCCATAGGAGACTGTTACAATGATAGGTTCTTCTTTATTCCCGAATAAAAGCTGGTCAATCTGCTCTTCATTGAGTTTTTCAAGAGGAGTAGTGACGGCAAAATCCAATTTTTTTGCTACCGCTTTTAAAACTTCGAATGTCCAGTTCTCCCGGGTAGGGCCTAAAGGAGCTAGCCCTCCTTTTTGTATACTGAGCTTTTTGTCTGGAATGACAGCATTTTTGTCGATTTCGAAAATATAGCCTAGGCCGTCATNNCGCCGTCACAAGTCGGACAAGCGCCATAAGGTGAGTTGAATGAAAAGGTATTGGGCTGCGGTTCATCGTAAGAAATTCCCGATTCGGCGTCCATGAGATATCGACTGTAGAATTGCTCCTGATTATCTTTTGTCGAAACCTTGATAATCCCTTTCGCTGTTTTCATGGCTTGCATAACCGAAGTCTGTAGACGCTTTTTATCCTCACGCTCTACTTTCAAACGATCCACTACGATTTCGATATCGTGTATTTTATAGCGATCTACCTGCATTTTTGGAACAAGATCCAAGATCTCCCCATCCACACGTACTTTCACATAACCCTGCTTGCGGATTTGTTCAAACAATTCACGGTAGTGCCCTTTACGGCCTTTAACCACTGGAGCCAAAATATTTAAAGCCTGTCCCTCAAATTCAGTCAAAATACGTTCGATGACCTGATCGTCAGACATCCGCTCCATTTTCTTTCCAGTGACGTAGGAGAATGCTTCTCCCGCACGGGCGAATAACAGACGCATAAAGTCATAGACTTCCGTGATGGTTCCTACCGTTGATCGTGGGTTTTTGCTCGTCGTTTTCTGTTCAATTGAAATAACAGGACTTAACCCTGATATCTTGTCAACATCCGGTCGCTCCATACCTCCCAAAAACTGGCGACTATAAGCACTGAATGTCTCCATATAACGGCGTTGCCCTTCTGCATAAATGGTGTCAAAAGCCAAAGAAGACTTACCACTACCACTTAAGCCTGTGATAACGACCAATTCATTTCTCGGAAAAGAAACATCTATATTTTTTAGATTGTGCGCACGCGCTCCAAATACCTGAACTTCACTTTGTTCGCCCAAATCTGGGCCTCTCTTTACTGCCATGAAAACTCCTTAAAGTCCCTGTCGAGGGATAAAATGCAAAACATGCAAAATTACAGATTTTAAAGGAATTATGCGAGGATATCTGACTTTTGGAACAAAA
Organism: Sphingobacterium sp. UBA6711; assembly: GCA_002454415.1. Lineage (GTDB taxonomy): Bacteria > Bacteroidota > Bacteroidia > Sphingobacteriales > Sphingobacteriaceae > Sphingobacterium. Next base: position 78,740 of record DKIT01000112.1, read on the forward strand.
TGTGATATACAGGTGATTTGGACATCTTGGAAGGGGTAATGATTTAAAAGAAAATACAAAGGTTATTGTTATCTTGTGATCGAATTATGAACTATATTACCTTTACATACCGTACACTTGTGGGGTTAGAGTCTAGAAAATTTAAAAAATTAATAAACGAGTGTGTAAGCTGCAGATGTTATACCTATGGCTACAATATATAATATTCGATATTCAATATAAAAAAGATGCGAAAATACGACGTCAGCAAACAAGAAAAGCAATCGATCGAAGATATCGTCCGTTTTTGGAAGAAAGAAAATCTGTTGGATGAGCAAAAAGCGAACGAATTGATGGATAGTTTAGATGTCAAAAGTTTCGATTGGGGACAATTGGCACGTTATGCCTTTTGGATCGCATTGGCATCGTTGGTATTTGCTGTTTTCTCCTTGTTTACAGACGCGTCGTTCCTCGCTTTTGTGGATACACTTTATGAGGCGCCCAACATTTTATTTTGTTTCTTCTTTGCCGCTGTTGCGGTACTGTTCTATACCCTCGGTTTTCGTTATAAAAAGCGGTACCCTTATAAAAATCTGTCGACAGAGACCATGATGCTGATTGGAGTTTTTGGAACAGCAGCCTGTATCGGATTTATGGGCAAGGGACTGGACAAAGATACCATGCATTATTCCTTTTTATTTTTACTTTCAGTGGCGATCTATGGTGTGCTTGCGGTAAAGTTGGACAGCAAACTGATCTGGACATTTATGCTTTTGGCCCTGGGCGTGTGGTTTGCAACAGAGACTGCCTATCATAGTAACTGGGGATTTAAGTTTTGGGGAATGAACTATCCGCTACGTTTTACGATTTTTGGTGCATTGATCACGGCATCGGCCGTTTGGCTACAACCTAGATTCGAACGATTACAGATCTTTCAACCGATCAGTTATATTGTAGGTTTGATCTATCTCATGGTATCTTTATGGGCATTGTCCATTTTTGGGAATTATGCTGATTTCTATGAGTGGACGACAGTTCGTCAATACCACATGCTGTACTGGGGTATATTATCAACAGCCGTATCCGCATTTTTGGTTATTTATGGTTTAAAAGCGAAAGACAATATCAGCAGAGAGGTAGGTTTTGTTTTTTTAGTGCTGAACATCTATACACGCTATGTGGAGTATTTGTGGGACAATATCAATCGAGCGGTCTTTTTCTTGANNCTTGCGGTGTCTTTTTGGTTTGTGGGTCGCTGGGCGGAGAGATTATGGAATAAACGAAAAGAAGAAATCGAAGGTTAGCGCTCATTAAATGTTAAAATTAACTGTAAAGCCGACCCCGCGATTGGAGCTTATAACAAGATCGGGGTCATGACTCAAGTATTTTCGAATACGTGTTATGAAGACGTCCATGCTCCTTCCTGTAAAGAAATCAACATTACCCCATACTTTTTCGAGAATTTGCTCACGCGTAACGAGTTGACCATTGTGCTGGCAAAGAAATAAAAGTAATTCTGCTTCGCGTTCCGTGAGCCTGTACTGTTCTGCAGGATGGCTCAATATTAACTGGTCTGGAGAGAATAGATACGAACCGATTTGAATAGACTTTAAGCTGTTACTTTTCTGATTGCGTTTTAAGATGTTTTGGATGCGAAGGGATAGTTCTTCGGGATCACAAGGTTTAGTAATATAGTCGTCTGCCCCAATTTTTAAACCTGTCAATTTATCGATTTTCTGTTCTTTGGCCGTTAAAAAGATAAATGGTAAAGCCGGGTATAAAACATTAATTTCTTTGGCTAGCGCGAAGCCACTAATCTGTGGAAGCATCACATCCAAAATTACTAGATCGTAAGTTGAAAGTTGTTCTAAGTTGGCCATGAGCTCAAGAGGCTGTGCAATCCAGTCTATCGTAAATAATGAAAGCTCCAGGTACTGTTTTAGCATAAAACCAAAGTCGGGATCATCTTCTATAAGGAGTAATTTATTGCTCATTTTTGTTTAAGATATGGTATTTTAATGTCTGTAAGAGACCTGTGTATAAGTGAAGTTTCTTTTATTTATACTTTCTTTTAGGGCCGAGTCTTGTGGTAAAATCTCTGTTCATGGTTTGATCTCCAAAGGCAGTTGAATAATAATTGTAGTTCCGTGGTTTACTTGACTTTTTACGCTAATATGGGCATGGTATTTATTGACAATATTCTTAACCAGAAAAAGACCAATTCCCAAGCCTTTTGTATTGTGTACATTATCTTTTTGGATTCGATAGAATTTGTCAAAAATATAAGGCAATTCTGCCGCATCCATACCTTGACCATTGTCCTGTATATAAATTGTAAGATATTTTTTTTGCTCTTCAAAGTAAATATTCAGCGCGGTTGCTCCATATTTGACGGCATTATTCATGATGTTATGGAACAACGTTGTCGCATCGTTTTGGCTAAGGTAGTAGTGTTTATAGGAGAGAGGAGCAACTTGCAAAACTATGTTTGGATTGGTCAAGTGGAAATCAGAAAAAATAGCTTGTAGCTCGCTGTTGGTAATGGGTTTCCGTGATTCTGGGGTTTCTAAGTTTTCACGTAGCGGGTCTAGGGTTTGTTCCAAGCGATTTACCTGACGTTCGATAACTGTTATAATGTTTTCATCTGTAGATTTGCGAAGTGTTTTTGCTGCGATTTTCAATGTTGCAATGGGCGTTTTGAGCTCATGCGAAATATTGTCGACGACGTCATGAAGCACAGTGATCTGTTTTTGCTGTTTTCTGAGGTTCTGAATAGTTCTGTTAAAAAGCCAAAGAAAAGCAGCGAGAATAAATAATGTGCTTAGCAGAAGCGAAGTTAATTCTTTAAATAGAAGCCAATTTAGATTTATCACTTCAAAGGAAGTCTTGCGGTGTACGAAGAAAGTATACAGGATTTCTCGGCTTTGGATACTGTCTTTAATTTTTTGTGTTTCAGTTTTTTCTGTTACCCATTCGCTTGAAGAAAGTTCCAAGGGCTGACGAAAAGTTCCAGTAGTTGTATAAACTATTATAGGACCACCTGCAATCTGCTTTTTTAAATTTTTGAAATAGATACCCAGAATTTCTTTTTTGAGGATGACATCCATACCCAAAGGCTGGAATATACTGTCTACATATTGCGTTAACTTCCCAGAAGTTTTTTTTGCATTTGTACTATACAGTCCTTTTAGTTTTTCCGCTGTGATCTCATTTTTAGCCAATTTAATATAAAAATCTCGGGCAATGTCCTTGCTCATTAAATCATCGTCAAACACTTTGTCGTCGTCCTGCAATTTACCTAGGTCCTTTTTAACAGTAGCAAAAATCTCCCGTTGTTTGAGTTGATAGGTATTATGCAATTGATACCCCTGAATGCCGATGAGCACGGCAAAAAAGAAGATGAAGAGAAAAATATAGCTTCGAGGTTTCAATTCCATACACAAATATAACTGCTGGCAGCTAAGATAATATACCTTAACCCAGTATTAACCCTTTATTAACCATCATTTGCGCCAACTATAGGCACATTTGAGCCAATAAATGCCGAAATATGAAATTGATCTTATTTTTTCTAGCTTTCCCTTTGCTGCTTTCAGCACAGACCAAACAGATCGGGGGACAGGTGCAGGATACAAACAAAATTTTACTGGCGGGTGCAACGGTTGTGCTATTAGATAGCAGCTACCAAACGTTCAGTGAGGTGAAGACAGACCGTTATGGGAAATTTATACTTCCGTTGAATCCCCATAGCGGATACTATGTAAGAACGACCTATCTGAACTTCAAACCGCAAGAACTTTTTTTTCGCAGCGATACCATTTCTCGGCCCTTATTATTTGAACTTCTTCCCGAAGCGAAGATACTGGAGGAGGCGCAGGTCATAGGTCGGCAGCCTCGACTAATCCGCAAATTGGATCGTTTGGAATTTAACGTGCAGAATTCAAATCTTTCTGCTCTGAACAGCTGGGATATTTTGAAACGTACACCATTGGTGATGGCAAACGGCTCAGATCTAATGGTGCGTGGGAACAAAAACATCGTGGTGCTTATTAATGAACGGAAAATTATGCTCACAGGAGAGGAGCTCAAAACTTATTTGGAAAATACGGCTGGAAGCGATGTGCAATCCATTGAAGTTATTACCAATCCTCCCGCAAAATATGACGCTGAGGGAAGCACCATTATCAATATTAAGCTATCCAAATCTCCATTATACGGATATAGGGCGACAGCAGTTGCTTTGGCCGAAAAAAGCAGTACCTGGAAACAGCTGTTTGGACTGACCCAGTACTATAAAAATGAAAAATTCAATCTTCGTGGTACTTATAATTTCGGAAGAGGAACCTACGCACGCTATGAAACGAATTATGTTTATTATCCGAATGAGCAAACCTCATGGGAAGGAGTCATGGATCGATTTGATACCAACAACAGCCAAAACACTTATATATTTTCCTTAGACTACGCGCCAGATAGCACTTGGGCGATCAATGCCGGACTGAATGGATACTACGGTCCGAGATCTTACGGTCTGTATGAAGTTCCCACTGTTATATACAATAAAAACCGTGTGCAGGAATCCAGCTATCTTACCACTAATGACCATACTCGGTCGTCAAAGACAAACAACCTCTATTTACAAGTGACAAAAAAAATTAATCCCAAATGGAGCATAAACTGGTCATCCTATTTTACAGATAACCATTCTACCAATGACCAGGATGTTTTGACGGCGCTGCGGTTTAAGGGACAAGAACCGACAGACACCCGATTTATCAGTAATAATGGAAATGAAAACCAACTTTTTTCTTCACAGATAGATTTTACAGGGAAAATAAAGGACTTCGATATAGAGTTCGGTGGAAAATTTAGCGATGTGAAAACGACAAGTACCCTTGCTTTCTCCGATGATGAATCCGGTACTCTTCAACAACGGCCCGACAAGAGTAGCGTGTTTGATTACAAAGAACGGAATATAGCATTGTACAGCTCATTTGGCTATGTCTGGAAGAAATGGAGCTGGAAGACTGGCTTAAGGGGAGAATATACCGATTTGGAAGGTATTGTATCCCAACCAGCTGATATCAATACGCGTGACTATTTTGTGCTCTTCCCTACATTTTACATGCAATATGCCTTGACTGACGCGCAGCAGTTCGGTTTTTCTTATGGAAAACGCATCAGTCGTCCAGCATATTCTTGGCTTAATCCGGCTAAATCCTACTATAATCGCTTTTCCTATTTTCAGGGGGATCCACGTTTAAGGGCTACCATCGTTCATAATCTGAATCTAACTTGGACTAACAACAATTGGAATATTGATCTATTTTACCGATTTGAGAAGTGGCCCAATATGGAAATTTCCCGCCAAGATAACAACAATCACCAACTGATTTTCCTATATACAAATATCAAGAAAGGGCAAGGAGCAGGGATAGACTTAGGAAAGAGTGTTCAGCTGACAGGGCGCTGGGGATTGAATCTACAACTGGAGGGAATGTATAACGAGAATTACTTTATGGGTACTGATGACATATTGCACAAGAATGATGTGTATATCGGCAACGGAAATGTAAGCAGCAACTATGTGTTGAATAAGGATGCTGGTTGGAATCTTGAACTGGGTAATACCTTTACATCCCCGACGATACAAGGGCCATTTAAGATTACAGGCTATTCAAGTACCTATGTAATGACAAATCGGAAATTTTTCAAAAAGAAGTTTGAGGTAAATATCTCTTTCATGGACATCTTTAAAACAGAAAAAATGACCATATCATCCAAGTACGGCGATCAGAATAATTTTTATAGGGACTATCGGGATACCAGAAAAGTCAATCTGACGCTGCGGTATCATTTTGGAAATCAGAAAGTCAAGAGCAGCAATCAGCCTACAAGAACAGAAGAGCAGGATCGTTTGTAAATTAGTTGCGTCTTGTAGATTCAAATTCTTCTGATCTCTTTACCTATTATTATTCATAATGCGTCCCTAAAGAAAATGAATACGGCACGAATTAAAAGCAATCGTCCTCCACGTCTGATGTAGAGGACGATCAGATCCCAGAAAAGTATTTCCTTAATTTATTTTCAGTGAATACGTGATATTGATACCGCCAGCGGCAAGCATATCATGTACTGAGCAATATTTTTTAACGGCCAATTCAGCTGCTTTAGCTGCTTTGACCTCGTCAATTTCACCTTTTAAAAAGAAATTGATGTGGATATCTGTAAATACCTGTGGAATTTCTTCCCGGCGTTTACCTTCCACTTCGACCTGAATATCATCAATTTGCTGACGTTGTTTTACCAGTATGCTATGAAGATCAAAAACGCTGCACGAACCCAGTGCCATTAAAACCAATTCCATTGGACGAACACCCTTACCTTCACCCCCAATGGCTTCAGAGCCGTCGATGTTGACTTTGACAGGAGATAATTCACTGCTGGCTTCGAAATGCACAGCTTGGTTAACACGGTTTAATTTGATTTTCATATTCGTATTTTTTTATTCATTTTTTTCTTGCCTGGGATGCTTATAGCCTCTTCGGTCGGCGCAGACTCATCACGGATTTTGGTGATCAATATTTGTTTGATTGATAAAACCAGTGTTATACAAATATACAAAAAGGTAGTTCAAACTTAAAGACCGTATTTAATTGAAAAAGCATATTAAGTCATCCTGTTAACTGTCATTATAATAGGTTACGTTTGCCACAAGCAAAAGGCTGATCTTTCTGTATAGGAGCGGATTTACATTGATATTAATAAATTTTTTGTCAATAAAACATCTGTAATTCAATGAATTTGATAAAAAAATATATTTATAAAAGTTGTTAACAATTCATTAACAACTTTTGTGAATTTATTTTTCTAATATTGAATATAAATAAACTGTATTATAAATCTTGAGTTGTATAAACTAAAATATTTAAATCTAACCGTTTTAACATCTTCTGTCGTCAAGTATTTTAGAATATACCTGATTTTTGACTTGAATTGTATCTATTGGTAAATATTTGTTGTTAAATCATTTACTTAACAATCCGGCCAATCAAACGATGAATGCTCTTAACAGGCTTTTGAATAGTGGGCAGTATTATTATTTTAATGGGAATGTTCTTTGTAATGAACAGGATATCTATTTTATCCCAACCTATCGGGCGGGCATGTCAGGCTACTTTTATTCGAAAAGTAAAAAGCGGATTATCGCCGGTGGAAATCTGTCCAATGCGATTGAGGGGGATACCGTTAAATTGTCCGGATATCAATATCCGATATCAGTATATGGAGATTATTTCGTCAGCCTACTTTATCCGGCAGACATGAAATTAAAGTTTGGTAAAGCAGATAAGAGATTATCCGCAATTCAAAGTCTCTCAAAACCAGAAGATAACCCAGTCATATTATTTTATAAAATTAAAGATTAGATTCAGAATGAGACCCTATATTTTAATGCCAATAATTTGGTTTTTGCTGTCCTTATCGATGACGACTGCCATGGGACAGGGCATTCCGCCTACCCAGAAGAAACTTCGAATAGACCCACAGTCTGCGATGGGTGGACAGGCTTCAAATTACCTGAGCGATGTCAATTTTATTCTCTTTGACGAGGACCCTAAAGCTATATTCGGTAAAATAGATCAACTGGAGATTACGCAGGAATATTATATCATCTTAGATAGAGACACACAATCTATCCTTATCTTCAATAAAAAGGGAAAATTCCATGCCAGGATAGAGGGAACAAAGATCAATCCACAGCATCCAAATTTTTATTGTTTCTGTTATGATCGGGATACGAAGACTATTCGATTCAGTATTAGAGACGAAGTTTGTGAATTTGATTTAGCTGGGAAATTGCTGAAACGTAAAAAAATAATTATTTCGGAATACAAAGGGGTAGAACTTTATCTGGGGGATGGTTATTTTGGAAGTTATATGTACAGTCCGATGTATCCCTATTTCAAGCGGGACAGTATGGCTTATCAATTAATGGTTTTTAATCGGAACAATAGGGTTACATCCAGTTATCTGCCCTATGCGACGGGAATTCCCTATAACGATTCTCAGGCTAGCCAGCCCGTCATTGACATGACTCGGGATGCCGGGGATAAGGATACCTTACATTTTGCCCGGGATTATGATTATCGGATCTATAGGCTGACCCGCGATAAGCTCACGGTACCCTACGAGTTTATTTTTCCGGCCAATAGCAGTCTGCCGGATAACTTTAGGACCGATAGCCTGTTCAATGGCAAGCGGCAGCAATTCTTTTCGACCAACAAATCGCTTATATTTAAGCTGGGTAGTTTTTACACTGATAAGGAACGAATATTATTCAGAACGCTAACCCATTCGTTTAATAATCCAACATATATCTATGACTTGAATTCCGGTAAGTTAATAGGATTCGATAATATTGTTTCTGACGAATCCACCTATTTTCTTCCTATCACCGATCGGGAAGTGGGCGGGGCGGATTTTCTAAACCATGGCATTATCGCCTCTGATGGTGAATCGTTTTACACCAGTTATTCCTCGGGGGTTCTTTTCTACCAGTTCGATGCTACCAAGGCAAAGCATCCTCAATATCCGGAATACCTCAAGTCATATTTCGCAAAGAAGGCGAATAAGAAAGGAAATCCAGTTTTGGTACAGTTCAAGCTTAAAGACCGCATTTAATTGACAAAGCATCTCTTAGTCACCCTGTTGACGGTGATTTTATCGGTTACGTTTACTTACGCGCAAAAGGTAGACCCTTCCTGGAAGGGAACGGTTTCAGGTACAGTTTGGGATCTCGAACATTCAACCATGTTAAGGTCCTCCACGGTTGCTATATATTTTTCGGAGAATAATGAACTTATTGGCTATCGACTTACCAATCAATATGGAGAATTCTCCTATACGGGGTTGCCTCTTGATGTGAAGCTTAAACTGGTCGCCAGTTTTATCGGTCATGTGTCTGCGGAAAAATCATTCCTCGTTAAATCATCTGAAAAGCCCTTGGAGCTTGGTAAATTAGATCTGCCTTTGCTCCCTGTAAATCTTGCGGAAGTTCAGGTCAATGCAACACCCCCGCCAATGCGGATGAAAGGGGATACACTTGAATTTTATGCGGATGCATTTAAGCTTGATCCCAATGCACAGACGGAAGATCTACTCCGGGCACTTCCCGGAGTGACTGTATGGTCCGACGGCGAAATAACCGTGAATGGAAGATCCGTAAAGGGGGTTGTTGTTAATGGCAAGCCTTTTTTTGGAAATGAGGCAAAAATAGCGACCCAAAATATACCAAAGGATGCCGTGGAGAAAATTCAGGTTTATAAGAAAGACAAAGATCATCAACGGTTAACCGATTCGACAACAGAAATGAACATTCAATTAAAGAAAAATAAAAGTTTCGGTTATTTTGGAAAGGTTGGCGCTGGTCTTGGCAGCTCGGGCAGATATGATGGTGACGCTACTATTAATTTCTTTAATAGGCGTTCCCAAGTAGGTGGGGCCATAGCTCGTAACAATGTGAACAAAGTCGCGGGTAGTCTGGATTTTATTTTACGCAACAGCACATACAAGGGCCCGGGGGCGAACGTAGAATACCAATCTGATTTTACAAAGGAGGGGGCTCATATCAATACAGCCGGAGGTTTACAATTTCAGCACGATTTTATTGATAAACCTGATTACGATAATAATAATAGGCTTAGCGGCTATTATTTTCTTTCTCAGGACCGGGCCACAATAGACCGGTCGACGCTGTCACTGTTGTCGTTGGGTGATGGTAGTATATTTAAACAGAGTGATGTACAAGCCAATACATCATCTGTAAGAAAATATGAAATCAGATCCGGATACGATCGAAAAAAAAATAACAAAATATTTAAAATAAATGCGTCTTTTTCGCGCAACGATGGAGATTATGTAAATCAAGCTACATCTGTTACCGCTTTACAAGATACGATCCCTATTTCAAGCAATCAGCGCTATGATCAAGGAAGCACGCACGATAGATTTTTTGAGCTGGCGATATCTTATCGGGGCGACAATAAAAGCAATAGACAGGACTGGTATTCAGGGTATTCTCTGGATAATACCACCCAACAGGTAAATAGATCCTATCAACAACAGCTAATAACAAAATATCAGGCATTTTTACAATCGGATAAGGATATTTCTTTTGACAGGATCTACGACAATAATAATTCAGGTACGATAAACACGACAAAAATATTTTTACCAAATTTTGCTAAACTTTTTTTTGGCAATACGATTCCTTTTGGTATGAAAGCGGGTTTCGGTACGGCTGCCAAATTTTCAAACACCGATTTCCATACGATTGTCAAAGACTTGGACACATTGCGTGGATCATATGTCGTCTCTCCTTACCTCACGAATAACAGAAATGAAAAAGTAATGGAATTTAGCCCATACTTGACGTTCAGTAAAAATATTTATCGGATCCTTTCCAATCGTTATGAAAAAAACTTCTTGGCATCCTTTACCTCGGAACTGGAGATCAATAGCCTAAAAAGCAGTTCACAGTATGTATTTCAGCAGTTTGGAAAAAATTACATGAACTTCAATCCAAAAATCGATGTTTCATATTCGAATAAGTCCTTTGGCGAACATATCAGTACGTTTTCCGTTTCCGGTGCTTATACAAATAAATATCCGACGGTGCAGCAATTGGCACCATTGACGGATAGTATCAATGTAAATTTTATAGCCACAGGTAATTTTTCTTTACGTCCACAACGAACTGCCGANNGAGGAGGTTATACTTTTGAAAGTGAAGATCCAAATAATATATCGTCCTGGTCCATATCCCTGTCAGGTGGGTATGCGAACAATTATTTTGCGAACAACTACAAAATTGACAGTTTGGGCCGTGTCCTTTACTCCACGATCAATAGCGATGGTTACCGCTTTCTGCGGACAAACTTAAATTACAAAAAGGCTCTGAAGATGGCTCAGCATCAAATACAATTTTCCGTTGCACCAGAATTTAGTATAGAGCATACACCCAATGTGATCAATGACTTGCGATATTTTTACAACAATATTTCCGTTATGTACGATCCAAAAATTTCATACAGTTGTAGTGACTGGTTTACAGTAATCGTATCACAGCATGGTACACATCAAAAATCCATCTCTGTAGGGAATGAATCGAATAGCTTTTCGAGTTACGTTTCGCAATCGGAGCTGAGTATGAGCCTTCGTATTTTCAAAAAGGTCAACGTGACAAGCAGCGTTTTCTACACCAAAAATAGATACAATGGAAAGGCATTGAATGAATTTACCATTTGGAACGCCGCTGCAACGTTCAGGTTCTTAAAAGCGCAAAATGCCGAGATTAAAATATCTGGCTTGGATTTACTCGGGCAAAATCGAGGAATTATTTCCACGAACGCAAACAATACCATTACCCAAGGTACAGTAAATGCATTGAAGCGCTATGCTATGCTATCTTTATCCTACTATCCACGCAAATTTGGAAAATAATATGGAAAAAACTGAAAAATTTCATTTATATATATTGTTAGGTGCTATATTTCTTTATGCAATTACTGCAAAATATAGCGTTGGCTATTATTATTTTGATGAAAGCTACCAAATTTTGGAGTTTGCCAATTTAAAATTGGGTCTAACACAGGTGGAGCATCTGCCGTGGGAGTATGCAGCTAAAATAAGAACAGTAATTCAGCCATTCGTTTACATATTCATGTATCGAATGATGGAATTGTGCAATATAGAAGATCCTTACTTCATAACTTTTGTGACCCGTCTTTTAACAATGTCTTTCTCGTTGATGACAATAAGATTATTTGTATTGTCCAATATAAATGCTATCATACCACAGTTAAGGCGATATTTTATTCTATTTTCCTATCTAATTTGGTTTATTCCATTTCTCTCTATACGATTTGCTTCAGAAACATGGTCGGGAAACTTCATCATTCTTGCGATAATTATGGTGATGCAAGCGAAAGAAAGCCCGCAGAAAAAACTGTTTTACAGCGGAATATTTATGGGATTAGCCTTTGTTTTCAGATTCCAAAGTGCATTTGCTATCCTTGGTCTTCTGGGGTATAGTTATTTTGTTGGTAAGTATAAACTAAAACATATATGTTTAATGCTATTAGCTTTTACAATTGTGCTAGCCTTATCAACTTTATTAGATTCTTGGTTTTATCATGCTCTTGTATTTACTCCTTGGAACTATTTTCAGGTTAATATTCTGAATGGTGTAGCATCATCTTTTGGCACCTCACCTTGGTATTTCTATTTTAAACTTATATTAACAGAAACCATCCTGCCAATTGGGGCAGCGGTTTTGTTTCTCATTGTTGTGGCTGTTATCGAAAATCCCAAACATGTAGTTGTATGGGTTGCCGTTCCTTTCCTTCTCATTCATATGCTCGTTCCTCATAAGGAATTACGTTTTTTATTCCCATTGATCAATCTCGTTCCTATACTCCTTACATTGGGTATCAGCGGAATCTCAACCAGCTTTTTGCGAGTTTCTAGTAGACGTAAAATGTTATTGAAAGCATTCGTAATAGGTTTGGGACTTATCAATTTAATAGCATTAACTGTGATGACTTTTCGACCTATGCGACAGGGAGAAAAGTTAATAACATCAATTATATATCAGGAATATTCAGAACAGGATGTTTCTGTAATAATTGAAAAGGGGATAAACCCATTTAATCCGTTAGGAAATGTGAGAGAAAATACATATTTCCAAAGAAATCTGAATATTATAGAACAGGAGGAGGTTATTGATAATATTCGGCTTCCAAATACAGCTAAACCAATTTTCTTTGTATGTAGAAAAGATGCCTATGATTTGCCTTACAACGAAGAGATTATTAAAAAATACAATCTGAAACTCAAAGCTCAAAGTATCCCGTCTTGGATAGAATATATTTTGATCCATTTTCCCTGGACAAATCAAAGTGAAATTTTATTGTTGTTTTCTCAAGAAGATATAGTCAAAAATTATGAATAAACTAAATTTATATAAAATCCTTCAGTTTGGAACTGTAGGATGTATTGGGATAGTAATAGATTTGGGGATAACTTGGATTTGCAGGGAGCAACTGCATTTAAATTCTTATATCGCCAGTTCTGTCGGTTTTACAGCTGCTGTGTTAAACAATTATGTGTTAAACAAATATTGGACTTTTGATGAAAAGGGAAAATTATCTTTAAAACAGTTTCTAGGTTTTTTATTTGTGTCGATAGGAGGGCTAATTTTAAATACACTTTGTGTAAATNNTAGAGATCAACTTCTATTTCTCTAAGATATTTGCGATCGGTGTCGTTGTGCCTTGGAATTTTATAGTAAATAACATATTTATCTTTAAAAAAAAGCAAGATTATAATTTATCATTGGCAAAAAATATAGAATGTCAAAAAATAGAAAACAAAATGTCAAAAAAAGATTAAACGTATAAATATTTATGCCGTTGATATACAGACAAAGGCAGACGATTATTCGTCTGCCTTTTGTCAGTATGTAGATCATTGACTAGTTTGAAGCAGGGACAGTATCGGGCAGTTTAACACCGCGATACTTCGCTACGTCCACTTGTGGAATCTTGGAGCCGTATTTTGAATTGATAGCTGTAATAAAAATATTGGCCATCAGCGCATTTCCAATTGGCGTGAGGTGAATGCCATCCAAAGAAAAGGCATTTCCGGTGATGTATTTTGCGCTTACAGCCAGCCCGTTGATCCTTACGCCATCTTTTACATCGTTCAAGAACTTATGTACATCAGCTAATGCAAGACCTTTTGAAGCTGCCGCAGCTTTGATAGCAGCATTGTACTCGTTGATGCGTTGAACTACGGTTGCTGTTTCACTCACATCAAGTACATATTTGTCTTCCACGGGATTTTGCGGGTGTAAACCATAAGGAATTTGGGCCCCATTTGGTTTTCCTAAAAGTCCTGTAGAAGAGAAAGGGAGAACAAAATAATCTTGATCGGTAGCTGCTCGGGATCCCGATTTAGTGGCGATATAAATATTAGTTACCGGAGTTGGCGGATTTGTTGCATTCACAGCTGCCAATAAGGCTGTACGTGTCACTGTTGTAAAATAAGGCGTTGCTGTTACATCAGGAATCGTGGCCACTACCCCTTTTTGTCCGCCTGCAGTCAATGCTGTAACGTAGTTACCCAATAAGGTTGTGAAAAGCGCTGTAGAGGTCAATGTTGATGTTGGTCCATCTTCTACACCACCGTTTGTAGCCCAACCTAAAGCATCGTTATTGCCTAAAGCAAAACTAAAGAAGGTATGGTTTTGTGTGGTCGAATACGCAAAATATGTTTTCATCGCATCCGCGTCAGGAAGTAAGCGCTCGAAATACATGTTTCCCGCTTGAGAGCCCACACCAGCAGCAAAGGCCATATCCATCCGCATGCCCGGTACACCAAGGTTGTTGATCGGGTCGGTATATTTTGTCAACAATTTTGGTGAAGCTGAGCGGTAGGCCAATTTATCTGTTACTTGTGCAGTTACAGGCTGTCCATTGACCAGTGCTGTGAGCGTAATATAACCGGAACCATTCGCTTGATCTTCACTGAAAAATGGAGATTTGAACTCCCCACCACTAACTTGTTTTAGCTGCTCCGCAATCAAATTGGGATAGGCAACCTGCTGACCTTCCAGATAGAGTCCTCCATCTGCATATCCTGCTGTCAAGGAATTTCCGATGGCAACGTATTTTGAAAAATTCACCGAACCTGCCGACGGCGTATATTCATCCAAAGTAGGTTTACATGAGGCGATCGATAGCAGTAATAACGCCGCACCTATATAAAGTTTATTTCTTTTCATCTTAATCAAATTTGGCTGTTCATAATTACCATTTATAGCTCACACCAATACCTGGGGCAAAAATATTTGTCACATAAGTACCTGAAAGGCGGCTCTCAACATTGGTAGATTGGCGAGCTGCAATGCGTTGGTATGCAAATGAACCTGTAATATCAAATTTTGGTGTAGGCTTGATTGTAAAACCTCCGGATATAAGGTATCTGGTATTGTCTGGTGTTTCTGGATAGACATATTCACTTTGCTGCACGGGTGTAGCGATCACACCCCCGCCTATGCGCAATTGTAGGCAATCGGAAGCAATATATTCTAAACCAGCCTTGATAGAACCAGCCTTATCATAATTTTTCGGCGAATGTGTATCCTGTAGTACCGGTGTGTTTTCTTTGTAATCGAAATTTAGCTCCTTATAGATGTCGTAGTTGATTATGGTCGCATCGAGGGCCATTTTCAATTTTTCTGATAGAGGAAAAGCCATTCCTACTGCAAACGTAGAGGGTAATGGCAGTTCAGCGCTGAATTTATTTCCGGCGGGAAAATTGCTGGCCACTGATGCCGGTACGTCAAAATTTGCATCGCCATCTTTCAGTTTGGTGACGACCTTCGAACGGTAGCTTACTGATATGGCAAAATCATCTTCTAGATTATAATGAATACCGACATTATAACCGGTACCCGTTCCAGTTCCCTTTAAGGTTGCAAGCCCCGCACGTCCATCCGGATAGAATACCGGAATAGAATTTTCCAAGTCGACAGTACCAATATTGTATACAAAACCACCCCCAACACTAAAGTTTTCGGTCAATTTGAAACTTAATGTAGGCTGAATATAGATTGCGCGAAGTGAAAGACTGACCAAACTGAATTTACCGACCCAATCTTTTCCCCAATCTACCGCACCGCCGTAAGGAGTGTAAACGCCGATACCCGCTTTCCACCACGAATTTTTAGGTCCAACTGCGGCAAATAATGAAAAAGGAGTTGAAATCTGATTTCTAGTATGATAAACAACTGTACTGCCGACCTCTTGAAATGCGGATTTATACATGACGGCATTTCCGGCGACTGAAATGGCATTATGGTCCATTTTTGCCAAAGCTCCCGGGCTATAGAAAATGGAAGATTCGTCTAAAAAGTAAGCAGAGCCTGCTCCCCCCATTCCAACAGCCTTGGGACTTTGTAGATTCACTTGTGATCCTTGTGCAAACAAGAGTGACGGACTTGCACAAAGTATTGAGAATAGTAGTTTCTTCATACTAGTGTTTATTGTTTGGTTAACATTCCTCTTTCAAATACAATGCTAACATAATAAATGTTTGACTAAAATTAATAAATGTTGCGTAATATTTTTTTTGCTCGTACCTTTAAGAGCAAGGATACTAAAAATTAAACGATCATATTATATGGCTACAATCACTTTTAAAGGCAATCCAGTAAACACAAAAGGCAGTTTGCCACAAGTTGGCGAGCAAGCTCCTGATTTTAAATTAACTGCAGGCGATCTTTCAGAAAAATCCTTAGCAGACTTTAAAGGAAAAAAAATTGTGTTAAATATTTTTCCTAGCGTGGACACCGGAACATGTGCTGCTTCCGTACGCGCATTCAATAAAGAAGCTTCTCAATTGGACAATACTGTTGTATTATGTATATCGAAAGATTTACCATTTGCTCAAGGTCGTTTCTGTGCGGCAGAAGGTTTGGAAAATGTGGTGACATTGTCGGAATATAAAGATTCAAATTTCTCTGATGCCTATCAGTTGGCAATCGCGGACGGACCTTTAGCTGGTTTGTTGAGCCGTGTTGTCATTACGGTGGATGAAAATGGAAAAGTCTTGTACGAAGAGCAAGTAGCGGAAATTGCTGATGAACCAAATTATGCCGCAGCGATCGCATCTTTAAATTAAGGAAGATTATACGTCAAACAAAAAAGCCTTTGCATTTAGCAAAGGCTTTTTTGTTTGATTATGCTCGCTATTGGCTAAGCGGAGGTTTATTTTGTTTTCTCTAACGCCTGTAAGATGTCGTTGATGATATCTTGTTGATCTTCCAGACCGACCGATAGTCGAATGCTACCCGGTTTGATACCTAAGTTCAAGCGCTCATCTTCCGATAATTTTGAGTGTGTCGTCGAAGCAGGGTGTGTTGCGATTGATCGTGAATCGCCCAAATTGGAAGTGTATAAGATCATTTCCAATTGATCTACAAAGGCTTTAGCCCGTTCGAAACCACCTTTAACAACAAAGGTAACAATACCGCCACCAGCTTTCATTTGTTTCTTGGCCAGTTCATATTGTGGATGGCTTGGTAAGAATGGATATTTTACATCCTCAATTTCTGGATGATTTTCCAATGCCTCGGCCAATGCTAATGCGTTGGAACAATGACGGTCCATACGGATGCCTAGGGTGTCTAAACTTTTCGATATGATCCAGGCGTTGAACGGAGATAGCGCTGGGNNAACTTGTCGATTAGTTCTTGTTTTCCAACCACAATTCCACCTAATACACGACCTTGTCCATCCATATATTTGGTCGCCGAATGGATGACTAAGTCAAATCCATATTGAATCGGTTTTTGAAGATATGGTGTCGCAAAGCAGTTGTCGATCGAAAGGATGATATTTGGATATTTCTCTTTGAATTTGCCCAACCATTCCAAATCCACCAATTCCAAACCTGGGTTTGATGGCGATTCTAGAAAGATAATTTTCGTATTGGGTTGGATTGCCTTTTCCCATTCTTCGGGATTAGCGGCATCAACATAAGTCGTCGTCACACCCCAGCGAGGGAATAACTCTGTGAATAGCTGGTGTGTAGAGCCGAATATCGCGCGTGAAGAAACGATATGGTCGCCGCTTTCGATAATACCTGCAAAGGACGCAAATACTGCGGCCATGCCTGATGCAAAAGATAAGCCTGCCTCGGCGCCTTCCAGAATACAAACCTTGTTGATGAATTCAGAGGTATTTGGATTGGCATAACGGGAGTAAATCATGGCATCCTCTTCGCCAGCAAAGACCGCCCGACCTTGTTCAGCGCTGTCGAAGATAAAACTTGATGTAAGGTATAAAGGAGTCGAATGTTCGCGAAGTGCTGAACGGTCGACCTGTTCACGTATGATTTTAGATTGATCTTGTTTCATGATGCGTAAAGGTACGAGATGAAATTTTTATATCCACATTTTTAAGTAATGAAATCACTTAATTTTATGAAATTTATAATGTTATTTCATTGTCTTGTAGACGAGTTTGATTTTGGAATACAATTCTTAACTTTTTCATGCAATAGATCGACTCTTACAAACCGGAACGAGAGAGCTACTGTGGAAAGTCAAACCCTTAGAGAGTTGAATAACGGAAATGCTGCTGTGAGATAGTACATATATAATCGCATAAAAACGGGGCTAACCAACATTTTTTGGATAGCCCCGTTTTATATCGTTAGATTAACTTATTTTTTAACGAACTGCATCACAACGATGTCGCCAGCGATGAATGTTAATTCATTATCCCGAACATCGAAGTTTGTCGTAGACTTTAAACCATTCATAAATTCGTTGTAGGCTGCATTCTCACAGTGCATCATGGTTGAGATCAATTTATCGCCGATTTTAATCGAATTGCCTTTTTCACTTTCATAAGTGCCTCCGATACCATTGCAACCATTGTTACCTTCTACTTTATGGTCTTTTGTAGTGAATGTCAAGGTTGGGGTCTTGTCCTTAAACAAATCCTTAAGGGATTTTCCCGCTGTTTCTGTTGTCGTAAGGGATTTAAGTTCCCAGGTGCCTTCCAATGATGCATTGTCTACCTTACTTGGCTTTTGGACCATCGTAGCGGTGTCGCCTGTCCCTGTAGCATCCGATTTTTTCCCAGTTGTGTTACATGCGATTGTTGAAAATGCCAATGCAACAGCCATAATCATTAAATTTCCTTTCATAATCATATATCATACTATTTAAATATTCCTTTTTCTGCAGGATAACTGATAATTATCATGCCAATCTCAAAGGTGGGCCAACTACCCACGGCTTACATACGGCTAGATCTTTATCCCCTAATAATACGAATTTGAAGATTTTTGTTTGACCAGATGCCGGTAGCTACCTAATGATCCTATTGAGTGATTCAGCTGATCTCTAATAAAAAATGAATGGATTGCTCGATGAAAGTAGCTTTGTTTGGCAAAATGAAAAATAGACGATATGGGCAATGGACTAATCTGTCAATAAAAAATTAGAACAATAATTCCTTGTATTACAATTTAAATCAATCGATTGACTTGGTTAAATAAAGCTCTTTAATCATGATTTAGGGGACTAAATAGCTGAATTTTTGCGATAGCTGTACGCAAATGTTACATACAGCATTTTGTAAAACTTCTTATCTTAGGGCTTTACAACCCAATTTTTCTAGAACATAAATAAAGACTATGTTGACAATCTTGTTATCCTCCATTTTACTTTCCAGCGGGCCTGTAGCCAAATCAGATACTTTAAAAGCTTACGGGGCTTTGCCGACCGAGCGTCAATTAAAGTGGCAGGAGATGGAAACGTACTGTTTAATCCATTATACGCCGACAACTTTCCAAAATAAGGAATGGGGTTATGGGGATGCACAGCCTTCTTTGTTTAACCCTTCGGCTTTTGATGCAAATCAAATTGCGAAAGCTGCCGCCGCAGGTGGTTTCAAAGGTTTAATTAGCGTGGCAAAACACCACGATGGATTTTGTTTATGGCCGACCAAGACAACCTCTTACAGTATCGCTTCGTCACCCTGGGAAAATGGGAAAGGTGATATGGTCAAAGATTTTATGCAAGCCACCCATCGCAATGGGATGAAATTTGGGGTGTACCTTTCTGCTTGGGACCGCCACGACGAACGCTACGGTACGCCGGCCTATGCCGAAGCCTACCGTCAACAGTTGACCGAATTGATGAGCAATTATGGCCCATTATTCACTTCATGGCATGATGGGGCGAATGGTGGCGATGGCTTTTATGGCGGCCAAGAGGGCAAACGTATCATCGATCGGACAACGTATTATGCATGGCATGAGAAAACATGGCCTATCGTACGTAAACTACAGCCAGAAGCGGTTATTTTTTCAGATATCGGTCCGGATATGCGCTGGGTGGGCAATGAAAAAGGATTTGCGGCTGAAACATCATGGGCAACATTTACGCCGATCGGTCTAAATGGAAAAGTCGCTGTACCCGGAGCGACAGAATCACACAATGCCGAAACAGGCGACCGTAATGGTAAATATTGGATACCTGCTGAATGTGATGTGCCACAACGTCCGGGATGGTTTTACCATGAAGAGCAAAATAGCCGTGTAAAGACACCAGATCAGCTGTTTGAAATTTATTTAAAATCTGTCGGTAGAGGAGCTTGTATGAATTTGGGCTTGGCACCAATGCCTTCTGGTACTTTACATGAAAATGATGTGAAATCGTTGCAGGCCTTTGGAAAAAAAGTAAAGGAAACTTTCCGCACAAACCTGGCTAAAGGAGCATCCATTACAGCATCCAATACGCGTAATGGCGATTCCAAAACCTACGGTACCTCTTTTATTACCGACAATGACCGGTATAGCTATTGGGCAACAGATGATTCCAAAACTTCGGCAACATTGGAGATTAAATTAAAATCCCCAGCTAAGTTCGACCTTATTCAATTGAGGGAGAATATTAAATTAGGACAGCGGATTGATAGTGTCTCCATCGAACGTTGGGAAAATAACAGCTGGAAGCCTTTGGCCAAAGCAACAAGTATCGGCGCAAACCGCCTTATCAAACTTGCGCAACCTCAAACTGCAAGTCGACTACGTCTGCATGTCTATGCCCCTGTAGCGATTACGCTCAGTGATTTTGGACTGTTCAAGGAGTACAATGAACCCTTTGCATTTAATACCCAAGAGGTGAAAAAGCTGACTGGGTTTAAGATTTCGACGGGTAAATCTAATAACAATGCCTTTATCTCTGATGGAAAACCAGCTACTTTTGCTACTGTAGGTGATCAGGGGGTAATTGTTGTCGCTACTGACAAACCTGTTTCTGGTATCGGCTTCCTTCCTCGTCAGGATGGAAAGACGGTAGGTACGCCAACACATTATAAGATTTCAACAAGCGCCGACGGCAAAACATGGACACTTGCCAAAGAAGGAGAGTTCTCCAATATTAAGGGAAATCCAATATTGCAACAGGTATTTTTTGATGCAAACAATACGACCAGGTTTATCAAATTCGAACCAAAACAATTTATTGATGGCAATGAATTAGCGATTGCAGAGTTTGAATTGTATGGTCAATAGATTTTTAATGTTCATTGTGGTGTGCCTTTATCATACCACAATGCTTTTTGCGCAGCAAAACCCCCTTGTACTTTGGTACAATAAACCTGCTAAAGTCTGGGAAGAAACGTTGCCATTAGGAAACGGACTTATCGGCATGATGCCAGATGGAAATCCTAGTCAGGAAAAGATCGTACTCAACGAGATCAGTATGTGGTCGGGCAGTCCAGAAGATCCCAATAATTATGAAGCCTATAAAAATGTCGAAGCAATTCAGGCGCTGCTTAAAGCAGGTAAAAATGATGAAGCCGAAAAGCTGGTCAATGAAACTTTTGTGACCAAAGGCAAGGGCTCTGGATTTGGGAATGGAGCAACTGTTCCCTATGGCTGTTATCAGTTATTCGGCGACCTTTTACTGGATTATAGATTGCCCGCGGGAACGATCCAAGATTACAAGCGTTCCTTGGACTTAGCGACTGCCTCGGCACAAACTTCATTCAAGATCAACGGACAACAGTTCCAACGTCGTTATTATACTTCTTTTGACAAGAATGTCGGTGTTATCCAATTAAGCCAACGTAAGGATGAGGTACAGCAGTTAGGCATATCATTCCAGCGCCAGGAAAATATTGACCGTTATACACTCTTGAATGATGGAATTCTGATAGAAGGATCATTGCCAGATGGAAAAGGTGGCAAAAACCTCAAGTTCGTAGGCTTAATTCAGGTAAAAGGTAAGAATTTGCAGATTAGTAAGAAAGATCAAACCCTAGAAGTATCTGCAAAAGGCGATCTTTCGATGTATTTTTCAGCAAGTACTTCTTATTATGGAAAGGATCCATTGCCGGTCGTGAAAGCTGCAGTTGCGACAGCAAAAACTGCTGACGAACAAAAAGTATATCGGAACCATCTCGCAGCTTATCAAAAGATCTTTAATCGCGTAAATCTTAACCTATTTGGCAATGTATCAAATGCCGCTATTCCAACCAATGAAAGGATTGCCAATTTCTACAAAAATCCAGCACAGGATCCTGATTTGGCGACCATCTATTATCAGTATGGTCGGTACTTAAATATTTCAAGTTCTGCACCGAAAAATGAAAATGCGCTTCCTCCAAATCTGCAAGGGCTATGGGCCAATCAGATCAATACGCCTTGGAATGGCGACTACCATCTCAATATCAATGCACAGATGAACCACTGGGGAGTGGAGGTTAACAATCTGAGTGAATATCATAAGCCTTTTATCGAAATGATAAAGCGGATTGCAAAGACGGGCGAGCAGACGGCAAAAGCGTACTACAATGCACCAGGCTGGGTGGTTTATATGATGACGAATATCTGGGGCTACTCCGCGCCAGGGGAACAAGCTTCCTGGGGAGCAAGTACAGCATCAGGATGGTTGTGCAACCATCTTTGGGAACATTACCTGTTTACCGGCGATAAAAACTACCTCAAAGAGATTTACCCGATATTAAAAGGAGCAGCGCAATTTTATGATCATACACTCGTGCAAGACCCGAAAACAGGCTGGTGGGTCACTTCACCATCGGTTTCACCAGAGAATGCTTTCCGTATGGATAATGGAAAAGTAGCTGCCGTCGTCATGGGACCTACCATAGACAATCAGATTGTACGCGAGCTGTATCAAGCGGTCATTCAGGCAGATTCTATACTGGCGATTAAAGATTCTTTTGTCCGTAACTTGAAAATGAAGTTGAAATTGATTCCGCCACCAGTTGTTGTCAGCAAATCCGGGCGCGTCATGGAATGGCTAGAAGATTATCAGGAAGTGGAACCCAACCATAGACATGTGTCGCATTTGTACGGCCTGTATCCCGCAGCGTTTATATCGCCACAAACGACACCTGAATGGGCTGAGGCTGCAGGTAAGACTTTAGCTGTACGTGGCGATGAAGGTACCGGTTGGTCGAGAGCCTGGAAAATTTTGTTTTGGGCAAGATTACAGGATGGTGATCATGCACTCGAAATTCTAAGGCAGTTGCTTAAGCCGGCATTTACCAATGAAACAACTTACCAAGGAGTGGGAGCGGGCACTTATCCCAATTTGTTCTGTGCGCATCCACCTTTTCAAATTGACGGAAACTTTGGCGGAGCAGCAGGTATTGCCGAAATGTTGATCCAGAGCCATAACGGCTATATCCATTTATTGCCTGCCTTACCTAAAGCCTGGTCAAAAGGAGAGGTTAAGGGACTCAGGACCCGTGGGAATTATACGGTAGATATGGCATGGGAAAATGGTCAGGTGACTGCATTGCAGATTAAAGGTAAAAAAGGAAAGATTCGCCTTTTTGAAAATGAAAAATATAGGGATTATGAAGTTCGTTAACTATTTGTGTTTGATCTCCGCGCTAGCTTTGGGGACAACAAGCTGTTCTCAAAAGGTAGAATCAGCAAAGACAGCCGCCTTGTTGAAGAGTTTCAGCTATAAAGTAACTGGAAAAACCACGGCCGCGGAGGGAACTCAGGTGAGCCTTGTGGACCACGATAATAAATTGCAGCAATTTGTAAAAACACAGGTCGCCAACGGACAATTTGTTCTGGAAGGCGAATTGGCTATGTCCGGATTTTATGATATCCAGATAAAGGGAATGGAACCCTACACCTTAGTTATCGAAGGTGACAGTGACTACGATCTGAACGAAGAGCATGGAAAATTTACGTTGACAACATCCTCTCAGAACGCCAAGGATTTTGTGCAGTTCAATACACTGTACCAACAACGTGAGCAAGCCGAAAAGTCCAAAGCTGCCGGTCAAATACAACGTGCACGGCAGTTGGAAAATCAGCTTCCATCAATGGCTGGAAGAAATGATGGATCTTACGAAAAAGCGGTGGATGAAATTCAACGTTTGAGTAGTAAAGAAGCATACAATTCCCGTTCCTTGTATACTGATTTCATTCTCGATAGTACACATCGATCGTCATTGATATTACCCTATTTTTTTAAATATGTGACGCTGGATCAGACGAATTATAAAAAGTTTGATGCCGCATTGCAGCAATTTGACAGCGATTTGCACAAACATCCCTATTATAAATTTGCGCGCGAAAAAGTAGATAAAGTAAAGGATTTCTATGAAAATATGCCGGTTTTTCCATCCATTACACCGATGAATGTGCAGCGTGACTCCTTAACACTAAAGACGTTTTCAAAAGCCAAAATGCTAATCGCTGCCTTTTGGAAAGCATCTAACACGAGTAGCCGGGCCGATATTGCCATGTTACGGAATAAAGAATCTCAACTGAATGCTTTGGGTGTGCGTGTCGTTTATTTTGCATTGGATAAAGACTTGGACAAATGGTCCAAATCCACCAAGGATCTCGCCTTGGGACAACAAAGCTATTTTTTAAATTATAATGATCAGGCAGCTATGGAGAGTGATTTTGGTATCGATAGAACACCCAGCTATTTATGGATAAATCCGCAGACCCTACAGATCCTTTCGTTGACAGGAGAAGATCCCGCCATGCCACAGTTTTTGAATAAGGTCAAGCAATTTATTGCTAAAAATTAACGTTTATTGTCTTAAAAAATCCTACATTTGGATTAACGGTTTAATATTTGTTATTCAATACGCAATGAAAGTTGTTCAATTTACAGTTCCGGTCGTCTATCAGGGGTCTATTTGTGTGCAGGAAGATATTCTGCCGTCATTCTATAGCAATTACCATCGGCACAAAGAAATTCAGCTGACCTATATTTTGAAGGGACGCGGAACTTTTATGATTGGCAACTTTACCCACAGCTTTGAGGAGGATGAAATTTACATCGTGGATGCCGATGAACCACATATGTTCAAAACAGGAGAAGATATAAAGGATGGTATTCATGCTGTCCATATTTTTTTTGATTATGAGCATTTTAAATCATTTTTGGATTTCCCCGAATTTGATGATGTCAAATATTTTTTAGAGCATATCAACGTTAGTAAGAAATTGGATGCCGAGCATTCTGTCGCTTTGAAGGATAAATTTATACAGATTAATTCGAGCGCCGGTATTGATCGTTTATTATCCTTTGTAAAGTTGATTAATTTTTTGAGCAAGAAGGTCGATCAATGGACTTCTTTATATACTGGCATTCCCCAAAAGAAATTTTCAGATGCGGAAGGTCTGCGCATCAATGAGATATTCCAATACACCTTCCAGCACTTTGGCGATAAGATCTCGCTGGAGGATATCGCTGCGGTAGCGCACATGACTCCACATGCATTTTGTAAGTATTTTAAAAAACATACGCGAAAAACGTATGTTACCTTCCTAAATGAAATCCGAATTGAGCGCGCCTGTAAGATGCTGATTGACGAATCTTCGGAAAGTGTGTCCAATATTGCCTTTAAAACAGGTTTCAATAACGTCGTCAATTTTAACCGGGTATTCAAAAAAATCACTAAACTCTCTCCCAGTGAATATGTACAGGAACATCGTATGCGTGACTAAATAATCTTGTAGACAATAGCTGATTGCGTTGAAAAGAGTATAGCTGCAAAAGATAAATAAGAAGACTACCTGTCAAAGTAAATGAATTATAGTAATTTTTTAGTTACACTATTGGCTTTGAATAATTTATAAGTAATTTTAATCTGCCGGTTAATTAACTTATAAATCATTTATATTTATGAAAGGAAGAACCCCTTCAACCTGGGGAATTTTTTCATGTGTATTCATCTTGGTTTTAGCCGCAATGCCGTCGTGTAAAAAGCACGCTAAGCTTTCTGATGATAACGATGAAACAGTTCATTCAGTAAAATTCAAAATCAAAGATTTTGAAACGATTGTTAGTCCTCTAAAAACACAATCGACTAAGTCTCAAAAAGCTTCCACGACTGGAGGCAATTCTGAAAATCAGCTTTTATACCATTGGAACTTTGACAATAGTTCTGGGCTTCCTATCGTAGCACTCGAAGATGGAGTCTTGATTGACTATGACAACGGACAGACAGACTACGATTTTGTGGGTGGCTGGCCTACCTCCGGGAAGGCTATTAGTTTTAAAGGCGCAAAGGAGGTCGTTATCAAAATACCAACCGAGGCGGTGTCGTCGTTTGAGCATTTGGATTTTGACGCAAATAGTTCCGGGACGGGACCGAGAGCCTTATTCTTGAGCTATTCAATGGACCGAGGAGCTCATTTTACGCCTCTTTCGGATACCCTAAGGTATCCGGCGGGACTTGCCATCTCATCAAAATTTGCTGTAAGCTCATCGCTGACAAGCATTCCTCTTGTCAATGGTGGCGAGTTGTGGTTAAGGATCGCATTATTCCCAGGGAATAGGGATGGTGGTTCAAACTTCAATCCAACGACAGGTACCTTCAAAATGGACAACCTGATGATTACTGGTAAAACAGACCCTTCCGTGATCCCTAGCAAGTATTATTATCATGTGTTTGATGCTGCATCAAAGGCTTTGATCAAATCGGGAACATTAAACGCAAAGGAGACATTTGCCGTATCCTTGCCAAATGGGACCTATTACCTGAGTTTAATCGCAAAAAATTCGACGCTTCCCCTCATTGTTCCAGAAGCTGCAAATCTAGCTGATTTTTATGTTGCCAACGCCTTTTCCGAACGATTCGCTGAGCTGTTTGCGGGACGGGATACCTTTGAGGTCAAAACTTCGGTCGAACGTGTACTCAGCTTAAATCGGATTTATAGTGAAATTAAGCTTGAATTTACCGACACGGAGGACCTGAGCACAGTGGATAGTATACAGATCAGACAACTCCATCCCACGTTCCATTATTATCCCTTTACATGGTATAACAACGAACAACTCGATAAAACGTTACTATCGATTGTACCGAATTTTACCGCAGGAAACCAAAGCCTTATTTTTAACCAATTTATGGGAGACTACCTGGAAAATAAAGCAATTAAATATGAATTGAATGTTTTCAGAAAAGGCGAAATGCTAAGAACTTTCGAACTGGGAGCCGAAGTAAGGAACAATGTGCAAGTATTGTTTAAAGGGAAACTCCTAGATGGTCTCAATGGCAATCAAGGTTTCCAAGTTGTGAAAAATGAAAAGTGGCGCGATAATGTCGTGATAGAATACTAATGATGTGTTCCCCATCTAGCCTATCCGATATTTATTGATGCAAATAAAAAAGGTGTCCAGCATATGCCATGGACACCTTTTCTGTTATAGCTTATCGCGCTTATATCAATTTTTTTAGCAAGGTATTCCAACCAGCCAAATCGTTCAATATTCGTTCCAGATCGGCAATGGCAACTCGTTCTTGCGCCATGGTATCGCGGTGACGGATCGTAACGGTATTGTCTTGCAATGAATCGTAATCAACCGTGATACAGATTGGTGTACCAATCGCATCTTGACGGCGGTAACGTTTTCCGATCGCGTCTTTTTCATCGTATTGAACATTGTAATCCAATTTCAATGTATTGAGGATCTCACGGGCTTTTTCCGGTAAACCGTCTTTTTTGGTCAATGGTAAAATGGCCGCTTTAACAGGCGCCAAAGCCGGTGGGAATTTCAATACAACACGAGAATCTTGTTTTTCTTCTGTAGAAAGATCTTCAGTGACCAATGAGTTGCACAATACTGTCAAGAAAAGACGATCCAATCCAATTGAAGTTTCAATCACATACGGGATGTAGTTTTGATTGATTTCAGGATCAAAATATTGCATTTTCTTTTTAGAGAACTCTTGATGTTGTTTCAAGTCGAAGTCTGTACGTGAGTGGATACCCTCAACTTCTTTAAATCCGAATGGGAAGTTGAATTCAATATCAACAGCAGCATTTGCATAATGCGCTAATTTATCGTGGTCATGGTAACGGTAGTTGGATGGATCGAAACCTAATGCCAAGTGCCATTTTAAACGCGTTTCTTTCCATTTATTGTACCATTCCAATTCAGTACCTGGGCGGCAGAAAAATTGCATTTCCATTTGCTCAAATTCACGCATGCGCATGATAAATTGGCGTGCGATGACCTCATTACGAAATGCTTTACCGATTTGGGCAATACCAAAAGGAACTTTCATGCGTCCTGTCTTTTGAACGTTCAGGAAGTTAACGAAAATACCTTGTGCAGTTTCTGGACGAAGGTAAACTTGATCCGCTCCATCGGCCATGGCACCCATCTGTGTTGCAAACATCAAATTAAATTGACGTACTTCAGTCCAATTTTTGGTACCTGAAACGGGACATACGATATTATTTTCTTCAATGATGGATTTTAATCCAGCTAGATCGTCGGCATTCAATGCAGTATTCAACGCATCTAATAGTGCAGCAGCTTCAGCTGTCTTGCCATCTGCTTCATAACGCGCAATCTTATCTTCGATCAATTGATCAGCACGGTAACGTTTTTTTGAATCCTTGTTGTCGATCATGGGATCATTGAATCCATCAACGTGGCCAGATGCTTTCCAGGTTGTTGGGTGCATGAAAATTGCGGCATCAATACCTACAATGTTTTCGTGCAATTGCACCATGGATTTCCACCAATAAGTCTTCAGGTTGTTTTTTAGTTCTGAACCTAATTGACCATAATCGTAGACGGCACTTAATCCGTCATATATTTCGCTCGATTGAAATACAAAACCGTATTCCTTCGCGTGTGATACTACACTTTTGAAAAAGTCGTCTGTCTGTTTGCTCATAAGTGGCAAATATAGATATTAGTATTTAGATATGAGATATTAGTAGTTAGATTTTAGATCGGTGACCTTGGTTGCCGAAGCTTGTGGCCTATTGGCTTATCCTAAATCACGGATCTGTTGAGAGGCATTTTTATTGTCTACCTTTGTAATGATATGTTGGATTATGCCGTCTGCATCAATCACAAAAGTGGTCCGTGCCGTCCCCATATACTTTTTGCCGTACATGTTCTTTTCAACCCATACGCCATAAGCTTCAACGAGGCTTTTGTCTTCATCTACGAGCAGTTGAAAAGGAAGCTCATGCTTGCTAATGAACTTTTTATGGGAAGCTTCACCATCCACACTTACGCCGATGATTTCATAACCTTCCTTTTTCAGAGACTGATAATTGTCCCTGAAATTGCAGGCTTCCGTTGTACATCCTGGCGTATTGTCTTTTGGATAAAAGTATAGAATGACTTTTTTACCTTTAAAATCGTAAAGATGGACTGTTTCACCATTTTGATTTTTTGCACTGAAATCCGGTGCTTTTTGTCCTATTTCTAGTGTTGCCATATGATATTCTGTTTAGCCTATCAAGATACGATTTATCTGTTGAAATCACTTGTTAAATCGCCAAAAATCATTGGTCTATCTCGTAAAAGAGGCTTCGTATGTTTTTAAATTTCCTTTGTTGTCTTTGACTTCAAGTTTGAAATCATGCCTACCAGGGGCTAAGTTGGGCTCAAAGTCGTGCCAGATATGTCTCGTTTTGGGGTCATATTTCATCAAAGCCCATTTACCATCGATATAGGCGTCAAAAGTATCGATTCCTGACAGGTTATCGCTGATCGTAAAGTCGATTGAACGTTGTCCTCCAACATTCTTTCCGTCGATGAGATTGCGAGCGACAATAGTTGGAGCAATCGTGTCGACAGCGACATAAAACCCACCAAATTCACGGACATTGGCAACGACCCAACCGTCTTCGTATTTCCCACCCTGTGCGCCACCATCAGCAGAAACAATCAGGGCTTTGTCGTAAAGATTTTCAGGCAATGTATAATCCGGTTTAATCATCAACTTGTAGTACCCAAAAACAGGTGTGTAGGAGTTGTGGATATACTGCATGGCGGAGTACCCTCTGCTTGGTTTTGCTCCTTGTGAATAATTGAAGTAGAGATCGTTATATAATATATTTTTGGGCATATAAACGCGCGCATTCTCCGCTTCATATTTGTTCTCGTCAGCATAATGGAACACCTTGAGACCTGTGGCTACTTGACGACTAATGGATAAGGAAGGATTATTCTGTACCCTAAAATTCAACTCACTCCGATTTCCTTGTACATCTTTCACAACATATTTGATCTCATGTACCTCATTGTCTTTCAGTTCGATCCGACCTAGATTGTCCAGGTTTTTGTAGATCGAGATCGGATTATTGGGATCTTTAAAACTTTTTTGGACACGTACCCCTGATTTTTTTAAGTAAGGATAGTCAATATAGGACTGGATCGCACGGGTCTGATCAAAAGGGATGGCTTCAAACAAGACAGTGCTGATATTTTTGTTGTCCAAAAAGAGTTCGATGGAGTAGACGCCATAGGTAAAAGAAATTCCGCCGCGCTTATCCACCGTATTGATGCCCAATCCAAAGGTGCCATTGACGGAGATTGGCGCAGAGCTTGCCAGGCTATAATTGCCACTGCCTATTGATTTGATAGTCTGATGCCGACGGGGTGTGTTTTCATCAAATATTTCGGCGCCTAGATCGTAAACCGTAATACCGCGGATGATCGGCTTTACGCCGTCTGGAAATAGCAAGCCGAATAGTTGTGGATTTAGGGGTAACTGTGCTTTTGTATCGCGGATTTCAAAATGAAGATGTGGCCCCGCAGAGCCTCCCGTATTGCCCGAGTTTGCAATAAATTCTCCTTTTCTAACAAGGACCTGATCTGGTTTGAGAAATACATCGACATCGAAGCGCTTCTGCTTGTACTGCTCATCCTTGACGATTTTTGCAAGTTCCGAATTAAAACTCTCTAGATGCATGTATACCGATGTATAACCATTGGGATGGTCGATGTAGACATAATTGCCCCCACCACCAATTTGCACCCTTACACGTGAAACAAAACCTTCTGCCGCCGCATGGACGGGAATATTGATGCGCTGTTGTGTACGGTAATCATCGCCGCCATGGAAATGTGTTGCCCGTAATTCGCCAAAAGATCCCGAAGCTTGCGGCGCAATATCCATGGGACGTACAAAGTAATTTTGTGGATAATTGCGACTTTTAATGATATCCTGTGCTTGGCTTAGACCTGTCAAACAAGCCATTAATCCGAATAATACTGTTTTCTTTTTCGTCATTATCCGCCTCATTATTTGATTTTACAGCTAAACATTTTTTGATCGCCAACAAAACCTTCCAGTAAATCTCCGATAGCGACCGAACCAACGCCAACTGGAGTACCCGTGTAAATAAGATCTCCTTTGCGAAGCGTGATAAATTTGGAGGTATAGACAATCAGGTCCTCAAAGGAAAAAATCATATCCTTGGTATTACCTTCCTGTACGGTGTTTCCGTTTTGCTGCAAGGAGAAGTCAATCGCGTTGATATCTGTTAGTTCTTCCTTTGGGATCAGATTGCTGATGACTGCTGAGTGATCAAAGGCTTTCGCCAGTTCCCAAGGGAGGCTTTTCGCTTTAAGTTCCTGCTGTACATCTCTGGCGGTGAAGTCAATGCCCAGACCAATGGCATCGTAATACGTTGACGCAAATTTGGGCGTGACATGCTTTCCTTCCTTGCAGATCCGGAGCACCACTTCCGTTTCGAACTGAATATTTTTGGAAAATTCCGGATAATAGAAATCTTTGTTATCCTTTAATACCGCAGTATCGGGTTTTAAAAATATGATGGGATTTTCAGGGACTGGGTTGTTGAGTTCTTTGGCGTGGTCGACGTAATTGCGACCGATTGCAATTATTTTCATTGTATTACTATTTTTATGGTGATGGAGCTACCTGACTTTGCTTACTGATTACTCATCCACATTCCGCTATCCGTTATTTGATGAAAGCGTCCTCGTCCATTGAGCTAAATCCTGATGAATAGCGAATGTAATTTTTTAGGATCGATAGAGGACTACTATGCTCTCCTGCCTTTCCTTATCGCTTTAAAAAACAAACTTAGTAAATGTCCTATGTTTATCCAAAAATGATGACGAGCAACCAGCGATCCAATTTATACTATGTTGTAGTTTTACATAGGTTTTACTTAGGTATAGTTTAGGTCTTAG
>DKIT01000025.1:0-3814 GCA_002454415.1 Sphingobacterium sp. UBA6711
GAAGAAGTGTAGAGCATTCCACAGCGACGGACTTGGCAATAGGGGGGATGGTTTTTTTCAATCTTCCCACGAGAGAGGCGCGGTTTTCTCCCTCTCCCTGGGGAGAGGGCTGGGGTGAGAGAGGAGGGGGTTACATGTTCAACAGAACCGCATTCAGCCAGCGCTCATCCCGCTCCGGCCTCACATCCTGTGTTGTCCACAGCGACGCCACGCTTATGCCTGTAATGGCGAACCATAGTCGCCAGAGGTAAGTGTCAGTGATGGCATACACAATATTTTAAGAAGAGAGATAAACATGCTGTTTTTTTCGGCGCTTAGATGCACTGGTCAGCCTCAATGCTTGCATGGCGATCCGCAACAGGTATAATGCAAGCCGCTATCTGTATGTCCCCTTCTGTGCCGGAGTGGCGAAATCGGTAGACGCAGTTGATTCAAAATCAACCGTAGAAATACGTGCCGGTTCGAGTCCGGCCTTCGGCACCATCGGAACATCAAAAGACGTCAACAGACGTCTTTTTTTGTGCCAGGAATCCGCTCTCCGCAAGGCTTTACCCGCTTCCCCCCTCAACTAAAGTCAACCTACATTAACAAGTTTGTGAGTATACTAATGAGTATATTTGCCGATTTGATATTGTTTGTATACTCACGAGATACCAATGGAAGGAGGATCGGGTTGTTGAGTCGGAACTCATGTGCCAGCAGGTCGCGCAGGGCGGCGATGATTTGCTGCGGTAGCGAGGATTATGGGCGGTGGATGGCCTTGACCGGATCGCCGCCGAGATTAAATGCGTTACATCGTTTAAGCGCTTTTGTAATACTTTTGTGTTTTCAATGCTTATCTTTGATAAAATATGTTCTGAATGTGTAGACAACATAATCCAATGCTTACTGCTATTTGATTGCTCCGCGATTCGATCCATAAGATAAATTTGTGTGTTGGCAGATATAAAGTTTTCTGGTTCTTCGATAAAAATAATAGAGTTTCGTTCACAATTTTTTATAAACCATAAAATATAAAATACAGCAAACTCTCCCATTCCCATATCAATGTTTGAATATTTGGCTCCATTTGCGAGTTCTATTTCAAAGTAAGGGAATGTATAATCGCTTTCAATTGCTCCGGTTATTTCTCTAAAGGTTATTCTCTTGTATTTTTTTCCTATAATGTTTTCAATTTGAGGCTTTGTTTTTTCATCATTAAAGGATATATTTTCACCTTCACCTTCACCTTCAATTAACTCATTAATATTTTTCGTTCTTTTTATATATTCTAATATTTTTGAACATTCTTGACTGGGTTCAAGGTAATACACATTTTCTAAATGATGTTCTGATTTTTTATCAATTATAAGATTTGATCGGTTACTAATGATTTCAATATTGAAGTCATATGAACCGAATCTTACTGATGACAGTTGCTCTTTTGGTGATTTTATTGCTTGATATATTAGTTTTAATAATGTGGTTTTGCCTACACCATTCTTTCCGCAAATAGCTGTAATCGCACTTTTAGGCTCTATTTTTATATCTTCAAAGCCAGATAATTTTTTTATCTCGACTTTCTTTATTCGCGTTTTGTATTCTTCGGTTTCATTAATATAACGCCATATATCGTTTACTTTTGCGGCTCTCATACTAAAACACCTTCCATTCATTAGAAAGATTTTCTATACACTCTTTGACATCAGCGTCGTCAAATCTTATGACATCTGACAGTGTGTCAAGATGCGAAACATCTACCCAGTCAGGAAGCGTTATTCCTGATTTAAATAAAGATAGGTTTATTATAATATCGCGAATGATTATAGATGCAGTAGTCATTACTCGAGATGATGACCTCTCAATATATATAAGGAGCAGCTCTTTTAAATTTTTTTCATTTGAACCAAAGAAGACGTTTATATCCTCAGTGATTTGTTCATTGTTTTTTACCGAGCTTTTCGCTCTCTCAAGATTGAAAAATGCTTGCATAAGTTTATCTTCATTAAAGGATAAGATGTTTTTGTACTCTGCAAGGGAATATATCCAGTTTAGAGAAGATGCTTTGGTGAGGTTAATGTTATAGTTAAAACTGTCTAAATGCTTACGCATATTAGATAAAGTTAATATGGAAAAATTTAATTTGTCGAGTATGTCTGAATCAAACCCTGTTTCATCTCTAAATCTATAGTTTAATACTTTATCATTTAGTGTTGCACGGAGTGAATTTTTTTCTAATAAGTATCCAACTCTTGCTATAAGATCATTATAAGCTAGTCTGGAGTTAGTAAATCCAAGCAGATCTTTGTTTACGCCATTTTCCTGCATCAATTTAACAAAATCTGCTGTTTGACTTCGTAACTCTCCGAATAAAGAATTTCTTTGTTCTGATGAGGTTAGTTTTACAGACTGGTTTAATCTGTGAAATATCTCACCAGGTTCCCCAGCAGAATAATCCATCATTTCATAAATTATAAATCTATAAGTATTGAATTCCCTTTTTGTATCTTCATCCAGCTGCTTATATTTTTTACCATTTAATGCTTGTATTTCATCATCTAATGGTTGGATGTTTCCGTCAATAGAAAATTTATTATTTATAAAATCTCTAATTGCGGTTAATCTTTGTTGCCCATCAAGAACTTCAAATGTCTTATCGTCTATTTTAACTAAATGAATCGGAGGTATTGGCCATTTTCTTAATATAGTATCTATTAGCATTTTTTTCTTTGATGATGACCACACCTCGCCTCTTTGGAAATCAGGGCGAGTATTAATTTCCCCTGAATTTATATCATTGAATAGATTAATGACTTTATCTTTTCTATCGTCTATCTTCATATAAGTTGCACCTGTTTCTGCTTTTCATCAATGCGGAAAATGTTATTTGATTGGGCCGCTTTCGATACGAATGTGTTGATGTATGATAGTTAGTCAGATTCCACGCTACCGCCCTAAGGGTTTCGGCTATCCCTAGACCTTTTGGAGGGATTATGAACAACACAAAAACAATGTTCAATGATATTAATCCATACACATCACAAACTTAGTAGTTTTTTTGGTTGTAATTTGACCGGTTGCGCTTGAGGTTACAGCAAAAGTCTATCAGAGAATCAGGAATGACGGGCTTTCTGAAGACTTTGTGTCTAAAGATGCTGAATATATCTTTTTATCAATATAGGAATAGCCTATTGTAATTTTCAGCTGTATTGAGTCTGTGAAGTAGGCTGATTACTCTCTAATCGTCCCCCAGCCTTCCCCCCACTATCCTGTGCCACTTTAACCCACCCGCCAGCGCTCTATTCACCGCTACGCCAACTCTGACACCAGCCCACGCCATCGCTCCCAGCCAGAACGTCGGCAACACCAGAAACATCGACCCCGTCACCAGATTAATAATCACGTCATCTNNTGTGGGTATCGCTGTTGTAGAGCACATCCAGCAGCCAGCTATCGAGCCACCGCGCCAGTTCCCATCAGAAGGTGAGGAAGAACAGAGCGAACTATACAAACGTCAGCGTCATCACTACTTTCACATCCTAGGCCGAGCAGAGTGTTATCAGAGGAATAGAATACAGATCACGAGCGCCATTTGCAGTAGCACCTGTACCATCGGTAGTGCCTGACGCACGCTGTCGAACGCCGGGAACGCGGCTATGCTGCCGAAAATATTTCCGGCGCTGGATGCCAGTCTGGTTGTGGCATTGGCGACGGTGCCATCGACATTGCCACCATAGCCGGGGTAAACGCGCCCGTTATGCATTGCGCTCGCTGACCAGCGAACGCAGCACGGCCTCTTCATAAATGGCCTGGGACTGACCGATCTTTTTAAACG
>DKIT01000025.1:3841-4115 GCA_002454415.1 Sphingobacterium sp. UBA6711
CGCGGAATTTCAGGCGGGCGCGGGAAGGGGCGTAACACTCCTCAACGAAATCCCGCAGCTCCTGAGCCAGCGCCGGATCCTTGATTCGGGTGTGCTGCACTTCAAAGCAGATCTGACGCAGATCAGGCTGACAGGGTAGGGTGGCAATCGTTGCGCTGGTGATGCCTTTGCTGATCACATGAATAAAATACCACCAGACCGGGACGGCGGCGGTTTTACCGCCCAGCGAGTTAATAATTGGCTGATAGCCGGTATCGGCGGGTTGCGGTACCGA
>DKIT01000025.1:4149-5041 GCA_002454415.1 Sphingobacterium sp. UBA6711
CATCCCACAACCCGTTATTGACCACCCAGCCGAGCAGCGTCAGAAAGTATTCCAGATAGCTGTTGGTCATCACCGGAACACCTCCGGCACGATTTCGTTGAACACAATCAGTACGATAAATATCAGTGCGATACGACGAATTGCTAGACGATGTGGCAGCAAGCGGTCATACAGACGCTTACTCACACCGCAAATCGCAGCGTACAGCGTTATACGCCAGAGCAGCAGATCGCTGCGGTTAATCTACGGCGCGTTACCTGATGACAGATAACAAACCACTGTTATGCAGATCATTAGCGGAGAACCGGATAGCATCCACCACTTCATTGTGCATCCCTGTCATTAGCGTGCGCCGTGTCATCAGCGCCTGTTCCATCATGCGCGCCAAAGAGCCGCTGGATAAGTACCGCTGCATCAGATCACGCGCCGCTTTGTTGGTCAGAGTCGCCGGATTGATGATTATCCGGGGCGACATTAATAGTCTGCTCGCCAACCACCCGCGTCCGCCACTGCGTGGCGTCGTCGGGTTTGCTCCATACTTGGCAAAGTTTACCCTGACAGTCGCTGCCAGAGACAGCGCTGGTGCCGGTCGCGCTGCGATTATTGAGGAGGTTGTAGCCTGCAACCGTCATATCGCGTACCAGTTTGATGGGCGGCTGGCTTTTACCGCCGGTATGTTCACCATCAACCCAGTTTTTGCCTTACTCTGCTAACACTGCCATGACACGTACAATGCTTGTTCACTGAGTTAGCGCAGGTGCTCCGCCAGAAAAACACATCGCCCAGCTACTCCAGCGCGGCCGCCAGCATCCACACGCCGGGGCAAAAAACAATTAGCACGCCGTGCAGAAATTTTGCTGCTTTATCAAAGGTAGTTTTTGTTCCGAGGTTT
>DKIT01000173.1 GCA_002454415.1 Sphingobacterium sp. UBA6711
AACGTTCTGCGCTTTAGAAGCGAATTTCGAAGAAGAGAAAGCGAAAAACTTAAGTGCACACTAAACAAACAACAATTTGTGGTAGGCCACTAAGTTAACAATATGCGGAATTAGCCTTTCTTTCTAACGGAAGAAAGGCTAATTGCTTTTTGCCCTTCCGATTATAATTTCTAATTTTGCCCCTTATTAAAGAAAAATATGTCACCTGAATCACAACGAAAATTCGAACTATTAAACCTTCTAGCAGAGTCTTACGACGCCTTATTATTTGACGTTGACGGCACGCTCGCTGATAATATGGATGCCCATAAACAAGCTTATAAAACCGCAGCCAAACAATATGGCATAGAGTTAGATGTCAATTTGATCGATGAAACTGCGGGGTGGCCTACTGTCGCTGTTGCAGAAGAAATTAGCAAACGCTATGGCATTAAATTCGACTACCAGGAGTTTTCAACACTCAAGTCAACCATTTTCCGGGATGAATACGTGTTTAAAACGAAACCAGTGGATTTCGTTGTTGAACATCTGAAATATCAAAGAGGTAAAAAACATATCGCTGCGGTATCAGGTGGGACAAGATCCACATTGTCCATGNNCCCCGAAGGGAAGCCGTCCCCACAGCCGTTCTTGCTGGCGGCCTCCCAACTGAACATCGCTCCCGAGAAATGTCTGGTTTATGAAGATGGTATTCCGGGTGTTGAAGGCGCTAAAGCAGCAGGGATGGGCTGGGTCCGCATTGATCAAATTTAGAAACAATATCCTATAAAATATGCCTGATCAGGCTAAAAGCTGATCAGGCATATTTTTTATATAAAAACTCCATTTAGAAGCTCGTAATAATTTTGACCCCGCCATTGCTATAGTTCAAGTCAGAAGATCTTAACCCTCCAATAGGCGCCTTATAATAAGGTTCCACAGAAATAGATAACTTTCCAACCTTCTGTTTTCTACCTACTGAAAAATTGAGAAAACCATTAACACCTTTATCAGCTACATTTTTGTCTGACGATTTTTGCCTATATTCTGTATTATTTGTTTCATAAATGGTCGCACGTTCCTGATCCAAAACACCCACATAAGAAACGCCAACAGAAGTATAGAAATTTTTACTGATTGCGTAACGAACATCTACTGGAATATCTACAGTCAAAATTTTACCAGAGACGCGTTCATTACTCTTCGCTTCCTTTGCATCTGCCGTACGCATTACAAAGGCGTTATTAGCAGTTGATTGTGAAATGTAATTTGGCGCATCCGCAGTAAAAGAATTAGAAGCCACTGCAGGTGTTATTGGGCTGCTTCCCGAAATAGCACCATAATGTTGAATAGATGCTCCCGAGCGGATGCTCACCTTACTGGACACATTGTATGCTCACGCAACCCCGCCTCCCAATGTAATACTTTCTGNNGATCTGATGTAGAGGCCGGGGATACGAATGCTCCCATCTCCCATTTTTTATCTTGACTACCTTGATTAAGCACAACGCTACTTCTCGTATTTCCCTGTTGCTGTGCATAAAGTCGTGAAAGTTGATCGGCTTCGCGCTTAATTTGATTATTTGAGCCTATTTTACTTGACTCAACTTGCGACTGCANNCTACCGGGGCCGATTTTTCTTTTGAATACGTAAAAGGTTTCTCTGCATACAATTCCTGCGAAGTTAAACCCCGATCTTTGGTAACATCGGATAATGACCGTTGAATGGACTCCTTCAAATCTTTGTTATCCGCTAAAACTTCTTTATTATGCGTATCCAATTTCAAGACAGTTGACGGAGAATTGATCGCTGTATCTTCCTTCAAATTCCAATAGCCCAATCCAAAGCACAAAAGCACAGCCGCAGCTGCACTCCAGTACTTCCAGTTTGAAGAACCTGGTGACGCGGTATTATATTTTGAAGCAAATTTTTCCCAGGAACCTTCTTTGTAAGGTAGTTCATGGTCCTTTAATTGTCCAATGATTTCTTCTATCAATTCCTTTTTCGTATTGTCTTTCATCGTAACAACAATATTTATCTTATTTCCTGAACTATCCCCGTGTAGTCCAGGTATAATTTTCTGAGTTTTTGTTTTGCTCGCGTAAGATAAGTACGTGAAGTACTATCTGGTATATTAAGCATTTGGGCGATTTCATCGTGTGAATACCCCTCAATTTCATAGAGATTAAAAATAGTTTTTTGAATTTCAGGCAATTGATCTAACAAGCGCATGATTTCATTCACTTCCAAACGGCTATCCAGCTGAACCGCCGGTGTATGCATATCCCCTTCTCCCATATCCTCTACCGAATAAAATTGCTTTTTGCTTCGCAAAAAATCGATGGAGATATTCGCGGCAATACGCCCTATCCAAGCTCTAAATGATTTTTCAAGATTCTCATCTTCAATATCCCTATTAAAGGATTCTAATTTTCTAAATATTCGGACAAAACTCTCATTCACAAGCTCTTCAGCATCCACATCTTGCTTTACATAGCGAATAATGATTGCCATCAGATAGCCATAATACTTTTTATAAACGAAGGCCTTGCCGTCTTCACGATCTCGCAAGCAACGCTCTAAGGCATCATGTAAAGATGTTAGCTTCTTATTATAAAAATATGACTGAATAATTCCCACTTAAACTATTTAAATATTAAGCTTCAAAATTAGATAAACTGTTTCGATCTCTCCACAGATAATGATTAACGCATCCTTTTGTTGAGGAAATAACGAAATTAAAATTATAAAACTTAAAATCAAATAGCCGAATGTCCCCTTGTAAAATCACTATTAAACTATTTTAATAACCGAACGATCTACCGCAACCTTTCGCTACAGTCATTTTCAAAAAAAAATCAATAAAAAGATTTGGAAAAAAATGGCTATTTTTGCATGATTTTTACATTTTAAATATTATTCATACCAAATGAGTACTGTATTATCCGAACAGGAACAACTAAGAAGACAGGCGATGCAATCGTTATTGGATATGGGAATCGATCCTTTTCCAGCGAATGAATTTGTCGTCAATGCACATGCTGCTGATATTTTAGAAAACTACGATAGAGATAAATTGAATTATAAGAACATCACCCTTGCTGGCCGTATTATGAGCCGACGTGTCATGGGTAGTGCTTCTTTCTTCGAAATTCAAGATTCTACCGGACGTATTCAAGCTTATATCAAGCGCGATGATGTATGTCCAGACGAAAATAAAGATCTCTACAACGTTGTTTTCAAAAAGCTTTTGGATATTGGAGATATTGTCGGAATCAAAGGGTATGTTTTTACCACACAAACTGAAGCCATAGCGATACATGTGGAAGAACTGACGGTTCTTTCTAAATCGTTGCGTCCTCTTCCAGTGGTAAAATCAGCCGAGGGCAAAACTTATGATGCTTTTACAGATCCAGAACAACGCTACAGAATGCGTTATGTAGATTTGATTGTCAATCCAACAAACAAAGATATATTTGTCAAACGGACTAAACTTTTTAATGCCATGCGTCAATTTTTTAACGACGCCGGGTATATGGAAGTTGAAACACCTGTTCTCCAGTCAATTCCTGGTGGAGCGGCGGCGCGTCCTTTTATCACACACCACAATGCGCTGGACATCCCTTTATATTTACGTATTGCAAATGAGCTTTACCTAAAACGATTAATTGTAGGTGGTTTCGATGGGGTATATGAGTTTTCTAAAAACTTCCGTAACGAAGGCAAGGACCGCACGCATAATCCTGAATTCACGGCAATGGAAATTTATGTTGCCTATAAGGACTACAACTGGATGATGGACTTTACCGAACGGCTATTGGAACATTGTGCTTTAGCTGTTAATGGTACGACAGAAGCAACCTTTGGGGAACATAAAATTGATTTTAGAGCGCCATACAAACGCATATCAATGACAGATTCGATTAAGGAATTTACCGGTTTTGATATCACTGGAAAATCTGAAGACGAAATCCGTATTGCCGCAAAAGGAATGGGAATCGATGTCAATGAAACCATGGGAAAAGGCAAACTAATTGATGAAATCTTCGGAGCTAAATGCGAAGGTAATTACATACAACCGACATCTATCACGGACTACCCAAAAGAGATGTCTCCTGTGACCAAAAAACACAGAGACAATCCTGATTTGACTGAACGTTTTGAATTAATCGTCTGCGGTAAAGAAATTGCCAACGCTTATTCTGAACTAAATGACCCTATTGATCAACGTGAGCGTTTTGAAGATCAATTGCGTCTATCAGAAAAAGGAGATGATGAAGCCATGTTTATCGATCAGGACTTCTTACGTTCATTGGAATATGGTATGCCCCCTACTTCAGGTCTAGGGATTGGCATGGATCGTTTGATTATGTTCTTAACGAATAACGCTTCTATTCAAGAAGTATTGTTCTTCCCGCAAATGCGCCCAGAGAAAGTGGCAAAAGTTGCTGATGTGAAAGACTATGAGGAACAGGGGATTCCTGCAGAATGGGTTCCGGCATTACAAAAAATGGGCTTTACAACGATTGAGGCATTGAAAGAGGCCAATCCAAATAAAGTGTTTAATGATCTAGGTGGTATGCGTAAAAAGTTAAAACTAACTACAGCCATGCCCACTAAAGATGAGGTATTTGCTTGGTTCAATTAAATTTTCATCTATTTTAAACAAAAACAGCTGCCTNNGTTTAAAACGGGTTCGCAAAAATTGTACAGCAATTCATCAGCTACAGATATCGAGGATAACTTAAGTAAAATAAAGCCCGTATTAACTAAATACTGAATTCCATAATAACAGGGTAATTACAGGGGGTTAACAAGGGGTTAACAGGGGTATTACAGGGGTCATACCCCTATTAACCCCCTATTAATACCGAGCTAAACTTCTGTTACAGCTCTGTTAGTTTAGAATTCTGGAAGCAGAGTGTATCAAGCTCATGAGTCGCTGGCATGAGGTAAAGAAAAACAGCAATCCTATCCGTGTAAGACATATCTTCCGCTTAATATCACTACCAATCGTAAACATTTTTTATATTTACGCATCGTGAATTAATTAATCTTTGCTTATGAAGAATATTCTTGCGCTGGATGGTGGTGGTATCCGGGGCATCATTCCCGCGATGGTGCTTGTGGCATTAGAGGAGACATTACAAAAACATACAATGGATCCTAATGCACGAATTGCCTCTTATTTTGACTTTATCGCAGGAACAAGCAGTGGTGGAATTCTAACAAGCATTCTGTTATATCCTGATGAAGGCAATCCATCACATCCAAAATTTTCAGCACGCGACGCTTTAAACTTATTTGTAAATCATGGCACAGAAATTTTTAACGCATCCGGATGGCGCCGCTTTCTCAGTGGCTTCGGTCTTGTCAGTGAACTGTACTCCTCAGCTCCGCTGTCCAATGTCCTGGAAAAATATTTTCAAAACGCAAGATTAAGCCATCTGATCAAACCCTGTATTATTACTGCCTATAATATTGAATTACGAAAAAATCATTTCTTTAGGCAACAAAAAGCGATCACTCATGGTGAGGCCCGGGACTTCTATTTGAAAGATGTTTGTAAAGCAACTTCGGCTGCGCCAACATTCTTCCCCGTTGCCGAGATATATTCTATCTCTAAAACCAGATATCCCTTAATCGACGGCGGCGTATTTGCACAAAACCCTTCTATATGCGGTCTGCTCGAAGTTCTCAAGGCTTTCAACAGTACGCAAATCAATGATATGTTTATGGTTTCTTTAGGCACAGGTATATCTAAAACAGCTTATAACTACGAACATTTCAAAAAAAAATTAGCAATCCAGATCGGCCCCGCATTGGTTGATATCATGACAAGCGCATCTTCGGAAAGTACCGAATTTTTCATCCGACAACTTTTTAAGAATAACGGTAAACAGCAAAATTATCTGCGTATTGAACCGACAAATCTGGCGAGCATCAATGCTTCGTTAGATGCTGCCTCTTCAAACAATATCCAAAAACTAATATCACTCTCCGATAAAATGATCAGCGAGAATGAAGATACCTTAGATTATATTGTAGCACACCTTATAAACGAAAAGACGCAAAATAAAAAGAAAAATCCTTGGAGCCAGTTGATGGATAAGTTCTAAAAGATTACTTTTACGCATATTTTAAATCTATATGGCATTAAACTACGTCTGGGTTGCATTTTTCTTAATCACATTTGCCGTAGCCCTTGTAAAACTCATTTTTTTTGGTGGANNTACCGAAATCTTCCAACAAATTGTCAATTCGATATTCGACAGCGCAAAAACTGGAGCAGAAATTTCCTTAGGTCTAATCGGAATGATGAGTTTTGCGCTTGGCATCATGAAAATTGGCGAAAAGGGAGGAATGATCAATATTTTCGCAAAGATCGTAGGCCCTTTTTTCCATAAATTATTTCCTGAAATCCCCAAAAAC
>DKIT01000175.1 GCA_002454415.1 Sphingobacterium sp. UBA6711
GATAACCAATTGTGGAAAAACAAATACTTCAATATACTTTAAAACAGTATGTACGAGGGGAACTTAGCGAAGAAAATTCCCGTGCATTTTTGTCACATATAAAGTCTGGCAAGGACCGGCTACTAATCCTAGAATTGATACAGGAAATGTTGGACGATCCCATTGAGCAGCACTTACTCGAGCGGCCTGAACTTTTGGCCTTACTGGATCATACCTGGGAGCAAATACATTTTCAGATAAATAAACCGAAAGTAAGATCGATCTGGTCATGGAAGCGTATTAGTGCCATCGCTGCCATACTGATC
Organism: Sphingobacterium sp. UBA6711; assembly: GCA_002454415.1. Lineage (GTDB taxonomy): Bacteria > Bacteroidota > Bacteroidia > Sphingobacteriales > Sphingobacteriaceae > Sphingobacterium. The sequence goes on from DKIT01000175.1 coordinate 306, forward strand.
GGTGTACTGTTGGTGGGCAGATGGGNNACGACCAAGGGAGAAACTTACCGGATTAAACTACCTGATGGTACGCATGTATGGCTCAATGCCGCTTCTTCGATAAGTTATCCGGTCCGTTTCGCAAATGGAGGAACAAGGACGGTTCAGCTGATGGGCGAAGCATATTTTGAAGTAGCGAAGGATCCCAAACACCCTTTTATCGTGCAGACAAAAGACCAGCAGGTCGAGGTCCTTGGTACCCATTTCAACGTGAACAGTTATGCCGACGAACCTGCTATACAGACAACTTTGTTGGAAGGCCGCGTTCAAGTCAGCTCCCATAATCAAAAATTGCAGCTTTTTCCAGGGCAACAGTCTACGCTTACAGCAAACGGTGTGCTGAGATCAAAACAAATAGACGCGACTCCGATCATTGCCTGGACGAATAATGAATTTATGTTTGATGGGGATGATATTGAGAGTGTGATGCGTAAAATAGAACGCTGGTATAACGTTGACGTTATCTATCAAGGGAAAAAGACAACGGAAAAGTTTGGCGGCGGAATATCCCGTTTTGACAATGTACAGAAAGTTTTAAATCTGCTGGAAAAAACAGGTGCTGTCCATTTTAAAATTGATGGGAAAACCTTATATGTTTTACCCTAATGACCCCGTATAATGAATGATAAAAATAACCTAAAAAAACAAACCTATGAACAAAGATAGACGAAACGAATAGACACCATTAAGAGAAAAAAGCAACCAAGAACCAAAAGATCTCGGTTGCCGTTTGGGACAATTAAATCTTAACTATCCAATCTGCAGTATGTTTCTGTTTTGGACGACTCGAATACACTGCAAATTAAACTCTTCAAATGTATCAAAATTATATTAGAAAAAAGGAGATAGCGTATCTGCTATTCCGTAAACTATGGCTTATTATGCGGTTGACAACCATAATTATCTTGGTTACTTTTATGCAGGTTAGCGCAACTACTTTTGCACAGAAGGTAACATTGGAATATTCCAATATGAGCCTTAAAAAAATATTTAAGGATCTTAAATCACAGACAGGATACAACTTTCTTTATACCGAACGGCAGATGTTAACCGCAAAACCCGTTTATATAAAGGTAAAGGATCGCCAGCTGTCGGAAGTACTGGATCAGCTTTTTAGCAATCAGCCCCTATCTTACCAGCTGGATAATAAGACGGTGGTTATTCATGATAAGCCACAGACGACCATGAAGTCTTCGCAAATAGGCTACCTGGCTGTTTCAAATCAAGAAGTTATTAAAGGACGCGTTACAAATGAACGTGGTGAACCACTTGCGAACGTTTCCGTCCGGGTCAAAGGAAATGAACTTATGGGGACTTCCACAAATGCCGACGGAACCTTTACGATCAACAATGTTTCTCCCAAAGTGATACTCGTATTTTCTTCGGTAGGATACGACGCGTTGAATCTGGACCTCTCCTCTGTAGGAGCAGATAGGTTGGGACAGCTAAACGTGCAGCTGAAGAATAGCAATAGTCAACTTGAAGAAGTCATCGTGATCGGCTATGGTACGACGACACGTCAGCGCGTTATTGGTGCTGTCGATCAGATCGGAACAAAGACTTTTCAGGATAGGCCAGTCGGTAATGTGACGCAAGCTCTTCAGGGAGCCTCACCAAGCTTGACCATCCAACAGAAAAGTATGGATCCCAATGATAATTCAATGAATATCAACATCCGGGGGATATCGACCGTAAATAGCAATGCTCCACTCGTCGTAATCGATGGGATTATTACCGAAGGGGGAACGTTGAACAAGATCAATCCAGATGATATTGAAACTGTATCGGTTCTGAAAGATGCGGGTTCTACAGCAATTTATGGCTCAAGGTCAGCAAATGGGGTTATTCTGGTAACCACCAAAAGAGGACGACAAAATCAAAAACCGACAGTTACAATCGGAACACAATGGGGTGTTCAAGAACCTAAGATCTTGTTTTCCCCAGTTGCAGGTTATGAAAATGCGACTTTACGTAATTTGGCACTAACCAATTCGGGAATGGATCCGCAATTTTCACCGGCTGCTATTGCCGATCTGTACGCCCATCAAGATGTCGAAAAATGGAACTTGCCGGAAATCATGAAAAGTTCATTCCAACAAAAATATAATATCAGTGTGGCTGGGGGCGGAGAGAAAAGCTCCTACCTGTTTTCAGGAGGATNNATTTGGAATTAAACGTTACAATCTACGATCTAATTTGAGTACAGAGATCGGCCGTTTTAAGTTGACATCGATTTTAGCTTATACACGGAATAATAATATGAGCAATACCGCTGGAAGTGCCATTATCAATGCTTCCCGGCTCCCTTCTTACTATTACTATCGGATGCAGGCTGATAATGGGAAATACCTCGTCAATAATGCGCTGACAGACCAAAATCCCCTGGCTGAATTGAACGAAGGTGGCTACACAAAAAACGATAACGATTATTTTAATATCAATCTTAACCTCGAGACAAAGCTATTTGACGGCTTAAAACTGCGCGGTATATTTGGTGCGGATATCTATGCCGACCATCGATCTATACGGCGAATTCAAGTTCCTTTATATGCTAATTCCGAAGCCTTACAACCGCAGGTATATGTTAATTCAGACCGTAATACGGAAGATTTTAACGAAAAAGCCTCTTTGTTAAACTTCCAGCTGCTTTTGGATTATGACAAAAACTTTGGTGACCATCATCTTTCGGGATTGCTTGGTGCATCCAATGAATCCTATACCCGCAGACAGAATGAGCTGAAAATGAAATTTACCGATCCTGTACTCGGAACGCCTACTACAGGAACGGTTATCGATCCGGTGAGTGCGCGTGTCACGCCAAATGGAACCTTGCAGAATAGTATCAACTCAATCTTTGGTCGAGCTGGATATGATTTTAAAAGTAGATATTTCGCCGAATTCAGTTTTCGCTATGATGGATCTTCTAAATTTTCCAAAGCCAACCGCTGGGGATTTTTTCCTTCCGGTTCCCTTGGATGGCGCGTGTCAGATGAAGCTTTTATGGATTGGTATAAAGAGCGAGTTGGAAACCTAAAGATCAGATCTACTTATGGTGTTCTGGGGAATCAGGCAGTCGATGATTATGCCTATTATTTTACTTATGAATCCTATCAAAACAGTTATGGATTTAATAATAAACCTGTGGCAGCAGCAGGGTTTAACTATGCCAGTCTTGACCTACGCTGGGAGAAAACCTATAACTTCAATATTGGATTAGATGCCTCCTTCTTTCAGGACAAGTTAACAGCAAGCTTTGATTACTTTAAAAAGCGTACTGTAGACATCTTGATGTCACCACAGATTCCGTCCACGTTCGGAACCTCATTAAAAAACCAGAATTTAGGAGAAATGAAAAACGAAGGTTGGGAAATAAACCTGACCTACCGAACAACAACGGGAAATTTTCAACATACGGTAAATGCCAATATGGGCGATAGTCACAATAAAATTATCGCTATGCCAGGCGACGATCGTATTTCAACAGTGGATAATATTACTAAACTGACCCGTGTTGGTTTACCTTACAACTCTTATTATGGATATAAGATGGCTGGACTTTTCCAAAACATCAGTGATATCGAAACTTCGGCTTTACCCAGTGGTATCACAGCTTCGGATTTACGCCCAGGAGATGTAAAATATGTGGATAGAAATAACGATGGAATTATTGATGCCCGAGATCGATTCGTGCTGGGGAATGGTTTCCCTAGATTTACATTTGGTCTAACCTACAATCTCAACTATAAGGACTTTGATTTTAGTATGTTCTGGCAGGGGGTTGGCAAACGAGATATGATGATAAGAGGCGAGCTGATAGAACCTTTCCACCAGAATTACTCCTATGCAATTTATCAGCATCAACTAGATTATTGGACTCCGACGAATATCGATGGGCAGTGGCCTAGGCTTACAGCGAATGGATCTACAGCCTCGACCAACAATTTTGGAAAAGATTCCGATCTCTATCTTTTCAATGGGAAGTATGTACGCCTGAAAAATATACAGGTGGGTTATTCATTACCGAAAGGAGTTGTTGCAAAACTAGGTTTGCAGCGTGTTCGTTTTTTTGTGAATGGCCAAAATCTGCTGACGTTGAGCAAAAACTCCTGGATAGATCCTGAGTCCTCAGAATTTGATTCCAATATGGGCGGCTCTGCCAACAGTGCTCGCAACTATCCGACGTTGAAATATTATGGCGGAGGACTTAATGTTCAATTCTAACCTTTTATGTGATGAAACTTTATAAGATATTTATAGGAGGCTTGAGTTTAATAACTATCCTCCATTTTACTTCCTGCAATAAGTTGGATACGCTGCCAACGGATCGTTTTACCGATGAAAACTTTTGGAATTATCCGGACAATGCAGAGAAAATGGTCAATATGGCTTATAGCCAAATGTACTCCGCCGATCGCATGTGGAATGATGAGGCATTGAGTGATAATATTTTTGAAGGCCGGTCAAACACAGACCAACGGGCTATTCGAAATGGAACTGCTGACCCTACTTTAGGTCGTTTTGGATCTGAATGGTCTGACCTTTATGGCGGTATCAAAACTTGTCATGTCTACCTTGAAAATGTGGAACGTGTACCAGGTATGGATGCTGCGCTAAAAAAACGTCGAATGGCCGAAGTGCGTTTCATTCGTGCCTTCCTTTATTTCAGGCTTGTCAATTTCTATGGAGCAGTACCTTTCTTTACCAAAGATATTTCATTAGAAGAATCCAAGACAATAACTCGAACGACGAAAGAGACGATCATGACATTTATCCATCAGGAACTCGAAGACTGCATGGCCGATCTGCCCACTAAGGATGCTTTGCCTGCGGATGATAGAGGGCGCATTACCAAAGGGGCAGCTGCAGCATTTCAGGCGCGGGCATACCTTTATGAAAGTAATTGGAACAAAGTGTTGGTTTATTGTGAAAATCTGATGAAAAAACAAGCAGAATTTGGAACCTACACCCTTTTTAATAATTACGCCGGGCTTTTTACTGCGGCCAATGAATATAATGCAGAGGTTATTCTTGATTATGCATATGTTCCGCAATTAAAGACATGGAATAAACTTTATGATGCAGCTCCTATCTCTGCACAAGCACGTTTAAATGGATATGCTCCATTGCAGAGTCTTGTTGATAACTATCTCACGCTTGATGGGAATACCATTGCTGCTGACCCCAAATATAACAGCGATAATCCCTATGTCAACCGAGATCCACGTCTAGACGCAACGGTTGTTTTCCATGGTAGCCAATGGACCGATTTCGATGGAACAGTGCGTAAGATTTTTATCAAACCCGGGTCGGGCGGAACCGATAGGGAACGTTTGGATGAATACCAAGGAACAAGTGCCAATGCTTCAGCAACGGGTTATTATGTTAAGAAGTATTATGATATGACTGCAACAGTAAAATATGATGCCGGACTCAACATCATCATGTTTAGGTACGCCGATATTTTGTTGATGTACGCTGAAGCCAAGGAAGCGCTGGGGCAATTGGATGCTACAGTATGGGATATGACTATCAAACCCATACGTCAGCGAGCAGGTTTTGAAGCGCCTAAAGCACTGGACTTTCCGTCCGCTGGAGACCTAAAAACGATCATACGCAATGAACGGAGAGCCGAACTTGCTCTGGAAGGATTACGTTATTATGATATCATACGCTGGAAAGCTGGAAAAACCTATTTGGATGGACAGCCTCTAGGTGCCAAGTATGGGGGAAATAATAGTAATATCAAATTGGATATTCGCCGATTTGATGAGGGTAGGGACTACCTTTGGTCCGTTCCAAGGACTCAGATCGATCTCAATAAAAATTTATTGCCTAATAACCAAGGCTATTCAAACTAAAATTCAATTAGAAAACTGTTGTAAACGGGACAATGAAAAATGTACGTTTTGAACGATAAAATTAATGATAAAGACATGAAATGGTATTTTAAAGTTATAGCAATGATCGCCTTGGCTGCGAGCATCGTTTCTTGCAAAAAAGATGACATGAACTACTCCGACGCGGAGGTCTCGGCGGTAGAAAATCTCTATGCACCGACAGATGGAAAAGCAGTGAAACTCTTGAGTTCCACTTCTGCGGCTTTATATTTTGAATGGGAATCTGCGCTCGTCGCAGATGGGGGAGCCGCCCAATATGAAATCGTTTTTGATCAGGTAGATGGTGATTTTAGCAAGCCCTTATATACTGTTACTTCGGATAATAATGGGAATTCAAATGGGGCGAACATCAGTCACAAAATATTGAATCAGGTCGCTACCAAAGCAGGGATCAATCCAGGGGAAAGCGGCGATGTGAGCTGGTCTGTATATTCCATCCGCGGAATGAAACGTGTGCTAAGTAAAGTGAAGAAAGTGTTGAATATTAAAACACTTGAAGGCTTTGCGGAAATCCCCGATGAATTGTTTGTCACGGGTGAAGGAACCGAGGGCGGAGCAGACCTTACTGTGGCCTTGCCTTTTAAACTTGTAGGCAACGGTGAGTATGAAATTTTCACGAAACTTGAGGCCGGTAAGAAATACAGCTTTACGGATCGTAAGTCTGCAGACGGACGTGTATTTTATTCTGAAGATCAAACGAAATTAAAGGAAGGGGAGACAGGTAGCAATACAATCGCTAAAACAGGAGTGTACCGGATTCGAATAGATTTCAATGTCGCTGCAATTACGTATACAGAGATTAAAAGTATGGGCGTGTATTTTTCACCTTCCGGAGCCGTGGTATTGGATTTACCTTATCAAGGTAAAGGAATCTGGTCCGCAACAGGAATTATTAATTTTAAACAAGAAAGCTGGGGACGTGATCAGCGTTATAAGTTTCAGATGGAAACCGTTAAGTCTGGTAAAACCGAAATACTTCAACTAGGAACTCAAAATGGTACCGATAACCCACCAAATAGTTCCACCGCGCCTTCCTATTACTTCGTGCGTATATTGCCCAACCTGTCGCAGTGGGATGATAAATGGAAATTTATGGATGCAGTAGACGGACATCCGACAAAAATTTCGATGATGTTACAAGGGGATAAAGATTATACCCATGCAGTAGTACCAAATTAAAGGAGGTCGAACGATGAAAAAAATCATTATATTATCATCCATTCTGTTTCTACTTTTTGGATGTACAAAGATTGAAGATACGTATCCATACGATTATACCGTAGCCGAAAGTTGGACCGAGATCGCAACTCAGGTATCGGATAAAATGATTATGGGATTCTGGAATGAAGCTGGATATTTTAATAATGCCATCAACCAATCGGATCAGGGCTTTCAATATTGGCCCAATGCCCATGCGATGGATGTCGTTATTGATGCTTATTTACGGACGAAAGATGTCAAATATAGCGCTTATTTCAGTAAATGGTTTGAAGGCGTCAAAATCAAAAATGGAAATACCTATTTGAACGTCTTCTATGATGATATGGAATGGAATGCCTTGACGATGCTGCGGTTATATGAAATTACCAAAGACCAGAAATACCTCGATACGGTATTACTGTTATGGAACGATACGATCAAAGCATGGAATGATCAGTACGCAGGAGGAGGGCTAGCTTGGCGCAAGGATATGTTATATAGTAAAAATGCCTGTTCGAATGGACCCGCCAGTATTCTCGCCGCAAGGCTCTACAGCCTGACAAAGGATGAGAATTATCTGACCTGGGCCAAAAAGATCTATGAATGGCAGAAGGCAACGCTATATAATCCGTCCACAGGGGCAGTATATGATAATATCAATGGTCAGACGGATCAAGTTGATATGACTACATTGACCTATAATCAAGGAACTTTTCTCGGTACTGCTGTGGAGCTTTTTAAAATTACAGGCGATAAAATCTACCTTATCGATGCACAAAAAATCAGTTATTATACAATTACGCGCTGTATAGATGGTGGAAATAATATTTTAAGGGATGAAGGTAGTGGAGACGGCGCATTATTTAAAGGAATATTTATGCGCTATTTTGTTGAATATTTAAATCAGGAAGGAATCGCAGCTGACTACCGGGCAAAATTTGAGAAATTTTTGGTTAACAACGGTAAAATTGCCTGGACTAAAGGAACGAATTTACCGACTTTGTTTTTTGGCCCCTCCTGGGCACAACCACCCATTGGGAATAGTGAAATTACGGCATATGCTAGTGCAGCAATGCTTTTCGAAGGTCTCGCAAGCTATCAAAGCAAGTTAAAATAACGGATTAAATACATATGAAGTCATGAGCAGGACAATAGTCTCATGACTTCATTTAAATAAAAAGTATGCAGATGAAACAAGTAAATAGGATAACGGCGACACTACTGTTGACAGGCTTATGCTACCTGACTGGATATACGCAAGTTAAGAAAGGGCAATTTTCTGAACGTGCTCAAAAAACGTTGGACATTATCTATGAAAAGTATGGTCATCCAAGCAGTCAGCTATTGACGGAGAAATATCCTTTTGACGAAAATTTTAAAGCAGAATATCTGAATAATTCAGAGCAAGCTGCACAACAAAAAAAATATGCCTATCTATGGCCATTTTCCGGTAGTTTTTCCGCCGTGAACACACTGATAAAATTGCCAAAGGGTAAAGCTGTTTATCAAAAAATACTGGATAAGCGTGTGTTGGTGGGGCTACGCGAATATCGGGATGAATCTCGCAAACCTACGGGATATGCTTCTTATATTAATTCCGCACCAGCTTCAGATCGTTTTTATGATGATAATATTTGGTTGGGAATCGATTTTACGGATAGCTATATACAAACCAAAAAGGTGGTTTATTTACAACATGCCAAAGAGATTTGGACCTTTATAAAAAGCGGTGAAGATGATAAACTTGGTGGAGGAATTTACTGGTGCGAGCAGAAAAAAGAATCCAAAAATACCTGTTCAAACGCTCCAGCTGCAGTTTTTGCATTGAAGTTGTTCGAAGCGACAAAAGAAAAAGATTATTTAAATGAGGGACGACGTCTATATGAATGGACAAAAGCAGGTCTCCAGGACCCGACAGATAAGCTATATTGGGATAATATCCATCTCAATGGAACCATAGGCAAAGCTAAATATTCCTACAATTCCGGCCAGATGTTGCAGGCGGCAGCATTGCTCTATAAATTGACAAAGGAGAAGAAATATTTGGTGGATGCGCAACAGCTGGCAGTGGCTTGTCTGGATTATTTTTTTCAGTCTAAAAATGAACAGGATTTTCCGGTTTTGAAAAATAGCAATTTGTGGTTTCATGCGGTGATGATGCGGGGGTATATCAGCTTATTTGAGCAAGATGCAAATAGAAAATATATCGACATTTTTGCAAAAAATCTCGATATGGCCTGGGATAGGATGCGTGATGGTGAGGGGTTGTTCGATGTCGATTGGACTTTGGAGAAGAAAAATAAATCCAAATGGTTATTGGATCAATGCGCTTTTGTGGAGATGTATGGGCGCTTGGCAAAATTCGGATACTAACGATTTTTAGTGTAATTTGGTAGGTTTAATTTTTGGCCACGTCGTGAGATGTGGCCTTTTATTTTTACTGTTTTTACCTTCTCCATTCCATTGCTTACCGAGTTTTCTNNCCATAGGTCAGAAGCTCATTGTGCTGTAGTTTTGAATGAATTAAGTATGGAAAAGCAGTCGTCAAAAGTACAAATAAAGTTGCTGGCTGTTGCTCCATCTAAAATAGAGGATAAAAACGAACACAATAGAAAAGAAAGTATGAATACGTTAATCAAAACATGTACAGCTGCGGTGCTAATGACCGTATCTACGTTAGCTATGGCAGCGCATGGGCCAAAAAGAAAATTAGAAAAAACCAGGGTTAACCTATCAATAGCTGACTTCGCATTGGCGCACTATGTTGCTGTGACTACTGAAGGGGAATCTACAGGGTTGGAGCAATTATTTGCGGAAGATTTTAATCAAAAGATTCAAACAGCCAATGTGCAGACTTACGGACGAAAGGCTGTCATCAAATTATTTGAAAAACAAAAGGGGGAGATGTTGAACTGTAAGGTGCATACGAGGATTATCGAAAAATCACCAGATTATATGGTGGCAAAAATAACACTGAAATTTGAGCACTTCCGTATGCATGACCTCGTCACTTTTGTCTATGACGATGGGGAATGGAAGGTAGCTAAATCGATCCACTCTTATGAATAAAAATTAGTGGTAAGTTTCAATTTAAGATGTTGGTTTTTAAGTGCTAATTGGATTTCTTTTTCATCGAAACTAGGCTTTTCTTCGGATTGTGTTCGGACCTTCTTCGGAAAGCCTGCGGGGCTGATCAATACTTGGGCGATTATTGACCAATCCCTGACCAAAGAAATCCTGGTCAAGGATTGGTCAATATCTGGTCGAAGTTTGGTCAATATGTATTAGTCATCCGAATATGGTACGAACATGGTACGAATAGAACCATGTTCACATCAGATATCACCTTTTGTCATAATAAGGACTAATAGTTTAGCAAATATTAAATTATAACGTACTTGGATTACTTCGCTTTCCGCTGTCAATAAATTAGCCCTAGAATTATTCAGATCGTAAATGCTTATCTTCCCTGCCTCAAAGCTTTTTTGGCTAATACTAAATGCGAGTTGCGTTGACGCTAACGCATCTTTCGTAAGTGCTAACTGCCTTTCATAATTTCTGCAGTCCACCAGATATTTTTCTATCTGCTGATAAAATTTCTGCTTTGATAAGGCGAGTTGTTCCACATTTTGCTCCAGCTGGTACCTATTCTTTTGAATATTTTGCTTGACCATATTTTTGTTGTAAATAGGAATACTGAAAGAGAGTGTTACTTGCTGTGAAAAATTTCCCCTCATTTGTTGCATAAAAGCCATTTTTCCGAAACTTGATGTAAGGTTATTGAAATAGAAGCTTCCGACATTGACCGATAGGTCAACACTGGGATATCGTGTAGACCGTATTATCTTACCATCTGCAAGGAGAGATTCATTCAGATAGCGATATTTTTTCATCAGTGGGTGCTCAGTCCACAAATCAGCCAGATAGCGTTCTGAATCTAAATAATTCATAGACAAACGTTCGATAAGGCTGATGTCATCATCCACAACGATGTTAACCGTATCACTTAAATACATGGTCTGTTTTAACGAAAGTAGCGATTTATCCAAATCTTGTTCTGCCATTGCTTGTTTCTGGATATCGCGATGGTGACTCGCTTTGGCTTCATACAGGACAGACAGTGCCGCGGCGCCAGCATCTGCGGATTTTTGAATCTTCTTCACCTGCAGTGCTGAAAAATAGGTGTTTGAATCCATCAATCGGCCGATCTCTTTTTGCAGGAGCACCTGTAAGTAGGCCTGAACGACCTCAACCCGTGTATTTCTTTTTTCGAGTTCCATATCCTCTTGTGAGGCTTTCATTGTAGATTCTGCTTTTAAGACATTGTTTTTTATTCGACCAAATGTAAATAGGGAAAGATTACTGCTTACCCCAATATTACTATTGAAATTGTCATTGCGAGCACTATTGCCGAAGATATCTTGTGATTGCCCAAAGTTGCTGGATATATTGCTGAAAGCACTAATTCCGGGTAATCGTTCATTTCTGGCGATATGGATATCAGAAGCTTTGCTGTCGATATCTAGTTTTGAGATCCTCAGATTGCTGTTTCGCTCAAGAGCAACCGTTATGCATTTCTGCAAACCCCACTCGACCTGCGCACGTAACGCTATTGTGGGAGTAAAGAATAAAAAATAAATAATAACAGGTATTTTCCACATGGCTTATTCGAAGTTTTGATAGTTAAGAATACTCCTTAATTGAGCTAGTATGCGTTCTGCCAACGTTAATTTTTCTGTCACGATCTCGGCATTTCCGGTAAGTTCTTGGTTGAAGTCTATTTTTTTATGATAGGAAGTCTCCAATCCCTTAGGTAAGGCTATTTCGACATAATATTTGCCCTCTTTGTCAGGTGTCAGCGAAAGTGAGCGAACGGCACCGGTGACAATTCCAAATTCCTGATATTTGTAGTTGTCGAGTTTGATGAATACTTTTTGTTGAAGTTTGATTTTTCCCTGGTTTTGCGCAGCGATATGCATCTGGCCAACGATAACCTTGCGGTCTATAGGGAATATACTTAACAACGGCGTTTCTGCTTTTACAAATTGATTTACACCCAAAAATTGCAAATAACTCAGTTTTCCATCAATTGATGCGCAGATCAGAAAGTTGCGTTCCCATTGTATGATTGACTTCTTAAGCTTTACGAGCATCAGTAGACTTCCAGCAGCATAATTAGATTGGTCTTTTGATTTGTTGATCTCTACACCCGTCTGAACTTTCTTGAAGTTGAGTACACTTTCCTCCAATTGAGACAATGAGAGCTGCACGTTCTTAAAGTTCTTTCTTTGCTCCAATAATTTAAGCTTTTCGGTTTCGAGTTCTAAGGCAGATATGACTCCTTGCCGTTCCAATAGCTCCGATCGCCTGTAATTTTTCTCTGTCAATTGCAATTTGGTATCCTCAATGGCATACTGTTGTTTCATGTTGCCTATTCTATTTTCATAATCACTAATGTTTCTTGTAGCGGTCAGGCCTTCTGCATCATAGGGCTTCAATTGAGCAAAGAGAATTTCATCCTGTAGTGCCTTGGCAAAAGCATTATAATCTTCCTGAATTTCCCCGAGTCGAAAAGCGGCAGCTTGTTGAATTGGAAAATGTAGGATATTTCCTGAATTTATGCTGTCGACCAGTTGTTTCAGACGAAGGACATCTTCATAATCTGCATTTGATTGCAAAAGCAATATCGGTTGACCCTCTTTGACGTTATCGTGATCTTCGACAAAAATCTTTTCGATTCTAGAATTGACTATTGCTTCGATTTTTTCGGGTGGATTCTGTGAACTTATGATGATTGTCCCAGGAATAAACTCCGGATACTTGACGATAGCGGCCAGTACAAAAAATAAAATGATCAGAAGCCCAATCACCGTGCTTCCCCAACGGATCAACCAATGAGGTGGATTCTCCAACACGTCGTTCACGTCTTCTGAACGAAGGTGTAGCTGCTCTAATGTATTTTTGTTAGTTTCCAAGTTCCAGTTGATTTTTTACCAAACGGTAGTACTCGCCTTTTCGGGCGACCAGTTCGGTGTGATTTCCTTCTTCTACTATTTTTCCCTTATCCAAAACGACGATCTTGTCGGCATTCTTTACCGTAGATAGCCGATGGGCAATAATTACTGCAGTCTTTCCTTTTAAGAATAGATTAAGATTGTCAGTGATGGTTTTTTCCGTATTGGCATCCAAAGCGCTGGTTGCTTCATCGAAAAATACAAACTTAGGTTCTTTGTATACCGACCTGGCGATCAACATCCGCTGTGTTTGACCTCCACTGAGACCTAGGCCTTCGTAGCCTATTTTGCTGTTGTAGCTTAACGGAAGTGATTCAATAAACTCTTTAATATTAGCGACTTCAACTGCCCGACGCAACTTGGCCTTATCAATATTGTCATCGCCAAGAGCGATGTTGTTGGCAATGCTGTCGTTGAAGATATAGCCATTTTGCATTACAATACCGCAGTTGGCACGCCATGTGTGCACGGATATATTTTTGATATCGGTTGGGCCAATGCTTATTGTACCTTGGTCTGCATCATAGAATTTGGCCAGTAGTTTCATGAGTGTGGTTTTTCCGCTGCCACTGGCACCGACAATAGCTGTGGTTTTTTGATAAGGTATAGTGAGACTGAGGTTTTCAAAGACCGCCACTTCAGTACCTGTATAGCGAAAGGAAACATTGCTGAGCTTAATATCTGCCGGCGGGATCTCCGTTAGGACTGACTCATGTAAGTTTTCTTCATCATCTTTTTCATGTATTTCGTTCAACCTTTCCAATGCAATTTTTGCATCCTGAAACTGACGGATAAAATTGACCAATTGAATTAATGGACTGTTGAGCTGACCGATAATATATTGTACCGAGAGCATCATCCCCAAGGTTAGCTTTCCATCAACGACCAAACTCGCCGCAATGAAGCTAATCAGGATGTCTTTCAATTGGCTGATGATATTTCCACCGATAGTCTGTATCTGTTCAAGTTTTAGCGCCTTGATCTTGATGCGAAATACTTTGATTTGAGTTCCTTCCCATTGCCAACGTTTGTGATTTTCAGCATTGTTCATCTTGATTTCCTGCATGCCGTTGATTAATTCCATGACTTGGCCCTGCTCTTCAGAAAGCTGAGAAAATTGCTTGTAATCTAATTCCTTTCGTTTTTTTAGGAAAAAGGTAATCCACAGTACATATAGTAGCGCTCCGCAAAGAAACACCAGGAATAGCTGATAATTATAGATCAACAAGACAATTCCAAAGATGACAAAGTTGATCAGCGAAAAAAGGGTTTGCAGTGATGTATTTGTGAGCAGCTGTTCGATACGGTTATGGTCCGAGATGCGCTGCATAATGTCAGCCGTAACTCTTGTGTCAAAGAATTTGATTGGCAAGCGCATTAACTTAATGAAGAAGTCAGATACAATGGAGATATTTATTCTGGACGATAAATGGAGCAGAATCCATGCACGAACAACTTCAATGCTCATTTGGCCAATGTATAGCATGATTTGTGCAAAAAGTACGAGATAAATAAAATTGAGATCCTGATTCTGTATACCTATATCAACAATACTTTGCGTTAGGAAAGGAAATACGAGTGCCAAAAGACTTCCTCCGACTAAACCAATAGCCAATTGTGCAACAAATTTTCTATATTTTGATAAGTAGTGCTTTAAATAGTTGGAAATAGAAAATTTTTTGTCGGTGTCTTCTTCAAGACTATCAAAGCGTGGCGTTGTCTCCAGCACCAAAACAATTCCCTCATCAGTTTCCGAGGTCGCTCCTTTACCTATCCATGCGTCCAGAAACTCCTGTTTTTGATAGGTAATCAGCCCATAACTCGGATCCGAAACATAAATCTTAAAATGATCTCCCGATTTTTGAATTTTATAAACGACCACAAAGTGCAACTTTTTCCAAAATACCACACAAGGCATTGGGACATCTTCAAACAAGGTGTTTAGATCAATCTTTACTGCTAGAGATTTGTATCCAATGGTTTCTGCCGCTCGGCTGAGTCCCATAAGACTGGAGCCCTCACGTGTCGTTTCGGACAGGTCTCGGAGCATCTGTAGCGAAAGACTCTTGCCATAATGCTTGCTGATGATACGCAAACAAGTAGGTCCACAGTCTTTTGAATCAGGTTGCTTATAAAAAGGAAATTTAGCCATATCTTTACGCTTCGTTGATGAGGTCCTCCATGTTGTAATAGGAGATAGCCGAACTTTTCAAAGGGTTTCTTGTCCAGTCTTCCCATCTATTTAAATAGGGATCATAGCCACATTTTAACGGTTTGGAAAGATCCCGACCATTGGCATCGCTATGTGTCCGTTCTGTAAAAGCCCTGCAATCTGTGCATACATGCCGAAACTCACAGTCCCGACATACATTGATCTTATCTTTGTTGATAAGCCAATTCTCTTTAAATGCAGGATTTGCCAAGACATCCCGTAAAGTTGTCTGATGAATCTGTCCGAAATTTGTTTGCATGGAGGGACAGTTTTTAATAAAACCATCCTTGTCGATCGACAACTTTCTATTTAGACAGGTGTTGTGTAGTTGGCTTTCCGTAAAAAGTTCGACGCTTGTGCTAAAATAAGAAGGGTGGATAACACCACATGCTAAACAGGAATTTAATGATGCTTTCCTGTACACGATGGCGGCAGAATCTTTAAATATTTTTTTGGTTTCTTCGATCGGAGCAGAATGAAGAATAATCATATTGATCCGCAGATTATTCTCCATAATATGAAGTAATGTTTTGTCGGTACACCATTCAGCCCATTTTAAAACAATTTTCATCGACAGCGCAGTACTGTGTATAAATAAGGAGAGCACTTGATTTAATTTCTCATAAGAAATTTCCTCGTAGGCCCTGATTTCCACAGCGATTAAGTTTAGATCAATTAATTCGGTTAGGAATGATGTATCATAAACCATGGTAGGTGATACTTCAATGATCACATTTGTGATATCCGAATAAGCATCCCATTCCAATGAAAGTGGTGTCATCTCTGAGATCAGTTGTTCATCTATGAAACCCATATCATTTTTGAGAATGAAGTTGAGATATGATTTTATGATACTTTTATTTCCCTTACCATACTCTTCATAACATTCTTCGATGGATCTTGCCGATAGGAAATCCAAAACATCAGCCATGTCATTAGGGACGTGGTAATACTTCCTGAGTTGCAAGTCACATATCAAGGACATAGTAGCACCTCTAACGAGCTGACAGTTGGAAAATATATTGAGATAATTCATAATTATAGTTTAGAAATGGGTTTGTAATAGTTAATTACCCGATAACCTTTTGAATTGATACGGGGTACCTCTACCATCTTTAATAAATCCTGATTGAGGTCTAATGAATCGCGTTCCAGAAAATACATCGTCAACGGAAGACCGTTCGCTTTCTTTAATTTTTTTATAAATCTATTTTTCATAGGAAATCTTGTTGATGAATGTCAAAGCCAATTCGCGTTCGAGATAATAATTGCAGGGATGAGAAACCATCCCAAACTGCCCTTCAGGATTAATTTCCAGAAACACATATTTTCCTTCAGGCGTGAGTATCATATCGATCGATCCCATGTTGAAACCCAATTCCTGCATGAGTATACTCAGCTTATTTTCCAGTTCATCCGGTATTTTGTAGGGAACCGTTCTGTTTGGGCGTCTATGGTCATAATTGCGGAAATCTTGCTTGGTGTTTTTATTGTTCTGTGAATAGATTGCCATCGAGTAAAATTGGCCATATAGATAGAATATCCGAATTTCCATCTTTTTTTCTATTGCCTCCTGTACAAGCGAAGGGAAAAAGTGCAGGGGCACATAGTTTATATTTTTGACATTGATAATCTTCGTAAGCATATTATAATGCTGATAATTTTCGTCTTCCAGGTAGATGACTTCGCTCAAAGGTTTGATAATAATCTGCTCATATTTTTCGACCAGATTTTGAACAGCTGCTCTTGTGGTGACCACTTCCGTCATTGGAGTGATTAACCCATTTTTCTCCGCAAGTTGAATTACCCGAAGTTTATTGATGTTATTGAAAACAAAAGGGTCATTAACATATTTTTTGATGTCAATTTTTTCGAGTATATAAAAATAGAGTGCCTTAAATTCGCTATTTAAGAAATTGCGCAATGTGAAAGCATTGGAAACATGCTGTTTTCGGAAACTATAATCTACATTTGGGAATTTGTTAATCCGACGCCTATACCATACCAGATCAATGTCCTGATCCTGGGGTAATTCTGTTAGACTGTTTAGCGTAAAGAGATCTTCACCATTAAACCGTTCAAATCGGGTATTATGATACAGGAGCCATTTACAGAGGTAGTCTGTAGAAGCTTCAAATATAGACTGACTTAAAAGTAGAATTTTGCTCATTTGTTGTGTTTTTTTTCATCACTGAGTTTTATAATGCTTAAAAATAGTGCAATAATAGACTGGAAAATGGGCTTATAAATATTCGTTAATTGCCTAATCGATATTCGGCCAATTCTGAAAAATATTCGATATTCGGCCACTAAAGAGCTCTGTTTGGCCCCGACAAAAAGAAAGAAGCCCCGTCCAAAAGATTTTGAACGGGGCTTTGAATAACAGACCTGAAAGGTGCTATCTTACATGCGATTGGCCGGACTAAATATTATCCGATCCGTGATCACAAGTGTAATGCTCGGCTAGAGCGCCTTTTGTGGGTTTGTGGGTTGTAGTTGGCGTATCTTCTGCAAAGAATTCCATAAAAATACCTGCTCCACCTTTGATGTTTTGGATGTTTGTCAGCTGATTTTGTTTTAATTTTTCTAGCTTTTTCATGATTTTGATTTTAAATAGTTAAACAATTATTTTATTTGCTTGACTCAAAGATGTAAGAATAATTTTTGGTTTTTCCTGTCGATAAATATTCATTTGTCGGTTAGTTAATATTCGTGTGGGATTTGAAAATATTCGTTTTTACCCTCGAATGCTAAACCTTTTAATGTATCCATTACAACTAGGCGAATTTGGGTGCAATCGCGTAGGTCTGCAGGAAAGTGAATGTACAGATTACGTTTTGGATCAGGAGCTCTCGGTAATGTCAATAATATTGGTATCGTCATTCTCGTAATTGAGCTTGTGATATTTTGTAAAGGCTCACTATAATCATTGCTGCGGCGATGGCCAGCACGGTATGTGTTCCTGCTATAGAATATGGAATAAATCCGCCGAGACCTTGTAACATCAATACGAATTCGTTCAGGAAGATTCCAAAAAGTAGACCATAAGTCCCATAGTGAAATCCTTTTTCTATTTTTAGTAGGCCCAGCTGAAAAGCATACCCGATTAGAAAAAGTGATATAACGACCAGGAGGACGAGATGAAGATAAGCTATGACGATTGGCCTGAATCCATAAGCATGCTGACTGAGGGCAGGTATGACTGATAAACCTTGCAATATCAGTTTCAGGAACATGGCGAACAGAACACATAACCAAATTTTATACGTATCCTGAATTAAAGTGAGCGAAACTTTGTTCCGGATCAGTTGGACAGTCCTATAGGCTAACTTGGTCCAAAGCACCAATTGCAATCCAACCGTGAGCACTAAAATTATATATAGCCAAGTGGGGAAATTCTTCCACCATAAAACTGACAAAAAATAGGTAGGTACAACGGTTAAGACATAAAAGAGTGCAAAACGCCGGCTAATTAGCATATTGCCGGTTTGTTTGTGAAGCCAATGTATGAGCAAGGCAAGGCACCCAAAGAAGAACCAGCCGTTATATTGAAAATGAAGATAAAAATAAACTGACCCAAGCTGTTTTAGCGGATCGAGTTGGTGGCTTGCTTTGAGATATGCCAAAAAGTAGGTTCCAAACGAACTCGCTACGTTAAAAATTAGTGCTGCTCTGGTCAATAGTACGATAGCTACAGGCAGCTGCGCCGATTTGAGATCATTAGACAAATGAAAGCAAAACAAATAAGAGACCAATATGGATAAGAATGATAACACAATAGAAAGCATGCTATAACCAGTGATCGAAAAGGAAATTAGCATGCCAATAGCAACGGTCCAATTGGCTGAGAGGATATATTGATATTTTCTGGATAAAACTTGATTGGCTTTAACACCTGTTACAGCCATAATTAAAAAAATCATCATTGCTTGCGACACCCAGGCTGAAAATGCAAAATGAGAATGGGCGTGCATAATGTTTTTTTGGTCGAGCCATGGAATAGGAAATAGAAACTTTAGCCGCATGACAAATCCGAAAATACCCACGACGAGTAGGTTAAACATGGTGACAACTATCCATGTCTTCGCGCGTAAATATCTGATGCTTTTTTTCATCTGTTGATTTCTATAGGCAGCGTGACCATCCATGTATCAGTGATCAATCGATACCGTCGGCGGGAATAAAAACTTTTCCTCGAATAATATTCAGTTTGTCATCTTTTTCCATTTGTTTCATCGTCCGAATGATCGTTTCGACACGAAGTCCGGTCATATTAGCCAGTTGCTGACGTGTCAGCATGAGACGGTTGCATTCCTGACATACAAGTCTTTTATTGTCATTTAATCTATGGATCAGATTAGAAAGGATTTCTTCTGGTGCGCGATTATAAATTAATTTGATCATAAAAAGTTTAAAATGTAGCTCTCGGGCAATCTTTTGGGCGACCAAACGATGCAAAAAAGCATACTCATCCATCATGGCGATGAATCTTGTCGAACTGATTTTTAGTATGGTACAGGGACTGTCGGTGATTGCTGTAACTGCATGAACTCCACTATCCAAGATGGCTCCTTCTCCAAAACCCTCATGGGCACAAATAACGTTGTGCAGCACTTCTCGACCGTCCGAAAGGAAATTAGAAAGACGAACGCGCCCATTCAATAACTGATAATAGAAAGTAGCCAGGCTATCCTCATGAAAAAGTATTTCACCGATGTTGGCATGTACACTGCTTGCTCCCTTTTCGAGAAGTAATTCGGGTGGAATCATAGTTCAAATAGATGATTTGGATACTCAGAACAAAAATATAGTAGCGCTAAGAAATTAATGCTGATTGCGATCACGCGAATATGTGATTCATATCAATATTACATTAACTGTCTTGTTGTTAGTGTGTTGTGTGTAATTTGTTGATGCCTTTATTATTTTATGATTTGCCTCATAAAATGGCTACAACATTCGGGAATAACTTTGGATTAAATAAGACACAATCAAGTTTGAAAACAAAACCGAAGTAAGATGAAAAAGCTACTTGTATGCTGTTTGATGGGGTTATTTATCTATTCCTGTTCATCAAACAATGGAGAGAAAAAAACAGTCGCCAACAGTGTCAACGAGACTGAGACTACAGCAACTGATGTCGCAGGTTATGATCCCCACCGCGGTGAAGGAAAATTTGACAAAGTGGAAATCGGTGCGCATTTGGATGCTCCAATGGCCGCCGCCGGAAAGACGATTGTTGACTTGAAATGCGCTTCATGCCACAAACTCACCGACGAAAAACTGGTAGGTCCCGGATGGAAGGGGGTGACGGAACGCAGAAAGCCGCAGTGGATCATGAATTTTATTACAAATCCGGATCCGATGATCGATAAAGACCCTGAATTACAGGCACAATTGGAACTATGTATGGTACGAATGCCCAACCAAAACCTAACGGACGAAGAAGCACGTAAAGTGTTGGAGTTCATGCGTCAAAATGATGGCATTAAATAGCAATATCAATAGGTATTAACCTCAAAACAAGAAGAGAATGACATTAACAAAATATATATTGACCGGACTGATGGCAGGAGCATTGCTATCCACATTCCATGCCTGCAAGCCAAAAGGAACAGGATCGGCCGTCAGTGGTGATGCTGCCGAGAAAGTATATGTTGCTCCAGGTAAATATGATGAATTTTACAATTTCGTGTCTGGAGGATTCAGTGGGCAGCTTTCGGTATACGGGCTTCCATCGGGTAGGTTGCTGCGTGTAATCCCTGTGTTTTCTTTAGATCCAGAAAAAGGTTGGGGATTTAGTGAAGAGACTAAGCCAATGCTTGAAACTTCCCATGGCAATGTACCTTGGGATGATTTACACCATGTGCAGTTGTCCAAAACGGATGGTAACTACGATGGTCGGTGGGTATTTGTCAATGCCAATAATACGCCACGTATTGCTCGGATCGACCTAACGACTTTTCGTACGGCAGAGGTGCTCGAACTTCCCAATAGTGGGGGTAATCACTCCTCACCTTATATCACTGAAAATACCGAGTATGTTGTTGCAGGTACGCGATTTTCGGTTCCGCTGGATGGTGAATCAGGTGATGTGCCGATCAATACCTTCAAAAAGAACTTTCGTGGAACATTGAGTTTTGTACGCGTCAACAAAGATGATGGCCATATGGATTTGGCCTTCCAGATTGAGACACCTGGTGTCAACTATGATTTGAGCAGAGCCGGAAAAGGAACTTCTCATGGATGGTTTTTCTTTTCGACGTACAATACCGAACAGGCAAATACATTGCTTGAGGTCAATGCATCCAAAAATGACAAAGACTTTATATTGGCGGTGAACTGGAAAAAGGCTGAAGAGTATTTGAAAGCCGGGAAAGGGAAAAAGGTTAGTGGGCTGAAATATGCACATAACACCTACGATGAAAAGTCGCATACCGCAAAAACAACATTTAATACGGAAACTATCGTATTGACTGCAGAGGAATTGGAGGGACTCTGCTACTATATTCCTTGTCCAAAATCTCCACATGGTGTCGACGTTGATCCTACAGGGGAATATATTGTAGGGTCAGGAAAACTGGCCGCCGTCATACCTGTATTCTCGTTTGCTAAGATGCAGAAAGCAATCCAGGAGAAGGAATTTGAAGGAAAATTTGGGGGCATTCCAATTGTCAAATACGAATCCGCACTCTATGGTGAGGTACAAAAACCGGGCTTAGGCCCGCTGCATACAGAATTTGATGGTAAAGGAAATGCAATTACCTCATTCTTTGTGTCCTCCGAATTGGTCAAATGGAATATCAAGGATTTGAAGGTATTGGATCGTACGCCGACATTTTACTCAACAGGCCATCTAATGATACCGGGTGGAGATACCAAAAATCCAGAAGGCAAATATGTCATCGCCTATAACAAGATTACGAAAGATCGCTTTCTCCCGACAGGGCCTGAGTTGGCACAAAGTGCCCAGTTGTTTGATATCTCGGGCGATAAAATGCAGTTGCTGTTAGACTTTCCGACTATTGGTGAACCGCATTATGCACAAGCTATTAGAGCTGAGAAAGTAAAAGATAAGAGCGTGAAGATCTTTAAAATAGAAGAAAATACCAGCCCATTTGTAGCCAAAGGAGACAAAGATGCACGCGTTGAGCGGAAAGGTAATCAGATACATGTTTACTTAACATCCATTCGTTCACACTTTACGCCAGACAATATCGAGGGCGTACAGTTAGGCGATGAAGTCTATTTCCATGTGACCAATATAGAGCAGGATTGGGATATGCCGCATGGCTTTGCGGTCAAGGGCGCGAGGAATGGCGAATTGCTCATTATGCCCGGAGAGACTCAGACGTTGAAATGGGTTCCAGATAGGGTAGGTGTATTCCCCTTCTACTGTACAGATTTTTGTAGCGCGCTGCATCAAGAGATGCAAGGTTATATCCGCATATCAAAAAAAGGAAACAAGGTCCCTTTGATTTATAGTCTGGGAACCAATCAACCACAAGAGGAAACCAATTAATATAACCTATGATGATGAAAACTACAAGTCACATGTCAGCATTGCATCGGATCCTTTTGATCCTGAGTGGTCTGGCCCTGGTAGCGGTCATCTTCCTGCCCATCTGGCGTATTGAGCTCGACGCAGCCCAATACCCAGAAGGGTTAGAATTACAGATCTATAGCAACAAGCTGGCCGGACAAGTTGATATTATTAATGGGCTCAACCATTATATCGGGATGAAAACGTTGCATGCAGAAGATTTTATTGAATTTGCCGTTTTGCCCTACATCATTGTCTTTTTTGCATTGGCTTTTTTGATAACAGGATTTTTGCGGAATAGTAAACTGCTTTATGGACTATTCTTTTGCTTTCTGCTCTTTGGAATTGCTGCCATGGTCGACTTTTATCTCTGGGAATACAATTATGGACATGAACTGGATCCCTCGGCACCGATAAAAGTTCCGGGAATGTCGTACCAGCCACCATTGATCGGATACAAACAGCTGTTGAATTTTGGGGCCTATTCAATACCCGATATAGGCGGTTGGATCTTTATACTTTGCGGAGTGATCCTTGCCTATTGTACGCTGCAGGAGTGGCGAAAAAACAGAATCTTAAACTAGAAAACGATGAAAAACTATAAATTATTGACTTTGGGTTTTTACAGTATTCTGATGGTAATATTTACCTTACAGGCCTGTCAGGGAAACAACAGTCCCAAACCAATCAAATACGGAAACGAACAATGTGCACACTGCAAAATGACCATTAGTGACGCACGTTTTGGTACACAGCTGCAGACAAAAAAAGGACGGGTCTATAATTTTGACGACCTGCAATGTATGATCGCCTTTGTTAAAGGGAACTCGATCGAAAAAGAAGAGATCGCCGTCTATTACTTGCCCGATTATTTCAGCCATAAGTTGATTCTAGCAGAGCGCGCATATTATCTCAAAAGCGACGAATTGAAAAGTCCAATGCGTGGTAATATCGCCGTATTTGAAAATCGTGCCGAATTGGAAAAGCTCAAAGCGGATATCGGCGGAACAGTAATTACCTGGAATGATCTGTGGAAATAAATGGAAAGCCATGAAAGATCTAGCTTTAACTTTTTGGTGTGTATTCGTTTGCCTTTGCATCGCAAATAATTCCTTGTCGGCCGCTACCATTCATGTGGGTAAGGGACAGCTCATAAGCACAATCAAAGCTGGACTAGAAAAAGCACGGTCAGGCGATACTGTTTTGGTTGCCGCAGGCCTATACACGGAGGGAAATATTGTCATCGATAAAGCAATTTTCCTGAAAGGCATTGGGAAGCCTGTCCTAGACGGTGAGAAAAGATATGAACCGCTCTCTATCAAATCTACAGGGGTCACCATACAAGGATTTACAATCCGTAACTCGGGACATTCCTCCATCAATGATATCGCTGGGATTAAGATTTACAATACCCATCATGTCCGTGTATTAGATAATGAACTCCTGGATAATTTTTTTGGGGTTTACGCACAGAATGCTAAAAACGTGGAAATACGGGGTAACATAATTAGAGCCTTCGGCACTGCTGAACAATTAATAGGCAATGGCATCCACGCTTGGAAATCAGATAGCTTAAATCTTGCAAATAATAGCGTTTACGGACATAGGGATGGAATTTACCTGGAATTTGTGACCCATAGCCAGATAAAAGGCAATCTTTCAGAAAAAAATTTACGCTATGGTTTGCATTTTATGTTTTCCCATGAAAATAGCTACATCACCAATACATTTCGCTCCAATGGGGCAGGAGTAGCCGTCATGTATACGAAACATGTACGTATGGAAAATAACCGCTTTGAAGAAAATTGGGGCGATGCCTCCTACGGATTGTTGCTCAAAGATATTTCAGATAGTCAAATCATCAATAATCAGTTTAGCCGAAATACCACGGGCATTTTTATGGAGGGCTCCAATCGTATCCATATCGAACATAACAATTTTAAAAGCAATGGATGGGGGCTTAAGATCCAGTCAAGTTGCATGGATAATGTTCTTAAGGATAATAATTTTCTGCAGAACACCTTTGATGTCGCAACCAATGGTACCCTTGCCCTCAACACTTTTACGCATAACTACTGGGACAAATATGAGGGTTATGATCTGAACAAAGATGGTTTTGGTGATATTCCTTTTCGTCCAGTGAGCCTTTTCTCGATGATGGTCGAGCGCTATCCTTCGGCAATGTTACTTTTTCGGAGTTTTATGGCCACGTTATTTGACCGTACCGAAAAGCTCTTACCGAGTCTGACCCCCGAAGGACTTAAAGATGAAAAACCACGTATGAAATCAATAAAAGTATGATCAGTATTCGACAATTAACAAAAAGCTTCGGCAAATATGAAGTACTAAAAGGCATTGACCTGATGTTGAAAGGCGGCGAGTGTGTAGCTTTGATTGGCCCAAATGGAAGTGGTAAGACCACGTTGATCAAGTCGATCCTGGGCATGGTTATGCCAACTACAGGGACGATTCTATTTGAGGGGCAAGATATCGGTCGGGAATGGGCCTATAGAAACCACATCGGATATATGCCGCAGATAGGTCAATACCCTGAAAATATGTCGATTGCCCAAGTATTAAATATGATGAACGACATACGAAAACTGCCGCAGACAGATTTGGATCTTTATCAATCCTTTGGCTTAGATAAGCTTTTGGAAAAACGCATGGGGACGCTATCCGGCGGAACAAGACAAAAAGTGAGTGCATGCATTGCATTTATGTTTAATCCCAAAGTTCTTATTTTGGATGAACCCACAGCAGGCCTGGATCCTTTATCTACAGAAATACTCAAGGATAAAATCAAGAAAGAAATCAATCGAGGAAAACTGATCATCATCAGCTCTCATGTGCTCAGTGATCTGGATGAGTTTGTCTCACAGATTGTTTTTCTGCAGGATGGTGAACTGAAATTTCACAAAAGTTTGCAACAATTAAAGGAAGATACCGGAACCGAGAAGTTATCCAAAGCTATCGCCTATTTTATGAAGAATTTGGACTTGTCTAATTAGCGAAAAAATGAATAAAATTATACATTATGTTTTTTTGGATCTCTTGCGGAACAAGACCATCTTCTGTTATACCATCCTACTGTTTATCCTTTCGATGACAGTGTATAATATCGAGGACAACTATGAAAAAGGCTTGATCAGTTTACTGAATATTGTTTTGTTTGTGGTTCCATTGATGAGTATCGTTTTTTCTGGCATCTATATTTACCAAAGTGCTGAGTTTATCAATTTGCTTGTCAGCCAACCTTTACGGCGAAAAAGCATTTGGAGCAGTTTATTCATTGGCTTGGCAGGGGCACTTAGTTTATCTTTTTTAATTGGTATCGGCATACCGACTTTTATGTATGCATTTAGTTATTCGGGGGTTACTTTGGTTGGTTGTGGACTGCTGTTGTCCCTGATTTTCGTATCTATCGCGATGTGGGCATCCGTACTGATCAGGGACAAATCGAAGGGTGTAGGATTGGCAATTTTGCTCTGGCTATATTTTAGTCTTCTCTTCGACGCGTTGGTGCTTTTCATTCTGTTTCAATTTGCGGATTATCCAATTGAACACGGTATGGTTGCATTATCCATGCTAAATCCCATCGATATCAGTCGCATCCTTATTCTATTGCAGTTAGACCTATCGGCGATGATGGGATACACAGGGGCGATATTTCGGGATTTTTTCGGCAATACATTAGGGATTACAACTACCTTACTTGTGATGATCCTTTGGTGTGTCATTCCGCTATGGATGTCCAGCAACTATTTTAAGAAAAAAGATCTATAACATATTTTATTTACTATTTAACACATTATATCATGATTAAATCATCCTTATTGGAGGTTTTTAATATAGAACCCCGGCTGAAACACCCGACTATCTTTGATCACTTTGATGCCCTGAATGCTGGCGAGTCATTTATTATCAAAAATGATCATGATCCTAAACCGCTTTATTATCAGTTACTGGGTGAACGTGGGAAGGACCTTATTTGGGAGTACCTTGAATTTGGGCCTCAGTACTGGCAGGTTCGCCTCGGCAAACCGATTGAAAATGAAACGATAGAAACGATCGGTCAGATCGCAGCCAAGGATATCCGCAAAGCTGAAATCTTAAAGCAGTTGGGCGTAGACTTTTGTTGTGGTGGTAAGCAGACCGTCAAGGAAGCAGCCACTAGTATTGGTCTCGATGAAATCGAATTGCGGATGCGATTAAAACAATCTGAACAACTTTCCCCAGCAGGCACAACGCTAAATTTTCAAGATTGGGACATCGATTTTTTAAGTGATTATATCAAGCAAGTTCATCACCGTTTTGTGAGAGAAAAAGGCCCCCTTATTCAAGAGCTGGCACATAAGGTGGCTGACGTCCATGCGCAGCATCATCCCGAATTGATCAGTTTGTCAGAGGAACTGGACACGTTTCTCAATGAACTTTACAACCATCTGGACAAAGAAGAAAAGCAGCTATTTCCAGTGATCAAGAATACGCAGGAACTCACAGCTAAACAAGTGGATCAGCTGATTCAATTTTTGATTTCAGAGCATGAGGATTCAGGTAAAGAGCTTCAGCAGCTTCGAAAAATTACTCAAAATTATACCCTGCCGGCCAATGCCTGCAATTCCTATAGAGCATTATTTTCACAAATCGAATCTTTCGAGTCGGATCTTTTGCAGCATATTCATCTGGAAAATAATATTTTGTTTCCAAAATTGTTAGCAAGCTACGGAGTACGGATAAAATAGAAAAAGCTATGCGGATAAATCAACATACCAAGATTTCGGAATTGATCAACTACAATGCGCAGAGCATTGATGCCATAGCAGGCATTGCCAAACCCCTACGCAAGATCCGGATCCCTGTCTTGCGTAAGGTGCTGGCTCCGCGGGTGTCCATAGCTGAGGCTGCAAAAATCAGTGGATGTGAGGTGGCAGATTTTCGGGATGTGTTGATACCGCTTGGCTTTATTTGGTTGTCAGATACCGAGGGTGAAACAGCGAGCTCATTAGAAACGATGGAAAAACCCAATTGGATGGATGGTGCCGAAGTGACAGTCTTATTCGATGTGAGACCACTATTGTATATAGGAAAAGATCCGTTAAAAGATATTTTCCAGTTGTATAGATCGCTCCCCCAAGGGGGAATTCTCTGTATTAGCAATTCATTTGTGCCTATTCCGTTGATTAGACGTATGGAAGAACTTGGGGTGCAAACCTATACCCACGAATGGGCTGCGGGCGAATTTAGAAGTTACTTTTTTAAAAGCGATTTGGGCTTATCCGCCGAACTTGCGAAAGGAGCTCATATTTCATTCGTGCCAGAAGCACTTATGCAACAGAAGTTGGCGAGCATATCCGCTTCTCAGCTCATTAGCCTGGATGTCAGTATGCTTCCTATGCCCCAACCGATGGAAACAATTCTTGAGGCCCTCAGAAATCTGAAAGCCGATGCGGTTATCTATGTCAGGCACCGAAAGGTTCCTTTACATCTCCTGGAAGAACTGGATCATTTATCTTATCGTATTTTTATCCATGAGCAAAATCCTGGAGATGTTCAACTGTTAATTTATCCTGTATAACAAAATGGCGCATATTACTATTCAAAAGGGCCCGGAGCAGTATGTCGTATTACCTTTTTTTATCACTGCCGGCATCTTTTTTCTTCTCTTCAGCGTCCTGCTAGTCTTTACTGGAGGTCAGCTTTTTGGACATCATTTTCAACCTAAAGTTCTGGCTATCGTCCATACCTTAGCCCTAGGTTGGGGGACTATGCTAATTTTTGGAGCTGCTTATCAGCTTGTGCCTGTTATTTTTGAGCGTCCGCTAAGCTCTTCTTCATGGGCATTTGTAAGTTATCTCTTACTGACCTTAGGAAGCTGTTTATTGATCTATAGCTTCTGGCACTTTAAGGTAGGTTTGAGCATGTGTTTTGGCGGCATGTTAGTCACGCTTAGTTCATACCTATACTTTTATATTGTTTGGAACACGACGAAAGATGTGGAGCAATTATTTGAACTGCGACTTTACTTTACACTCTCAGCCTTTTGGCTCTGCTTTACGACAACCTTAGGTCTTTTACTTGCCATTAATTTAACTCACGGTTTTTTAACCAAAAGTCACCTCGATATCTTAAAATTACATGCTCATGCCGGCCTTGTCGGTTGGTTTTTGCAGCTAGTGCTGGGGGCGGGAGCGAAGATGCTGCCTATGTTTATGTTGGGGCGATCGACTAAAATAAAGTTGCTATATGCTTCGGTCATATTGATAAACCTTGGATTGGTGCTTTTTTTATTGGATGGATACACCCATCCCGTAGGTTTCAGATCGCTTATATTTGCCGCAGTCGTGTTATTGGGAGTTCTCTGCTGGTCGGTTTATGTCCTGGATTGTTTTAAGCACCGTGCTAGAAAGGTCTTGGACATTCCCATGAGACATAGCATCATCTCCTTTCTGAATTTAATGCTAGCCTTCCTTTCTTTACCTATGGTTGTACAACAGGAATCTGGAAATTGGGTGAATTTATATGCCGTGTGGATATTTTTGGGATGGATAACGGGTATTATTTTAGGAATGACTTTTAAGACTTTACCTTTTATGATCTGGAACTGGCGCTATAATGACCTCAATGGAATAAAAAAAATACCAATGCCCAAAGAACTTTATAGTCAGCAAATACTATCTATGCAATACTATCTCTACCTTTTGGGAGTATTTGTCATGATCATTGCTGTGATAAGCAAAGTTCATTGGGTACTCCATTGTGCAGCCTGGATTTGGGTAGCACTTGCAGTTTCCTATGTTGTAAATGTCGCGAAGGTAGTTTTTCATAAATAAAACTTTAGTAAATGGAGTATACTTACTGGTATATATTAGACGAACAATAGCAATGAAAATTGATTTAACAAAATCCGACACATTTGAGCGGTTAAAAGCTATTCAGGCATTGATGCTCATCATGGATCCAGAATTAGGGATCAATATCGTCGATATGGGCCTTATTTATGATCTGGATTTAAATGATCCAGGGCGTATCACAGTAACGATGACATTATCTTCGGCTTATTGCCCCATGGGCGATGCCATAGTCAACGGTGTTGAAAACACATTGCAATGCATATTCCCGCACAAAGTTGTACACATTGATTTAGTCTGGGATCCTATTTGGACTCCAGATCGTATCACTGAAGAAGGCAAAAGATTATTGAATAATGAATGATGATCGACACTATTTTTTAATTCGCTATCAGGGAAAGTAAAATAATCCATCTATTTCCGCTATTCACTCATTAGATATCTTTTGTTAGACGCATCATGTGGTGTGTCTAAATTGTTCAACGCTTTTTGTTAATTTATTTTGCATGAAGTTAATTTTATTGTGTATGTTCTGTCGATTTTTGATTAGCTTTAGAAATCAGACGAAGCAGGACAATTTATTCAATCCTGTAAATTTTATTATAACTTATTGAGCGTTAATTTTAATTATAAAATGAGTCAATTTAAATTGAAATCTGCCGTAATGTTTTTTGTGTATTGGTTCTCTATCTACCCAATTATAGCCCAGCAAAATACATTCCCCAAGAAGGATAATTATATACAGTTGCAAGAGCGAGCCATGAGTGAAAACAAGCCTATGTTTCTGGTGGTTCATCAACAGGACGAACAGTTTGTTCCCTTTGTAGGTGCTGTTTCCAAAAAAGCGGAAGATCTCCTGAATACACAGTTTGTTTCAGGAATCGTTCAGCTTGATCGGGATGACTTTAACCACCCCTTAAAACGGAATTTTAATCTAGATAAACCCATGTACCTCTTCACCGATAGGGACGGAATTCCTCTTTTGCGGGTGGATAAGGCAGTTGATGGAGGACTTGAGCTGGAAAAACTCCTAGATTCCGTCAACACGCTCGCAAAAGCTGAGACTCTAGGTAAGCTTACTGCGCAATATCGCAAAGGAATGCGGCAGCAGTCCCTATTGAACAAGATGCTGCGTTACTACCAGACATTTGATCAATATACGGACCAACAGGTATTGAGCGACTATATATCTCAGCTGGCTATAGAGCAATTGAATAATTTTGAGACGGTTATATTTTTATTGAGCTGTGGTCCTGTTTATAATAGCAAATCTTATTTGTTAGCGCGCACCAATGACCGAATGGTCGATAGTCTGTACTCTTCTCTTCCACTGCAAGTTCGTAAAAAGATAAATAATAGAATTATACAACGGACATTTAGGGAGTCTCTTGACAAGAAGAACTATTCTTTAGCCCAAAATATTGGATATTTTGCCTATCAGACTTGGACGCCGAATTATTTGCGGGGCGCTAATTCGCAAGCTTTTTATCCCTTGGAGTATAAGCGGCTTATGAAAGATAGTGTATCTTATATTCGTATGGCACGAAACTATTACAATGAATCTTATTATCGCATTGATCCCGATTCATTATCGCGTATCGATTTTGCACAAGATCGGCAGATCAAGATTTCAGGAAATCGACCAATGTTGGACAGCGCCCAAAGTGCAGCGTTCAAAACATTAGTGGATAAGGGACGTAGTTATTATGAGGACGATCAGGCCCGCAACCTAAACTATGGTGCTCAACAGATTTTGGCTTTTGAAAAAAGTAACCCTGAAGTTTTATTTGATGCGATTCTTTGGCAAAAAAAAGCAATAGATCTCAAACCCGATGTGGCTCAATATCGTTATACCATGGCATTATTGTTATATCGGGTCGGTTTTTATGCGCAGGCGGAAGCAGAGCAACAAAAAGCAGCGGCATTGTCTAAATCCAATAAATCGCATGGCAAAAAAATGCAGACCGTATTTAAGCAGATTCAGTCCAGGTCATTGTGATTTGACTATTTTGGCGCAGGTGCTGTATGCAAACGGATCGGAATGGAATACTTCACGCGTACGGGCATGCCGTATTGATAACCGGGTGTCCATTTGGGCGCTTTTTTAAGTACTTCGATCCCCCTATTTGCAGTTCCATAGCCTAAGTCGTTAATCACTTCGAATTCATTTAGCATTCCGTTTTTCTCTACAACAAAGCTAATAAGCAACTGCCCCGAAACCCTTTCTCTGAGTGCTTCCCGGGGGTAAGTATAATTTTGGGCAACAAACATCATTAATTTTTTTATGCCGCCAGGATATTCTGGTTGGACCTCCCGCTGAGTGTAGGGATGCACATTCCCCATGCTATCTGTTGTCATACCTTTGCTCAATACCCCATTTGCATACCATTCCTCAAACTTATTCTTTCCTTTGTTAAAAGTACCTTCCCAATGGCCTTGGCGTAGCCCATCCACATATTGCCCCTTTTCAATATCCATGTTTTTTTTTGCTTCATATGCACCATTTCCATTGCTTATTTGTACACGTCCAATAGAATCGGCATAATAAATCAGACGACTATGATGGCGTGGTGAAAGAAATTCGTTAGAGCTGCTCCCAGTACTGGTGAAAAATCGAGCTTCTTGTATAAGACCATTTTCGTAGTACCTTTTTAAGGTATCAATCAGTTTATTGTTTTTATATATAGCTGTTATCGCTAGGTTTCCATTCTCGTGATAGGTCTCCATAGTACCTTCTAGTTGTGGTTTTCGTGGATTGGCTACTTTTGTCCATCCATGTCTTTTTAAGCTACCATTTGGATAATAATCATTCAATTCATAAAGCCCTTTTTCATTCGCTGCCAATCGGATGATATTCGTATAAGCAGCTGAATCTTTGATAGCTGTATATCCGCCATTTTTATTAAAGTACGTGACCATGATTTCCTGGGCCCTTGATGGAACTACAAAGGATGTAATAAGAAGTAGGAGGATGAATTTATAGAGATGTACTGGATAATATCGCATGCGGCTAATTTTATATGATTTACTCAAATATATATTTTTTTATTAAAATTAATATTATTTCAAATTTGTATTTGCTGTTTTTTATCGCACGAGCTTTGGTACCTGCGTGTTTAGTTTATGGATTAAAAAGAAGAGATTGGCGCGCAGATAATTTATAATGGCTTAACATACGACAACGTCATCTATTAATATCCACTTTTTGTACAAAAACAAACCATTTCTGAACAAACCGATACCATTTAGCATATCCCTCAAGCCTATTTTTGTGTCGTACCCAAATTCATAGATGTACTTTCCTTAATTGTTAACGTGTAGACAATTGAATGAAGTCGATCAGGTGGGTACCAATAACCAAATTATATGACAAAATATATCAGCGCCTTAAAAATTTATTGCTATTGTGTTCACTCGCTCGGGTGTGAACTAACGATGTACCAACAGCGGAATAGAGTGTTTTATTCTTCGCTATAACGTGAGCAATAAACCTGAAGACCTGATCAGATAGAATTTAACGAGTAAAACATTGATATTAAAAAGAATGAATAGAATTATTTTATTAGCCCTAATGTGCTTTTCTGTATTGCCAAGCTTTGGTCAAAAAAAGAATGTCCAAGATGGCCTAAGCCGTGCTGATTATACTATTTTAAAGCCCACATACGACAGCCAGTCGCTTCTTCGAAATCCTTTAAATGGATGGGTCATGTATGCCCCCCGGAATGCCGATGAAACTTATTGGGACATCGAATATTTTGTACCTGCATTGGGCAAGAAAGTGAAAGTTATTGATTACGCTTCGGCATGTTATGTACGCACAAGCTGGTCATCGCTAAACCCAAGTGATGGTGTGTATGCTTGGGATGATCCGAATTCCAAAATAGGGAACCTCCTTAAAGGTGCACAAAAAAGAGGGCTGCCTATTGCATTACGTATTGTAGTAGATGGCCGTGATCAAGGTCAAAATACTCCTGGATTTGTTTTTGAGGCGGGTGCCAAATACTATTTGGAAGATGAAAAACATCCCGACAGGCAAACTCCCTATCCGCAGGATCCTGTATTTAGAAAATGCTATGGCAAATTTATAAAGGCTTTGGCCGCAGAATTTAATGATCCTGCGAAGACATCATTTATTGATGCCTATGGTTTGGGTAAATGGGGGGAAGCACATTATGTAGTTTATGAAGATCCCAAAACGGCTACTTCCGAAAGCACCGAAAAATTGAAAGCAGAAACGCTGGATTGGGTGACTGATTTATATGCGACAACCTTTACCAAGGTGCCTTTGGTTATCAATTACCATCGGTTGGTAGGTCATCCACTAAGTTGGGGGGCAGTCAATCCAAGTAGTGAAAAATTATTGGATAAAGCCATTGCTAAAGGCTATAGCCTACGCCAAGATGCTTTTGGTATGACCGGCTACTATCAGGGCTGGGAAAAGGATTTTGCCAAGAAGTGGAATTTCAAACGACCTATTATTATGGAGGGCGGATGGATTATAGCTCCGGGTAAGCATCGTTATTGGACAGACCCCAGTGGTAAATATCGGGAAGGACACGACGAAGACGTCAGAAGCGGAGAGTTTGACCTGTCAGCAGAAGCACATGTCAATATGATGGATTTTAGAGCTGGGGGAGAAACGGAGTCCTGGTTTAAGTCCTTCGATCTGGTGAAACGTTTTATTACGGAAGGAGGCTATCGCTTATATCCAGATCAGCTCAATCTACCTAAAAACATTAAATCGGGCGAAGTAGCGCAAATTTCACACCGTTGGAAAAATATGGGCTGGGGCTATTTCCCTAACAATATTCCACAGTGGAATTACAAGTATAAAGTAGCTTTTGTGGTGTTGGATGACAAAGGAATGGTGAAAAAGGTTTTTGTCGATTCAGAAAGTGAACCGTCTAAATGGTTAAAAAATGCGCCTGTAAGTTACCACCTCAATGCAAAAATAGATTTACCTCCAGGAAACTACAGCTGGGCAGTCGCTATTGTCGATACGACGAAGGAAAATAAGCCAGCGATTCAGTTGGCACTTGACGCTGAAACTACAGCGCAGGGCTGGACAAAGTTGGTAGCATTTCAGGTGAAATAACGTGAACAAGAAAATTAAGTTTAAATATACATACAGTCTTACTCCTATGAAATGGCAAAACCATTAATGCCATATAAACTCATCTGTGCGATTGCCCATTCGGCGGTTTTGCCATGAAATAAGTAAGAAAGAACACATATTATGATAAAGCTGAGCAAATTTCATTTGTTATTATTCCTGTTTTTTAGCCTATTTGCTGCTGATACCATGGCGCAGCAAACCATGACCAATGTGTATGGTAGGCACGTACAATCATTAAATGGGAAATGGGATGCTATTGTAGATCAATACGACCAGGGTAGAAAAAACAAAATATACCTCAATAAGAGTCCAGAAAACAAGACGGATTTCTATGAATATGCTTTCGAGCATGGTCTTCGTTTAAATGTACCTTCTGATTGGAACAGTCAGCGGTCCGAACTTAAATATTACGAGGGTACCATGTGGTATGCCCGCAAGTTTAACACGGTCAAAGCGCGTGATGGCAGATTGTTTCTTTATTTTGCGGCAGTGAGCTACCGTTGTCGGATCTATCTCAACGGAAAGGAAATAGCGCAGCATGAAGGTGGTTTTACACCGTTTCAGGTAGAAATAACGGATGCTGTCAATGAAAAGGATAATTTTTTAGCGATCGAAGTAAATAATACCAGGCAGATTGATGCTATTCCGGCAATGGCTTTCGATTGGTGGAACTATGGTGGTATNNTTACCCGCGACGTTTTTTTGGTAAGCACGCCTAAAGTTTTTATCGATGATTATTTTATTCAATTGGATAAAACCAAAACTGATAAAATCAATGCTAGCGTCAAACTTTCGGATAAGCTGGCTAATGCTTCAGTCACTATTGAGATACCAGAATTGCAGCTAAAACAAACCCTGAAGACAGACGCTCGTGGTGAAGTAAAAACTACCTTTATATCAGCAAAGATTAAGCCTTGGTCGCCCAGTTCACCAAAGCGCTATAGCGTAAAGGTTTCAAGTGAAACTGATCAAATAGAAGAAGAGATAGGCTTTCGGAATGTTTGGGTAAAGGGGCAAGATATCTACTTGAACGGGCAACCTATTTTTCTTAAATCCATTTCATTTCATGAGGAAATACCGCAACGCAGGGGAAGGGCGTTTTCGCAGGCAGATGCGGTCATGTTGCTTTCTGAAGCGAAGGCACTGGGCTGTAACATGATTCGATTGGCGCATTATCCACAAAACGAATATATCGTGCGGACAGCCGAAAAAATGGGCTTTTTGCTGTGGGAAGAAATTCCCATATGGCAAGGGATCGATTTTGAAAACGAAAAGACCAAAGAAAAGGCGGGCAACATGATGCGAGAAATGGTCCTACGTGATAAGAATCGCTGTGCCCTGACTTTTTGGGGGGTAGCTAACGAAACACAGCCATCTGCAGCTAGAAATGCATTTATTAGGCATCTGATAGCAACCTGTAAAAGCGTAGATACCACCCGTCTGATGACGGCCGCATTTGATCTGGTACGTTTTGATAGAGAAACACAGACATTTGTGATGGACGACCCTTTTGTTAAGGAATTGGATGTTGTGGCGGTAAACAAATATATGGGTTGGTACCATCCATGGCCAGTAAGCCCAGACAAAGCCATTTGGGATGTAGCAAAAGGACAACCGCTCATTATCTCCGAATTTGGTGGCGAGGCATTGTACGGCAAAACAGGCGATGCGGATGTCGTAAGTTCATGGAGCGAAGATTATCAGGCAACTTTGTATAATGACAATTTGGAAATGTTTAAGCACATTCCGAATCTGCGTGGTACTTCACCATGGGTTCTTTTTGATTTTCGTTCGCCATTTCGGTTTCACCCGACTAACCAGGAAGGCTGGAACCGCAAAGGTTTGGTTTCCGATCAGGGCTATAGAAAAAAAGCCTGGTTTATAATGAAGGAATATTATGACAATAAGTAATTCCCCCAGTCCTGACATCTCCAAAATTTATCCTATGGAAGACTACCGCAATGGCAACACTGTTTTCATCGTTGCGCATACAACAATAACTAGTGAATAAAATGAAAGCACCTAAAAAACTGAAAAATAACATCAATTGTCACCATGTGGGCATGTGTCAATATTTAAAAATGATATGCTTGCTAGTTTCTCTGCTGCAAGTTACCTTGTTGAATGCTCAAAGTGTCATCGATTTATCGGGCACTTGGGGTTTCCAAACCGATGTAATGGACTTCCGCAGAGGATCGCTTTCACCGCGTTATAATCACGTTCTACAAGAAACGATTAAACTCCCCGGCATTACGGATGATTATCAGATCGGATACAAAAATCCGTATAAGTACATCGACCGATTGACTAGAAAATACGAATATATGGGGCCGGCATGGTACCAACGCGATATTGAAATTCCCGCCGCCTGGAAGGGGAAAAAAATAATGATGTATTTCGAACGAACGCATTGGTTAAGTTCAATTTATGTGGATACCAAAGAAGTCAGCAGTATCGATTATGTGAGTGTGCCGCACAATCATGATCTTACCCATTTTGTAAAACCCGGAAAAACGCATCGCATTACAATTTGTATTGATAATAGATTTCAGTATAATACCCATAAATGGAACCACGCCCATACCGAGTTTACACAGATTAATTGGAATGGGATTTTAGGTGAGATGAAATTGATGGCGATAGATCCCGTGTTTGTGGATGATCTTCAAGTTTATCCAAATATCACGGATAACTCCGTAAAGGTGAGGTTGCAGGTAAACAATGAGACCAAGAGGCAAGTCAAAGGCATGGCCACATTTACGATTTCGGGCAAAAATTATAACCTGAAAGATGAGGTAGTGGTTGCCAGTACCGATTCGGTCACTTTTATAGAGACCACTATCAAATTGGGTAAAAACATAAAATTGTGGGATGAGTTTAATCCCAATCTTTATCAAATCAACTGTCAGCTCCATACATCTGACGGTAAAAACACCTACCAGCATGAGAAAGCGGCCACATTTGGTATGCGTGAGGTGAAGCAAGGAAAAAATCACATCATATTGAATAATCACCCGATTCATTTAAGAGGTAATGTCGAAAATGCGGTGTTTCCGAAAACAGGACATGCTCCGCTTGATGATGCCTCATGGGAACGGATCATACTGCTGATGAAGGATTATGGAATGAACCATCTGCGGTTCCATTCCTGGTGCCCGCCGGCTGCGGCTTTTCGCATGGCAGATAAGCATGGAATATATTTTGAAATAGAAATGCCTATGTGGGGCAAAGATGCCGAACCTAACGAAGCCCGATACAACTTTTTTCGCAGGGAAATTAAAGCAATTTTAAAAGAATATGGTAATCATCCTTCCTTTGTGTTGTATTGCAATGGTAATGAAATTACAGGCAATTTCGACTTTATTGAAGAATTGACTGCCGAAGGGAGGAAAATAGATACTCGTCATTTATATAGTGGGTCTACAGCCAGAACCCGTGTGAAATCAGACCAGTATTACGTATCGCAGCAAACCAATAAGGGGCCTGTAAAGGTTTATGAAGGCTTGCCTAGCACTAATTGGGACAAAAATCTAGAATCTGATGTAGATGTGCCTGTAATTTCTCACGAATCAGGGCAACGTTGTATCTACCCAAATTTTGATGAGATAAAGAAGTATAGTCACAGTCCAGTAGAAGCTCGAAATTTTGAAGTCTTTAGAGACCTCCTGCAAAAAAATGGCATGTTGGACCAAGCAGATGACTTCTTTAAAGCATCGGGCGCATTGACGGTGCTGGAATATAAAGCCGTCATTGAAGCGTTGTTACGTTCCGGCAAATCCGCGGGTTTTCAGCTGCTGTCGATGAATGATTTTCCCGGACAAGGGTACGCACCAGTGGGTATTTTCGATCCTTTCTGGGATTCAAAAGGATTAGTTACTGCCGAAAAATTCAGGGAATTTTGTGCACCAACTGTTGCGCTTCTGCGGTACGAAAAAAGTAGTTATTTTAACAGTGAAACATTTAAAGGGAAAGCCGAAGTTTACAACTTTAGTCATTCAGCTATTGAAAATGCCAAAATTAGGTGGTGGTTAACAGATGCGAGCGGCAAGGTATTGAAAAAAGGAAACTTGAAAAGCCAAACGATTGCCAATGCGAGCGTGTCACCGGTTGGTGAATTTGAAATACCCTTAAAAAATATCAGCAATCAAAAGGTTACTGTTCATCTTGCAGTGAATGAAAATATAAAAAACAGTTGGGATTTGTGGGTATATCCAATCCAGCAGCAATTGATGCAGTCAAATGAGCAGGTGCTGTACAGCAAGGTTTACGATGATCGGGTGAAACAGCAGCTGGCTCAAGGTAAGACAGTCGTGCTTTATCCATCACCAGAAAACGTAAAAGGCCGAAAATCGATGTTCCACAATCATTTTTGGAATCCAATTATGTTTGCATGGGCTCCGATGACAATTGGAAATCTAATACATCACGAGCAAGCCATGTTTAAGGATTTTACCACTGAAAGCCATACCGATTGGCAATGGTGGGATATCCTAAACTATGCAAAAGTAATAGAAATGCAAAATACACCACAAAAATTGCGTCCATTTATACAGGTCATTGATAGTTATGACAACAACCAAAAGTTAGGTATTGGTTTCGAAGCCAAAGTGAATGGTGGAAAACTGCTTGTTTTAGCACTGGATACACAGACGGACATAGATCAGCGTCCGGCAACACAACAGTTGTTGCACAGCATCCATAACTATGTGAATAGCGATAAGTTTTCGCCACAGGAGTCTGTTGATGAATCTTTTATTCAGTCATTTTTAATAAAATAAAAACAATATTATAGATGTTAAGACCACTTGTATTGGGTTTGATCATGTTTTCAGGCCAAGCCCTCATCGCACAGGATATTATTTTGGAACAAAAAGCAGGCTTATCACAAGTGTATCAAAAGACCATTGCTGCAGAAAATGTGTTGTCCATGAACGATCTGAACGTAGAATTTGGTTACGTGCTTTATCAAACCGAAATAGAAACTCATACCGAAAGTGAAGAACTTGAATTGGAAAACATACGTGATTATGCTGCGGTATATGTTGATGGTCAGTTGCAAGGTGCTGTAACTGACAGCCGTAAAAGTCTAGCGCTACAAGTAAAGCAAGGAAAGCATCAGCTTCAACTTTATGTTGAAAATATCGGACGAATAACCTATGGTCCCGAAATTACGGATAATTCGAAAGGAGTGTTTGGCGAAATTACGTTAGATGGAAATAAGTTGCAAAACTGGAAAATGATACCGCTCCATGTGCGTAATTATCCCATAAAGGATTTAGTGTTTGAACAAAAAAAGGAAGGTGATGATACACCAGGCTTTTACAAAGGTGAATTCGAGACCAAACCGCTCAAAAAGATTTATCTGAATATGACAGGATGGGGAATGGGAGAGGTGTGGTTAAACAAAAAATATCTAGGATCGTACTGGGAGGAAGAAAAACAGCAGTCGATATTAATTCCATTGGAAGAGCTTATCGCCGGAAAAAATGAGATTGTTATCTTCGAACTAAAAAACAATCAACAAAAGAAGGTAAGTTTGTCCACAACGCCTATTTTTAAGTAGATAAGCACGATGGATTTAGGGTTGAAAGGATAGCAGACTAGCCAAATGTATAAATCTTTGATTCAACTATAAACAGTATTAATAGTATCGCTATATGAAAAAATACGGTCTGATCATTTGTTTCATCGCCTTTTTGGGGCACTATATTCTCGCTATTGATCTTTCCAGGTACAGATTTCACCTGATGCCCGAGACTTCCTATTACGGTGGCATACAAAGCATCGCCAAAGACAGTTTAGGCCGTATTTGGTATACCGGACCCGATGCGCTCTTTATGTATGACGGAAATAATTTTTATCAGCTAAACGATATCGTTTCTGCGATCAAACCAAAACAAAAATTGGGATATGGTTCTTTAGTCAGGGATAAAAAGGGAAACCTGTTTTTAGCTTCGGGCCATGGCTTATTAAAATTCGATTACGAACGATTCTCTTTCCATGTCGTTGTTCCAGGAAAGATACAGTCCGTTAGTCTGCATAGCGATGGTACACTTTACATGCTGTCTGAGGATAAGGTGCTGGACTATCATCCTCAAAGCGGTAAATCAGCAGGTTTTCTCCTGCCAAAAAACAAGGTTTTCAATACCATATTGAGTGTGAAAAATAAGGTGTTTTTGACGCAAGGGGGTATTTTGCACGAAATTAATATGCCCCAAAAAAGTTTAGTTCAGTTCGCGGACTTTGGCGGCGTCAATCAAGTAAATGATGCGGTGGAACAGCATGGCTTCTATTACTTTTTAACACAGCGGGGAGGGATTCATGTAACGGATTTGACAGGAGCCATAAGACAGAAAATCCCTGTTACCGTGGCAGGGAACCGATCTATTTTAGCAAAAAAATTGTATTTGGACCAAACGGGGGTGATCTGGGTGGCTACGCAGGCTGGACTTTTCCTTTATGATCCGGTCAACGAAAGCAGCAGCACCTTGCAGATGAACTTGAACGATACATATTCACTACCTAATAATTCGATATGGACCATTTATGCGGATCCGGATCAAGGTGCATGGATCGGCACCTATGGCGGTAAAATTGCGTATTGTTCTCTTTACGATTCTAGGGTGCGTTATATTAAACCTAGTCCCGGAGGCCTTAACCATCCCATCGTGAGTAGTTTTCAGGAAGACCATCATGGTAATATCTGGATCGGCACCGAAGGTGGTAGTATCAATTACTGGAATAGAAAAAATGATCAGTTTAGCCATCCCATACAAGCAATGGGCAATTCGCTAAACGCTAATATGATTAAACGCTTAAAGTTTGATGAAACAAGCAAGCGTCTGTTTATTTCAGCTTACAATGGAGGAATTGGTAGCTATGATTTGGATAATAACATTTTTAATNNCCAATGATAAAGAATGCACATGGTGGATGACAGATCCTGACAAGTCATTTCTATATCGAAAAAAAGCGCAGAGCGGTATAGAGATGGTAAAGGTGACCGGCACTGACGGTAAAAAATTGAATCTGGAGGTCGAAGCGCTCTATGTTGATGCACAAAACCAACTTTGCTTGGTGAGCCACCAAGGCTTTTTTGTGGTGGATATCCATACGTTAAAAGTGTTGAAGCATTATACGATAAAAGATACTTCCTATTCGGCCAATTATCTCTGTAGCTATGCACTTACTTCAACTGGCGATTTATGGTTGGGAACATTAGGTAAGGGTGTCAATGTGCTCAAGAAAGATGGCACCTATACAAATTATAGCGCTGGCAACGGCCTTCCGGCAAAAATGGTCTTTGGAATATTGGAAGATAAGACCACTAACAATGTTTGGTTGAGCAGCAGCGACGGCCTTTTTTATTTCGATTGGAAAACAAAGGAATTTGAAAAAGCCAGATTTTATCAAGAAAATAATATTGGTTCATTTTATATTCATGCAGCATATAAAACTTCAAAAGGTGAGCTATTGTTTGGCGGTACAAATGGATTTCTTCTTTTTGATCCAGCGTACCTCAATAAAAATCTGCAAAAACCTAAAGTATTTTTCACCGGATTTTTAGTAAACAATAAACTGATATCCCCTCATGACGAATCATCGATTTTGCCTAAAGATATCGGTAGTCTCTCCAATCAAAAAGAAGATAAGATAAGACTTTCGAGTAGTCAGTCCAATGTAGAAATCAAGTTTTCGGCAAATAGTTATTTATCGGCAGATAAGAATCAATTTGCTTATCGGATGCTAGGACTAGGCGAAGACTGGCAAATTAGCCATGCCAATCAAAAGTCGGTACAGTTTCTTAATCTTCCGGGCGGCGATTACACATTCGAAATAAAGGCTTGCAATAATGATGGATTGTGGGGTGACCATATATCGAGGTTATACATCCATGTCGATCCGCCATTTTTTCTGTCCTGGTGGGCTTATTGTTTTTATGCAGCGCTTGGC
The DNA here is from genome assembly GCA_002454415.1 of Sphingobacterium sp. UBA6711. Taxonomy (GTDB): domain Bacteria; phylum Bacteroidota; class Bacteroidia; order Sphingobacteriales; family Sphingobacteriaceae; genus Sphingobacterium. The sequence goes on from DKIT01000175.1 coordinate 43,131, forward strand.
TTTGCCTTATTGTTTTTCATTACCCGCTATTACACCAATAAAAAGGTATTTAAAGAGAGATTGGCTTTAGAGATGTTAAAAGAGCGGAATATGCAAGAGCTTAACCAAGCACGGACCGATTTCTTTACCAATATCTCACATGATCTAAAAACTCCACTTACCTTGGTTTTACAGCCGCTCAAACAGCTTAGAGAAACTATGGTAGCCAATGATACTGCTGCTGGATACATGGATTTGATAGAAAAGAATGTATCGCGAATACAGCGGATGATCAGTCAGCTGCTGCGTTTTCGTGAAATTGAAAGCCAAAAAATTACACTCAACCCGCAAATTGGTGACTTCATCAATTTTGTCCGGGACATTTTTGGTCTTTTTGAGCTTTATGCCAGTAAAAAAGGTATTGAAACCAATTTGGTGGCACAAAATGATAATTTATATGTGGCGTTTGATGATGATATCATTGAAAAAATTCTGACCAATCTATTCTCTAATGCACTAAAATATACACCGGACGGCGGTTATGTAGGGGTTCGCATCTACGCATCCACTGAAGAAGAAAGAGAACGGTTTTCGTCGCTTCACCTGTCTGAAATAGCATATGTTTCGATCGAAGTTTTAAATACTGGGGATGGTTTTTCTGAAGAGCAAATCGCCACCTTATTTACCTCTTTCAATCGCTTATCATCCCACAGACCTACGTTTGAAGAAAGTTCTGGACTTGGTCTTGCCATCGTCAAAGAGCTGGTGGATGTGCTGGGCGGAAAAATATGGATGGTCAATAAAACGGATAAAATATCATTTACCATTTCCCTTCCCTTGAAAAAACAGGCCAGCTCTGGCGGTATGCAGTCAAGTGTATATGATTATACCGTCTCAGAAATTGATGATATTATTATGCAAGATACAATAGAACCAGAAATGGGATCTAACAGCATTAAAAAAACAGACAATATCTTGCTCATAGAAGACGATCCACAATTGCGCGTTTATTTAGAGCAACGTTTGGCCGAAAAGTATAATGTATATACTGCAAGTGATGGTAACGAAGGATTGAACAAAGCTGAGAAAATTTATCCACAGCTGATTATTACTGATTTGATTATGCCGAATCGCAATGGGCTGGAAGTCTGCCGTAGCCTAAGGCAAAATTTTAAGACCAGTCATATTCCTATTATCATGATTTCAGGTACGGGCGATGATAATCAAAATAAAATAAAAGCATTGGAATATGGCGCAAATGTTTTTATCGATAAGCCTTTTAATGTGGATTATCTATTGCAGCAAACTGAAACGATCTTACGGACACAGCAGGAATTAAAAGAAAAATACAGTAAGCATTTTCAGGTCGACCCCGCTAATGTTACCGTAACTTCTATGGACGAGGAACTGCTGATGAAGGCCACCAAAGTGATTGAAGAGAATATAGACAATGCCAATTATTCTGTGGAAGACTTTGTCGCTGATATGAACATAGGCCGGACCATTCTTTATCAGAAAATACATGATATCGTAGGAATGTCTATCAAAGAGTTTATTCTGAACATGCGCCTGAAAAGAAGTGCTTACTTGTTAGAAAAATCAGATCTGACAGTTGCGGAAGTTGCTTACCAGACGGGGTTCAACAACGCGAAATATTTTAGTGTATGTTTTAAAAAACAGTTTGAACTGAGCCCGTCCGAGTTTAAGAAAAAAGTAGCCGCTGGAGGAACGAAAAATTAAAAAAAATGAAACAACTAAGAAAATTAATATTGTTTTGTATTTGCCTATACAATGTAACTTATTTTGCTGCAGCAGCAAGTCAACAGTTGGATGAAACCTACATCAGCCCAAATAAATACAAATCTGGTACGCAATCAGAACGGATACAAAAAGCCATTCATGAGGCAAGAAATACTACTGCAAAAGTCGTTATCCCTAAATATGATGTGGTAGAGAAAACAAATGTCTGGCGCATTGACCAGGCGATTTTGCTACCGGGTGATTTTGAACTTGAATTGAATAACTGCAAGATTAAGCTATCAGATAAGTCGAGGGACAATTTCATCCGTTCTGCAAATGCAGGATTGGGCATTAAAGATGTCGTGCCTTTGAAAAATATTAGGGTTATTGGCAAAGGCAATGTCCTCTTAGAAGGTGCCGATCATCCCAGGGCGACAGGCGACCATAACAAAACCTTATCGCTCCATCCCAAGGGATTCGGAGAATCCTATGGTACCGATGCTGGTCAATCTGGAGAGAATCAAAAAGGATCCGGGCGCAACCATGCGATTATATTGGCACATGTCGATGTATTTGAAGTTAGCGGCCTTACACTAAAAGATTATCATGGTCATGGACTCGTTTTAGAGCGCTGCACGAATGGTCAGGTTAGCGATATAACATTTAACGTAAGGCAGGCCGTTCATATCGATGGTACTGACAGGCAGATCTTAAATCAGGATGGTTTGGGTGTCCGGTTCGGCTGTAAAAATATTATAATAGCGAATTGCAAGGGAAAAAGCGGCGATGATTTTATTAATATTGGTTTAACGGATACCGGTGTAGAGGCCGGTCAAGAAAATGTGAATGTGGTAAGCGGCTCAGTTTATAAAAATGAAATAGACAATATTTCGAATGTCTATCTTCAAAATTGGCAAGACTTTTACTCAATTTCCCATCGATCTATACGAATTATGCCAATTGGTAAACTTAGGATAAACAACGTTTTTATCGAAAATATGGTTATCAGTCCTTTCGCTCAACAAGGTCTGGTAGTGGAGTATGGTGAAAATATGAAGGGCTTATTTGTGCGCAATTTCATCAGCCACCGACCNNGCAATAGTGAAGCGATCGATGTGCAAGAAAGCGAAACTGTTCGTATTGATAACATCACAAGCATAAAAGATGAATAAATCATTGCGTTAATTCGGCCTTATAACGCAAAAAACGCCTATTTTTTTTATTTGTACAAAATCAAACCATTTTTGTACAAAAACGAACCCCATTAACCGCTCACGATTTTAGTTTTGTCTTAACCAATTACAAAAAATAAAATATGTGTACGAAAAATAATTATGACCAAGGTTTATCCTTAATAAGGGATGGAATAAACTAAAAAAAAGCAATAGCATCATTTCTTGAAATTTTACAGTGCCTCATTCAGTTGATCGCAAAATGGCTGTCTTGCGCTTTGAAAAAATCATTTTAACAGCATGTTTTTTACGAGAAAGGGAAAGTAAAAAACTAAAGTAAATTTTGAAACTAACCAATATAAATCAATGATAAAAAAATTACCCATCTGGCTCAAGAGCTGGTTAATGATTGTAGCCATATTGTTGGTGGCAACAGATTACGGTTATGCACAAACAACAAATCAAATTCAGGTTAAGGGTAAAGTTACCAATGAAACGGGAGAAGGATTAGGAGGTGTGTCGGTAATGATCAAAGGTGTAAAAAACGGTATCCAGACGGATGCGCATGGTAACTATGCTATCCAAGCACCATTAACCGCTACTTTGGTATTTACGTACATTGGTTTCAACAGCCAGGAAATCAAGGTAAATCCATCAGGCCTGATCGATGTGAAAATGACGGGAGACAATGTTTTGGACCAGGTCGTCGTTGTCGGTTATGGTACAGCCAAGAAAAAAGATGTAACGGGGGGATTAGCTGTCGTCGGAAAAGAACAGCTGAGCATGGTTTCAACGTCGAACCTGATGGATCGTTTAGTTGGGCAGGTGGCCGGTTTCTCCATCACTACCGGAGAGGCTGCACCAGGAGCATCGCAAACCTTATTGATACGGGGTGAAAACTCTATTTCGGCAAATAATAGTCCATTGATTATTTTGGATGGAATACCCTATAGTGGTTCATTGGCTGATATCGATCCCAACAACGTTGAAAACCTTTCCATTTTAAAGGACGCTTCTGCCGCAGCTATTTACGGTTCGCGTGCCTCCAATGGGGTTATTCTGATACAAACCAAAAGAGGGGCATTGGGCAAAGCTCAGGTCAACTATAAAGGTTTGATCGGCATGGCCGAGCCCATGCAACAGATCAATGTCATGGGGCCAAATGAATATATCCGCTTTCAACAGGATATTGCTCGTATCAGGCAAGGATATACCGGCTCTTTGTTAGATCCAATAGCAGGCGATATTATCAGCGTTACAGAGCGTGGCAATTATGCCAAAGGCATTACCAACAACTGGCAGGATTACGTCTTTCGGAAAGCCATGACCATGGATCATCAGCTGAGTATTTCCGGAGGTACCGAAAATACAAAATATATGGCTGCCCTTGCTGCCCTAGATCAAGAAGGTGTGGTGTACAACTCTAAATTATCTCGTTTAAATATCACCACAAACGTTGACCAAACTTTTAATAAATGGCTAACGACCGGTATAGGTTTACAGTATACCAGGAAAAGTGATGGCGGTATTACCCCCAATTTGGAGCATGCCATTAAACAAAGCCCCTACGGTAGCTATAAAGATGAATCTGGAAATTATGTCCCCGAGCCGATGGAGTATTCATTGATTGTAAATCCAATGCGCAACGTAAATGCAATACAAGACCGGTATAATAACAACTTCTTCCTTTCTGGTTATGCTAATATTTTGTTGCCTGTAGAAGGTTTATCCTTAAGATCGAATTTTGGCTATAATTATAGAAATGGATTTACGGGTACTTATTACGGACGCAATACCTTTGAAGGCAGGGATCAAGGTACTCATGCTGGAGGTAGTGCTTCTATCAACAATTCCAATTATAACGACTATACCTGGGAGAATTTACTTAAATACGAACGGCAGATTGGTGATCATCGTTTTGATGTGACTGGTTTGTTCAGTATGCAAAAAACAAAGAGCTGGTCAACGGCTCAAAGTGGAGCAGGTTTTGTAACTGATGATACAGAATATTTTATGATTGGTTCGGCCAGCCGGCTTGTTTCCAACAGCGCTTCCTTATCCGAAACCGCGATGTTATCCTATATGGGTAGGATAAATTATGCCTATAAAGGCAAGTATCTATTAACCTTAACGGGGCGTACAGATGGAGCTTCGGTATTTGGTATCAACAATAAATATGCCTTTTTTCCGGTTGCGGCGGCAGCATGGCAGATCGGAGAAGAGCGTTTCTTAAAAGATCAGGTAGAATGGTTGGATATGCTGAAAATACGGCTTTCTTATGGTGCCAACGGTAACCAGGCGATTACACCATACCGCACCTTAGATCGGCTTTATTCCAATGTGAAATATATTTGGGGCGATGATGGAACGGCCGTCACTACAGCCTATTTGGCGGGCGATGGCGTGGGTAACCCCAACTTGAAATGGGAAACGACCTATTCAACCAACCTTGGTCTAGATTTTCAGTTGTTTAAAAACAGGTTGAGCGGAACCATTGATGCTTATCTATCTAAAACAAAAGATTTGCTGATGACCCGTACAGTTCCTATCATGAACGGTTATAACAGAATTTGGGATAACATTGGAGCAACCCAAAATAAAGGTATTGAGGTCACCTTAAATTCAACCAACGTCAAAAGCGAAAATTTTCAATGGAACTCTACGGCCGTATTTTCTCTAAACAGAGACAAAATTGTCGAATTGCGGGGTGATGGTATTGACGATATTGCCAACAACTGGTTTATAGGTAAGCCATTAAGAGTATTTTACGATTATAAAATGATCGGTGTATGGCAAAATGGAGAAACCATTCCCGTTGAAGGTGCAGCACCGGGGGCCGCTAAGCTGTATGATCGCGATGGTAATAACAAAATTGAGACGAGCGATAGAGTAGTCATCGGTTCTAAAAATCCACGCTATACAGCTTCGTTAGCCAATAGATTCTCGTACAAGAATTTTTATGCATCGGCTTTGGTTACAGGCGTTTTCGATGTATGGCGTGACGATCATATGGCCAATTTGGGGGCCTGGACTTTCGGTATTACAAATTATGTACATGACGCTAATTATTGGACCCCCGAAAACCCCAACGCCACGATTGTCTCTCCTGGCTATCTTAACCCATTAGGGCATGGCTATTATAAAAAAGTGAGNNTCTACGTACAAGTAAAAAACATAACCTTCGGCTATAAATTACCGCACAATATCGCTAAAAAAGTAGGCGTAAGCGGTATTGATTTAAACGTCAGTGTAAACAATCTGAATACAATTTCCAACATAAGAGAGGTACTAAATTATGATAACACCTGGATGGCTTCTTATCCGACGGCACGTTCTTATATGTTTGGCTTAAATGTAAACTTCTAATCGACTAGGACATGAAAATGAAAAATATTATCACATCAAGTTTTGCGCTTATCGTATTGTTCTCTCTGGGTGGCTGTAAGAAGTTTCTGGAGGAAGAGTTGAAAACGGAATTGGCACCATCCAATACCTATACCAGCACCTATGGTTTTGAGGTTGGGAGTGCTGGTTTATATACACTCACCCGTTCAGAATATAATACCTATGGCGAAGGAGGGGCCTTTATTCACAATGGTGCCTGTCCATACGAAGCTTTACAGGTATCTACAGATATCGCGGATGCCATTAATAGCGATGGCTCTTTGACGGCTTTTGCCAATCTTACACTGACCGCATCCGAGCGCTTTGTGGGAACTTATTGGAATTGGGCATATAATTTAATCTCATCAGCGAACCTGATGCTCGTCTATTCTGAGAAAAATACCAATTGGGACACGCCGACGGATAAAGCCCGTTTCCAAGCTGAAGCTCGTTTTTTTAGGGCATACGCGTACCGTACGCTAGTTTACCTGTATGGCGATGTACCCTCTATAGAAACAATATTGTATGATTTTCAGCTTAATTTTACGAGGACACCTAAAGCCGAAGTCATAGCCCACATGGTAGATGATTTAAAGTTTGCCGTGGATAATTTACCGACAAATCCAGACGAAGTAAAAGAAGGAAAGTTGACTAAATGGGCTGCAAGCCATTTGTTGAGCGAAATTTATTTGCTGCAGGGTAACCCTGCTGAAGCGGAAAAGGCTGCCCTGGCCGTCATCAATAGCGGCTCTTACAACCTGATGAAAACAAGATATGGAGTTAACGGCAGTAAGCCGGGGGACGTATTTAGCGATCTATTTTTGGAGAATAACCAAAATAGAAAAAGTGGCAATAAAGAAAGTATCTGGGTATTGCAATTTCAGTTTAACACCATTGGCGGTGGTACCAATTCGGATGATTGGACGCGCAGAGCATGGATACCTAACTATTCAACCATCACCGGATTTGTTTTGGCCGATACCTTGGGCGGTCGGGGTATCGCACAATTGGTACCAATGAAATGGTGGGTAGGTACTACCGGCACCAACGCGACAGGCAATGTGGCCGGTATTTTTGAAACAAATGATATCCGTAATTCTGGCTATAACATTAAGCGTAATTGGTATTATAACAACGCCAACGAGAGCTCGCTGTATGGGAAAAAAGCGAATATCACCGAACAAACCTGGTTTACAACCAAAAGTTTATTCCCGGCCATTACAAAGTTCTTTTATGGACGTACAGAAAACTTAAGCCTTACCGGTAGCTATAAAGACCGTATGAAATTCCGTTTGGCAGAGACCTACCTGCTGCTAGCGGAAGCCTATTTAGGACAGAATATGCCAGATAAAGCGGCACAAGCCGTCAATGAGGTGCGCAAAAGAGCGGGCGCGTCCGAAATCACGGGCGCACAGATGAATATGGATTTCTTGCTCGATGAGCGGATCCGCGAATTAGTAGGGGAAGAAAGCAGAAGATTTACTTTGGTACGTACCAACAAATTGGTGGAACGTGTCAAAAAGTATAATAATGCGATTAAGGATAAGATCACAGACAATAACATCTTGTGGCCAATCCCACAAGTTATTAGGGATGCAAACACAGGTGCGCCATTCCCTCAGAATCCAGGATATAATTAATAATCGCCGGAAGCTGTCGGAAAACAAATATATTTTCGGCAGCTTCCACAACTGATGACAAAACAATAGCTGTGCAGGTCAAGCGCGGCTTACTATCCAAATGTTAGTAAATATAAACCAATGAAAATCAGCAATTATTTATACAAAACTTTGTTCCTCTTATGCATGGCACTTTGCCAGATAGCGTGCAAACAGGAAATTCAGGATATACCCAAAGTGCAGGAAACTTTGGAGCTGCAGCCTTCGTCAGAAAACATTAATCTAGACGAAGTCAATCAGACCCAAGATATTATCGTGTTCAACTGGAAGCCTGCCAGAGCCCAGTCTGACGATCATTTGGTCAGCTACACCACCACCTTAGATGTCGTGGGCAATAATTTTGGCACAGGTACCGCTATATTTAATTATGAGGATGATAATGTATTCAGCCGAAGCTTCACTTCAGAACAATTACAGAATTGGGCCAATGAAAAATGGGGTATTCCCGCAAATAAAAGCTTTACGCTGGAGTTTAGGGTAGTAGCCCAGTGGGAAGGTGGCGGAACTTTCGAAGCACCGGAAGTTCGGACCGTTCGCGTGGCAGTAACTCCGATGAAAACGGTCGTTTTTGATGCCGATAAAGTATTTTTAAGCGGAACTGCCGTGGGGAATAGCAGGGTGGAGATGCCGAAAACCTTGGAAAACCTGGATCAATACGCTTATGTATTAAACTTACAGCCCGGCGAGCTCGAGATTCCGGTTGATTTTAAAGGAGAAACTAATTATGTGGTTACCACAGACGGAAGCAGTGTGCTGAATGACGGAAATGCTGTTGGCATTAAGATGCGGGAAAATGTATTCTCCTGGAAAATAGAAACTGCTGGAGAATATCGTGTTGTGGTCAATATGCAAAAAGCCACGGCTACCATCTTTTCCCCGGCGAAAGCATTGGCGGCGAAAACAGTGAATTGGACCGGAGACCGTGCTTATACCACCACTGTGACGGATTTATGGATGCATGGGAGTATTAATGGCTGGGGAACTCCATCTAAAATGGACTGTAATGTGAGTATGGCAGATCCACAGATACTCGTGTATACCGGTGGTAAGGTGGGGACTACAAAATTTATTGTCACAGGTGATAATAGTAATAACAAAAACTTGGCTTACACTTTTAGCGCCCCGCCTACCTCCGACGGTGTTGCTCAAACCTTGTCACTCACTCTAGGAAAAGTCACAGAAATGGGAGGTGGAACGGTAAAAGGTAATCGCGATTCTTATTTCACCATTCCGGCTACAACCAATGTGTTGATCTTTGATTTAAGAAACATGACAATCCTCGCTTTAAAGCGTTAATATATAACTCAATCGTGTAACAAGCGCATCATTAACTTAATATTTCGAAAAGTGAAAAATATAAAATATAAACTAACTGGTCTCAAGGCATTCGCCGTGATGCTTTTCCTTCTTGCGGTTTCATGTAAGAAAAACGAGGTCGATAAAGAAAAGGAAATACAAGGTACCTTAGTCAAGCCCAGTTATAATAGAAGTTCTGTATTTCGTAACCCTTTAAATGGCTGGGTGATGTACGCTTCTGCCTCCGGTACGCCAAATTATTGGGATACCCAGTTTTATGTACCTGACCTGGGTAAAACTGTAAAAGCCATAGATTATGCTTCCGCTTGTTATGTCCGTACCAGCTGGCGTACTTTTAATCCTGCGGATGGAGTTTATGCCTGGAGGGATCCCAGTACGGCATTGTATAAAATGATTAAAGGCGCGCAAGATAAAGGACTACCCATTGCTTTCCGTATAGTAGTCGACGGTCGCGACCAGGGGGCCAATACACCACAGTTTGTGTTTGATGCTGGGGCCAAGTATTATATAGCAAATACGTCGTTTCCGGATAGGAAAACCCCAGTGCTGCAAGATCCTGTTTTTAGAAAATATTATACAAAGTTGATCGAAGAATTGGCAAAAGATTTTAATGATTTAAATAAAACCTCCTTTGTTGATGCATATGGGCTCGGTTTATGGGGCGAGGGGCATAGTGTCATTTATGAAGATCCGAATAATCCCTCCGGTCAAAATATTGAGGTCATCAAAGAAGAAGTCGTTGACTGGATTTCGGATGTTTATACCAAAAACTTTACTAAGGTGCCATTGCTAATCAATTATCATCGGTTGGTCGGCGACCCCGCGGGAGATGGAGCGCCAAACCCTAATTCGGAAAAGTTGCTGAATAAGATGATCAATAAAGGATATAGCTTACGTCAGGATGCTTTTGGGATGACCGCTTATTATCAGACCTGGGAGAAGAATTTTGCTAAGGCTTGGAATTTTAAACGTCCAGTTATTATGGAAGGCGGGTGGATCACGACGGGCACACACCGTTACTGGATTGATCCAAGCGGTAAATACCGACAAGACCATCCCGAAGATGTGAGACAGGGCGAATTTGACAGTTCCTTGGAAGCTGGGGTAAATATGATGGATTTCCGA
>DKIT01000054.1:0-2287 GCA_002454415.1 Sphingobacterium sp. UBA6711
TTACCGTCTACCATTGCCCACAATTGATATTGTTTTCCCTTAGGTATAACAGGCATATGCTCAAGACTAAGATAAACTGTCTTGGATACTTGGTCCCAAAATACCAAGGCATGAAAGTCTGATTTATTTTCAACACCTTTTAACGGTATTGTCTTTATGGCAGGGTTCTGTACAAGTAGCCATTTATCTTTCAGTTTTGCAAAATTGTTTTGTTCTGTATGGACTCTAGTTAGTGTATGATTTAATTTATCATTTGTTTTGTCGTTGCGTTGATATAAAATTATATTAGCACCTATGCTAATAGCTAATAATAAGCTCGCAGCAATAGCCCAACTTTGGGATTTATAAGAAGTCCATTGCTTACGATCTATAGCGGATATTGGCTTATTATTCCCTGCTGATGGTACGGATTCTTCTTCCGCATTTTCATCTTCTTCTTCCACGGCAAGATTTTCAGCCTCTATCCTATTCCAGATATCTTGTTTCAGATATGAAGGTAAACCGATCGCCTGCATATTAGCTAACTCTTCAAGCACGCTTTCTGCTTCGAGGATTGCTTGTTCTACCTCAGCATTATTCTGCCGAATACAGTTTAAGATGCTCACTTCTTCTTCAGAGCCAGCCCTAAAACGTACGATTCAATAATCCCTGACGATATGTATGCTTTAATATCCAAAACTAACGATACTCTTTTAATAATTGTTGTAATTCTAAGAATGCAGCTCTAGTACGTGTTTTTATTGTCCCTAAGGGAATGTTAAGTTGTTCGGCAATTTCTTGCTGAGTATAACCTTCGTAATAGGCCAACTCAATCANNGAATTTATCTAAAATATTTTTAAATCCAATAAAATCTATTTTGTTGTGTCGCTCGAGTTGACTCTGATCTTGCTCTTCTTCCCTATTTACGATATTTGAAAGCGGTTGGTTTTTTTGCTCATTTAATACAGATTTTGATTTCCGGTGATCGAGAGCAGTATTACGTGCTATATTGATCATCCAAGTATAAAGACGTCCCTTATCACCGTCGAAAAGATCAATATGTCTCCAAATTTTCACGAATACATCTTGTATTACTTCTTCAGCATGTTCACTTGAAACCACAATACGGCACACTACACCAAAAAGAGCTTCCGCATAGTGATCATAAAGATAACTATAGGCCTGTTGATTCTTTTTTTTCAACAAAAGAATAAGCGTTTCTTCAGGAAGGTTGTGTAATGGACTCAAATTTCACGTTTATAACGAGATAAATATGATGAAAAAGGAGTAAAAAAGCAAAAGTTACAAGAAAACAGGTAAAAGTACTTGAATACGTAAAAATACGGTGTTCCTGTAATGAGAAATTCATAAAGTGTATGGCTATATAGCATGATAACTAGAACATAAATTGATGATTGTCAGAGGAGAATAAAAACATAGCACTTGAGTTTTTTGTTATTTCATAAATTAAATCCAATGAACGCATTAGAAAAACGTATTAAAGTATTGCTTCCAGGTTATTTTGCTATGGTTATGGCAACAGGAATTATATCAATAGGCTGTCTCTTACAGGATTTTTTTATTTTGGCGCGTGGCCTCTTCTACCTTAATGTTCTATTTCTAATTGCGCTCTTATCGGCACTTGTCTATCGAATGATCCGATATTGGTCTGATGTTGTTATGGATTTTAAAAGTTATCGACGTGGTCCTGGTTTTTTTACCCTCACCGCTGCCTTGTGTATCATGGGCAATCAGGTCATTCTTTTTGAGGGCATGTCGAGGCTAGCAGCTGTACTACTAGTGATTGCAGCAGTTGTTTGGGCTATCATCATTTACGGATTTTTCTATAACCTAACGGTAACGGATGACAAAAAACCTCTAAAAGAAGGGATTAATGGGACTTGGCTTGTCATTATTGTGTCGATTCAAGCCCTATCCGTGTTGATTTCTTTTGTGTCAGATGGTTTGGGGAATGTTTCAGAAATTTATCTTTTTATCGCGGCCTGTTTATTCGCTGTAGGCTGCATATTTTACTTATATCTGATGTCNNTTTTGATTATTTATCCAATATCTTTCTTTCCGCTGAATGCCATGGAATTAGGTGCACCCTATTGGATTAATATGGGAGCTACAGCGATCTCTACACTTGCTGGGTCAATGCTGATTCTTCACGAGAAACAATTTAGTTTCCTTATCGAAATACGACCGTTTTTAAAAGGATTTGTTCTTTTGTTTTGGGCAGCTGGTACTTGGTGGATACCGTTACTAATCATATTGGGCGTCTGGAGACATGTGGTCAAGAAAATA
>DKIT01000054.1:2336-2753 GCA_002454415.1 Sphingobacterium sp. UBA6711
GTAGGTACATTTCGTCTTAGTGAGGCGTTGAATATTGCTTTCTTGAAACTTATCCCTAGCGGCTTTATCTATATTGCTTTATTTGCATGGACTGCAGTAATGATTGGTTTTGTCAGACAGGTGTTGAAGGTGTTTTGGACTAGTAGGCTTTAACATGACATATGATGAAACAATTTGGTAAAAGGACTGTTATAAACTTGATACTATACCATTGATATGTTGAAAATTGTAGACCTAAAGGCTTTTTTAATTGCTGGTTCAGCAACAATGCTGACTTTGATTTTAATTTTGATCGGATCCCGTCAACTTCAGAATTTTGATGCCGCTCTGGTTGCTTATCTTTTTGGTACTTTATTCGCTGTTTTTGGAATAGTTTATCGTTATACTGTTTGGATCCAGCGTCCGCCGACACGTGTT
>DKIT01000054.1:2810-4610 GCA_002454415.1 Sphingobacterium sp. UBA6711
TTTGTATCACGATACCACTTACTTTCGGCTGGATACATTTTACGCTGGTTCCTAGCTCGGCGATAGATCCATTGGCCCCCAAAATTTATACCGCCCATTTTTTCGGTTTTGACATCATGAATTTTCCGGTAAAGTCGGTTATGGGATTTTTAATTTTTGGTGCACTCAATTGGTGCTCTATTTTGGTTATTATTGGTGCTACTTATTTTCTTCAAAAGCGTCTCAAAGATCCCGGACTCATAGCAACACAAACCTTTGAAGGGGATATCCTTCCACTCTTATTATTGATTCTTGTTTCATTAACCGGTCTCGGATTGACTTTGGACTATGAATTTATGCATGGAAAGACTTACGAGTTTATGGCTGTTACACATGCTTTTTTTGTGATCGTATTTTTGGTGTGGATGCCTTTTGGAAAATTCTTTCATATTATNNACGACCTGCTCAAATTGGTGCACATATTTATAAGGAGGTCGGACGAAAAAAGGGAATACAGCTTTGCAAGTTTACAAATAAGGAGTATACCACAAAATTACACGTGGAAGACTTAAAGAAAATAACAAAAGAAACCGGATTTAAACTAGAGAACAAAGATGGGGATTCCATATTGGATTACAGCCCTGAAGGGAAAAGAGACCTTCTTGCTATTGCTCACTTTAAGGCTCGTAGAGATGCCGGTGAATTCTTCGGATAATAATTTAATGATAACCACAAAAATACTTTGGAATGGCAAAACTACCTTTACCAGTAGAACAGATTATCAAGGAGTTTGGTCCTCATCTTCATTATCCCGATGCTGAAGCAGTGCATGGTAGAGATGAGCCTGATAAAGTGGTGGAAACGCACTGTTGTTTTTGCGGTATGCAATGTGGCATTAAATTACTCGCTAAGAATAATAAGGTGGTTGGATTTGAACCTTGGATGGAGTTTCCTTTTAATGAAGGTAGGTTGTGTCCCAAAGGTGTTCAACGATATTTACAAGATAATCACCCCGATCGGCTTACTAGTCCATTGATTAATGTACCAGGAAAAGGTTATCTCCCTACCTCATGGGAAAATGCGATGGATAAAACTGTGGCTGAGATTCAACGTATTCAGAAGAAATATGGTCATGATGCATTCGCCGTACTATCTGGTGTGTCGCTTACGAATGAAAAATCCTACATGATGGGCAAGTTTGCACGAGTTGCCTTAAAAACTAAAAACCTAGATTATAACGGTCGATTATGTATGGTCTCCGCAGGAGCAGGTAATAAGAAAGCGTTTGGATTAGATAGGACATCTAATAATTATACAGATCTTGCTCACGCAGAAGTTATTATCGTAACAGGAGCGAATGTGTCTGAGACCTTCCCTACGTTGACGTATTGGCTATGGCAGGCTCGAGACAACGGCGCCAAGATTATAGTCGTCGATCCTAGGCAAATTCCTTTGGCGAGGACAGCAGATATTCATCTCGATATTCGGCCTGGGACCGATTCTGNNAGCTATACTGAACTACTTGGTTCAGTACGATCTGCTAGATCATGACTTTATTGCAAACCATACATCTGGATTTGATGAGACAATCGCAGCTGTCAAAGACTATACCTTAGAATGGGCTGAAGAAATCACGGGAGCGAAAAAGGAAAAGATAGAAGCAGCAGCCAAACTTTGGGGCAAGGCATCAACTTCCTTTTTGTTGCATGCCCGAGGTATAGAGCATCACACAAAAGGAGTTGAGAATGTGTTAAGCTGTATCAATATTGTACTTGCATCAGGCAGAATTGGACGGCCTTACTGCGGTTATGGTACCATAAC
>DKIT01000086.1:0-3112 GCA_002454415.1 Sphingobacterium sp. UBA6711
TACCGGGCTACGCTACATCCCGTTTATTCCGATAGGAAGGGCTGCCTGAATAGCGCTTTTATCTAGAATAAATTTTGATAGCGCTAAAATAGTAATTTATTGATAAAAAATAAAATGTAAATAAAAAACAAATGCCCCCGTTAAAGATGGCATTTGTTTTTGAATACGTTTTGATTTATGTAATTTTTCTAGCGCTCTCTATTTAAAACTTGTATCCGACCATAATTCCGATTGTTTTATTTTTTGCATCTAGCGTTTTGTCGACACTGGTAAAACCATGACTATAATAGGCGTCTAAGGTAAGGTGGCTGATGTCTACACCAATGCCTACTCTTCCGTCAAAAGAGAATTTTTTATACTCGGTATTTGTGCTGGACTTAACTGTTTTGATGTCATAGTTTAGCTGCGGCCCCAATAGTCCACGCAGGTTGAAATCGCCATTTTCCAAAAATTTGTATCCTACCTGTAGCGGTAGATTGATTTGATAGAATTTAGGTGTTTTCTGTCCGTTCTCGAAATTATATTCCTTGCGCAATAGACTGGCACCGATTCCGGGCTGAAAGAATACGCGATCGCCGATACGTGCAAATCCAGCGAGTGATACTCCAACTTTGCCATTATTTTCCTTTACAGCCTTGTTGCCAAAGGAACTCATGTGATAATTGCTTCCGAGCTGTAAGCCATAAGTGACTTCCTGGGCTTGTGTAGCACTTGCTATTCCTAATAATGTCAATCCCAATAGGGCTACTTTGAATGTTGTTTTCATTGTCGAAATTATTTTTGTTATCAATTTTATCTTACGCTTTCCTTTATGACAATGGAAAATCCGTATACCCTTAGAAAAAAATAGTTTTATTAAATAGATGGCTTACCTTTAACCACAAACCGGAAGTTTTCTAAAAAAGTCTGGTATGGTGAATCTCATTGGTAGAAGATTGTACAGGGCTCTCTGGCGTATGTATATGAAAAGACTAACAAACAGGGACAAATAACGGATCCAAAATCAAATTGTCCTTATCATCGAAGTTGATAGCAAAAAAAAAGAAAAATTTGTAAGGGTAACCTTCAATTGGGATGTCTTACTAATAAAGCAGATTATTTAAACAATAAGGCAGATTTGATCAATGTCGGAAAATAAAGAAAAGAATTTTGAGCAGCTTTTTCGGGCGCATTACAAAGAGCTGCATCGTTATGCTTATCGGTATTTAGGCGATAGCGATGTGGCAGAAGAGGTTGTACAGCAGGTGTTTTTACGGCTTTGGGAACGTGATTGGGAAGAGCAGGTACATACGTCATTAAAAGCTTATCTCTATCGGGCTATTTATAATGAAAGCATGAATGTGATTAAAAAAGAGCAACGCAAGCTGAAATATCAATCTTACGAACAGCATAGGCAGGATTTTGTGCCTTCGGTTGACGAAAGTACGCGGGATTTGGACGAAAAGCTACAGGTAGCATTGGCGGAATTACCCGAAAAAAGCCGGACGGTCTTTGAGTTAAGCCGTTTTCAGGAAATGAAATATAAAGATATCGCAGTAACCTTGGATCTGTCGATAAAAACTGTTGAGGGACATATGAGCAAGGCACTGAAGCATTTGCGTGTCGAACTTATGGATTATTTAACATTGATTATTTGCTTTCTGATCTATACGCTATGAATAAGGAATTATTAGAAAGATATATCGTTGGTGAGACCAATGAATTAGAGGCAGCCATGATACAAAATTGGTTGGAGGAAGATGCTAAGAATAAGGAGGAATACATAAAAATGAAAAAAATGTGGGATAGTTTGCCGAAACCCCTGGATGTCCCTGATGTGGATGTAGATAAGGCCTGGGCTGACTTCAAAGCGGTGCGTGATGAAAGAGCATCAGTAGTTGCGGCGATCCCTCAAAAAGCTACTCCTGTGATTCAATGGAGTTGGTGGTTAGCGGCAAGTATCTTGTTGCTGTGTGCTTTAGGGTTTTATGTGTTTGATCAGTCGCATCGGGAAGAAATGTTTCTTTCGAGTATGGAGCAAGTACGCCAAGAATCCCTACCTGATGGATCGGTTGTTACACTAAACAAAAATACGGAGCTGGCTTATTCAAGCAGATGGACCGATAAAAATAGATATGTGGCATTGAAAACAGGAGAAGTCTTTTTTGAGGTTCACAAGGACAAAAGACATCCCTTTGTTATTGAAACAGGTAAAACCAAAATTACAGTACTGGGGACGAGTTTTAACGTGCGTCGGATATCCGATGCAACCGAAATTATTGTTTCTACAGGGTTGGTCAAAGTCGGTTATGCTAATAAAGAGGTCTTCTTGCGACCCCAACAAATGGTTACAATCCGGGATAGTGATACAATAAAAGTAGGAAAGGAGCCTGTCAAGGATCAGTTTTATAAATATTACGTGGATCGTGTGTTTGATTTTG
This sequence comes from Sphingobacterium sp. UBA6711, assembly GCA_002454415.1. Classification (GTDB taxonomy): domain Bacteria; phylum Bacteroidota; class Bacteroidia; order Sphingobacteriales; family Sphingobacteriaceae; genus Sphingobacterium. The sequence goes on from DKIT01000086.1 coordinate 2,421, forward strand.
AGAATACTCCATTGCAGCGGGTTGTTGAATTGCTTAACCGGGCTTATGACTATAAAATTATTATAGATCATTCTTCCGATCAGAAATTATTATTGACAGCAAAATTCGAACAAAATAATTTAACAGAAATTTTAAAAGTCATTTCTAGCACATTTGGATTGAAAGTCCATGTAAAAGACAGGGAAATTCATCTGACGAGATGAACTATCAAATAAATATNNTGCAACAAAATTGTATAAAGAGCAACATGATCCTATTTTTTATAAAGAGAGCAGAACTTTATCTTTTCATTTTTATGCTGTGTTCCTTTCAGTGGGGAAGAGCGCAGCAAAAGCTCGCGGCGGAGATCCAGATGCCAGCTTTTGCATCGACTACCGTTGGTGAAGTTTTTCAGGTATTGAAAGGGAAGCAGGATGTATTATTTTCCTTCAATGGAAATATTTTACAGACAGACAGTATGATCCATATCAGCGCTTATCAAGGAAATTTATATGACTATCTAGATCGGATTTTTGGTAAGGAATATAGTTTTAAGGAACTTGGAAGGCATATTATCATTCAATATACACCGCAGCGAATGTCGGTGGATTTTGAAGTAAAGACGCCCTATAGAAACAAAGTCGTTATAGCTGGATATATCAAAAATATACGAACAAATAAACCGATTTCCAATGCCAGCATCTTTGATCGAA
>DKIT01000086.1:3118-13365 GCA_002454415.1 Sphingobacterium sp. UBA6711
GGACTACATTGACGGACGAAAAAGGTTACTTTGAACTGGACGTAAAGAAAAAGAATAGTCTCATCGCCGTGAACGTTAGTAAAGAGACTTTTCGAGATACCAGTGTTCTGGTAATTTTTCCAATAGAGGCGAAAATCGTTGATAAGAAGGTGCGAGAATACGGCTATTTTGAGGGATATGAAGAAGATCAGGGTCTTTATCGGTCTTTTTGGGGACGGGTATTTCTATCGCCTGCACAAAGGATACAAAGCATGAATCTGGGGGGTATGTTTTTGTACAGTCCCTATCAGATCTCGATGACTCCGGGATTAAGTTCACATGGTTTTATACGATCGCAAATTGTGAATAAATTTTCCCTAAATATCATTGGAGGTGCAACTGCTGGTGTCAAAGGCGTTGAACTTGGCGGTGTATTTAATATGAACCAATATGACATGCAGGGGATGCAGATGGCTGGTGTGTTCAATGCGGTCGGAGGGAATGTGCGCGGGGTACAGCTTGCGGGTGTAGGAAATCGTGTTTTCGAAGGAGTGAAAGGTCTGCAAATAGCTGGGGTTTTCAATAAAACCGATACGGTGAGCGGAGTCCAGATTGCCGGAGTTGTCAATATGGCGAATGAAGCGCCTGGAACAACACAGATTGCCGGGATCTTTAATGCGAGCCAATCGACTGTAGGAAGTCAAATCGCTGGAATTGCGAATAAAGCGAAAAAGGTAAAAGGGCTGCAATTAGCAGGAATAATCAATATTGCTGATAGTAGTGATTATCCGATTGCTTTGCTGAATTTTATTAAAACAGGTGAAAAGAGCCTTGCATTGGCCATTAATGAGGAGAGCTATCTTGGCCTGCAATTTCGTTCCGGCGGACGTGTACTTTATAGTATATTATCGATCAATGTGGCACTTGAAGGTAATAGACCTGAAAAATATGCTTTTGAAGCGGGGTTAGGAGCTGAATTGCTCAATAGGTCTAAATTCAGTCTCCGTACCGAAGTCGCGACACGTAATCTTCTGACCGAAAGATTTAAAACGCTGGATAACCACCAATCTTCGTTACTTNNGCCGGCTTTTAAATTAAGTGACCGTATATCCCTTTTTGCTGCTCCTAGCTTGAACTATGCAGAGAGAGATGAAAATACAATTTCTGGTGGTAGCACGGTGTGGAAAGCTTGGCGAAGAGACCGCTCACGAAACACGTTTTATGGCGGTGGAATGGCAGGTATTATGATAAAATTATAAATCTAAAAACTATTTTATAATGGTATTGTTCTATAGATAGCTTTTAAACATTTAACATTTTACGTAAACGCCCTCTATTTATTTAATAAAGGGCGTTTATCTTTTTATAGCTGTCGTAAGTACAGTCTTTTACGCGACTGTCGCAGTCTTTAATACGTTACGGTAACATTAAGAATGAAAGATGTGTCTACGAGCAAATCGACCTAAAGAATCTGCGTTGACAAATTTAATATAGTCATTCCGCTGAACACCGAAATATTCGTATTGGCTACCATCGTGAAAAGTGACTGTCAATATTTGTGCTTTCCAGTCAATATCCTGAATACCAGAATTGGTAATTGTCTCTGTGTAGATTGGCAACTGTTGCGCTAATGTTTCTGGACAGATGCTTACCAGGAAATGGTAGGCCTCGATCATTTCCACACTTTTTTGCTCTGCAGCCAAACGACCTTCTTCATCATTGACAAATTTATCTGGATGACATTCTTTCATGATTGTTCGGTAGGTAGATTTCAGGGTTTTGAGATCCACAGATTTATCTACGTTAAGTAACTTCCGGTAGTCGGCAATTTTTTTCATGGCGGCAAAGATATGCTTAATAATCAGATTATTTGTTATGGAATAGGAAAAAAACTTATTTCTTCAACAAGGTTTTTACATAGAGCTGCTCGACCTTCTCCCTTGCCCAAGGTGTTTTCCTTAAGAAAGTTAGGGACGATTTGACACTAGGATTTTCATTGAAACATCGGATGGATATGCGTTGTCCCAACTCCTCCCAACCATAGTATTCAACGAGATATTCAATGATGGTGTCAAGTCTTTTTCCGTGTAATGGATTATTAATTTGTTCTTGCATGCCGTAAAGATACTAATCTTCAAATTATAGATTGCGCTAATTTTTCCAGTTCCAACTTGAGTTGCTCGTCCCAAATTTCTCCCGTAGCATCCAGTTTTCCTTTGACTCCTGGAATGAGTAGGTTTCTTTTTTCGTCAATTTGAGCACCTAATCCCTGCATAATACGTTGTAGCTCCTCGTGCGCTGTTTCGCCTTGTGCCGCTGCTGTGATGATGCTGATCGGCTTATCTGTAAAAACCGTCGTTGCTACGCACCATTCGAGCAGATTTTTTAATCCACTTGGCACACTGAAAATATATTCTGGGCTGCTAATCAGTATCAGATCGGCATCGTTGATTACCTGACGGAGAGCAATAATTTCAATAGGCGGATGAGATTGACTCTCTTCGGGATCAAAATGCGGTAACTCCTTAAGGCGGTCAAATGTGGTAAAATGCGTAGTAGCATTCACATGTTGTTGGAGGTAATTAACAATATGATGGTTGGAGGAATGTGCATTGGCACTTCCTACAATAGCAAAAATAGTTTTCATGAGCATCTAATTCTTAACAGCAAGCGCATTGGCATCTTGTGTTTTTAATTTTATCTTGATTATGATGGTGCAAAATTACACTATTCAATTCAAACGATTTTCTTTGTTTTTCGCTTGAATGTAATTTTTCGTTTCTTTCTCCTTTTACCGATTAAGTTTATACTTTTGGAATAGAGGACATCTGTTAGCTTTGTTCCGATTATATGCTTTATTATGAGAAATAAACTGGGGTACCGCTTATTGTGGGAACGGGTTCGTACTGGAGACGAGACGGCTTTCTTTGATCTTTATGCGGCGCTCTATCAGGAGCTTGTTAATTTTGGGATACGGACTTGTGGTGACAGTGATTTGGCAAGTGAGGCAACGGATCAGGTCTTTGTGAAAATTTGGGAAAAAAGAGAACAGCTTGACCGGGTTGAAAATGTACAGTCCTATCTCATTACTTTTTTGAAAAGACGTATTCTACGTTTATTGGAAAAACAACATAAAATAAATACCGCGCTTCAAAACGTAAAAGCAGAGGACGATTGGGTTGAAATGCCCTATGAAGAGTTTGTCATCAAAGTACAAACGAATGAAATTATACAGATTCGGCTAAAGGGGGCACTGGAGAAATTGTCTTTTCGTCAAAAACAACTGGTGAATCTGAAGTTCTTCGAGGGATACTCGTATGAAAAAATCTCGGAGATTACGCAGATGTCTGTTAAAACTGCCTACAATACGCTTTACGATGCGTTAAAAATCCTCAGAGAAGAATTAAAAGATCTCTAGATTTTGCAGTTCGCCACTCATTATTTACACGCCCTATCGAATATAATTCAAAGAGTGCTATGCTCCATATTGTGTTTTTAGTTTGTGAAAATATAATTCATTTATTTTCAGTGTTTTATGAAATATTTTAATTTTTCTTTAGGAAAAGAAAAGGTTTTAGGGCACTATAGTGTAAATACCCAAAAGAATGAGCCAAAAAGATTATAAACAGTTAGAAGATTTTTTGATTGACGATACTTTTCTGAAGTACTGTTCGGGAGAAGATAAAAACTGTATTCTATACTGGCAACAATATAGCCTAAATCATCCAGAACAGGCCGAGACAATACTGAATGCTAAGCGTCTGTACCAATTATTGGTCGGCAACCGTAGACCTGTGAATGAACAATTGGAAAAATTGAAAACCGATCTTCAAAATTCTTCTGTTGAACATGTCGGGTCAAATCGATTTAATTGGTCCAGATGGNNTTATTCATAGCATTGGTATCTGGCGGGGTCTGGTACTATTCGCAGTCAAGCAAAGTGGATACTGTATTGCCTATCACATCAATCGGGCAGGTTTACCAAACGAAGAATGGTGAAAAAAGGACCTTTGAATTAAGTGACGGAAGTACTGTAACTTTAAATTCGGGAAGTAAACTCGAGCTTTCTACTGATTTTAATCATGAATTGCGTATTGTAAGACTTGCGGGCGAAGGCTATTTTCAGGTGGCGAAGAACAAAGAAAAACCTTTTGTAGTACAAGCTTCTGATTTTGACATTAAGGTATTGGGCACAACGTTTAATGTGAAGAGTTATTCTGATGAACCCACTGCGGAAGCGTTGCTTGTTGAAGGTTCTATTGAAATGAAGAGCAAGGGACAACGTGAAAATTCGGTTATCATTAAGCCTAATCAAAAAATTACCATCTATAGAAACCAAAGTGAAATTGCAATCCAGCATAAAACGAATAAACCAACCTCCAGCAAGTTGCCTATCAAGGAGATCGCCATAGAGAATATCCCTATCTTAGAAACCAATAAAGCTGAAATACCGGATATTGCGTGGCGGGAAAACAGATTAGAAATCGTGGACCAAGATTTCGAGTCTCTTCGCAGAACCTTGGAGCGCTGGTATGATGTCGATATCCAAATTCAAAATGACCGATTAAAGCAATATCGTTTTACTGCAACCTTCAGTAGCGAAAATATTAATCAGGTACTGAGTGCTTTACAAAAAGTTGAACCTTTTAAATTTGATGTATATGGAAAAAAAATAACTATATCCGAGAAGTAAAAGGATGGTGGACCAACACCATCCTTCATTGAAAAAATGATTAACCAAAAGCAGCAACATTGGGGCGTGCTGCTTCATATTAATTTTAACCAACACTAAAATATGATTAAAAATTGCTTATTGCAAATGCGCAATGGATATATTGTGCATTTTAGATTCATTATCCGGATGAAACTAGCCTATCTGAATCAGTACGATGGTTCCTTGGCGATCAGTGATAGGGACGCAGAAACGTACTTAGCTGCTCATCCATTTGATGCTGCAAATGCCTTGAAACAGATCAATACACAATATTGGGCACATACGATAACCATGCTTGATTTCTATGAAACTTGGAGCAACTGGCGCAGAAGCGGATATCCGGTGTTGTCTCCGGTAAACTACCCTGGAAATGCGACTTCGGGGACTATCCCAAGAAGATTTCCTTATCCTTCGACTGAGGCAGCTATCAATGGCGAAAACTATAGAGCAGCTTCTGCTGCTGTACCCGGTGGTGATAAGTTGTCTGGCCGGGTGTGGTGGGATAAATAATGACAATGGTTTGTTTTTAATTGGGGCTTAACTTTCGTAGTTTGGCCTTTATAAACCTTTTATAAATATGATAAACTTAAGAAATCAAATGCTATTTGCGCTAGCGACTTCCGGTCTTGTTTTTTCATGCCAAAATAGTACTGATAAGCAAAACGCTGACCTGGTAAAACCTAATTCATTGACTGGGACATATAAGCTTATTGAAAGCAAAACAATCAAAGGAAAGGATACCGTGACAGCATTTACGGACAGCAGTCAAACAGAAATGTTTAAAATGTTCAATGATGATCATTTTTCTTTTTTCAACCACGATAAGCAAAAGGGTAAAGGTAAAGCGCCGCTGTTTGTAGCAGGTGGGGGGACTTNNACCGTGGGGGGACTTATTCTTTTGATGGTGTCAAGTACCAAGAACGTTTGCAATATTGCTCAATGCGCGACTGGGAAAGCAATAAGTTTGATTTTGAACTCAGAATAAAAGGAGATACATTGATTCAAACCGGTGAGGAGAATTTACCCGAATTAGGTGTCAAACATACAATTGTGGAAACCTATTTAAAAGTTAAATAGTCGACATTCTTATACAGGAATTATAAAATTCCTATTTAGTTTATTTATTAATGCGGGCACTCAAGATCTTCTTGAGTGTTTTTCTTGTTGATAGGATAGGCTGTTAACGGCTTTTGCGTTCTTTTGGAATTATTTTAGAAAAAAATAAAATTATATTGCAACATTTTCAGCAGGGTCCCGACTACCTAATAGAAACATAAGAATTAACAGTATTAATTTTAGAACGTGCAAAATCAGCTTAGCGATAAAGATTTATTAGCGATGTGCCAATCGGGCAACGAGTCTGGATTTGCGCAGCTCTATCATCGGTATGCAAAAAAGATTTTTAATTCTATTTATCGGATTTTGTCTAATCAGGAAGAGAGTGAAGACATTCTACAGGAGACTTTTGTTGATTTTTTTTCGAGATCGGATAAATGGCATTCAGTTCTCAGTGTAGAGGCCTGGTTAAGAAGGATGGGAGTGAACAAAGCAATTTCACTATTGAGAAAGAATAAGCAATATTTTACGTCGGTGGATGATTTGGAAATTCAGGATGATGGTGAGGATGAATTGCTGGAGAAAGAGTGGCGTGAATGTCGCTTGACGGATTTAGAGAATGTGATCGATCAGCTGACAGGGATACCTAAGATGGTTGTCAATCTTTATCTGTTTGAAGATATGAGCCATGATGAAGTTGCCGAAACATTGGGGATGACTGCAGTTGCGGTACGTAGTCAATACCATCGTGCGAAAAAGAAAATTTACGAACAATTGAAGGAGAGGTATAATTATGCGGGATAATTTAAAAGATTTTGTGAACGCAAATCGGGAGGAATTTGATCAGCGAGAACCTTCGGCTGACTTGTGGAATAAAATAAGACCACAGGTAGTGCCACAGGTATCTGAAAACAAAATCAGACCATTGTGGAAGTGGGCAAGTATTGCTGCCGCAACGCTATTGGTTGGTACTGTAACATTTATAGCATTTGAGCAAAGTGATAGACAAGATCAGCAGGAAAAAGTTGAGTTGACCAATGGCGTCAATAAAAAAGATCGGCTGAGGGCTATTGCACCAGAAGTGAGGGATTTACCTGCAGAATCAACCAAGCCTTTGTTATCAGTGAAAACAATTGCATCTCATGATGTTAAGGTGAAACGTTTCGGTAAAAAGCCTGCGATCAATGATCTTGAGGGTAAAGATCCGGTTGAAAATAGCAAGCCGGATTATGTTCAGATGCTTCAGGACTCGAGTTCGGCAAGTACGCGTTTGAGCGGGGTATTGGCGTTGAAAAATGTGGGGAGTTTGGATCAGAAGAGTTTTGGCGCATTGGAGCAAGCTGCCGTTTCAGATCAAAATAGCAACGTGCGGATAGCGGCGATAGAAACCATATTAAACGGATTATCTCCCGAAGCTAGGCAACAGAAAGTGCAAGATTTTTTTGTCGCGCAAAGCGATCCTACAGTACAAATGGAGCTGATGCAACTGATGGCGCAGCAAGATGAGCCAACAATCAAGGCAACGACAAAAGACAAATTGAATCAAATTGTCGAGGATCCATTTACCTTGAAATTTGTAAAGGAGCAGGCATATGCTGTTTTGTTGAATCAATAACAAGAATAAAATTGAAAAAGATAAAAAGATGAAAACACTAAAGATAATGATGATTGGGATGGCGCTGATTTTTGCAAACGCATTGCAAGCCCAGGTAAATGAAAACAAGGAAGGGGTTCCTGCGCCAAAAGCCCCACATGCTCCCAAAGCTCCTCAAGTTGCAGCTGAGGCCGTCGCGAGTGCCGTGGGATCATTCTATGGCAATGGGCCAAAGAGCTGGAAAGAGATCAGGGTTCCGAACGTGGGAAATAAGCTCTTATTGAAGTTGGATAATGTCTATATTGAAGGATACAAAGGGAAAGATGTTCTTATCACAGCGAAGGTGGAAGACAAAGATGATAATGACAGGGCAAAAGGATTAAGGGTCATCAATGGGGCAGGGTTATCCGATAATTCTGGGATTGGTATGAATATTAAAACAGCAGGAGGGGTAACCGAAATTACGATGATTGGTATGCCTTTGGAGGATTCGATCCGCATTAAAGTTCCATTGGATATCCCGATCACTGTAAAGGGGGGACGAGGGGCGATGTTCAATGGAGGCAATATTGAATTAAAAGATATTCGCGCTGAAGTTGAGGTTGCAAGTAGTATGGGTACTGTAAACTTACTGAATGTTACTGGACCAATCAGTGTAAAAGTTGCACAAGGGGATGTTGTTGCTAAATTTGTAGAACCAATAAAAGGACCGATTTCATTAATTGCAGCGATGGGTGCTGTGGATGTTGCTTTTCCGAATAATTTCGGCGCAAACATGGATATCAAATCATCTATGGGGAATATAAATGCCGCCGATGAATTTCAGTTTGAAAAACAAGCAGAAGAACCTAGCACTACACCAATGGGAAATGCGGTAAAAGGAAAAATGAATGGTGGAGGACAGGACGTTATCTTGAAAACATCCATGGGGGATATCTATATAAGATCGCAAAAATAAAATCGAAAAAAGGTAGTCCGATTTAAATCGGACTACCTTTTTGGTTCCATACGAACGAGGTATTGGTCATTTTCATCTTCATATAAGATCTGGACAACCCAACCTAAATCATGGGAGATTTTAATCAATAGATTCTGATCCAAATAAAGCCATTTAAACAGGTTGCCTTTTTTACCCTTGTATTCGTATTGATATTGAATTTCTCCATAGTAGTGATCTGGCTTTTTGATGTTGTAATCCTTATACAGATAACTAATATCAGAAGAATCAAAAAGTAGCTGTCCTTTTTCAGTTAGCAATTGCTTGCTGTGCATCAATAAATTTCGAAAGCCTTCTATATCTTCGGCAATACCTATACCGTTCATAAGAAAGAGCAACGTATCGTATTTCTGGCCGTTGAATTTGTAAAAATCCGCACAGATAATATTTTGAACCCCGCGTTGCTGCATAATATGACAAGCTGTTTGCGATATCTCTAACGCATCGACATCAAATCCTTTTTCTTGCAGATATAGACTGTGTCCACCAACTCCGGCGCCTACATCTAGGACGCGGCCGTCACAAAGTGACAATCCAATAAATTCCAGCTCAGGAAAATCCTCTGCTGCTCTAAAAAAAACTTCTACTGGCATTTCGTCCTGATCGCCATAACTGGTATGAAGTATTAAGGGGAATTTTTCTTCTTGGTGGACAAAATAGTCGTCCAAAGCCTCTCCGTATACGTCTCTATATGTTGTCATTGTCAATCATTAATACTTTTTTGGCAATATAAATTGATTCTTCATCCCCGGTGTGTTTCATCGGTTCATCAGATAATTTGATGACTGGTGTCCATTGGTCATCTTCGGGAAGGGCATCCGTCATTTTGATGACGATATTCATCGGTTTGAGCCCTACATCATTGGTGAAATTTGTTCCCACCCCAAATGAATGTAAGATTTTGCCCTCACAATAGTTGGCGATGCGCTCGACTTTTTCATAGTCTAAACCATCGGAGAATATAATCGTTTTTGAAAGCGGATCTATTCCATTTTTCTTGTAGTGTGCAATGACTTTTTCTGTGAATTCCAATGGATCGCCACTGTCGTGACGCACACCATCAAATAATTTGGTTAACTTTTTGTCGAACTGTTGGAAGAAGACCTCAGTTGTATATGTGTCTGACAAAGCAAATGGGAGATCTCCACGGTAAACATCCGACCNNACATAAACCATTCATGCGCATGGGTACCTATAGGTTTTGTTTCATATTTCATCGCGAGGTGTACGTTGCTCGTACCGATAAATGTTCTTTCGCCATACTGTTTTAAAGTACGCACGACCATGTCATGCACTTCATAAGAATGTCGTCTGCGCGTGCCAAAATCGGCAATTGTGATATTGAGTTTTTTGTATTTTTCAATCTTATTTTTCGCGGTAGCGATGACTTCTTCGTCTGACTCGCGTTTTAAGTTTTGTGATTCATAAAAAAGCTCGCAAATCAGCGACATTAATGGAACTTCCCAGAGGATAGTGCGGTACCAATAACCTTCGATAATAACCTCAAGATCCGGACCATCCTGGAAAATTTTGATTTCATCAGGGTCGTAGCGATATCCTTGAAGGAAATCGAAATAGGTTGGATCGATATACGGACAATTTTTGGCGAAAAATAGCTTCTCTGCTTTTGTTAGCCTCAGATTGGCCATTTCATTTACAGCTTCTCTTAGCAGCAGATCAAATCCTTCGGGGAATTTATGATGTCCTCTATTGATAAAGTGATAACGAGCTTTGGCTTTTGGAAATAGCTTGACCACTGCATGTTGCATGGTAAACTTGTAAAAGTCATTATCTAAGATAGAGTTAAATGAAGCCATGTTAATGAATCTTTTTTTGTTTGAAGCTGTAAATTTACTAATTAACGTGAGAATGTTTCGATTGTTCAAAATAAATATAAAAAGGCGGAT
>DKIT01000005.1 GCA_002454415.1 Sphingobacterium sp. UBA6711
TGTTATTTTTCTCTCATAGCCTGTAACCTCTACTGTTTTACCTGCTTCAATACTTCTAGAATATCCGATTGAGGTAAAAGTATAATTTACGAGATTGTCTGTCGTAGCAACTTGCTTTATTAAATAATCCCCTACTGGCAAGCTTAGGCTTGCTTTTCCGGATTGATCAGTTTTAGTAAGTATCTCATCTGTTGAATTTGACAATGAAGTGACCTGAAAGTATGCACCCTGAATTCCTGAGGAGTCTACACTATCCAACACATTAATATTTAATTGCCCAGTGTTCACTTGGTCTGCGGAGGCAAAATTCGAGCGGGGCATCACCCCTACCATAAATGAAATCATTCCAAGTGCAAACAGAAGTCTTTTTATTTTCATCGTCAATACCTTATCCTATTCTTAAAGTTAGTAATATTGTACTCAAAAATATACGTAATTACAATACCATTTAAGCAATATATAAGAATTTTTCCCGACTCTCATACTATTCTCTTCTTTTATGTGAGTTTTTAAATCTTAAGAGAACTAGAGCAACAAGTAACGAAAATATGCCAACCACATAGCCGCCTAAACTTTTACGCTCACCTGTCTCAGGTAATGTCTTGTTTATACTGGCCGTACTTACCTGTCCTTTTTGACTTGAAATAAAGCTATATTTAGGTTGTGGATTCTCTACACCTTTTTGATTTCCATTAATACATCTGATTCTGATCCCACAGTCGTACTGTCCAAGCTAATATCACCATTAACCTCCTCTTCAGGAATTACTGCTTTTTCATCTTATTCGTAAATTTCCATAGCATTTTGGCCTTCTTTTAAAAAATCCTTTTTCACTCCCTCTTGTTTCAATAAAGTGATATCCAATTATTGTACATTATTATAGCTTTATGTAATATCCAGAACAATTAATATAACAACGATTAGATACTATAAATAGCTTAACGTCTGGTACCATACTACATATAAAGCCATTATAATATTTTCTACTTTGGTAAAACAATCTGTTACTCATAAAAAATTAAAATTGTAGGTTTACACTTTGTTAAAAATGTCACTTGAAATAAATGAGAAAGATTATAAAATAGTAAAAGACTTTGTGTCAAAAATAACAAGGAGCTAGTGACCGTCCCGTCAATCGGATAATTAAATGGAAAAAAATTATATCTTTCATCAACGCCTTAAAGAACAATGCAAAAAAATTAATAAACCAATTTATTGTGTCGAACAAGAATTAAATTATCCCAAAAGCGCACTAAACAATTATCGCTATGGCAAAATTCCTTCTGGTGTACGACTTCTAGAACTTGAAAATTATTTCGATGTTACCCCAGAATATTTACTTGGTTTATCAGATGATCCAAATAAAAACACTGTCGCTGAGTATTTCTATGGTTTAGAAATTAATAAAAAGAGAGAACTTTACCAACTCTGTAAAGAGTATTTTGACCCTAATTACGTTTAAAATAGTTGGAATATAAGGAATAGAAGCCTATGAGACCCGGTGAAAAAATTATCTTAAATGATGGACAAACAGCGACTATAGTTGTTAACAATCCTAGTCGCTACCAAAATATAATCATTGTACGAGTTGAAAACACTAATTCACATGAGTCTGAGTTACGTGTCATAGATAAAAGAAATAAAAAACTAGTTTTTAGAGCTAACAAAAAGCATTCTCGCTAAAGTTATCTAGAAATAGGAGTACCATGAATAATAAAAAAACAGCGGATCAGATTATTTCATATTTTCTCGCTGAGCTTCAGAATAAACCCTTAGATAAAATTTCTATTAACGAAGTTAGTCGAAAAGTTGGAATAAGTCGTGTCACATTTTATCGCTATTTTAGAAATAAGCAAGATGTACTTGATACCATGTTAGAACAGTTCTTAGTAGAGTTTGATGACCTATTGAAGCATAAGTTTACAAATATAGAAGCTTTCAAAATGACAACTACCAGAGATGTTAAACAAGTTCTATTTGACTATACTCTTGATTTGGTTACTTTTTTTTATTCAAATAAATCACGAATTAAAATACTAACCGAATCCTCTGATGAAGTAGCATTTATGGATATCTTACACTCAACCTATTATAACCATTTCGTCAGATCTCTTACAGACACATTCTCTTTAAATCAGAACGATCAGTCCCTTATAAACTACTCCTTATACATTACTGGTGGTGTGAAAAGCATTATAGAGGAATGGTATCGCACGGACTACATTCAGTCCCCTGAGGAAATTACCAATCAAATTTTAAATATGTTAACTCCTTCTTTACAAGAACTCTTAAACAAAATTAAAAAATAGTTTATATATCAGCCACTAATAAGTTACCAAATAGCCAAACGTGGAAAAATATAAAAAATGAAAAAGTATAATAATGGTTTTATATTTTTTCATATTTCTTATTCTTTAAAAAGTAAGTTCACAGCTCTTAAAACCTGTGCTTTTACTATTTAAAATACCAAAAAAGCTCCTAACTATAAAGTTATGAGCTTCCACTTACTTTTATAAATAACTAATTATAATTCCTTTAGTTAGTTTATTTAATTCTATAGTATGCAAATTCAGGATTTTCGAACACCCCATTTCCACCATTAGTTGTAATATACAACCGATCTCTTGTTTTATCTGTTGTATCCTTATAATCACTTGGGCTTACATTTTTAGGAGCAAAAACGAAATAACGAGTATCAAGCTTGGTTGCAGGAATTGAGTCAATTGCAAGGGTATTATTATGAATTCCTGCGAAGAAAGTCTCACTGCTACGGATTAACGTTGCTTCTTTAACACCCTCTCCAGTGATATCTACAGCTCCAGTAACCTTATTTCCTTTGAAGGTTAGGGTTTCTCCGCGTGAATTTTTCCATGTTCCTTGAATAGAAGAATAATCTCCTTTTGCTAATTGACCTAGATTCATTGGGGTCACACTTTGTCCGACACCAGCAACACTCCAAGCGACTTTCCCATACTTCCAACCTATTTTAAGTAAATTATTTTGTTCGAATTGGCTCGTCGTGTAATTATGTGCACCTGATTGAGCATTCGGATTGTAAGCAACATAATTATTAATATTGCCTCCAGAATAGAAGACTGGCTTTCCTTGATTATCTTGTTTCCACCCTTTTTGAACTAAACTAGAGGCCTCGTAACTACTTTGAGTATAGTAGTGGTCTCCCCCTTTAGCATTAGGATTATATAAACGATAAATCGCTTTACCTGCAGTTGCAGACTGCCAACCTATTCCTTCATAGTCCCAACCAGTTCCCACTAGACTGTCTTTTTCAAAACTACTAGTTGTATAGAAATGTTCTCCAGAGTTAGTGTTGTAGACACGATAAACTGGAACTGATGATGCTGAGATTTGAACATCTGCATGAGCTTTGATAGCTAATCCGCTTGTGAAAAT
>DKIT01000089.1 GCA_002454415.1 Sphingobacterium sp. UBA6711
CCTCCTCGTCTGTGCGTTGCGGAATACATATTGATAATCCTTGCGGATTGACTTTTTGCTAAGTGATCAAGTAATAGTTCCGTCAGTAAAAATGGAGCAAGAAGATTTAGTGTAATTGTTTTTTCGAGCCCCTCATCTGTTACTTCTCTCTTTTTACCAAAAAATGCGCCTGCATTATTGATCAGAACATCGAGATGGCTATACCTGCTTTTGAGTTCTTCCGCCATTTTCTTTACATCGGACANNATCTGTATGATTATTTCCAGTTTCGGTTTTTATTTCCCCGCAAACCTTTTCCGCCTTATTTCTGTTGCGGCCATGGACAATAACGGTATGTCCCATTTTTGCCAGAGTCTTCGCTGTGATTCTCCCTATCCCATCGGTACTGCCCGTTACAAGTATTATTTTGTTTTTCATGTTTTATCTTATTTGCTGATACAAAACTATGCTGTATTTTTGCAACGTACAAGTATAGACCGTACTCTATACTATAGTTAAAAAATGTTAAATTATCTTTTATGCTTATAAATGAATTATCAAAAAAAATAGGTGTTTCTGTTCATACGATCAGATATTATGAAAATCTTGGTCTTATAAGCGGTAAGTCGAAAGAGGACGTAAAGACCAATAATTATAAGGATTATGATGACGGTGCTGTTGAGCGGCTGGAGATTATTCTGGAAGCAAAAGAAGTGGGCTTTACATTAGCTGAAATTAGAAACTTACTGGAATGCTGGTTCGAAAATATTAGTTCAAGAGAGGATACAATCAAACTTTTCAAAGCAAAAATAACAGAGATTGACAATAAGATAAAGCAGTTCAAAAAGATAAAAAAACGGCTGGAGCAGGTAACTATTGAACTGGAAAATAACGAATGCGAGGATACTGATCTTAGGCATACTACTCCGGAATAACTTTTTAATACCGCCCGGTCGTACATTTTTCTTGATGTCTGCTGCCAAAGTACTTCTTTGAGCAGTTTACTAAGACGGGATTTTTACTTATAAAAGTCACTGATTACATTAGCTACGATTTTCCTGGTTTTGTAAGANNGAAGAGAAAGTTCCGGTTCTATCTGACCAAGAATGGGACGAGAATACAGCCGTCTTCAAGGTTGGTGGCCAGATAACGTTCGGTTGAGCTTACATAGCGGTGGCCAGCCATATACTGCACCTGACGCAGTCCTTTTTCCTTCAGCCATTCGGTGAATTTAGCACTGATTATTCCTTTTTAGGAAAAGTCATTCAGACATTTAGTCAGTAACAAAGCCAAATGTCCAGTTATCCTTATCGAGCTCATACTCTGAAATTTCAAAGCCTTCTTTATGATCTCTAAACCCTTCTACTTCAGAGATTCTTATTAAAGCCTCTTCAGCAAAATCTTTAGTGCTATATACTCCTATTAACTTAACATCTTCTCCTCCATCAAGAGTTTCATCAAGATGGGTATGCCATAACAAATAAACTGCTCTCATATAGACAATTATTATTTATTTCTATCACCGCTTTTTCTAAATTTACTAAATTCGCTCTCTGGACCAGTTCCACTCCAAGTCCCTTCACCATATTGTTCGTCCCACAACCTCTTAGCAAAATCCTTTCCGCTTACACCGGATAACGGCTTTTTTCCTCTAGCCCAAGAAGGTACATCGCTAGCCTTTTCTTCACCGCTTTTTTTACTAAAAAGCATTCCGTTAGTCTCCGATAAAGAAGGAAACCCAAGAACCGATTGAGAGTAAGGTCTGACATCTACAGGATAACCAGCTTCGTTTACCTTAAATGATGCATACGTCAACCTTACAAAAGCAACTCCGATACCTGTTGCATTTAGAGCTAATCCCGATATACCTAAACCGATAGCACCCCCTCCGGAAAGTTCCCCTAAAGCGAAGGCTCCTGTTACTAATCCTGCTTGTCGAGTTTCTAAGCTACGCACACCGCTTCCGTTATTATATGCAGTATGTCCAATTACAGAAACCTCATTCAATTGATTTGAATATCCCCTGCCTGCACTGAAAACCTCAGTGGCAACATCTTTATACGTTGCGCCCTGGTTGGAATTCAGGAACCTTACAAAATTCTCAATCTCATCCCTGTCATCAATGGTAATATTGCCGTTGGCATCGACTTTATACATCCCAGTTGGGTCAATATATCCAATAGGATTATTCTCAACATAGGCATATGGTGTTGTTGATTCATAATCCTCCGCCAGCGGATCCACAACATTCCACCGCCCTATCTCTGCGTCATAGAACCTAGCGCCGTAATCCAGTTGCCTACCACGACTTTTTCGTAGTCTGCTCGATCCTGTGGTAGCTATAAACCAGTTTTCTCAACCTCGTATTCGCCCTGCTTGATGCACTCCTCACCAAAAGCAAGATACAGACGACACTCAAATAATACAAGAATGTCCAATCTTTATCGGATTGGACATTCTTGTTTATATCCTATCTTTTCCGCGGCCTTGACATCTGTCCCCCCGGATACTCAAGCTCATATGTATACTTCTTTCCGGGAAGNNGGAAGAGGAGATAGTTTATTTTTATATTTTTTATTATCTGTATTATAAATATTTACAATTATATAATCCATATTTAACCAATCTTTCCCTGCTTCTATTTCATACTTTTGATCATCTCCTTCATTGACAGGAATTGAAAAGATTAAAGAGAAGTTATCTTTTGATTTTAAAAAGATATAATCATTACTATCTATAGCAATGTCTCCCGGGACGTATCCTAATTTGACAACTCTTTTACCTTCATTATCTTCCGGTATTACAAGTATCGGAGAATAAAGTTTTTTCACAATAAATCCATCTATACATATAATAACATTAATGCGTTCAGGATCCTGAGCTTTAAGTTCACCCACATAGATCAGGGCCAACATAAGGAATAATTTGATAATTTTTCTCATGTTATTATCTTAATATTTTTTCAATNNTTTCAATTCTATAATGGGACTAGAATTACGATCATAGATCACTGCTCCGTTAGATCTAGTCGGAGTAACTTTACTACTAGAATCAACTGAAGGAGCTTTTAATTCTCCAAGAGCTACCGACCCATAGCCGCCTAGTAATAATGGAAGCTTAGCTTCTGCCGTTTGAACCCCACCTCCAATGGTTGGCATAGGGCCTGTTTCGCCTCGTACAACCAGACCGTCCTTCAACGTAACAGAACTTTCCTCTCTGAGCCCTCCATTTGCAATTGTACGTCCTAAAACATTCAAACATTCTTTTATGTGACATCGCTCGGAATTTCAGTAACAGCGGATAGTCTAGAAGCACTAGTTGTCTGATTTTGTTTAGTTTTATTTTTAACTAAATCAACATCGGATGTATTGGTTAAGATATAATTCCGTTGATCATCTAGTCCATCAGTACCTAGGTAATTGCCGCTTTTATCAAAAAAGTCTCCAACTCTCATCCCATCAGGATCTATAAAACGAATTGGATTATTCATGGTGTAATTATATGGAGACCATCGTCTATATTTCTCCACCAGTGGATCCACCACGTTCCACCGTCCGATCTCTGCATCATAGAATCTCGCTCCGTAATCCAGTTTATCATTCAATTTACGAGATTATTAAACTCATTCACATACACGATTATCTNNAGATTATCTAAGCTATGAAGATTACCCAAACTATCAGTATAAAATTTAACAATAACACTTCCAGCATCTCCATCTGTATGATTATTAAACTTATACTTCTTATTAGGTTGTAAATAAAATGGTTTTATTCCTGCTCCAGGGTAATTCTCTAATAGATTATTATTAAGAGCAATATTTCTTACATCAATAGTTGTTTGACTCCTTACATTATCCTTTAGATGAAAAGTATATGTATAATTACCATCTTCAATTTCAAAACTTATGATATCCCCACTTTTCGAGATAATTTTTTTTTGATCTATATCAATGCAAATAGCATTTCCGCTACAGCTATGAATTATTAGCATTATGATATTTATCCAAGCTTGCAATTTGTCAATTTTCTTTTCTTCAGATAAAGGTCAATTTGGTTCAAATAGGCATATAAAAATACTACAAAAGAATATTTAAATTTCATCTTTCTAATGTTGTTATGTTTACCATTTCCACCAATTCTTATTAAAAACCTGCTTAGTTCCTTCAGTTCCAAGGGACCGCCCCCAGTTACAGCTGATCTATCTTACGATTTTTCATCATAACTGTTTTAAATCCTTCAAAGTAAAATTTTGAAAAGTACAATCCCATTCATTAGAACCGTAAACGAACAGTTCTAAACTATGCAGTTTAAAATCTGCTATATTTCCAACAAATCCAATACCTGGATCAGTTCCTTTGGTTATTATGATTTTGTCGACTGACAAAATATCCTCTGAAATTGGGAGGATATCTTCTTCATCATAATACTTGAAAAATACATACTGCCCTACACCGGTACATTCCCTTTCTACAACATATAATTTTTCTATATGGCTATTTAGAGCCTGATATTTCTGTGCAAAAACAGAAAGTAATTCTGATTCCAAAACTGTCAACTTATCCATACCTATACTAAACTCCATAGATTTTCTAAATAATACGGCATTATTCTTCAATTGCCTTAGGAGATTCATAATCATAATACTAGATATAAACATCTGACTCCCCTTTCTTGAGATTTCGCCGATATCTATACTAAGCCCAATAATAGCATCAGCTCGAATTGCCTGTGCACGTTGCTTGAGCGCTTCTTTGACACTTTTGTATATCTCTTGCATCTTCTTCTCATAGCTGGTAAAGCGACCGCCAAAGAAATCTACAGCTCGCTCCTATATCGCTAAAGATATTGGTGCCGATAAAATCATTGGCAGCTATTGGATCATTACATCGTGAAATCTCCCCTCCCTTCGATGAAATTGATCGTGGTTATTATCATAGTATGCTACTTTTCATTCGAGCAAGGTTTATACCCAAACCTAATATACATTATTTATGCTGAATGAATAGGTTTACAGATATTAACTTTCAAGATTATTACAAATTACTAGACTAAGGTATGGGTTTGAAAGTAGGACTGGTTTGGGGGAAACCGTAAAAAGACTTAAAAAGCAAATTCGTAGGTCCCGGATGCTTTGTTTCCGAACTTATCCAGCTATTTATAGAAAAATTTGTATAAATCCGTTAGAACATTGTTCCAATTATTCTTTATTTTTAGCCTATGAGTGACTATACTATTTCGCTTGTGCCTAAAGTGTCCAGGTACGTTTTTGATGAAGTTGTTGTAAATGATATTTTAAAGTGGTTAGTTTCGAAAGATATCGTCAAAGCTGAATTATCGCATTGCATACTCGGCAACCTTGGATATGCAATTTCTGACGGTGCTCAATACATTGTGTCGGAACCTCAGTTCCTTCCATACCAACTTGATACAAATGGTCTGGAAATAACAACTGAGCGCACTGTATTTGATACCGGCCAAAATGGCATCGATCGCATCATATGCCCCAGTTGCACAGAAAATATTGTCGACAACGAATGGGATCTGGATTCCTGGTGCCAGGGTTTTACCAATAACTTGTTGTGTCCGATATGCTCCACTGAAAGCGAAATCCAGCAATATGTTTTTGAACCACAGTGGGGATTCTGCAATATTGGATTTACGTTTTGGAACTGGCCTGAATTGAAACCTGAATTTATAGTTGAATTGCAGGAGAAATTAAACTGTGACCTGGCGGTTGTAAGATCCCATATTTAGTCATTATGGAAAAGGATAACAATGAAGGAAGGAGTATCATTAAAGGAAGTGGTTTTCTTCGGGTAGACTGGGGTGATGAAAAAAATGGATCAGTACTATTTTTTCAAGGAGACACGGTCTTGTTAGGAATTTGCAGTATTCCCTTTGCCTTATATACAACAGCTAGGCTTGACATAAATACCTTGCCAAATGAATACGTAAGAAATCTCTACCAGCTTGAAAAGCTATTTTTAACAGGTGATTATAGTGGCACAAGAATAAAAGAAAATCGTCCTTATGAGATCCCATTATGGATAAATGATCTCGAGAATCTGAGCCTTCTGTATTTCGACCATTTTGATTTAATCGGTTTGACCAACCTCAGAATACAAAACCTAAAAACACTGGTTCTTAAAAATGCTCATATTATTGACATTCCCAATCTTTTAATTGAAATATTAACTTTTAAAAGCCTAATACATATTGCTTATGATGCGTCATGTATCCCATTAATTGACCAATTAAGAGAGCATCATAATGGAGAGATTATTTTTGAGTTCTTAGATGGTTCGAGTTAAATTTATCCACCAATCCAAAAATTCTTTATATATATTAGATGTAAAATGATACTTTTAAAGCGATAAAACTGACTGCAAATGAAAAAAAAAAAACAAAAAAATTTTTTTTTTTTT
>DKIT01000050.1:0-292 GCA_002454415.1 Sphingobacterium sp. UBA6711
TTTGGGGCTGTAGCCCATGAAATGGGGCATTGCTTCCAATATTTGACCAAATGTGATGGAAATTGGGCTTTTTCCTCACCTGTTGAAGGAAGTCAAGGACATTCTATTTTTGAAATGACCGCGCAATATCTGTTGTGGCAGGTGTATCCCGAATGGTTGACCTTTGAAAATTACCATTTGAATAGTTACATGGAGAAAACCCATTATGCATTCTTGCATGAAACCAATATGTATCATGCTGCGCAGGTACTGGAATATTGGTCTTCAAAAAGAGGAACGGACTTTATGGGAC
>DKIT01000050.1:430-10507 GCA_002454415.1 Sphingobacterium sp. UBA6711
GATGGAAAAGATGAGAATGATGAGCAGTGGCCCTACGCTATTAAATTAAAGGGAGCAGCAGTTGATGCAAAGATGCTATAATTTTCTGTTTGTGTTAAATGGCGATTTTATAAGGATGTGCCGTGCCAAATAATTGGCTATGGGCAGTATTAATCTTAGTCGCTAAATAGCTAATTTACATATCTATTTAGTTATAAGGGTAATGTGCGCGTTTCAAGTCGCAAACAGATAGAGCATTCATAACACTTTTAATTTCCATAGTTGAAAAAATTCTTTTTTATAGGAAGAACCGATAGGTATTACCTCATTGGAGATCTTAACGGAATCCTTTTCAATACAGATAATGTGATCAATTGAAACAATATACGATCGATGTATTCGACAAAATTTATGTGACTGTAAAGTGGTTATAAAATCTTTTAGATTCATGTATGTAATAATGGACTGTTTGCTTGTATAGACACATATATAATTGTTTAAGCCTTTTATATACAATATATCTTGTAACTTTACCTTGAAATATTTCTGTTTAGAGTCTCCTTTAATCAATATGTAATCTTTTCGAGATTCGGTCTCCTGGTTTGAACCAATCTGTAAAAGATGGTGAAATTTAGCTATTGATTTTTCGAAGCGTTCAAAAGTTATCGGTTTTAATAAAAAATCAATAACGTCGTTTTCATATCCATCGATAGCATATTTTGAATAAGCTGTGGTAAAGATGAATTTGCATTTATTTTTACATAATTTTAAAAATTGTAAACCGTTCATGTCAGGCATTTGGATGTCAAGAAAAATCAAGTCTATTTTTGAACTTTCAATAATTCTTAAAGCCTCATATGACCTCTCCCCAAAAAACTGGAGCATTTAAAAGTAGAGAATTCGGACTTGAATTAATAATTTCAAAAGGGAGGAAAAACGATGAAGAAATCAAAGTTTACCGAAGCACAGATCGCCTTTGCGATCAAACAGTCCGAGACAGGTACCCGTGTGGAAGAAGTCTGCAGAAAAATGGGTATCAGCGAAGCTACGTTCTACAACTGGAAGAAGAAATACGGTGGCTTGGGGGTATCGGAGCTGCGTAAGCTCCGGCAATTGGAAGAAGAAAATGCACAGCTGAAAAAGCTCGTGGCCGATCTTAGTCTGGACAAACAGATGCTCCAGGATGTATTAAAAAAAAAGTTTTAAAGCTTCGCAGCGTAGAACCATGGTTACCGGACTCATTTCTGATTATCGAATTTCCCTACGCAGAGCGTGCGAGGTATCTCTGCTGAGCACCTCAGTTTGGTATTATAAACACCATAGACCAGATGACAGTCCATTACGTCTTCACATAAAAAGCATTGCTGAAACACGTGTCCGTTACGGCATAGAGCGGATCGTCTTTTTTTTGAAACGTGAAGGCTGGCGGGATAATCCAAAACGGATTTATCGAATTTATAAAGAAGAAGGCTTAAATCTACGGTTGAAAAGGCCCAGACGCTGCCGCGCCGCCGCTCATCGATCCGAGAGACCGGTTTTTTCCAATTTACATGACTGCTGGAGTATGGACTTTGTCGCTGATGCGCTGTTCGATGGCAGGAAAATCCGCTGCTTAACTATAGTGGATAACTATAGCCGTAAATGCTGGAAGAACTCCGACTATTCCAACAGGCAATACCCAGAAAAATCCAAGTGGATAACGGATCGGAACTGCAAAGCAATCATGAATACCAAATAAAACAAACACACGTGAATAATTTATTTCCAAGGAACTGGATAGGTGGGCTTAGGAACATCAGGTGGAATTAGTTTTCTCCAGGCTGGGAAAACCAACAGATAATCCGTATATTGAGTCATTCAATGGAAGTTTTCGGGACGAGTGCCTAAATGCGCATTGGTTTCTGTCATTGGAAGATGCGAAAGAAAAAATTGAAATCTGGAGGGAAGAGTACAACACCTTCAGATCCTACAGCTGTTTAGGGGATATGACTCCTGAAATGTTTATCAAAAAACAGGTCAAAACAGCGGGATTTTCTACTTTAGAATACTCCTAAATTCGGGGTGAGGTCATTCCTTTCCAATGTCTTGGTATAACTTTGCAAGTGAAAAGGTAAGTCTTCAAAACTTCCACATAATTTATTGAAATTTTAGCGTCCAATTTTCACAAAGTTTATACGGTAATTGTATATAATGTTCATACAACTATGAGATTGATTTTATTTTATGGTACAATATGTAACATGAGGATTTGCGGCTCAATGTTTCATTTTAAACATAAGACCATTCGTTATAGNNTATAGAAATAGTGAATTTTCAATTCCCGATAAAAATAAATAGGATATCACTTGTTTTATTGAGGGGAAGCAATTAAATCTCTGAGATTTTTTATCTATTTTAAACGTGGGATTACTTAAATGCGCTCATGAAAGAAAAAAAGTTCACCGTCAACAAATCAATTGGTATTATTCCATCTGAAGAAACTTCCGAAAAAATTTTCAGCTTTTTGAAAGGTGAACGAGAAGGCTTGGAAATGGAGGAGGAAGAATTTTACATAAAACAAAGTGAAATTGGCCCGCTTGAAGGCTTTCTGTCTATCCCCGGATTTCCACATTGTTGCCCATGGCATGAATCTAGTTATCATAAAATGCAGGAATTTTATGATAAATTTCCGCATTGCTGTGAACCGCACAAACTATTGCTGGATGAACCATGGTTCCGTAAGGAAGACTATAAAAACTTNNTTTATTAACTATTTTTCTTATACTGAGCATTGCATAGAGAAATATTCAGATAAGCCGAACTGGTTTAAGGCTATCAGTGATTACATAAAGGCTATTATTGATAGTTTCGGGCAATTTCCTTTAAAATTCGGGGGGCGCCTTGGCGCGTCTTTTTATTTAGATGGGGCGGAAAAGATCATCCAGATGAGTAAAGCTTTAAGTGACGATCAGAAAGACCGTTTGTTAGATGATATTGCAACGACCAGAAATCCTAAACAGTTTAAAAAGAAGACGGATCTGGACCAGCTTATTAAAATATATCGGCAGTGGTTAAGGATATTCCCTTTTGAAATAAGCAATTTGGGTCATTTTAAATCTCATTTCCAGAATAGATTGCCAATTCTTTGCAAAGAATTGGAAAGTAATATGTATACGGATCAGGCAACTTTCAAACCCGTCAGGAAAAAGAAACTGCTCAGATACCTTTATGAGGTTTCCAGGGAGGTTTTTAAAAAAGTTGCCGATTTAGAGGAGTTTAAAAGGAGTAAACTTGCCCTTCCTGACAAAACGCAGTTGGAAGTTGCCAATGCCCGTCATAAATTGGTCCAAGAAGCATGATTGGATGAAGGCCTTGAACAGCAACCTTACTGGCAGATTATCAATAAGTGGCTAGCGAATGAGAGGGAGCATATTTCCATGATAAAAGAGAGTATCGCCAACGATTATTCTACAGAAAACTTTATTCTAAATATGATCGACGGCATACGTCAGCTTCAGAGTGGAGATACAAATGAACCTTGCATCATGCAACTTAGGACGGGGAAGGGAGACAGAGAATCCCAAGTAAGACATTGGTTCCGAAATTTTCTAGCTGCGCGCTATCGCAATTCGGATGTGACCGCTGAAGAGATCAGAGGACAGGGCCATATCGATCTTAAGCTTTTTCATAACCATATGGCCACCAAAATAGTTGAATTCAAAGGCTGGTGGAACCGGGACAAAAAAGGTGTTGCACGCCAGCTGGCGAAATACCTAACAGATGCCGAGGGGGAAGGTTTCGTATTTATGATCAATCATCAGAAAAAAGATATAAATAAACCCTACCAGGAACTAATCGAAAGTGACAGCAATGACTATATTCCAGGCTCATGGAAATCACACCGTGTACCTCATAGTGCTATACCATATTTTGAAAGTAGACATCAGTCGGGAACAACTATCAAAACCGTCTATCATTTCATATTCAACGCTTATTTTCATAATTTTTAACTTTTCCAGCCATTGATTTGGCTCAGTTCTGGAATGCACTGAAAATCATTTTAAGCACCAGATCTAAGTTCGACAGGTCAAAATCTTCTCCAGATTTAATTTTCTTTCGGAATGTATCCTGCACGTGTTTTTTGTCGGATATTTCTCCCTGATATTTATCTTCATGATCATTATAGGATTTCCAGAGTACAGGTAGTAGTTTTCCGTCTTTTTCAAGAATGTTTGCACCCAAATACATTTCTATTCCACAGGCCAGGCCATTGATATTCATATTTTTAATTCCGGTAGCTCCTCTGGTCGGATACTTTTTCGCAAATCCGATATCGGGTAACCGCATTACCTTTACGTTGTTGTTTAGTTTGATGTTTTGTAATCTTTTCATTTCCATAATACCAGTCGTGTCGTTATCGAACAAGGCTATGACAGGGTGGTTCACTTTAGCCGCCGTAAATGCTGTTATGAGCTTGACGAGGGCCGATGCACTGCTCTCCACCTTAAATTCATCGAAATCTATAAAATGATAAAAATCCACCAGATGCGGATATAGCCTTTTCAGTGCAGAGCTTATAAACTCTACATCTGTTCTGCCTTCCGTCAATACCAGAATACGTTCTCTGTCCATCTGAAGGATAACATCTTCATTTACCCAACCATTATTTATCACATCACTCAGGTCATATTCAATCATTTCTCCCTCTGGCAGACAGCTCAATATGGAATATAGCCGGTCGACATCCTGTTGCCCTATGATACCAAGGTCATCTACAATTAGGCTTTCCCTAAAATTCTGATATAGCATATCGTAGAATTTCTCCTTTTTTTCAAGGATATCTGCGATTTCAGAGAGATATTCTTCAAATGTAACCTTTGTTATATTAAATGAATAGAAACCTTCGGATTTAGCTATTTTTTTCGCTGATCTAAAATTTCTTTTTGCTATTTTAAGATTTGTACCTGCAATTTCAAGCCGTTCTTTACACACCTTGACGGACTGTCTGAATCCCCGAAACATAAAGGTTCCTTTTGATTCTGAAATTTCCTTTCCCCAAACTACCTGATTCCTGTCAGACCATTTTTTTCTTTCTGTTACATAGTCGTTTTTCTGGAAAAGCAAAAATACCAGAAGTGGATCATAAGTGTTTTTTAAACTATAAATCGGATAACCGGCCACTGTCAGCTGAGAATATGAACCCATATTTATTTTAAAGATTAGATCTGGAATATATGATAACGTATATAAAAATAACATAGATTTTCATATTTAACCTTATATTCAATCTTTAAAATAGTCCTTGGCAATAAAAAAAGAAATTCGGGACATTTAAACTGTCTATAACGGAGGTCACCGGGCCAGTTAATTCGGTTTGATCCGGATAAATTATTTATACTGTCTGTTTTTAAGATTATTAATCAACTTTGAAAGAATGTTAAATTTATCCCACATAAATCCAAAATATTCATTGTACTCTTCAATTTCAATATTATATTTTTCAAGAATCAGGGCTTCTTTTTTTTCTTCGTCAAGATCATGTATCAAGTCATCAACTTCCGCTCTTTTATCGGTGATATACTGTTTATTAATAAATTCCGAATATTTCTTTTTTAATTCATCCGTATCATGTTCGAAAACCACTGCCATTGTAAACTTGTTATAAAGATGAATGATCTTTTGGTTAACGCTTGAGTATACTATTTTATTTAGGATCTGAATATCAGGTTTATGAAATATATCCTTATTAATGATTAGATCATAGAAATTGAACTGTTCGATCATCAGTAAAAATATCCAGTTGTACTGTGCCGCATTATCAAATATTTCTTCCAGAGTAGCGACTTCCTTCAGGGAACTATAATATTCATCCGCAATTGGTTTAAAAACAATATTGGTGTATTCAAGCTGTTTATAAATTATATCTAAAGTTCTATTAAATTCGACATCTTTTTTATTGGCAAGGATTTCATCCTGTTGGATCCTGATTTGTTTTTCTTGCATAATGATCTGCTGCTGCTGTGCCTTATAGGTTTTTACCACATAGTAAACCGTTCCGAAGGACAATATAAGGCCCGAAATTCCGGTAATAGCTTCAAATGCCCCTAAAGTTTTCTCATCCCCTTTGCTGATAAAAAGTGCGACGCCAATGGCATAAAGTATAAATACTGCCAAAAACGCCAATAGGAGAATGATTGAATCATCATAATACCATTTCTTCTCTTTTTCCTGATTTTCCATGTTTGCAAGTAGATCGCCCTATGGCCTTTCCATAATAATGGTTTACAGAAAGCAAACATAACCAATTAATGGGTATAGTTTTTTGCTTTTCTTAAAAAAATGGTCATGTCTTAAAATGTTATATATCGTTATGCTTCTATTTTCAAACTTTGATCAAAAATTTTTTTAAACGACCAGTTTGCGTATCTTCATAGCATATTATTAACCGATGGAAATTATTTCAGCTATTTTATCCCATTTATGGTCTGTTATTGGTATCGCATTGACAATATATTGCTATGTTGTGATTAGGAAATCGAGGTTTGTCGTCGTCAATGAATTGCAATTTAACGTCATCAGCCTACCTAATTCAGTGGAGATTAAATTTGATCATGTACCTGTTAAAGCCAATGTCAAATACTATAAACTACTGATCTGTTGTTCCGGTGTCGAGGATATTAAGGAAGAAGATATCACCATTCCGATTACCATTAAAAATAAAGATGAGGACAGCCTTTTCCACAGAGTCAAAATACTGGAAACCTCCAGGACTTTCAACCCGAAAGTAAAGTGGCACAAAAATGAGATTCAGATTACCAGTCCAATGATAAAAGTAGGTGATTCTGTGTTAATTGAATTTTACCTAGAGAGCAATTCAAACTCACCATATTTTTATCAGCGGATGCACAATGTTGAAATCAAGTCTAAAATTCATATTAATGAAACAGGTCTTATAGCCAATGCTGTTGGATTTTTTATCTGTTTTATTTTTGTTGTTTATTTTATAAATCAACAGAAGAGACATTATGAGCATCGTCATGATTATAAAGATGAGTATAATATTCAGTATAATTACAGAGGATATGAAATAATTGAAGATCATAAATTTTTATCTTCCCGTATTGCTGATAGTTTATATCAGGACAATTTTATCAGGAATTTTCAATTATCCAATAGAAATCTGGATAGCCTTGCGAGAGCTGGAAATTTAGGACATAAAATTGCTATTATTAACGGAAATCTACATGAATTAAACAGGTACAATTTTTTTGAAGACAGTATTATGAGACGGAAACCTTCCATACTTTCTGATTCTCTTTTAGTACAGTTTACGCGTCAAGATGGGATACCTTTTTCACAAGAAGTGAAGGTAAATAATGATTTGAAAATTAGGTTCACAAATCCAAGGGAAGAAATCTGGAGTGATGTTTTATTTGACGTGTTTTTTCTTTTCTTATCATTGTTTTTTCTGTTATTCAGCCTTTTTCGATCGGCTAAATATGCTATTCAGTATTGGTCAATACATAAAGCTCACCAGTACTTGAAAAAATAAGAACGCAATTATGAATGTTATAAATTATAGATACAATGGATACAAATGATTATGAAAATCTGGATGCAATAATGCGAATACTATACAGAGGAGGAAGTCAGGCATGGTATAATGTCTATACTCAGGCGAATTTACCCAAGGCCGAAGCCGATAGGCTATACCAATCTTTAAAAGCGTCTGGTCGAGTGACTGTTGACCATAAGGGGTATGGCCACAACACTCTTGATAGCCATTATGTTAAATTGACATCAGTCGGCAGAGTCTGGTTTGACCATTCAAATTATGTTGATACCTATGTGAGACCAAAAGCGGAAAGTACAGGTCAGATCATTAATGTTATTAATTCTTCAGTTTCAAATTTGAATGCTCAATCAGGTACTGGTAATCATAATTCCAGCAGTAACCAGGTTTCAAATAATGAGCCGAAAAAGAATAATACTTCAAGTTGGATGCGACAGTATGTTAAAGAAATTATTATTGGGTTAGTTATAGCAATTATTGGAGGTTTAATATTAAAATTTGTATTTAATATCGGATAAATAAAGCAGATTTTCCTGTAGAATTTTAGACCTATAAAAGATTACCAAATAAACTAAAGCCGAATAAATAAATAATAAAAAGGGTGATCCTAAAATATCCATTGGATCTCCGTTTTCTAAAGCAATTTTGGTTAACTTAATATATTAATAATAAAAATAAATTCGATTGGATTTATTTAGTGTTGAATATAGTATGATGTTTTGATAAGCATTAATTTCATACATAAATAATTTAAAAAGATAATTATAATTTAGGGAAAACTCATCTTATTAAATGTTTTTTAGCGCTTAAGCGGACGCCTTGTTCTGACAGATTATTGTGAACAGAATAAAAATGCAGTCTTAGCACAATTACCAACAACTTTATTCCTTTTCATCTTTCAGCTCGTTATTACGAATTAATTCCACAACCTCTTCCTTCGACATCTTATCATATTTAGAGGCATAATCTTTATGCACAAAAACTTTTGGCGAACTTTTTTCGAAAAGCGAAACAATTATTTTGTTGCGAGGGGATTTGCTTAGAAGATTGGTGATTTCGGTAGATTGCTTTTCCGAGAGTTTCTCGTCCATTTTTGAATGGAGATATTTTGCTGTACAAGGCTTATTTAAAGAGCCTTCCGAGATAAGACGATCGAGTTCATTTGCTAAAAGTCTATCTTTATCGATACTCTTTTTTCCTATGGATTTCCTCTTTTTTAATACTTCTTTTATATTTCTTATGAGTTCTTCTTTATCAGGAATAGGATAGTTTGGATTTGCAAAATTATAATACACTTGCCCAAAGAGATTTGCAATAGTTATCATTTTGCCAATCGTAAGACCAACTTTTCCTTTTAAAATATCATTCACATTATCTGTATTGGATTTAATTAGTTTTGCAAAATCATTGATATCCAAACCTGATTTTTTTAAGTACTTTGTTACTTGTTTCCCAAATTCAATTTTATATTTCTCCTCAACATTCATAATATAGATTATAATATTTTGTAAACTCTATTTAATTATTTATCTTTGTTTAGCGATTGAAATTCATGGCTGTATTGCCTTGATTGACGATGTTTTCTCATGCCAAAAAGACCAAATTACCAGTGAGGAGACCGTGAAATCGCCCTATGCTTAAAAAAGTTTTATACCTTTACATAAGTTATAGGGTGGTTCTCACGTTAACTTCAGATGGTAACTATAAAGTAATTTATAGGAGGGTTGGTCCCCTTGGCTCTGGAGTTGTGAGGCCACCTTATGTATTATACGCCACACATATCGTAGGAGTAGCATCGTTCACATAAACCAAAAACAATTATGAGAACGAAACGAACAAACACCATCCATTACACACAACCGATCCGAGATCGGCTGAAGAGGTATTCCCGCAAATCACATTTAAAGAACATTTTTCGTGCGCCTGAATAGACACACTGTAGAAAAAAACAGGTTGTAAAGAGCAATAAAAAGGGGAGGGTTTGACTTTCCTTACAATGAAAAGGTACTGAACCTTGTTCAGCTTAATTTCCCTCTTTATATCCCTGTCACCGACCTATACATTTAGATGATTGCATAAAAGGTAATAATGGCCAATGAAATGAGCTTGTTTTAATCTTGCACCTTAAAATTAAGCAAAGTTTTATTGAATCCAAACTTTTTACCGTTACTTTTTATTGTAATACAATAGTATGCTATGGGTCGGTTCTTCTTTAATTCCGGTAGGAAGCGTCATAATCATTCCTAATCAATGCCTTGTAACCGTTTTGACGGCGCTTTTCGGATAAGCTAATTCTTTATTGTTGGATCAGCATTAGCCATAGCTATGGCCTTTGCACAACACATTTTTAACATGCAAAAATTTTGCAACGGGGAGCGTATTGCCTATTTGTTGGGAGCTGTCAGTAAACAGGCTCTTAATATTTTAAATGATTTTATTTGCCTTTCAAAGGCATTAAAGAATACAACAATGCTTTTGACATGCATTGCTGTATTTCATATGTTTAGTTTATCAGCTCAGTCGACCCGCAAGGACAGCGGGGCCGA
>DKIT01000050.1:10540-51756 GCA_002454415.1 Sphingobacterium sp. UBA6711
TTTTATTAGTAGACTAGAGGATGTGGTGCCCAGTGTATTAAGCATCAAAATATTTGATGACAATAGGGGCCTACTGCCAAATATCAACATCAGAGGTCGTAGTACCATTCAATCTAAGGTGTGGCCACTCATTGTACTGGATGGTATACCTTATGAAGGTGACTTCAACTCAATAAACCCCAATGGTGTTGAAAATGTAACCCTTTTAAAAGATGCAGCCGCTTCTTCTATCTGGGGTGCACAATCGGGCAACGGTGTGATCGTGGTAACGACAAAACGTGCTGCCTATGAGAAGCCTGTCAATATTGCCTTTAATAGCAATATAACGCTAACGCAAAAGCCAGATATCTACTACCAGCCCCAAATGAATACATCGGATTTTATTGCTGTCGAAAGAATGCTATTTGATCAGNNTCTTTGATGGGCGTATGTACGACATCAACTACAATATAACACCAGTAATACAATGGATGAAAAAGTACAAAGAGGGAAATATCTCAGCTGCTGAGTTGGAAGCTGAAATGGCACGCCTGCAGAAAATTGACATGCGCGACGACTTTAGTAAATACATCTATAGAAAGGCCTTAAAGCAGCAATATAACTTGCAGATCGACGGTGGCGGCAAGCTGATCAACAACCTGTTTTCGCTTGGCTACGACAAGAATAAAAATGGACTGGTGACTTCGGGTAGTGATCGTCTTTCCCTAAGAAACAGCACTTCCTACCGTCCGATCAATAAGCTGGATATCAATCTTGGTACACAATACACCGAGTATAATACTAAGGAATCCATGATTCCAATCGGCTATAATGCGCTTGGCGCGGGCTATGGTAATTACCCTTATATGGAACTGGCGGACGCTAATGGTAATCCTTTGATCGTGGATGCCATCGGTCTAAATCCAATATTTCGGGATACGGTAGCCGGAGGTAGACTATTGGACTGGAAGTATCGTCCACTGGCGGAGCTGAATGAAACTGCTGTCACCAACAGGATGCGAGAGATAATGCTTTCCTTCAATGCAAGATATAAGGTATTGCCATCCCTTAATCTGTCACTGCTATATAATTACCGAAGCGCAAATACGCTACAGGACAACTGGAGGGGAATGGGGAGTGTATTCCAACGGGCTGAAATTAATTATTTTGCGGTATGGGACCAACATAGTGTCAAATGGAATATCCCGGTGGGGGATTACCTGTACCGGCTGAACAGGGAAAATGTTTCTCAACAGGGACGGATACAGGCTGATTTCAATAAAAAAATTGGCGATACCCATGAATTGAGTCTGCTTGCCGGCGCCGAGGTAAGACAGCAAAAAGAGACCTCATACTCCGCTACATTCTGGGGCTATGATCCGGAGAGCCTTATCGCACAGCCAATGGATTATATCAATCAATATCCTTACCTGAATGGACGCTTCGGTAAACGCCGGATACGGGACAATACGGTCTCTAGTGAACTGATCAATCGCTATACGTCATTTTTTATAAATGGATCCTATACCTATCGGGAAAGATATATGCTCAATGCCAGCGTCCGTAAAGATGCCTCTAATCTGTTTGGCGTAAAAACAAATGACAAGGGTAAACCATTTTGGTCTCTGGGAGTGGGGTGGATCATGAGCAATGAGCCCTTTGTCGGGAAAGAGCTTTTTTCATTGCTCAAGTTGCGTGCCACCTATGGACACAATGGCAATGTCAACAACACCTCCTCCGCTTACCCGATTATCTATCGTGCTACGGAGACTCACTTTTTGACTGGATTGCCTTACGCCACCATGCAGTCGCCGCCCAATCCGACTCTCCGATGGGAAACGGTTGGCATGTTAAATCTTGGGCTCGATTTTCAGCTGACAAGCAATAGGCTCAATGGTTCGATCGAGTATTATGTGAAAAAGCCAAAAGACCTGATCTCAGATACACAGCTGGATCCGACCACTGGATTTGGCAGTCTTTATATCAACAGTGCGAATTTGCTGGGACGGGGACTGGATATTGGATTACATAGTGTAAACATCCTTCGTAATTCCTGGGACTGGAAGTCTGATCTTGTATTTGCCTATAG
The DNA here is from genome assembly GCA_002454415.1 of Sphingobacterium sp. UBA6711. Lineage (GTDB taxonomy): Bacteria > Bacteroidota > Bacteroidia > Sphingobacteriales > Sphingobacteriaceae > Sphingobacterium. The sequence goes on from DKIT01000050.1 coordinate 12,609, forward strand.
CAGGACCAAAGTGACGCAGTCCTATGTGTCCAGTCCGATCGGACAGTATTTTCTGGCTGGGGCGTATGGACTGATGACCACGCCGATTAAAGGTGCCGATCTGAATAGCGTATATGCGTATAAATGGGCAGGACTGGATCCTGAGACAGGAATGCCCCGCGGATATATAGATGGCGAGGTATCGACCAACTATAGTCAGATCTATTACGATACACCGGTGGAAGAGATGGATAACCATGGCTCGGCACTGCCCATCGTATTTGGCTCATTGCGCAATTCATTTCGCTACAAGGACTTCGATCTTTCTTTCAATATCAGCTATCAGCTGGGGCATAAGTTTATGCGCAAATCGGTCAATTATACCGAACTGATCTCGGATCATATCGGTCATCCGGATTATGCAAAAAGATGGCAAAAGCCGGGAGATGAATTGCATACGGATGTGCCTGTATTTAAATATCCGGCCAACTATTTTGCCAGTTACTTCTATAATTTTTCATCAGCGCTTGTGGAGCCTGCTGATCAGATTAAACTCCGGGATATTCAGCTGGGCTATTACCCCAAGCTACCTGCAAGGTATGGTTTGAAGGATCTGCGGTTGTATGCTTATATCAACAATATCTGTACACTATGGCGAGCCAATAAACTGGGGATAGACCCCGAATTTGGTAGTAGTAGCCCGGATCCATTGGCCTGCTCGCTTGGTATCAGTTTTAAGTTTTAACCCTATTCACATGAAAAAAATAATTCAACTGATTCCCATACTCTTGATAATGTATGGATGCAATGGTTTTTTGGATATTAAACCGGATAAAAAAATGTCCATCCCACAAACACTGGAAGATTGCGAGCTTCTGCTCAATGACTATACCGCATTGAACAGCTCTTATCCAGTACTGGGAGCTATTGCCGCTGAGGAATTTTACCTCACTTCGGCAGATTGGAACAGTATCGGTGATCAGGATGATAGAAATGCCTACATCTGGTCGGACGAACCCTCATTGAAGGCGTCGGCCTGGCAGAGTAGCTATAAGGTTGTTTACATCGCCAATCAGGTACTACAGGTATTGGATGCATTGGATGATACGCAAAAGCAATCCGGTCGGTTTAAGACGGTAATGGGGAACGCGTATTTTTTTAGGGCTTTTGCCTTTCAGCAGCTGATGGAGATCTATGCAATCCCTTATGACAAGGCAACAGCGGAAACAGAACTTGGTATTCCGATCCGATTGAGTCCGGATCTTGATGTTATCTCGCCCCGTGCTACCTTAAAGCAATCCTATGATCGTGTCTTGGAAGATTTTAAAAAGGCGGCTTCGCTATTGAGCGGTACAAGTATTGCTAAAAGCCTACCCACCGCTGCGGCAGCTAATGCTGCGCTTTCAAGGCTATATCTAACCATGGGAGATTACCAAAATGCTTATACCTATGCTGATCTGGCCTGGAAAGCCAGTCCTCAGCTACTAGATTATAACACATTGAATGTACAGGAGGATTATCCGATTGCTCGTTTTAATAAAGAGGTGTTGTTTTCCGCCCTTACACAATATTCGGATGCGATAGGCAATTACTATGCGCGTATCAGCCCGGAATTATTGGATACCTACGAATCAAATGACTTGAGAAAGCAGGTGTTCTTTCGTCCAAGTGATGCTGACCCAAGCGCATTTGCCTTTAAAGGCTCTTATGATCAGGGGCCTGGCGGTGTGTTTGTCGGACTTACCAGTAGCGAGGTTATTCTAAACAAAGCTGAATCTGCCTGCCGGCTGGGGCAAATGTCTACTGCACTGGCGGATCTGAACACTTTGCGCAAAAGCCGGTGGAAGTCCGCTTCTTATCAATCCATTTCGGAGACGGATCCTGATCGCTTGCTTGACTTTATCTTACAGGAACGTAGGCGTGAACTTGTATTCAGAGGGAGAAGATGGTCTGATGTAAAGCGCCTGGGTTCGGAGCCACTGTTAGCGTTGCAGCTTAAACGAACAGTCGATCAAAAGGTATATATCCTTGAGGCTAACTCCTTAAAATATGCTTTTTTAATCCCACAGTTAGTCATAAACCAAAACAACAATATCCAACAAAATAAAAGATAAGATGAAATTAAAATTGATTTTTATAATATTATTATTTGCCAATAAACTATTTGGCCAACAAAAGGGAAAAGGAAACGAATACCTGAATGTGGGTGACCGATTTGAAGCCAATTCAAGCTTCCCTGTATTAAATTACAGCAGTACAAAGGTTGATCTGAATAAATTTAAAGATAAGATTATCGTACTCGACTTCTTTGATACCTATTGTGTAAGCTGTATAGAGGGGATGCCCAAACTGCAGGAAATCCAGCAACAGATGCAGGGTAAGATTCAGGTTTTTATGGTGACCTGGCAGTCTAAGGAAGTAATTGAAAAATTCTATCGCAACAATGAATTTCTGAAAGAAAAGAAAGTCAAACTGCCCACGATAGTTTCGGACACCAAGTTTAAAAAGTTATTTCCACATCAGGGTGTGCCGCATACGGTGTTAATCTATAAGGGGAAAGTGCAAGCGATAACTTACCCGGATTATATCAAATCTAAATTTATCACTGAGTTATGGGAAAATGGGAAGATCAATCTCCCTGTAAAAGATGACTATAAAGCTGATAATTCGAATAGTCTTGGAGAAGTGGATGGAGTAAAGGGGACGGTGTTGCTGACAGGTTATCAGCAGGATTTGCAAGAGAAAGGAGGATTAACTATCTCGCTCGACAGCGTCTCGGGGATGTATACCAGTTACTTTAATAACGTCGGAATATTGCGGGCATATATCGCTATGTACAGCTACATGGCCAAGCCTCAATTTTTGATTAATGAGCAACGGATACAATGGAAAGTTGCGGACAAAAGTAAGTATGAATACAAAGAAAATAGCGGCGGACAAAATATTTGGTTAAATGAACACGGTATCTGTTATAAAAGGATGAATTATAAGAAGGTGGAATTGCCCGAGCTTGCAAAAGCTGTTGTGCAAGACCTAAATTCGTTATTGGGACTAAAAGTATATTGGGGTAAAGAAGCAAAGGATTGTCTTGTGATCCGCAAGCTCGATAAAATAGATACTACGCTAGCGAAACCAACGAACGGGCAGGTAATGGAAAGCCTATCCGTCTTAACCTTTCTGATGGACTACTCTGGCGAATATCCGATCGTCGTGGATGAATCGGGCTATACGTCGCCCATTGAAATCTCAACTTATAAGGGTGTCGATGAATTGAATAAGCAGCTTAATTCCTATGGACTCGAAATTGTAAAGGCTAAAAGAGAGGTTGATGTATTGGTGGTAGAGGAAACGATCTAAAGGTAAAGGGAGCATGAAGTTGCTCCCTTTTGGCCTCAATCGTCTAACGACTAAGGGGTGCTTCGCAATTCAACATTGGAAGAAGGTGATCCCGTTTGCAAGGCAACGATCATCTCATCACGCAACGCATTGGTGAGCTGAGGTTTGTTGCTGCCATCGGGTGAAGCCTGTATTGCACAAATTTTTCCTGTCCCGCTACAAGATGGTGTACTTGCAGCGTTATAGTCATTTGGAATAGTAGGATTACCACCAGCTTTTAATTGAAACCATGCCATAATAGTAGGTTTTAATTGATGAATAACTAGATTTATAATTCAGTACGCTGCAGTCATACCGGCCCCCATACTGGTTACGATTGCTCGTAACCGACAGCCTGGCGGGGTACCCCTTTTGCCAGTCTGTTTTTTAACCTCTTTGAACTTTTGTCTCCCAAGTTCATGATGTCGGTAGTGTTTTACTTATGTTCCTTTTCTTATCACTAAGATCGAAAGTACTTTACCTCATTCAATTTGAAAATCCGGAGACCTGGATGTCTAAATTGATAAAGGCGAATATTAATTTTCACAGCGGCAGCTGACTGAAATAGCTCACATTCATATGAAGGTAATTGGCCAGATCTTTATTTTGGATGCGGTTATAAGACGAACCTAAGCGATCCAGCAGTGCCGCTTTGCGATCAGCTGCAGGCAGTAATAGTAGCTCAATCCGTTTTTGCCGCTGCGTCGCCCATTCAAAAATCAAATCTCGATAGGGTGAAATCAACTGTTTGTATTGTGATAGGAGATTGTCTAGATCTCCCGCCCGTATGGCAAATAGGACGCAAGGCTCTATACTGACAAAACTAGAATTGCTCTGATCGGATGGAAATATGCCAAAATCTCCTTCAAGCATAAAATGGGCAATATCTCCTGTCTGTTGATTTTCTTTTTTCAAAATTCCGGAGTAAAGAAAGAAATGATCTTTCTCATGTAGGGAGAGATAATGGTCTTTATGGATGCGTTTGATAAAAATATGGGATAACAACTGTTCTTGCATTTCCGGTAAAAGGGAAACGTGTTGCATAATGGTCTTGATCAGCTTTTCCGTCGGTTCCTTATTCATAGGTCGTTATTTAGCTGATAAAATAGTTAACTCCGCCAGTGATGAGGTCGTCCTGCCCAGGCTGCGAGGTGGCTTCTACATTTTCTTCGCGACGAATAAATTTTGAACTGCGCAGGGCAATATCTCCCTTGGTCAAAGTGACGGTAAGCCGATGCCGAAAACAGTATGCAAGTACCTGACCATTCTTCAGCGCAAACTCCAGTCCGAGTGAATATAAGTAAGCAATCTGATCTTCGGTCAGCGTAAAGGTGCTGATGACCCAGTCAAAAAAATTGACCTCTACATAGTTGGCTTCTAATTCAACTTGGTCATTCTCCTCCTGATAGAGGTCGTAAATTTTGTCGTCTACACCAATGGAGGTGAACGGATACTTTTTTGTAAACATAGATTAGTCTATTAAATTGTTAAAAATGGGGTTGATTTTCCTTGTCTCAAAACTAAGAAATGCTTGTTTTTACAAAAGGCGCATGTCCCCGATTTGGAGAATTCGGGACAAGATTTGAGAATTTGGGACATTGATTTACAATATATCTACACTATTGTGTAGTTTGTAGGTTATAAAATTTTGATATAGGTAGTAAAATTACTTATAACGCCCACTCTGTGCTTTAATATTAAATTTAATTCTGTATATTAGCGGTGAATCTAAAACTCTAATCGTCTAGCATACATTTTTTCTAATTTTATTTTAAAGAATTTTCTATGCATCGTTTATATAAACGGCGGAAAGCTATTTTTCATGTTGGCAGATTGACAGTATCTTTCATCGGCTCCTATATCTTACTTGCCTATGGCGAGCCAGAAGGCTTCTTTGAGGTGTTTTTTGAACCCGGATTTCGCTTGCAACTTGCATCTAATACCATTGGATTTTACCTGCTATCTCTTCAAATCAGTTGGCTGATAGCTCGGAAAAGGCCATTGATTTCCCGAATGAAATACAGCGCTCAGGGCTGGTGGATGTTATTCTTAAGAGGGGTCTTCATTCCATCAGTCTCTGTGGTCATACTTTCATTTCTATACTTTTGGGCATATGGAAAGCAGTTTAGTTTGATGAATAATCTCAAGGTAATTTTTCCAATTTCCTTTTTGATGATCTTGATTTTTGTTGGATTTGAGCTCACCTTTTTTGGTATCTATTATAGTACGGTATTGGCGCGCAATTTTCGTATTGCACATGTTAAAAATAAACAGGTACAAGAATTAATAGAGGAAGATATATTATTGGATAATGGGTATGATTTCAGTCCATATATGATGATCGAATTGGAGGAAAGACGAGTCGTTGGACTGGATAGTAATGCCGTGAAGCACAAATTACCTTTTACAACATTAAAGGAGGTTAAGGAACTGATAGCAGGGGATAGTCGTTTTTTTGCTACTGGCGTGTGGATACTGCAGCATACAGGAATTGGCTCGATAGAAAAGGAGACAAGTAGCAGAAATTGGAAGGTTTATCTGAAAAGACCATGTGTCGGCTACCTTAAAGTCAATAAAAATGAACAGAAACGGTTTATGTCCTGGTATGAACAGTTTGCTAACCAGAGGGATAGTCCTGTGTAACGCTGAGACGGGGTAGGAATCGAATTTATCTTAAAAAAGAAAGGAACATAAGATAAACCCACTTTCACGTATACCGGAGATGACTGCAGCTGTACTTACAGATCAATTTTTTAGGCACCGACTACGGATGGTCTCGACATCGATACCGGTATAGGCTGAAAATTCCTCCACGGTGATGTACTGATTAAGTTGTTTGCCGTAGGCATCTTTGATTGTTCGCAGGATACGCACGGCTTGTTTGTAGCTCTTACCCAGAAGAATACTGACATCTTTTGCATAGATGCAGACACGTTGATTACTCATAATTATATTTACTTAATTGTTAAAAATTACTTATTAATCGGCTATTTGTCGTTTTCGAATTATCCTGCCCCAAAGCACTTCCAAAGTAGCATTTAAGTACGTTTTTCTATGTATTATTTTAGTACTTCATTAGTACTATATCTGTACTTGACATGTGCTATAACTGTACTGAATTAATAGTGCTCACTTACGACGGAAATTGACCATCAAAAACAATAGATTGATATTAATCTAAAGTTATGAATTATTGTTTTAGATGAAAAGAGACAAATAGCCCCATTTGACCCCATTTGGATACTTGTTACCTCATATAACCCCATACGGGACCGCCTCCGATTTCAGCACCTGCATCTTTGTATTGTAATCCAATGATATACAATCATGGCAAGACAAGTAAGTTTAGTAAAATTTGAAGGCAAGATCGGGGATCTTTCCTTCTACAAAGACAAGCGCGGTTATCAGGCTCGTATGAAAGGTGGGCCGACTAAAGATCAGATTAATTCTGACCCGCGGTTCCAGCGCACAAAAGAAAACGGCCAGGAATTTGGCCGAGCGGCAAATGCTTCCAAAAAACTGCGTGAACAGCTACGCGAACTGCTCAGTCAGGGCTCGGATGCGGATTTCAGCAACCGTCTGACGGGACGTATGAACCGTATTCTGCGTGCGGACGAAATCAATGGTAGGGGGGACCGTCAGGTACTCGCCACAAACCTCGGTCAATTGATCGGACTTGAATGCAATCTCAAAGCACAGCTCAAGGACGTATTCTTTCTGAAAATCCGGCCTACTTATGACTCAGCTACAGGGGATGGTGCTTTCGCAATTCCGGAGATGATCGCCAAAAATGTGATTAAAGGCTTGAATGGGGCTAAANNGCTCGACCTACATGGACATCGGAAAAAGTGAGGTAACCGCGGCAGAAAACCTGACTTTGCAGCTACAGCCACAGCCGGACGCGACCGTACTGTTGATGATGGGAATCAGTTATTTTCAGTTTGTCAATGGGGGCTACTATCCATTGTCCAACGGGATGTACAATGCGCTGACCTTCGTCCAAGTAATCCAGCCATAGGTTTATGAAAACTAGGCACATCCTCAAGCTCATACGGAAATATGGGACTGAGGGAACAAATGGAACGGTCACGTACAACGGGGAACATATCTGCCATACGATCGAACTGCCTGACCGCAATAACATCCGACGGATCAGCTGTATTCCGATAGGCCAGTATAGACTCGAGAAAATTCGCTACCCGCGACATGGTGAACAGATCGGGATACCGCACGTGTTAAATCGAGAAGGTATCTTGATCCATGCCGGAAATAATGCGCTGGAGGATCTGCTCGGCTGCATTGCGCCGGTCACTAGCCTGACAGGTGAGGGGCGTGGGACAGGAAGTGGAAAGGCCCTGGCCAAGCTCAAAGCCTTGGTGTACAGCTTATGGGATATGGAGGATGACGTGTATTTAAGTATTCGATAGCAATTGGGAGGACATGAATTGGCAACTGCATTCCTTTGTGCCATCTTCTTAGCAAGCTGACGGCATAAATCAAACTCGCTACGCTCAGACAATGATTTATGCTATCGTCATCTTGCGTCAGCGATAGGCAGTCGGAATGCCATGCTTTCAATTCTTTGTCCTCCTTTATTGTACGAATGAAGTGTGGGTGGGTTTGGGTGGGATTCATTGCCCTTCATTTTCATCGATTTGGATGTTAGAGAGAGGGATCGGCTGTCGGAATTCCATACCTTCAATTCTTTGTGCCCTTTTATCGTATGAATAAAGTGGGTTTGGAGGAGGGGGTAAATAAAAAAAAAATGAAAAAGATCTTTAACAAAATAGGGCAGGTGTTGCAGCTGGTGCTGGCGGCTCCTGTCAAACTACCAGGAAAGGTAGGGAATGTATTAAAATACATAGCTTTGGGTTTGGGAATCATGGAAACCGTATTGGAGGAGGAGAAGCCTCCGTCGGGAGAAGGGAATGGCCATCCAACATCGGGAACAGAAGATAGTGCGGAGAGGAGTCTGAAAAATGAGAGTTAATGACATCCGCGTCTCGGCTATCGGTGGTACCATCTGCTCGATCTGGGCTAGTATATCGCTGGGCGACGTATTGCAAACCGCCCTGACAGCAGCCTTGGGTACCTTAGTTAGTTTCGCAACGAGCAGGCTATTGGCGAAATTTGGTAAACGGAAAAAATGAGCAAGAAAAAAGGCGCACATGTTCGTGCGCCTTTTTTCTTGCTCTTATTTCGATTATTATAATGTGTGTTCTTTATCACTAAATACCTACCTTACATCAGCACACACCATAAATNNGTTTGATCAATGAGCCACTATTATGTGTTTGCGTCTTGCGGAGTATATTTTTTCGATGCGTACGGACTGTCAGTTGAGATATCTGTAGCAGTTCGGCTATCGCTCCACTGGACATTCCCTGTGCAATATAGGGAAGGATCTGTAACTCTCGGTTGGTGAGGCCTTCATCCTTATGCGGTGGGCATACGGTGGAGCTAAGATCGAACTGATGGAAATCATTGCGGCCATGGATTCCCATTATGGTTGCGATGTAGCTGTTTTTTGCAGAGAGGTGGGAGATGTCTGTATGGATATTCAGGCTACGTGAGATTCTGTTGTTCATATCGGTGACCAGTGTAATCGCCTGATGGTGAAATAGCCGGTATGAGCCGTCTGCTACTCGCATTCGAAAGCAGTAGCAAGACTTGAGGGAAGGTAAATGTTCAATACCTATTTCCATCATTTTGAAATAACATTTTTCTTCGGCATTTAGTACAAAAGGAATATCATCTGGATGAATAAGGTCGATGATCTCTTGCAGGCCAGTTGGATCGGCTGAAAGTCCATGGATGGAACAGAGCCGCGGATGATGGTGGCTAAGTACCTGTTGATGCGTATCAATCAGATAATAATAGTAGTCACCTACAATAAATAGTTCGGAGATCAATTCCAGAATTTGGCCTTGATCCACAGCAATGTTTTCGGGGGAGAATATCTGCGGCATTTTAGCCCAGATGGGTACCAAACAGTGTTCTTCCTGTTCCATATTGACAATATTAGCTAACGAAATAATTAGATCAAATACCCTAAATGGGGTATTTTTCAATTCAAAGCATATTTGATTTTCTTCCTTGCCAGACATCCCGTAATAGATGTCTGCGGTCTTTTAATAGGTTCTGCGGTGTATATGTATAGTCAACTGCCTCTGGGTAGCTTTCCCAAAGGTCAAAGAGTAAATGGCCTTGTGTTTTTATTTCCATAAGTCGTACAGGCTACTGAATATTTATTTGTTGTTAAAGCGAAATTGATAATAGGCGACATCTGCTAAGTGATGACTTTTCTCGGTATACGGCTAGTAATGAGTTAAAAATACCCAATCAGAATCAAAAATGCAAACGGATAAAAAGAAACCATCATTATATAGACACTATGTGAGATAATGAAATCTGATCGCTTCATCCACCCAGAGAACTAAAGTTAAAAAGATAAAAATACTACAAATGGGGTATTTTTTGCTACTGTTTGACACTGTAACTTAATGGAAGTATTAAAAACATAATAACCAATTAAATTTATTACAAATGATATGACAAAATAACACTTTATAACAGACCATCCAAGCCTAACTGTTGATCAGATAGTTAAGCTTGAAGAAGCGACATCAACGTTTATTCCTGAAAATATTTCAGGTTTATCCGCCTGTCCTTATCTAGTATGGGTTAGGGATGAAGGCAACATTGCAATAATGCGAGCTACGCATGCTGTAACAGTTCGAGTTGACCATGTAAGAGAAGGTAAATGGAAAGGAGCTGTATTTGTAGCTATGAACCCAAATGACGCATTTTAACCTATTAAAACCTAAATTATGAAAAAGTATCTAATTGCGCTGTTCCTATGCGGTTGTTTAGCAGTAGTATGGGGGCAGGAGCAAAGATCATTTAAAGAACGAAATACGGTTCGTTTAAATTTTGACTCCGTAGAATATATATCCAAAGATCAAAGCAATTGGATAACTACTATCGAAAGAAAAAATATAATTTATGGTCGCGATTCTTCTGTGATTTCTTTTGAAACCGAAATTAAGCGAAAACCAAAGCCAGCATACTTTACAAGCTTGTCCTCCTCAATAACGGGATTGTCATCCAATGTGGTAAGTGCTAACTTAAAAGTCGATAGCGATAAAATTTATATTTATCCATGGGTATTTGAAAAAAATAAAATAGCTAATGACTTCTTTGAGCAACATGATATCTATATCACGATGAAAAATCGGAAAAACTATAGATTTCCCTATCGTTCTTGGCAAATGGGGGTAGTAACGCTACCTCTAAAATGGTATATGAACAGTAATTTGGGGAATATAAATACGAGTGTTAATGCGATGCTTAATATAGGATACAAATGGGGTAAGTCCAGATTTGTAAAGTTTCCCCACGAGAAAGATGCAAGAACATATAAAACAGGGTATTCTATTAATATACTAGCAGGTATCTCCAAGTTGGAGTTCAATAAAATGAATACCTCAAAATCAGAAACGCCTATCGAAAAAGCTGATGTCGCAGCAATCTCTTTGGGAGCCGCTTTCGGGATCCATTATGGTGATTTTACATTTATACCAACAGTGGGATTTGATCTTCCTACTGCTCACCGTAAAGACTGGAATTTTAATAACATACCCTGGCTAGGGATCGGTATAGGATACAATTTCTTGAAATTCAACTAAAAAAGTAAAATATGAGTACAGCTAAAAACATTGGAGTGTGGTCAGCAAGAGTTGACAGATCAGGAAAAGCTTCACAACTTATTGTGAGTGGAACTTTTCCCACAAAAGGAGAAAAAATAGAATTTAAATTGGCAGAGATCTTTCCGCTAAGTTTTAACGAGCGAATTTTACGACTTGTGATTATTAATGGCCACGTAATAGATGAAAACGGCACATTTGAAGCAAGATTAAGTGAAGAGTTTAAAAAAAATCTCGGTTATCAGGAATATGATTCTGTATCCATTAATATTAATAATGAGGAAGATCTTTTAGAGATCGCATCGATCGTTGTAGAACCTCTTGAAGATAACGCTTTAGTGAAATCTAATCATATAAACGAGGATGAGCTATTCCTACCGTATCGGGAGATACTGAATGGTATTGAAATTTCTCGTGACCTAATGAAGATCAAAGTTCCGTCTCGAGGACTTACCGATAAACGAAGCTTTGAAATAAATATAATAAAAGGAATTACAGGGATTCCACCTTACATCTTGGAAGTTGTTCGTGTCAAATCGGATTTGGGCAAAGCATATTTACCTGATGGGGTTATTCTTGAATATACCGCTAGCGAATTGGATGAGGAATTTCTTTCAACATATACTTTATTAAACCAACTTGGCTAATTTTCTAAAAATAAAAAGACCATCAACCATCTCCGCAAACTTTGCGACGCACCGGAACCAATTTCTTTTGACTAAGGAAAAGGCTCAATGCCCCCTTACAGCAACCCTGCTTCAATACATTTTTTAATCAGGGTTGCTGTGCTCGTCGTCCCAGTTTTTGTAAGCAGATTTCTGCGATGGGTGCGCACCGTTAGCGACGAAATAAAAAGTTTATCGGCAATCTGATTACTCGATAAGCCCTGCGCGAGAAGATCTAATATCTCCATCTCACGTTTGGACAATTGTGGCGATATAGATGGGACGTCGCGCAAAGAAAGGTCAATCTGATGGTAGCCGTTATCTCTGTTGATTTCACTGACAAGAACGATGTTGTTATTGACACTGGTAATATGATGTATATCGGTATGGATATTTAATGCGGTAGTAACTCGGCCTTGCTCATCTTTTGCCAAATGAATGGATTTGTGATGAAATAAATGGTATTCACCTGTAGCAATTTGCATACGAAAGCAATAGGAGGTCTTAAATAAATTTTGATGATTGAATCCGATTTCTTGCATTTTTATCAAAGTTGCATTTTCCGCTTCAAGAACAAAACTAATATCTTCGGGCTGGATATAATCCATAATCTGTTTCAACGTTGTCGGGTATGTAGATGCTCCATGAATACAAAGTACATTCTCGTGGATATGCGAGATACTATAATCATCAACATGAATGACATAATAGTAAAATGGTCCCAAGGCCATCATATCGCTAAGAACGTGTCCCAAGTCTACGGCTCTTTTTTTTGCATAATGGTCTGTAATCATTTCAGGATAATTGTTCCAGAGATCCGAAAGTATATGTTCTTTTTTCTGCATAGATTAAATTTCAAATGTACAAGGAAACAAAGAATCTGGTAAAATTGGCTAATATGCTATTAAAAATAATAAAAGATTGGTAAGTAGCGAAAAGATAATATATAAATTATGGACAAAGAAAATCGCTTTCAAGATCAAAATAAAGTCGTCTCGGATTTTTATCACGAAGTATGGGTCGTCTGCCAGGCCTGCGGTAAAAAGGCCGTGGCAAAAGCTGATTATAATGCAAAACAAGCATCGCTGTATTGTGACTATTGTGGTTACCATAAACGGGCGACAACGGATATTTATTTTTTCGGAATAAAAAGTCATGCGATGACTGCCGCTCATTTTTATTTTAAGGCAACACTTTGGCTACAGCATCCGTTTAAATCGGATGTGTTTTGGGCCTATAATGGTGAACACCTGAATTATCTGGAGGACTATATCGGTGCGAAGCTCCGTGAACATAAAGACCGGGAGCATTTTACGCTGTTGGAAAAGCTGCCAAAATTCTATCATGAAGCCAAGAACAGAAAGGCACTTTTGGCGATTATAAACCGGCTGAGAAAGAAATGAAATTCATAATCTAGCTCATGGCAGCTATTCTGCACCGCTAGATGTCTATAATAGTCATACGTTTAGATAGGGCACATTAGTACGGTGTGATAAAGCTTTAAAAAGTGATTGTTAGTAATGATAAAAATCAACAGCAAATTGAAACAAAAAGGCTTGTAAAATTTTTGCCTTTATTGTATTTTACAGTACTTTTAAATGCTGAACAATAGCTCAATAGATTTGAGAAAATGCCAGATAACCAATACATATGAGGATATCCCGAAATAATGAATTTTTCATCTAAGGACATGCTCAATCAGAAAGTTAAATTATGAAAAAGATATACTTTATGCTAGTGATCTTGATGTCAACATCGGTTGTTCATCAAGTGAAAGCGCAGACAAAAGGGAACAACAATTACGATTTTTTTGATACTGTCGTAAATAACCACAATCAAATCTTTCAGGTGTCAGGTATACCCTCGGCGATCGAAATGGTGCTAAAGTACTGTAAAGTGGTGGATTTTAATTTTTACGATTTGCAAAATAAATGGCAGAACAAAGCTGATGGTTCTTTCCGTGACTTTAACAACAAGGAATTTTATGGCATTACTTTCTCTCAAAAATTTCTTTTGCCCCGTGATGATAATTTTCCGATAGATAGCCTCTTTCAAACAATAGAAAATGAATTGAAGTCTGGGAAAAAGGTAATTATCGCATTACAGGTGGAAGCGGCTTGGTCTATTTTTATTGTCCATAAACAAACTCCGGATGGAGAATTTGTTTCTTACAACAAATTTGGAAGCCATACTATTATACTTAGGAATACAAAAGAAATTGTGAAAAGCTCTAAAGGGACAGAAATCATGACTTACAGCAATCCGCCTAAGTTGTATCAAAATCAAAAATAAGTTAACATTATGAAAAAGTTCCTCTTGGGTTTAGTTGCGTTAATATCCACATCCTTTATTTTTCATGCGAAGGCTCAGGCACAGCAAAACGATCATTTTGAGTTTTTCGATACTGTCATAAATAATCACAATCAGCTCTTTCAAATGTCCTGCATTCCATCTGCTGTCGAAATGATCCTAAAGTATTATAAAGTGGTAGATTTTGATTTTTACGACCTACAGAAACAATGGCAGAATAAGGCTGATGGTTCGTTTCGTGATTTTGATAACAAAGAATTATACGGTATTACTTTTTCGCAGAAATTTGTTTTACCCCGGGATGCAACCTTTCCGATAGACAGTCTTTTTCAGACAATAGAAGATGAATTGAAGTCTGGAAAAAAAGTCATTATCTCCCTTCCGTCAGACGGGGGCTGGCATATGTTCGTTATATGCAAACAGACTCCGGATGGAGACTTTGTATCCTATAGCAAACTCGGAAGCCATACATTAATACTTAGAAATACAAAAGAGATTGTTAAAAAGGCTAATGGTACGGAAATCATGACTTACAGCAATTAGTCTCGCTCGCAGTGCGATGTAGAGGGTTGATCAATTGACAATTGAGTCCATATTGTTTGTTGTCTTTCTTATCTTCAAAAGAATTCGCTAACTTTTTCGGCAGTTTCTAATGCCCCATGTATAAACCCGTAAGCGTGGTTCGTATTCATGGCCTCTCCAATGAAAAATACCCTGTTGTGTAAAGGCGATGAAGCTATTTCTCTCGCATTTCCTTCACCTGGCTTTGGATAGCTGTAGGTGCCCTCAATAAAAGGCTCTTTTGTCCAATCCTGAAATTTTACTCCTTTTAACAACGGCCTCACATCACGCTTTGCCAATTTAGAAAGCTCATCAATCATCTTCGATTGATAGTTTATAGGTTTCTTATAATATTTTTCAGCATAATTTCCCATAATAATCGCAATGATCACATGGTACTTACTTATTTTTTTCTCAATATAATAAGGTGCATAATGTTGGGCAAAGGCTTTATTTTTGAGAATAGGCTCTTCGAAAAAAAAGAAAGCCTTCAAGCCAGCACCCATACCTATTTTCTGTATGGCTAATCTCTCCTCGTCGGGCAGTTGCGGTACAAAAGCTATACTTTTGTTTTTAGTTGCGAAATTGGTGCAGCGACAATAACATGTGAAAAATTAAGCTGCTCTCTATCACCTGTGATTAATGTTACGCACTCTTCGTTATAGCGAATTACTTCTATCGGAGTAGAAAGATAAATGCGATGGGAAGGTATATCGCTGAAATAGTCAATTATCAAATTGCTCATGCTAACATTTTCAAGCTCATAATCCGTAGGTTCCAATGCTGGAAGGAGATGTAAAAATTCTTTTGTCGAGAAATCTTCAGATGAGGATGCCATATCGACTAAGGCGGCGTCAAAGTAAACTTTCAATGCGGGGTCTGTGGAAAAATTTTGAATACTTTGAGACAATCGCTCATCGAATTTTAAGGAAGTATTTCGGAGATACTGAATAAATGATTCCACTTGCTTGGCGTCTGCTGTAGTTTCCTCATTGTTATGCTGATGATTGTTGTAATTGCTGATCGGCCGGTAAGGTATGCCGGTTTTCTCGATAATTTTTGTCAGTGAATTGGGCGTATCGTTGAATTGATGTAGCCATTGACCGCCGAGATCGATGGAAATATGGTCAAATTGATATCCCTTTATTCTGCCGCCGATGGTATTAGAGGCTTCATATAAGTAGACATCATAGTCTTTTGCCAGAAGGAGCTTGGTCATGTGAAGGCCTGCTACCCCAGCCCCTATAATGGCAATGCGTTTATCGTTACGGATAATCATTACAATTAAATTATTTGTTTAAAAACATACGCTTTGTCGACTTTGTTTTATATCTATTTATTACAATTAGTTAAAATAAGCATTATTCTGCGAAATATNNGCGAAATATATGTTTAACAATTGAATTCACGTATGAGTACCTGGAATTTCCATTTTCTACGCTTCGATTGCGTACAAAGTGTCTGAACCTTTTATTTTCTAATCAAGTTCTATATCAAAGGGAATTTCTTTTTAACAAAATAATTTTTTCATCATATGGAAATAAAAGATTCTGTGTTATGATCAAAATTTATTTGTAAGTTTTTTTCAATTGAGGTTGAGGAGTTTTTGTTGAAACTCTTAAATAAATGAAGCTTTTTGTTTTTGAATTTAATATTGTGATCTAAATAACAGTTTCAAAACACAAATACATAAAGACACATTAAACAAATCGTCAACACTTTTGAAAGTTTTACGGTATCTCGGAATAGCTTATCAATAAGATAAAAATTAGAAATCGATTCCATTTGTTTCATCAATAATTTATGTACTATGTCAGTTGCTTAAATTATTTGAATCTTGTTTTTGATTTCCAGTTTTCATTCTTTATTTCATAAGCGAAATTTAATNNGATCTTCTCCATAATATTCTACTTGCTCTTCTCCAATTTTTTCAGCACCAAGCCTGCCGACAGCAATCTGTGAGCGGATATTGTCTGCTCCGATATGGAAATTGACTTTTGACACATATTGAAATATATAGTTTAGCATCATTGCCTTTACATTCCCATTTATACCTTTGCCCCAATATTTTATACCATAAAAAGTATAGCCGATAAAAATACTATTCTCTACTTCATTATAGTCATAAAACCGAGTACTTCCGATAACTTCTTTAGTAGCTTTATATACAATTTTAAATGCTCCTCGGCTTTCTATCGCCCCATCAAAGAAAGTACGAAAGACATCTCTCTTCCATCTGTCTTTGTTTGGGTGTTGTTCCCATATTTTTGGATCGGAAGCTGCTTCGTATAAAATTTCGAAATCTCCTTCCTGTAATGGTAAAAGAGCTACTTCTTCATTTTCTAATGTAGGTTGAATATCTATGCCAGTAGTTATGATATCTGATTTTAATATTTTCTTCATCATTATATCGGTCTGCTCATCATCTCCTAACTTGAAAATATGCTTATCAAATTCCACAAAACCATTTTTTTGATAAAAGCGTATCGCTCTTGGGTTTTCCTCCCAAACTCCCAGCCACACATAATGTACGTTCTCACGCTGTGCAACCTGCATTGATCTATCATAAAGTAACTGCCCAACTTTTTTACCGTGATACGCCTGCAATACATAAATCCTCTCTATTTCGAGTGCTTTATTATCCTGCAGTTCGGTCTGTGACTGCCCAAAGTTCAACTTCAGGTATCCAATAACCTGTTCATTGAGTAAAGCAAAGTAAAATTCTGAACTTCTGTCGCTAAGTTCCGCAGTCAGTTTTTCTGTAGAAAAGCCTTCATCCAAATACTTAGCCATATTTTCTTCTGTATTACTAGACGAAAAGGTTTCAGAAAAAGTCTGTTTTCCAATTTTTTGTAACTGTTCTAAATCGTTTACGGTTACTTTTTTAATTTCTATATTTTCCATAGTTTTTACTTTTTTGTATTTTTCATAAACTCTACCAACTCTTTCTCAACTGTATTGTCACTATTTTCGAGATGGTCCGTAATACGCTGTATTTCAATTTCGGTTTTATTCTGGCTCAATTTTTTTTGTCCCTGTAAGTCGGTTATTTCCAATTCAAATGCTATAATGCCTCGCATCATGCCTGTCTTAAACTTTTCGGGTAGGTCTTGCCATTGTTGCATATAACTTTTTTCATAGAACCTTATCATCTGCTCCAGAGCTTCGAGTTTTAAAGGTTCCTCTGTAATAATCTTTGCCGTGCCGTAGGCATGTACCGAAATATAATCCCAAGTGGGTACACTTTCTCTTTTATCATAATGAGTGGGAGATATATAGGCGTGAGGTTCGCTGAATATGATTAAAGAAGGTTTATCTTCAAAATATTTAGCCTGCTCGTTGGCAACCGCAAAATGAGAGATTAACTTCAGTCTATCCGAGCTGTCGTCTATAAAAAATGGCAGCTGCGTTGCAATGGGAAGGTCATCTTTCACTGTGATAATAGTACCAAAGCTGTAGCGCTTCATAAAGTTGACTTTATCCGTTTCATTCTCAAACCTGAAATGGGTGGGTGTATACATATTCTCTAATTATTTGATGATTACAAATTTATAACCAAATTGGATTATATTTGTAGTCCAATATTTGCAAAATGGATAGTCCAATATTATATGATTTATTTAGTCGTATCGAATTAAATCCTAAAGATGAAAAATCAATCTATCTTCAGTTATCTGATGGGGTACTCACTTTGATTAAAAATGGACACCTCAATGGAGGTCAAAAACTACCATCGACAAGAGATGTTGCTAAAGTATTGGGGATTAATCGAATTACTGTAAGTAAAGCTTTTGAAGAACTGCAAATGCAAGGCTGGCTCGAAAGCTATGTAGGTCGTGGCACTTTTGTTTCATCTCACATTCCTGACATTGTACCAATGAGGCTGCAAAATCAAACTCTTCCCAAAGCACAGGAAGTAGCGGGCTTTGAACTAAATGAAAAGCAGTATTTATATAACCCATATTTTANNATGACGGTTATCCCGATCCCAAATTGGCTCCTCTTAAAGAATTATACAGAGCATATCGTAATCAGCTTACCCGAAGTGGGCTGTATAATAAATTTGGAAGCTACGGTTCTCCGGATGGTTCCGAATTTTATAAAGAAACAATTTCTCGTTATCTGAACGAATCAAGGGGGCTAAAAACTACAAAAAAAAATATATTGTCTGTTCGCGGAACCTTGATGGGTATTAACCTTGTATGTACTGCTCTTATTAATCCCGGAGATGTGGTTGTGTCAGGTATTCCAGGATGGCAACGTGCTGAACATAATTTTTTACTCGCCAAAGCAAACCATATTGGCATTCCAGTGGATGAACATGGTTTGGTGATCGATGAACTAAAGAAAATATGTAAGCTTAGAAAAGTACGAATGGTGTATGTTACACCTCATCATCACTATCCTACAACTGTGTCTCTTCGTATTGACCGGAGATTGGAATTATTAAGATTAGCTAATGAATATGGTTTTATCATTTTTGAAGATGATTACGACTTTGATTTTCATTATAATCATCGACCTTTACAACCTCTTGCCAGCGCTGATGAAAGTGGAATGGTCATCTATTGTGGCTCATTCAGTAAGAGCTTCTCTCCAGCTTTTCGAATTGGATATTTAAGCGCTTCTGAAANNTCATCTAAGTAATATCCGTGTACTAATTGACAGGCAAGGCGACCACATTTTGGATAATGCGATGTCAGAACTTATTCAGGATGGTACAATACAACGTTATCTTAGAAAAACATTGACTGTGTATGAAGAAAGGCGAAATCATCTTTGCAGCCTCTTACAAAGTGAATTGTTAGACGTTATAAATTTCTCAGTTCCTGAAGGCGGAATGACAGTCTGGACTGAATTCAATAAATCCATTAATCTCAAAAAATTAGCGAAGCAAGCCTACAATAAGGGATTGTATATATCAGATGGTGAAATACATAAATATCCAACCTATAATGAAAATGGAATTAGGCTAGGGTTCGCTTCCTCTTCTCTGGACAGCTTATCGAAAAGCGTAGAAATCCTTAGAGCGCTGATCTAACAACTTCATTAATTTTCATGTGGTGTTGCAAATAGCAAGCAAGTAAAACTTTTTGATAGATTATAAAGAAAACAAATTATCAATTTATGGACTTTTTATTCAGCTACCTGAGACTCAAATTATGATCCTCATAATCTGAACTATAATAGGAATTAGTTTTTCATAAGATAAATGTCAGCTCCAGCAACTTTCGCTGTATGGCAACTATAGCCTTCATTTTAACACCATGATTTGAAACTAATCTTAAGAAAACTTCTCTAAATCTTTCATTTGTTCTTATTGCAGCCAGTGCCGGAAAATGCATTACTTTTCTTAAATTCCGATTACCCCGCTTAGATATTCGGGGTTTGGATTTTACTGAGGTTCCAGATGTCTTTTCTCTTACATCTAATCCTGCATAACTGACCAACTGTCTTTAATTTTTATTAACTCGAATCCGTTTGTTTCAGCGATAATGGTTACAGCGGTCAGATTTCCAATTCCAGGAATAGAAGATACTATTTTCATCTTTTCTATTAGAGTTTGATCTTCCTTGATAAGGAAATTAATTTCTTCTTTTATTTGCTTTTCCTGCAAATCAATAAGTGCTATTCTTTTTTTAGTTCGTTTAACTGAGCTTTCGCGCGAAGTTGCAGAAGCACTTTCAGCATGCAGTTGGTTTTTCAACATTGTACGCTCATGTACGAGTTGCTCACGTTCCCTACAAAGCTGTCTCAAATCGTTGAATATTTTTAATGGAGGCTGCCACACTTCTAATTGCCTTTCCAAACCAAATCTCGCAATGGCTTGTGAAACGCTCTTGTCAGTAATAGTTTTTATGTCAAGTGTTTTTGCATAATTACTGATCTTGTTTGGTAAAACGATACTGACTTGTTGTTGAATACTGCTAAGATAGTAGGCTAAGGATTCATGGTAAACTCCTGTTGCTTCCATTGCATATCGTACTCCTGTTTTAGTTGATGTCTCTTTATTTACCCACGATACAAGACTTAAAAAACCTTTTTTATTATTTAGAAATACTTTGTAGGCATAGATTTCTATGTTGATCTGCTCATCCATTCTGCCAAGAGATACAACTAATTCATTTTGTGCAACATCAATTCCTACTGTCTGCTTTAATAATACCTTCATCTTATTTTGTTTAGGTAAGTGATAACCTTTCTACATCTTTTCTCCTGACTGGATATACTGGCTATAAAACTCATACTAATGAGTGAATTCCTTACATTCTGTTTAGATTCTAAAAGGTTAAAGAAGAGGAGACAGTTTCTTTTCTTGAATATACCAAAAGGCTATTTATAGCAAAATCTGCTCTCGCTCTTCTTCACTTAGATTATATTATACAAACATAGGAGAAGTAAAAGTTCTTCGTGGGCCAAATATTTGGTCCATCGGATGAAAGCATCTTGTGCAAACGGTACTTGATATCGGAGAATATGAAAATCTCCCAACCAACAGTCTGCCGGGATTTACTACCCGGCTCGTCGGTCTCATACCATCACTGCATACCCACCGTCGTTCGGAAGGAGTCAAAGGCGGGTTTATAAGTCGTATGACAGAAGGAACCTGGCTTGGTCATGTGGTCGAACATGTGGCGCTTGAAATCCAATGTTTGGCAGGGATGGACTGTGGCTTTGGCCGTACGAGATCCACGGGGTCTTATGCCGAATATTTGTGATCATAGCCTATGTCTCCGTGGAAGCTGGCGTATATGCAATTCAGGCAGCGGTGGATATAGTTCAGTGCATCGCCTTGGGTAAATCATTTGATTTAAGGCCTGTTATCGATCGTTTGGACCAGTTGCATCAAAGGGGAAAGCTTGGCCCGAGCACGCAATGTATTGTTGACGCCTCCATTGCACGAGACATTCCCTGGCGACGACTCGACACCGAATCATATATACAGTTTGGACAGGGCAAAAATCAACGGCGTATCCGTGCGACCATGACAGACGCGACCAGCAACATTGCTGTCGAATGTGTACAAGAAAAACGAAAGTAGGAAACTCAAAATCGCGATTTATAAAGGCATATTAATTTAAATAAGATAAATGTTTTTTAGTTTAAAATTATGTATGTTTTGCTTACTTGTTATGATTAACAAAACGATTGCGCGATCACTTGAGTTCATCTGAAAACGCTTAAGCAAATGGTTTATAAGATACAGGGTTTATATTATCTGATTACTGGAATCTGGCCTATCGTCCATATCGAGAGCTTTATGATGGTAACAGGTGAAAAGATAGATATCTGGCTTGTCAGAATGGTCGGGCTACTTTCCATTGCCGTAGCAATTAGTTTGCTATTCGGTCAAAATAAGTCCGATAAAATATTGTTAGGCGTACCAGCCGCCCTAGCATTTATAGCGATCGATGTTTATTACAACATTACCGGTACGATTTCCAGGATTTATTTGCTTGATGCAATTTTACAGGTCGTCATTTTATCGTGTGTTGTAAGAACTTATCAAATTAGTACAGAGCGGGCCGTAGGAAGCTCAAGATAGCAGGTAGTTTTTCTTACTTTACCTTTGCAGCGCTTTCTGAAAATTAGCGCAGAATTGATCAGTATGCTTTAGACTATAAAAACATTTTCTGCTGTGTCTGTTCCTGCACTGTTAAAAAATCATCCATAAAATCGTTCCCCCATTTTTCCATCATTTCAACGAGCGGCAGGAGAGATTCCCCTTTCTGGGTCAGAAAATATTCGACTTTGGGAGGCAGTGAGGGGTAAGTGACTTTTCTGATAATATCGTACCTTTCCAATTCGCTTAGCTGTAGGCTTAACACTCGTTTGCTGGCTAAGGGGTGTTCCTTTGCAATATCCGTAGGTCTCCGTATTCCTTTATTGATCGAATTAATGATGCAGGGCTTCCATTTCCCGCCGATAATTTCGAACGTTATACTCATGCCACAACTGAAATCTTTGGGTATCTTCTTCTCGTACATTTTTAAAAGCAGTTTTTTCAATAGCAAAATTAAGACATATAATCCTTAAAGAGATGATGATAATATTATCACCATACGACTATTTTTTCCTCTATTTTATTTCAGTAGCTGGCTGTATAATTTTGCCGTATTAAATTAACAAATATGGAACTATCAATCAGAGACAAAGCTGAAGCTATTCAGAATAGTATTGAAACAGAAACCTTGGCTCAGCTGGGTTTACTTAATCCACAATCTTACAAACAGCACAACCCCAATGTAGCTACAGGTATCGAAGCAATTTTAGCACTTCACGAGCAGATGCCGATGGATAAGGTCTATACAAATGTTGTCCGCAAATTTCAGGATGGGGACATCGGGTTTGTTCATGTTGACTATTTTCTCTTTGAACCTACAGTCGCATTTGACATCCATCGTTTTGAGGATGGATTAAGTGTGGAGCATTGGGATAATCTCCAGCGGAATCCCCAAAAAGTAAACAAGAGCGGAAGGTCAATGACCGATGGAAAGACCAAAGCAAAAGATCATCACAAAACTGAGGATAATAAGAATCTGGCACATCGGTTTGTTCAGGAAGTTCTGATCGATGGTAAAGTCGATCTGGCAAGCAGTTACTTTAGAGATGATTTTTTGATTCAGCATAATCCTAACATAGGAGACGGAGTTCACGAATATCTGCATTTCATGCGGGATGAAAATATTCAGAAATATGGTAAAATACATAAAGTTCTGGGTGAAGGAAATTTTGTCTTGGTTCTGAGCGAAGGTTTTTTCAAGCAGAGGCACGCTGCCTTCTATGACCTTTTCAGATTGGAAGAGGATAAAATTATTGAACACTGGGATGTCGTTGAAACAATACCTGAACCAGAATACCGTAAAAATGACAATGGCAAATTTTAACAGCGATAATCCTGTTGCTTATATCTGTGTACTGTTGCTGGTAGCGGTCGCCAATCGACTAACAGATAGGATCTTTAGATAAAGTCCTGTATCGATAAAAACAAAAGCTCTTCGGTGTCNNTGCTGCTGCCAATAAATTTTTGGATATTTAATATGCAACAGACTTCACCAACCAATACCGCCAAAAAATGCAAGTTATATAGGTTAGAATTTTTATCGTTAGAACCATTCTTTTCCCGATCTCTATTTTAAGCTTCTGACTTTGATTTCTTTATTCACCAGATTTAAGGAGTTAAAGACAGTGAGAAAAATTAGTGGAAATGAAAAGATTGGTATATAGACTGCTATAGGTAGTTTTTTAAAGCCTGGATTAACAAAAAGGTAAATGAATATTAGGATAGCCAATAAATAGACAATACCGAGTCCAATGCAGGCTCCTTTCAGTACTGCATTTTTTTTAATTAAATTCTGGTTATTAAGTTCTGTTAGGTTTTGTTGTTCCATATTTTCACCCGCTGTTTTAATAAATGAACGTGTACATCAGTATCAATGCACAAAAATCAGCTATTGATGCCGGTTTAGCAATAGGTCAAAAAAAAATGACTATGTATTTTTTTGTAGAAATGGTTTTAAGTATTTATCCGAGCGGATTTTTATTATTATATTTCTTAGATTTGAATATAGAATAAACCGCAGTAATTACTTTTAAATTCTCAAACTATGAAAAAGCAGGAGGGTGATATGTGCCCAGCAGCTGCTCTAATGAAATCTCTGTCCGGTAAATGGAAACCTGAAATTTTTAGGCTGGCAACAGAAAGTACCTTACGGTTTAGCTTATTGCAGCGACAGCTACCAGATGCAAACAAACAATCGATCACTAGTGCGCTCCGTGATCTGGAGCAGGAGGGCTTGCTGAAAAGAATTGTTATCCGAGAGAAGCCCTTGAATGTAGAATACCGGATTACGGAAAAAGGTAAATCACTGATTTCAATTTTTAAACAACTGGAAGAGCTGAGGTGATTTTAGACTTTATCATTCTATTCCAGTATCAGGAGCATTTCACAGACTACAATAAGTCCATACAGATTATTCAGAAGCATACTCGTCGAAACTACTTTCGTTAAATAATATCGCGATGCTGGTGGAAAGAGCACAGTGATCATGAAAGCCCTTACTTTTGCTGAAGTCTTAAATATACTAAAAAGTATATTTNNTATATTTGTAGCGTAAACTAAAAAACGATGTTAACAAAAGCAGAAAAAACGAAGTTATTTATCCTGGAAACAGCAAGCCCTCTTTATAACGAGAAGGGAATTTCTGGGGTGAGCATAGATGAGGTTTTGGAAGCGACCAAATTAACAAAAGGTTGTATTTACGGACATTTTAATGGGAAAGATGATCTGTCTGAGCAGGTTGTGGACTTTTCATTAAAAAAAATGTCGCAAAAGCTGGCCAGTATTGTTTCACAGGGTAAAACCTCAAAAGAAAAGATCTTTTTGTATCTCGATTTTCATAAGAACCCAATAGATACCTATATCGCTGGCGGCTGTCCGATTTTTAATACCGCCGTGGAAGCAGATGATCATTTTCCGGCTATTAAAAAGAAAGTTGCAACGGTTCTGAAAACAGGATTACTGGGGCTTTCAGCTATTTTAAAGGATGGTATTGCTAATGGCGAGTTTTCAAAAGAACTCAATGCAGAAGTTTTTGCTTTTAAGATATTGTCAGCAGTAGAGGGAGGAATTGTCGTTAGCAGAACTATAGATAATAAAAACTTAATGATCGAACTTATAATAGACCTTAAGAAAGAATTAGAGCGTTATACGCTATGATTTTTTTTGATTCAAAATATACTAAAAAGTATATTTTGCGAATAATAGAAATTAATTTAATAGCGCTTTTTACAGATGTCACTGCTAATAAAAATACGACTATCCTCTTAACCAATAAATAGTACATAAACACAGTATTATAGATTATTAAATATATTCAATCAAAATGAAAACTACAGGAAACACCATATTTATCAGTGGCGGAAGTGCAGGAATAGGATTGGCAATTGCTAAAAAATTAAATGCTGCCGGAAATAAGATAATCATCAACGGTCGTAATGAAGAACGTCTTCAAAAAGCTTTAGTGCAGTTGAAAGATGCAGTAGCAATTCCGGGTGACCTATCTGTGGAAGCAGACAGAGTTCGTATTGCAGAAGAATTGAAAACGAATCATGCTGATGTTAATATTATCATCAATAATGCCGGGGCGGCTTTTGGATATCTGCTTAGTGAGACAACCAACGCACACGAGAAAGCAATGATCGAAATGAATACCAATTATTTCGCGATCATCCATTTTACGGAATTAATGCTGCCACACTTATTGGAAAAGGAAGAATCAGCCGTGGTGAACATATCGTCCATCGCAGTATATGGAAGCCATAAATTCTTACCGACCTATGGAGCTACTAAAGCAGCGTTACATAGTTATACCACGGCTTTAAGACAAACTTATGAAGAACAGAAAAATCTTCAGATCTATGAAGTTTATCCTCCGTTGGTGAATACGGAATTTTCTGCTGAAATAGGTGGAGCTGCGGGAATCCAGCCAAGTGAAGTAGCTGATGAGCTTTTTATCGGATTGGAAACCAATCTATTTGATATTCCGGTGGGGGACGCCAAAATCTATGCCCAGGCTATCGGTGAGGCGATGTCAAAATTATCACATCAGGCATAAACATTCGACCGGCCATTTTTTGTCCAGTCAACAATGTGATCGTAAGGCCATCAAAGCCAGAAGCAGTAGGCCTAGTAATATACCGCTGATTCTCGTCATAACAAATAAAGATAAAAATAACATAATTTATGAAAGCATTTGTAGTTAAAAACTATGGTAAGAAGAAGGAGCTAACATTACGTGAAGTTAGTAAACCTAGACCCCGCGAAAACGAAGTCATGGTTGAAATCTATTCGGCAGGCCTCAATCAGCTGGATACTAAAATCTTGTCGGGTGAATTCAAAATGATTTTACCCTATAAAACACCTTTTACGCTAGGTCATGATCTGGCCGGTATTGTCATTGAAACAGGTTCAAAGGTTACAAAGTTTAAAATTGGAGACGAGGTGTATGCCCGTCCTTCAGACCATCACATCGGAACCTTTGCTGAATACTTAGCTGTTGAAGTGAAAGATCTGGCCTTGAAACCCAAAAATCTTTCCATGGAAGAAGCAGCGGGTGTTCCACTTGTAGCGCTGACCGCTTGGCAAGCTTTGGTCGAAATAGGGAAAGTAAAGAAAGGACAAAAAGTTTTTATCCAGGCAGGATCTGGAGGAGTTGGTATTGTCGCTATTCAATTAGCGAAATATTTGGGTGCAACTGTCGCCACTACAGCTGGAAAAGCAAGCTTTCAAATGCTTAGGGAATTAGGTGCTGATGTTTTAATTGACTATAAAACGCAGGATTTTGAAGCTATTTTGAAGGACTATGATTTGGTTTTGAACAGCCAAGATAACAACACGTTGCAGAAATCATTAAATGTAGTAAAGAGTGGAGGAAAGATCATTTCTATTTCAGGTCCGCCCACACCTGCATTTGCACTTGAAATTGGGGCTTCTTGGATCATTCGAACAGTATTATCTATTTTAAGTTCAGGTGTTAGGAGAAAAGCAAAGAGGAAGGCAGTTGATTATCAATTTCTGTTTATGAAATCCAGTGGAAAACAGCTTGAACAAATCACAAAACTTATTGAAGATGGTCATATTAAAACTGTCATAGAAAAAGTTTACCCATTTTCTCAGACCAATGAGGCTATGCGTCACGTGGCAAGTGGGAGAGCAAAAGGAAAGATTGTGTTGAAAATAAAATAAGCGGAATTGGCATATAATACACATACTATTAAGAATATAATAAAGGAATAAAAAGATTATAAAATGATTGATGTACTTGAAAATTACTTATCATCAACACGTGTATTATCGACTGAGGAAGTCAATTTCTCAGTACAGTTTTTCAAACCGATCTACTTAAAAAAGGGTGATTTTTTTATTCGTGAGAATGAATCTTGTAGTCATATTGGATTTATTGCTAGGGGCGCCGTAAAAGCATATGCCCTCGATAATGAAGGAAAGGAAAATATAACCTGTTTCAAGTTTGAAAGCGATTTTGCTACCTCGTTTCCGGAATTTGTAGCGCATAAAAAATCAAAAAAGAGTTTTAGGACCATAGAAAATACCATCATCTATGCGATAAGCTATTCAGACTATCTATATCTGCTTGATCAGGTGACAGCTTGGAACAGAGTTATAAAATCGGTGATGGAGATGGAGTATAACCAAAAGGAGCGTTACATGCTGAATTACAATAATAGGTCGGCGATAGATAAATATCTTCATATCCTATCAAGTGAACCTATCCTTGTTCAACGTGTATCGACACAGGATTTGGCGTCGTACTTGGGTATTACACAGCGATCGCTTACACGGGCGAAAGGAAAAATACATTGCCCCAACATAGTATAGGACAAATGTCCTTAGGCTGACCTGATCAGCTGTGTAGATTTGTACAAAAAAATATGTTACGTCAAATTGCTCCGGAAGTGTTTAAAATTTCCCTTATGCCACGAAACAGTATAAACTGCTATATCATTGAGGGTGTATTAATAGACTCCGGAATACGGAGTTCATATTCTACGGTAAAAAAAGCTCTCCAGAAAATTCCCGTTCACCAACACGTACTGACGCATGCGCATGCTGACCATCAGGGCTGTAGCGACCAGATTTGTACTGAGTTCGCGATACCCTTATTCTGTCATCCAGATGAAGTTTTTAGAACCGAAACGGGTCTCGTAACCGGCGACTTCCCATCCCCGAAACATTTGGTCGCGAAGTTTCAACAAAAATATTGGGCAGGCCAGGGGCATAAGGTCCAGGGGACGATCGTTGAGAATGATATGATCGGAAACTTTCGGGTAATTGAAACACCTGGACATTCGGCAGGTCATATTTCTTTATTTCGTGAGCGAGATGGTGTACTGATAATCGGCGATGTTGCGACAAATATGAATCTGCTTACGACGGTGACTGGTCTTCGACTTCCTCCAAACATATTCACCTCAGATCAACAGCGCAATTTAAAATCACTCCAGAAGTTAGCTAAACTGAACCCGGCCCTTATCTGTTTCGGTCATGGACCGGTCATGCACAATACAAATCGAAAGTTTGAGCAATTTGTAGCAAAATGTAGTTCGGTTCTTTAAAAATAAATTGTTCTGTAATTCTAGTTGAAAAGAAGGAGTATTTTTGACATCATTTTTTATTATTTGATTTTGGCTTAAAGGAGGCATTAAGATAATTAATATAATGCTTTGGCACTATTCCGTTAAAATTCTCAATAAATAGAAATGGCTGCCAAGTGGTAGCCATTTCTTTCACGATTATAAAGTATAATATTCTCGAGCATTAAATCTTCTCTTCCGTTTCCAATTGTGGGGGAATTAATTTATACATCACTGGTGTTACAATTCTGGAGAGAATCGTCGAGCTGATCAGTCCACCAATAAGTACGATTGCTAGCGGAGCAATAAGTGGGTTCGGATTTAAGGCAATCGGGAGCAGTCCACAGATTGCGGTGATTGAAGTTAATACTACCGGTAGAAAACGGGTTTCACCAGCCATATTCACCGCCTCATCAATACTATGTCCCTCTAGGCGCAACTGGTTGGTAAAGTCTACCAATAAAAGTGAGTTTTTCACCTGAATACCAGAAAGTCCAATAAAACCGATAATGGATACCAATNNGTAAAAAAACTACGCCTCCAAGAATTCCGAGTGGAATAATGGATAACACGATAATGATTCCTTTGAAAGTTTTGAACTGAAGTAGGAGTACACCAACAAATAGGAAACCGCTCAGTAAGATCACCGAAAGAAAATTTCCACCTAGCGCATCACCTTCTGATTCTGCTTCTCCGGATAACTTATAATAATAACCGGGAGGTAATTTCATTTTATCGAGCTGGGGAACAATATCTTTCAGAATATCGTTGGCATAGATACCGTCCTTGGTCAGCGAAGTGACTTTGGCAAATCTCGATTTGTTAAAATGATTGATCGCTGTAGGAGAGGTCTCGAAACCAATAGTGGCAATTTGGTCAATCTGGACAGGTGTTCCCTGGAGATTGTTGACATAAAGTCCCTTGAGTGCATCAAGGTTGGAGAATTTCTCGCGCGGAAGCGTGATCACTACATTACGTGAATCGCCTCTGTCATCAATGTAATCGCCTACATTAAGTCCTGCTACCGCCATACGGATCACCTTATCAACATCACTGGTCAGCACACCCAAAGTCCTCGCTTTTTCTTTGTTAATGGTTACTTTCACATCAGATTTGTAGGCATTGAGCTCATTGTTTACAAAGAATGTTCCCGGATGTTTCCGTAAAATTTCCTCGGCTTTAAAAGAGAGCGCTCTTAAGGTATCCTGATTTTCACCGAATATCCGCACGACAATATTTGCTTCAATAGGGGTTCCCTGTTCAAAATCCTTTACCTCAATCCTGGCCAGGGGAAAATCAGCGAACTTTTTGCGTAGTGTTTTAATTAGCTCCTGTTTGGACTTAGGGTTGGCTTCTTCATCCATCTGTACGAATATCTGTGCGAAATCCGGCTTAATATCCTGCTGATGTACATTGTAATAGATCTGCGGATTACCTTTCCCTACATTGGAAGTGAAATACACAATTTCTTTATGCTGTTTTAATTCCTTTTCTACAAGTTTAGCTACGCGGTCGCTTTCAGGAATGTCTGCCTGTAAAGGCAGCTTGATGTTGATCAGGAACATCGGTTTTTCAGATGTCGGAAAAAGCTTGAACCCTGCCAATGGAAATAGTAGAAAGGCAAGCACACTCAAAATGATAGAAATTCCCACGGTGACCTTCGGCCAGGAAAGTGCTAAAGGCATTATTCTGCGATAGGAGAACCTTAAAAACTGCTGCAATTTTTGTAGGAAAAAATTTCCACCACCATGAGTATGCGTTTTCAACATTCGGCTACCCAAAAATGGAACTAAGGTAAGTGCTACGAGCATCGAGGCAAGGACACTTGTAATGACCGCAATGGGTAAGCTTCGGATAAACTCACCTGCAATATCAGGAAGAAAGGCAAGGGGCAGGAATGCAATGACGAGCGTAGCCGTACACCCGACTACAGCTACGCCAATCTGCTTGGTCCCTTTTAGAATGGCATCTTTTTTTGAGTGACCTTCCCTGAGCCACCGTTCTATATTTTCCACGACAACAATACTGTCATCAACCAATAGTCCTAAAGCCACAACAAGTCCAACGATACTCAGCTGGTTAAGCGAGTAGCCCATCAGGTTCATCGCGATCAATCCCAGGGCAAGTGATAATGGAATGGAGATCATCACAATTAGGGAGGCACGGAACCCAAGTGGGAGCAGGGTAATAACGACCAATAGGATCGCAAGACCAAAATCAAATCCCAGATGCCCCAATCGCTTGGATACCATGTCTGCCTGATCAAAATTTTTGACCATCTTGATATTTTCAGGAAGATCTTTGCTGAACGCTTCCAGTACAGGCATATATTCATCTTTTACCTTGCTGATATTGACATTGTCCTTCATCGCTGCTGTCACCAGAATGCAGCGATGTCCATTGAGACGGGTAATGTGATTAACTGTTCCGTCTTTATAGCTTACATCAGCCACATCCTTGAGATAAACGATCTTGCCATTGGCGTTGTATATAACCGTGCTGGCAACATCATCCACATTTTTGAATTTGCCGCTCGTCTTTACATTGAATACCTTACTGTCCAGGTTGATGCTTCCACCAGGAATGTCGGCTGCTTCACTCTGGAGACTTCCGATGACAAGACCTAGTGGTATCTTTAACTGTGCAAGTTTATCCAGCTTCATGTCTATCCGGATTTCCTGTTCGGGAATCCCAGTATATTTAACCTCTTTTAGATCGGTTATCTTTTCCAGTTTTGTTTTTAGTATGTCTGCATGATCGCGCAGGACCTTGGCTGACGCTGTGCCTGAAACTAGGGCAACCTGAATAATCTTAACATCGGAAGAGGCGACCTTTTCAGTCTTGAGGAGATAGATATCCTTCGGAAGCTCACTATTCTTAAGTGCATTGATTTCGGTGGAGATTTCCTGGTATTTATTGTCAACATCAACACCATACTTAAATTTTGGCTGGATGACAGCGACTCCGTCTTCAACCGAAGTCAGAATCTTTTCAATGTTCTCGAGACCGTAGATTTTATTTTCAATGGGTTTTACCACCTGCTCCTCCATGTCTTTAGGGCTGGTGCCCGGATATATCGCAGTTATGATATACTGTGGGGAATGTGTTGTCGGATCTTCCGATCGCGGCATCGTGAACAGTGTCAACAGTCCAACAACTGCGAAAAGAACGAATATGATCAGCGTAAACTGATAATTCTTTACAGCGAAATTTGTTATTTTCATCGGATGCGGGATTACTTGATTATTTTAATGATGGACTGCTCGTTGAGATAGGCACTGTTTGAAACAACAATATTATTAGCACCATCAAGTTGCCCCGTTAGATAAACTTTATCATTGTCAAATTTTTCAATATTGACCGGCAATTTTTTGACTTTATTGTTGCCAATGGCCGTAAATACAAAGGCTTTTTTTCCATCGGCTTCGACCAGTGAACTGTAAGGGATAACAATAGAAGTTTGCTGTTGATCGGTGGCAATTTCTGCCTTACCAAACATACCAACAGCAGGTACAATACCGTGAAGGTTTAGTTTTAATTCGACCTGAAATGAGCCGATTTGTTGGTCAGCAGACTGTAGCTTTCTCAAAACACTTGCCTGGAAAACTTGATCAGGATAACCATCCAGTTTAACTTTTGCAAGCTGTCCAATTTTTACTTCTGCCCATTCAAGGTCCGTTACACCAACTTTTAATAGATAGCTTGCATTTTGTTTTATCGAGTTGGTTAAAAGAACTGGCATACCACCACCAACAACTTCACCTTCATTAGCAATCTTTTTGGCTACAAATCCGTCGGAAGAAGCATAGATCTTCGCATAACGTTCATTAAACGCGACTGCTTCATTAGACTTTCTCGCAATGTCAAGAGCTGTCTTTGTATTTTGTAATTGCTCAAGGGTAAAGACGCTATCCTTGTACAGACTGACCGCTCGGGCATAATCGCGTTGTGCCTTTTCTACGCCCAATCCGGATTGGGCAACCCCCGCTGCGATCTCCGTTGTATTTAACGTTGCCAACAATTGACCTTTTTTGAAAAATTGTCCTTCATTGACCAAGATGCTGCTGATTACGCCCCCTATCTTGAAGGAATAATTGGTCTCATCTTCTNNTATGTCACCAGAAGTGTTCAATGCGGAGATAGGGGATACCTTGACAGATATAATATCAGGTTCACCAAGGGGACTTTTATCTTTTGGTTTCTCATTACAGGATAAAAGAAATAGTCCCGAAATAAGAAGTAGGAATTGAATCTTTTTCATTTTTTTATTATTGAATGTTAAAACTAGCTGCGGCACGTTCAATGGCCGAATAGGAAATCCATGTGTCAAAAAGGGCAATGTTTGCCTGGAGCTGGGAGTCGACCCATTGATTTTGAGCATCCAGCAATTCGATATAAATGGCCATGCCTTCTTTGTACATCAGTGATACATCTTTGTAATAGGTCTGACTTGTTGTCAATTGGCTCTGCGCCGCCTGGTATTGTGCAATGGCACTCAGCATATTGGCCTGACGGACTCTGAGTTCGGTCAACAGTTGCTGCTCAACATATGNNCGACGTGCTGCTCTGCAACGGCCTGTTTTATGCGGTTGGTATTTTTGCCCGATGCAAAGAGATCCCACTGTAAGGAGACTCCCAATAAATAGTATCGGCTCTGCTTATTGAATTTCCAGTCAAAAGCCTGCGAACCCAGATCCATGCTGGCGCCAATTTTTGGGACGAGGTATGATTTTGCAAGTCCCGTCAAGTCTTCATTGATCCCTTTCGCTATTTTAAGTTTGGAGAGTTCTTCACGAGCGGAAACATTGTCCATAAGGGAAAGATTCTGCTCTGGCAAAGTGGTTATTTCATCAACTTCAATACTGTCTGATAGTGGTCGGTTGAGCAGAAAATTAAAGTAAAACTGTGCGGACTCTTTTGTCTTTTGAGCCGTAACTATTGAAGCATCTATTTTAGAAACTTCATTTTTACTGCGGATTACTGCTGTGCGGTTGATCTTGCCATTGTCAAAAAGCTTTTTATTAACGCGTTCTCCTTCAAGTACGAGTTTTCGGTACGAAAGGTAGATCTTTTCGGCATTGACGGCTTTCAGGTAATTATAGTATGAAGTTTTGATTTCTTTGACCAGTTCACGTTTATAGAGCTGGACTTCCGTTTTTTGAAGGTCGATCTGCTTGGATCTAATCTTTTTGTTATAGCTGATTTCTGCATTTAAGATCGGCTGGGTAATTCGGAATTTTGCATCGTAAAAATTGTCTGGATTGAGCTGTTCATTACGGTTTTGAAGCTGGGGGAAAGCGCTTGTTCCTGTGAGCTGATTTAAGGTGGAATAGACATTATTCAGCATATCACCAACTGGGATATCTATAGTACGCCCACCATCTGCTTTGGTATAGGTGGTTGAGAAGCTGACATTGGGCTTAAACAGACTTTTAGCCTCGCCAAGTGCATATATACTCTTTTCAAGCATGAAATCCTGCTGATGAATACTCTGGTTTGACTCAAGACCTTCTTTAATGTAGAGGTCAAGCCTGCTTTGTGCACTGATCTTTTGCGAAGTGATAATAAGCGATATAACCAATAAAACTGGCCATAAAAACTTTCGGTTATGAAATATATTAATCATTGTATTATTTTTAAACACTGTTCAATAATGGGTTAAAAAAAAGGCTCAGCCCTTTTCAAGCAAAGCAACAAAACATTCGTAACCGTTTTCCATAAGGTCATCGTTTGTTCTGTTCATAAAACTTGTTGTGCGGTCTTTGCAAAACAGGGCACATATTCCATGCATTGCAGAAAGCACCATAAATGTAAAATAATCTGTATCCATTCCTTGGAATCGACCTTGTTGCTGGCATTCGCCAATAATTGAACACATATGGTTTATGGCTTCCTGTGCTATTTGGAATCTGTTTTCGCTAGGCTCTTTTACATCTTCCTCGACCATGAACATCAGGTTGTAGTAGTCCTTGTTTTCCTGCGCAAATTGAATAAATACACGTCCGGATGCCTTCAGGCGTTCAAATGGATCTGCCACGGTATTCAGTACTTTTAACTGGTTTAGAAGCAACGTGAATCCTTCTTTTTGAAGCTCCTGAAAAATTTCGGTTTTATCCCTAAAATGAAAATAGAGACTACCAGGGCTATAATTGATCTCACTTGCAATATTGCGCATACTGGTTTTTTCATATCCTTTTTCAAGAAATATTTTTCTAGCCCCATTTAAGATACGCTGGTGCATTTCCTGCTTTTCTTCTTGTTTTCTTTCTGCTATACCCATGTATGATCAATATGAATCGTTAAAAAAATTTGTTTGGAATCCTTCTATAAATGAGGAATTCCGGGACTTATTTTACCCATAATATTAACTGCGGTTTTCCTACTGAGTAATCTGAAACCAAAGAGCATCATTCTGTTTTTAAATCCTTGAACAATTCTTGGTTTGCTTCGATTATTTAATGCATTAATTAGTTCCTCAGCCACTTGTTCTACCGAAGAGACAACAAAATTAGGAAAAGCGCTGGTTTCCCTTCCTGCATTGTGATGGAAATCCGAGTCAGCAGCCCCTGGATTGAAGCCTGCTACAAATATACCCTTATTTTTAAATTCGAACCAGAGTGATTCCGAAAAGGTGGATACAAAACTTTTTGTTGCGGCATATACAGCACCGCCGGGCAATGAAGAGTGGGCGAGAAGTGAACCTACATTGATTAATGCATCACCAGATTTTGCATGCTTCAAAAATGCATAGGAGAGGGAAACAAGTGCTTCCATATTGAGTGTCATCGTTTCGAGCTGATCTCCCAATGGTATTTCGATAAACTTACCATAAGTTCCTGTACCTGCATTATTGATCAATAGGTCGTACTTATTGCTGGCTAAATGCTTACTGAGATAAATTATATCTTCTTGATTTGTTAAGTCCAGTGGCAGGACCTGATGACGGTCCCGTCCTAAAGACTCTTGTAGGGAGCCTAGCTTTTCTTCGTTGCGTGCGACCAAGGTCAGATGATATCCCTGTGCTGCCAGCCGTTTGGCGACCTCTTTACCGATACCGCCACTGGCTCCTGTTACTAATGCTTTTTTCATTTTATAAAAAATAAATTATTAATGCTGCAAATTTATTGAACACTGTTCAATAAAACAAGATGTATTGTAAAATTTATTATTTGTGAACTATTTATTAAAGGTGATTATTGTAAAATATCTTTAATTGAGGTTTTTAGGTGAAATTTTTGTGATTATTTTCTGATTTTAATTTTAATTTTTTTTGCATTTGAATTTTCAATAAATTTGAACAGTGTTTATTAAATATTATTTATAAACAAATTGTCTTAGATGATTAAAAGTAAACGTATGGAAACTGGTAGATCTATTGAAACGGAAAAAATATCACTAACATCATTTTTAAATTTTAATGAAATGACAGATAACAGAAATTTTGACGTAATTATAGTTGGCGGAAGTTATGCAGGACTTTCGGCAGCTATGGCTTTGGGACGTGCTTTAAGAAGTGTTTTAATCATTGACAGTGGTTTGCCTTGTAACCGACAAACACCTCATTCACATAACTTCATTACCCAGGATGGTGAAAAGCCAAATGTTATTGCAGAAAGGGCAAAACAGGAAGTATTACAATATGACACCGTAAAATTTTTAAGTGATAGTGCCGTAAGCGTAACTAAAACTGAAAAAGGATTTGACGTTTCAACTCAATCTGGAAAATTACTCTCAGCTAAAAAAGTGATTTTTGCAACAGGCTTAAAGGATAAAATGCTAAACATTAAAGGTTTTGCTGAATGTTGGGGAATTACAGTACTTCATTGTCCATATTGCCACGGATATGAAGTAAAGGATCAAAAAACTGGGATTTTTGCAAATGGATATGGTGCATTTCATTTAGCTAGACTTATCCATCGCGGGACAAAAGATGTAACGATATTTACCAATGGAAAGTCGGAATTAACACAGGAACAGACCGATGAAATCAAAAGGCATAATATTTCAATAGTTGAAAAGGAAATTACCTCATTGAAACACAAAGAGGGAGTCGTAGAAGAAATCATATTTTCAGACAATTCGACTTTTGCATTAGAAGTTATCTATTCAAGGCCTCCATTTGAGCAGCATTGTAAAATCCCGGAATTATTGGGCTGTGAATTGACAGAGCAAGGACTTATAAAGGTAGATTCATTTCAGAAAACTACAGTAGATAACATATACGCCTGTGGGGATAATACCAATCCTCTTCGTTCTGTATCCTA
This sequence comes from Sphingobacterium sp. UBA6711, assembly GCA_002454415.1. Lineage (GTDB taxonomy): Bacteria > Bacteroidota > Bacteroidia > Sphingobacteriales > Sphingobacteriaceae > Sphingobacterium. The sequence goes on from DKIT01000050.1 coordinate 49,623, forward strand.
TGCTGTCTCAACAGGAAATAATACAGGCGTATTTATAAATAATGCTATGGTTGAAGAGGATTTTTTAAAATAACAATAATAACTGCCTATAATGTAAAAGAGGATTTATATGGTTGCAAAGCGCAAAATCAACATAGGAAAATATTGGGCGTTATTGTCTAATGGACTTGAAAACTGATAGGGTGTGAAATCGAATATTACCATGATCATAGGTATTTCCGCTGAAGTCAGGTATTCGGTTGGCAAAGGTTTACAAGGCTAAGGATTACAGCTGCCTTAGATGGGTATGTGTTCGAGTTTTTACCATTTATGCGCTAAAGTATCTCTTTTGTTGGTAAAATCTGTCAATATATTGTGGGCATCTGGTTTCTTTGTAGTTTTACCTTTGACGCATCCATTCTGTTAAAGTCTCATTGGCCTGATATAAATTTATTACTTTTTGCTGAGCTGCNNCGGATTTCCATTGATTTATTCTCCGGGGTTTGCGAAGTAGCAAATTGATTTTTAGTGATTCCTTCTTCAATGACGGAAGTCAGCCAATCAGCAAGAAAATCATAAAATTTACCTACTTCCAATTTGATATTAGAATCTATATCATTCATATCTGAGGAAATAGAGACAATCGGACACATCTGTCCTTTATCTGCTAAATCCACATAAAAGTCGATCAGTAGAGAGAGTTTTTCCTGTGGTTTCTTCGCCGATATGGCTTCAAATAAAGCGGGTTGTATATTTTGAGAATAATGTATTATTTCAACGATAAGGTTTGATTTGGTCGGGAAATAATAATGAATTGAAGAAGTTTTAACTCCGATTGCGTTTGCAATGTCATGAAAACTGAATGCATTAAAACCATTTTTAGATAGCATCTCTGCTGCTGTATTGACTATTTTCTCTCTTGTTTTCATAATCTATCTACTAGTAGGTAGATAAATATAGCATTTTTATAGCAAATAGATTAACCCAGTTTAATTTTGTTTAGCCCAACAACAGGAACATATATGATATAAGATCCTGTTGTTAAGGTTTTAGTATGATCAATACTTCATCATCTAAGGCAGGTTTTGATGATTCAAAGGTACCCAAAATATTGATCGATCTTTTAAAAATGCTGTAACCCAAATCAAGGCCAAAGGAACTCCTGGATTAAGCATTGAACCGTCGTGGGATAATTCTGTAGCCATTGCTCCTGCAAAGTAACAGCACAGCAAGATAAAGCCTATTCTCATCGTTTTCCGAATTAGAAAGAGAATCGCAAATGACATTTCCATTAACCCAAGTATGGTGGCAGAATTTGGCAAATTGAATTTAACCAGACCAGCGACAGACCACGGTAAATGAATGGCTTTCATGAGCCCACTTGCAATAAGCATTATCCCAACCAGTACACTAAGCGAAGTAGTGATGATTTTAGTTATTTTCATTTTAGCGACTTGGTTTTACTATCCGTTGTGCAGGGTTCTTGATTCAATGATCAGAAAATGTCCGATACGTTCTTTGATTAACCATTTACCTTGTTGTTGAATGTAGACATCTTCGTACTTTATGCTATAATCAGTAATGATATGCTGTCCGTCTTTTTCCCGGATCATTTTAAGCTGGGAATAGGAGATTCCGGTAGTATCGCTGCCTTCTATGCGTACTGTATGCTGACCATTTAAGGTGAAGTAAGTCTTTACTTCTGCAGCATGGGTTTTAAATTCCTTTTGAAGTGTCTCCGTTCCTGCAGTAAAAGCAACCTCAATCCCGTTCATATAGACCTTGTATGTGGCATCGGTAGTAAACAGTTCCATCTGCTGGTCTATCTTTTTTTCATCCCCTAAATAAGCATAGGCGTCTACTAAATCTCTTAACTCCTGTCTGATTTTTAAATTCTCTAATGACATAATTTTGTTTGTTTATTGTTTGAAATTTAATTTTTTAAAACTCAGGATCAATACTTTGCAAGTTAATATTGCCTTTCTAGTTTCTGTTTGTCTGACAAAATTACGCTATATTTGCTAACAATATATTAGTTGTTACCTAAAGGTTAGCAAGTAATTTTATGGCAGTAAATATGAAAAAAGAGATAGAACCAGTTCACAATATGAAAGAATTTTCAGATGATTGCCATAAACTATTGGCATCTGTCAGT